>MFYT01000077.1 GCA_001789205.1 Candidatus Raymondbacteria bacterium RIFOXYA2_FULL_49_16 | reverse complement strand
CGAGTGGGTCGAATATCTGAAAGTTTCTCGGGATTCCGGCTTTGAACAGGTCATTGTCATGGATTGGATAGGTCGCCAAAGGTCTGGACAGCGGCAACCATGCCGGGGAAAATAACATCATCGCCAACTTCGGCAGCCATGGCTTCAAAAAAAGCTTCGTAGGCGGCCTTACAGAGTTTCCCCAGCAGTTTCCGATTATATCTGAAATAGCCGCGGAAACGCTTGGGTATGGTAAAAACCCATTGCCTGTGAGGGATTTGGGCAATGACCTCGTCCACAAGCCGAATTCCCAGCAAAAGGGCCCGTTTCTGGTCGCATGAGGGGCAGCAGGACCTTTGCCGGCATGAATAGGCCACGAAAAATTCCTCGCCGCAATCCGGGCAGCGAACACGGGCAAAGCCTTCTTTCAGGTCCCCACATTTCAGGAATTTATCGAGGGACGAACGTATTACTGGACGCCAGAAACCGTATTTTCCCTGGAACCTCTCCGGATACAGTCTTTCAAACGCGTCAAAATGGCTGGTTATAACCTTGAAGAAGGGAGAGGTGTCGGGTTCTCGGGGGCGATATACTTTTTGGGCAGCCTGAGTTATTTCACATAGCACCGCGCGCTTTCCCGCGCATGGTGCAGGACAGAGGCTTCAAAATCAGCTGTCAGAGGCATCATTTCTACGCGCAAATTTTTGCATCACACGTTTCAGGGGCACATGCGTATAAATATAACGATCAGATGTGACAAAACCTGTCACAAGTGGAAAATTTACCGAAAAAAGAATTGTTGTGGACTATGCTCCGTTTTATGGAGCAGGGTATGTGGGTGTTGCCCACTTGAAACATTATGGGAAATAATGTATATTATATAGCAAGGAAGGAGATCTGATATGCCGCAAACAATTCAGATAACAGAGAGCTTTACCGAGGTGGCCACCAAATCCATCGACGAGCGCAAGCGTCTGTCTATCGGCGAAGTTGCGCACTCCATATTCAAGGGTATTTCCCGTTTCAGGATATTCCAGGGCGCGGACGGCGACGTGCTGCTGCGGCCTGTTGTGGAAATACCCGCTAAAGAGTTATGGCTCTACAAGAACAAGAAGGCCCTTAAAATGGTCGAACAAGGTCTCCAGGAGTCGGCAAAGGGCAAAGGAAAGAAGCTGAACCAGTCATTGCTCGCGCCTGAGGAATAACCGTGCAATTCGATGTCCGCATCATGCCCGTTGCCCAGGAACAGCTGGAATTTCTGAGGGATAACGCCGAGACCACCTAACAATATTGTTTTCTATTTCCTCCAGCAAATTGAATTCAAATACGAGCAGGTGTTTGTGGGCCGCAGCTTTTGCTTCGACTATATATTCGATTTCTCCTTCTAAATTTTACACAAAAGTCACAATATCGGATTCGTTTCCGAGGAAAATACCGGACATTGCTTTTTTCATTGATTTCTTCCGGACAGAAAATCGGTTTAAAAAGTACACAGTGGCTTTTCCGTCTCCTCAACCTGGAGGAAACAAACATTCCATGAACCAAAACTTTCGGGGCAAGGTCCTTTGCCATATTCTCTTGATTTATAATACGTTACCTCAATTTACACCTTGGTTATTGTGAGGCGTTTCACATATACCTCCCTCCAAACACCAATTTTCTGCCCTTTTGCTGTGATTATTTTCACATATGATATTTACTTTAGCCTGAATTTTATTTTATATTATTCATTCATTAAAATAGCTAACCTATCCATCCTACCTTAAACCAGTGAGGTAACTGTATTATGGAAGTCCTGCACATGCCGCAGTCAGCCTTTCACGCCTTTGTGGATGCGCTGATAAAGGAAAACAAGCAGGAGATCGTTGGGGTCAAGCAGAAAGAAAACAGTTTTGCTTTCGACACGCTCGAATCCGCCGGCGAACTCTGCCTTGACTACACCGAGACCATCCTGCCGCCAAAAAAATATTTCCTGCCCTTGAAGGAGCAACTGCTTTCGTTCAAACCCCTTGACGCGGGTTCGTACGCGCCAATCTACGATGAACAGGACCGGGTGGTCATTGGCATGCACCCCGCGGATTGCGCTGCAATCGCCCTGCTGGACAAAACCTTCTCCGAAGGCGAACCCGACACCCCCTATCTCAAGCGCAGGCCACACATTACGGTTATTGGGATATATCCTGTTCAGCCATATAAAAACAGGTTTACTTCACCGTTTGTCACTGCACTTGCGTACAAAACGTGCGACCTCATGCTTGTCGATCTTGGCGATAAAACCTTTGCCATTGAAGTGGTCACCGACAAAGGCAAATCGCTCATTGCAAAGGCACAGGCCAAAACTGCGGACGCCGCTGTTCAGAAAAAAATGGAAGAGCGGAAAAAAGCGCCCAAGGAAGAAGTAACGCTTTCAATGGATCCCAACGCTGTTTCCGACTTCCTGAATAACAAGGAAAAAGACCCGGTATTTGCCAAACGCGCGCAGCGCTGCTTCTCGTGCGGTTCGTGCACTCTGGTCTGCCCCACCTGCTACTGTTTCAACGTGTCGGATGAAATCGAACTCTCGCTTCTCGAGGGAAGACGGGTACGGTCGTGGGACGGCTGCATGCTCCAGGGCTTTGCAAAAGTGGCTGGCGAGCACAATTTCCGTAAAAACCCCGAAGATCGTCTCCGCCACCGCATTTTCAGGAAAATGAAATACCTGAAGGAGCGCTTTCAAATGCCCGGATGTGTGGGCTGCGGCCGCTGCGGCCAGGCCTGCGTTGCCGGCATTGCCCTCCCCATTGATGTGATAAACGAAATGAACGGAAAGGGGGCATAAACCATGTGTGCACACGATAAAAAAGATTCCTCCCTTTATCTGCCCCAGGTCTGCACCATCGTGCGGACCGAAGCCATGACCCAGCGTGACCGTTATTTTGAGTTCAAACTTGCCAACGGCGACCTTGGCCACAAACCCGGCCAGTTTGCCGAACTTTCCATTCCCGGAATCGGCGAAGCGCCCATCTCACTTTCCTCCTCACCCACACGCAACGGCACCTTTGAAATGGTGATCCGC
The DNA here is from genome assembly GCA_001789205.1 of Candidatus Raymondbacteria bacterium RIFOXYA2_FULL_49_16. Classification (GTDB taxonomy): domain Bacteria; phylum Fibrobacterota; class OXYB2-FULL-49-7; order OXYB2-FULL-49-7; family XYB2-FULL-49-35; genus XYB2-FULL-49-35. The sequence goes on along the minus strand of MFYT01000077.1, from coordinate 29,476 downwards.
AACGTAGGTAAAGTGACCAGCATGATCCACACGCTCAAGGCCGGCGAAACCCTGGGCCTGCGCGGCCCCTTTGGCACAGACTTTCCCATGGAAGACCTGCGCGGCAAAGACCTGCTCTTTGTGGCAGGCGGCATTGGACTGGTTCCCCTGCGTTCGGCAATCCAGTATGCACTCGACAACCGGAAAAACTACGGCGCCATCTACATTCTCTTTGGTTGCACTGACCCCACGCAGCGGCTTTTTACAAAAGAGATTGCCGATTGGGCAAAGCGCGAGGACATTGTGTTTTTAGAATCAGTGGACCGGCCCGCCCCAGGATGGACCGGCAACACGGGTGTCATCACCACTCTGTTTCCAAAAATTAAAGACAAGCTCAACACGAAAAACACGCGAGCGCTCATCGTAGGGCCGCCCATTATGTACAAATTCGTCATTCTTGAACTCAAAACCATGGGATTCGAAGACAAGGACATTATCATGTCCCTGGAGCGGCACATGAAGTGCGGCGTGGGCAAATGCGGCCACTGCCAGATCAACGGCTGCTACGTGTGCCAGGATGGTCCGGTCTTCACCCTCGAGGCAGTACGAGGCCTCATGGAGGCAATATAATATGAAACCACAAGTAGCGTTTTTTGATTTTGCCTGCTGCGAAGGATGTCAGCTGCAGATAGCAAACCTCGAAGAAGACATCGTCGGCCTGGTCAATGTCGTTGACGTGGTCGAATTCCGCGAAGTGCTCACCGGTACTGCTGAAAAATACGACGTTTCGTTCATCGAAGGCTCCATCACCCGGCCCGAGGACGAAGAACGTCTCAAAGACATCCGCAAACGCTCGAAACTGCTGGTCGCCTATGGTTCGTGCGCAACCAGCGGCGGTGTCAACAAGCTGAAAAACCTGAATCCCAGCCTCGAAAACGTGCAAAAGACCGTGTATGGCAAGGATTGGAACATGCCCCACCTTCGCACCGCAGCCACCAAGGCTGTGGACGAAGTGGTAAAGGTCGACGCCTATATTCCCGGCTGCCCGGTCAACCGCAAAGAGGTCGTGGAGGTGGTGAAATCCCTGGTGCTTGGCCATGTGCCTGCGCTTCCCGAATACCCGGTATGCGTGGAATGCAAATTCCGCGAAAACGTCTGTCTCTTCCAGAAAGGCCAGGTCTGTCTTGGACTAGTCACCCGCGCGGGCTGCAACGCCATCTGCCCGTCGAACAATTCGCCCTGCGAAGGCTGCCGCGGTGTTATGCCCAATCCCAACAAAAACGCAATGCACGAAGTACTCAAAGAGAACAATCTGACTGTCAAACAGATCTTTGACATGTTCACCATGTTCTCCGCAGACCCGGAGGTGAAAGGATGAGCGACAAATCCATGCATATTCACGTACACCACGTAACACGCGTCGAAGGCCACGGCAACATAGATGTGGTCGTGGACAACGACGTCATTAAAAAAATAGAATGGCAGGTGCCCGAGGCCCCGCGCTTTTTTGAAGCCATGGTTGTGGGCAGGGACTATATGGACCTGGCGCCCATTACCTCGCGCATCTGCGGCATCTGCTCAATCGGCCATACCTTTGCCTCGCTCAAGGCCACTGAAGCTGCCATGGGCATCACCCTTTCGGAGCAGGACACCCGCCTGCGGGAAATTCTGCTGCACGGCGAGACCCTGCAGAGCCATGTGCTCCACGCGGGCTATCTGGCAGTGCCCGACTATTTCAGGGTAAACAGCGTAGTTCCGCTTGTGGGCACGCACAAAGAGGCTGTGCTGCTCATCATCAAGCTTCACAGGCTGGCAAACGAGCTCTGCGATATCATTGGCGGCCGTACCACCCATCCCATCCGCACTACGGTTGGCGGCTGGACCATGCTGCCCACGGAAAAAGAACTGGTCACGCTCAAAAAACGCTACGAAGAAGCGGTCGAAGACCTAAAGGCCGTGGCAGGCGTGGTGCTTTCCGTGGCTGGAAAAATCCCCAACTTCACGCGCGAAACCGAGTACATCAGTCTTACCAGCCCCTCTGAATACGCCTTTTACGATGGCATGATCAAATCGAGCGATGTGAAAGCTCCCATTCCCGTGAGCAACTACCGCACTGTGGTGAACGAATATGTGAACCCACAGTCAACGGCAAAGTGGACCAAGTTCAACCGCGAATCGTATGCTGCCTCGGCCCTTGCGCGCTACAACAACAACTACGCCCAGCTCTCGCCGCTTTCAAAAACAGTGGCAAGCATGTTCGGGCTTGGCGCTGCCGCATGCCACAACCCCTATATGAACACCGTTGCCCAGGTGGTTGAATCCGTGTACGCGGTCGAACGCACCATCGCCAACATCGACTGGATCCTCGACAAAGGCCTGAAATATGTCAAGCCCGATATCAAGGTAAAGGCCGGCAAAGGCGCCAGCGCTGTTGAAGTGCCGCGCGGCATTCTCTTCCACGAATACGAATACGACAAGAACGGCAAGTGCCTCATGGCCAACTGCGTCATTCCCACCAACCAGAACCACGGCAACATTCAGAAAGACTTTGAAAAGCTGGTGCCCGAGTTCAAACACGTGGGAAAAGAGGAACTCCAGTTCATGCTCGAAATGCTGGTGCGTGCGTACGACCCGTGCATTTCCTGCTCAACCCATTAAGGAGAACACAATCCATGTCACAGGAATTCAATGCAGACCAGGTCTTTGGCATAGGCGTTGAGATAGAAAAGAACGGAAAAGAATTTTACACCGCTGCGGCGCAATCCTCGGCCGGTCAGTCAATTAAAACAACCCTCGAAGAACTTGCCAAATGGGAAGACCAGCACATTGCCATCTTCTCGAACCTGCGGAAAAACCTGCCCGCAACAGCGGCCCAGGACAACACGTACGATCCCAACAATGAAATAACGCTCTATCTCAAGGCAGCCGCGGACAACCATGTGTTCATCAAGAACAAGGACCCGCGCGCGCTGGCAAAGGTATGCGACACCCCGATTGAAGTGATTGGCATTGCCATGAACTTCGAGAAGGATTCCGTGGTTTTCTACTCTGCCATGAGAAACGCCATTCCCGCGGAACTGGGCAAAAGCGACATTGAGAAACTGATCGACGAAGAGCTCAAGCATATCGTCATTCTGACCAAAATACTCGGCGGACTCAAGGGCAAACAATAAAAGTCTGTTCTGTATCAGTTGATTTCTGGCGCCTAGCGGCCTGCATATGGATGTATTTGATCCCTGTAAACGCAGTTTGATAATGAGCAGCATCCGAAGCAGGGACACAAAACCCGAACTGCTTCTCCGGAAACTATTATCCTCGTTAGGCTGCCGGTACCGCCTCTATTCCGCAGATTTACCCGGCAAACCGGACATTGTTTTCCGCAGAATGAAAAAAGTTATATTTCTTCATGGATGTTTCTGGCATTGCCATACCCGGTGCATTGACGGCCGGAAGCCGAAAAGTAACAAAGGATACTGGAATCCGAAGCTCCTGGCAAACGTTGCACGGGACAAGCGCAATAGTAAAGCCCTGCGGAAAACAGGCTGGAAAACCCTGGTAATCTGGGAGTGCCAGTTGAAAAATGAGTCTAAGGTTAAATTAAAATTGGAGAAATTCCTTTCATAAATCATGGAAACTCTCCGGTGTATTGAAATCTGCGCAGGTGCAGGCGGCCAAGCCCTCGGGTTGGAACGAGCAGGATTTCATCACGAAGTCCTGGTAGAAATAGATAAGCATGCATGCGAAACCTTGCGGATAAACCGGCCTCGTTGGAATATCTTCGAAGGAGATGTCCATGATTTTTCGGCAAAAAAATACTCCGGCATAGACTTGCTCTCCGGAGGAGTGCCGTGCCCGCCGTTTTCCGTGGCAGGCAAGCAGCTTGGTAAATTCGACTCCCGCGATCTTTTTCCTGAAGCCATACGTTTGGTAAGCGAATGCATGCCCAAAACTGTGATGCTTGAAAATGTGAAAGGGCTTCTTAGCCCTTCCTTCATGAAATACCGGAAGCATATCCTCAAAAAATTATTCGAAATGGGATATTCCTCTGAAATCTGTGCTGTTAACGCATGCGATTTTGGCGTGTCCCAGAACAGAACACGGGTTATCATAATTGCTATACGGAAAGATATAAAAAAATCTTTCTGTTGGCCTGCAATTTCACCAGCATCCTTGCCCACGGTCGGTGAGTTGCTTTATGATCTGATGAAGCAGAATGGGTGGCATGGCGCTCTGGAATGGAAAAAAAAAGCAAAAGGCATTGCACCCACGCTTGTGGGAGGATCGACTAAGCATGGCGGTCCTGACCTTGGCCCTACCAGATCAAGAAAGGCATGGCTTCAACTTGGCGTTGATGGTACAAGCCTCGCCGATGAAGCGCCAGTGCGTAATTTTATTGGAAATCCAAAACTTACGCCCCGTATGGCCGCGCGCATCCAAGGTTTCCCTGATGATTGGCAATTCTCAGGCCGTAAGACAGCGGCTTACCGGCAAATAGGAAACGCCTTCCCCCCCCCTGTTGCTGAGTCTATCAGCCTGGAAATATCCCTTTGCATAAAAAAACCGGCATTATTCAAAAAGGTGGCTTGATATGAAAGATAGCACTGGCGCGCGCGCTAAATTGCGGAAGCATTTTCTTGCAAACATCGGCCGGAAAATGAGGGTCGAAGAATTAAGGAAAGTCGCAGGGGGAATCACAGAATGGGCCCGCCGTATCCGTGAACTCCGGACAGAAGAAGGTTACAAGATCCTTACTAATAACGACCGTAGCGATCTGCACCCTGGCGAATACCTTCTCCTTGATCGCAAACCCCAGCCTGCCTTTCAACGCAGCATTTCAAAAGAAACCAGGGCATTGGTCCTGGATCGGAACGGTTTCACCTGCCAGATGTGCGGCGCGGCTGCGGGCGAACCTCATCCATACGATCCATCAAGAAAAACCCGCCTGCATATCGGACATATCATCGATAAATCGCAGGGCGGTGGTGACGATCCATCGAACCTCAGAGCTATATGTTCTGTCTGTAATGAAGGCGCCTCTAATGTGACACTTGTGCGTCCCACAGCCTCCAAACTGCTCGCTCAAATCCGGCGCGCACCAGGCGATCAGCAGGTTGAAGTCCTGAAATGGCTCATCGCAAAATTTCCAACGCAGACCGCCAAGCTTGGCGATGCAAAACGTCTTTAATCCGGCGGCTGTATCGTAATTGACGGCACAGTCGTTCCTCCGCCCGCGGTGTTGCCATTGTTGCTGGAATTGCCGCTTGTCTGAGGAGTATCGTCTCCGCCTCCGGCAAGCACGCCGATGAGCACGCCCGCCAGCGCCACGCCCCCTACGGCGGCATACACATAGGGATTTTTCCAAGTAATATACCGCTTGAAATCAGGTTCGCGGCGGTACGAGATGATAAAATTCCTTCCCTCCTGCCGCACGGGAAAATCGAGCGCGCTTCCGTCTGTTTTCAGCACAAACTGCGTCATGAGCAATTCGTCAGTGCGATAGTGCCGCACCTCAATGTTCCGCAGCGGCGCGCAAGCGCTCTCCAGCGACGTTGGGCCCCGGTTCCACGTCGAAAAGAATTCATAGATAACAGCTGAAGAGTCTTTAGCGGTATAGCGGGGGACCATGGGCGGTATTGAATCGAGTTCAATGACCACATCGAACCCCATGTCCTGGGGAACCACCGAATAAGTGTTGACATAGTACTTTATTTCACCCTCGCGCCAGAACGAGACGCACGCGATCACCCGGTTGCCGTCCTTGATGACGTTGATGCCGCGCGTTTCTTCGAGCTCGATGACCGCGCGCATCTTTCTTTTTTCCGGGACCGATGAATCCACGGTGACAAAGATCTGCGTGACCGGGCTCCGGGGCGACAAATCTTCGGGGAACGCTTTCACATCGGCGTTTAAAAAGTCGATAGTGAGCGCGGGCGGCATAGTACTGGACATGCTGGCAATGAACACGGGAAGCGTGTCAAAAGTGAATACGACCTGCAGGGAATCGTGCGCGCTGTTCTCGTCAAAGACTACTGAAAGAAGGCCGCTCTTTTGTCCATTGGGCAGCGCTTGCGTTGCGGGTGCGGCGGCGGCAAGCGGGAACTCTGGTCCTGGCTCCGGAACCGCTACGGCGGTTCCGCTAGGAGAAGCAACGGGAAGCGCGGGGCCTGGTTCTTGCAGCACCTTGACCAGGGACTTGAAGACCCAGCCTGTTTCCATGCCGCCGTCCGAGGACACAATCCGGTACCAATCGCCTTGGATGGCATTGAAAAAGACCGTGTCGTTTTGGGCGACCTTCAAGACAATGGGGGCGTCGGTGTTGTTCTTTTCACGCACATTGCCCGCTGAGATAATCAGTATTTTTCCGGGCGCTCCCGGCTTTGCCGGAGTAACCGCCACGGGTTCGGTAAGCACCTGGGCTATGGATTTGAACATCCAGCCTGTTTCAATAGTGCCGTCCTCGGACACCAGATGATACCAGTCCCCCTCTTTTTCACTGAAAAAGACCGTGTCGTTCTGCGCGACCTTCATGACAATGGCCGCGTCAGTGCTGCTTTTTGCGCGCACATTCCCGGCGGAGTTAACCAGTATCCTGCCTGGAACAACCGTAGCAAGCACAGCCCGCCCCGCAGCGATGCAAAGGATGATAAAAATGAACAGTATTTTCTTCATGGCAAGCACCTTTCTCATTTGACCAATAACATCTTTTTAACGGTACTGACCTTGCTGCCCGCGGACACGCGGTAAAAATAGAGGCCGCTTGCAAGCATACGGCCTTTTGCGTCCCTGCTGTCCCACACAGCGCGGTAATAACCGCTCTCCTTGCGCTCGTCAACAAGAACAGCAACGCACGAACCCTTTGCGTCAAACACGCGCAGTGATACAGGAAGGGTCTTCGCCGAAACGGGTACCGCATATTCTATAACGGTCGCGGGGTTGAACGGATTGGGATGGTTCTGCCATACCATGAGTGTTGCCGGAACATCCTTGAGCCCGGCCGTATGCGAAGCAATATACGCGCTGGTCCCAACAAGTATCTCCACTGTCCGGGCCTTCTCGTTCTTCAGGCCGGTAAACGAATACCCGCCAGCGCTCTTCAGATCGGCCCTAAGACCCCGCGTATAATCAGTAACACAAACCCCCAATGAATCGGGAAGAAGGCCGAGGCCATTGACAGTGCACACATACTCCTGGCCCTCGGCAAGACCCGATATGGATGCTGTCCAGGCATGACCGCCGTGTTTTGGCTCGCTAAAAGCGCACATAAGCCCTTTGCCAAACACGGTACGGACCATGGCGTCGACCATGGCCGGGGGTTTGGGATATTCCTTCTCCGGCCCAAAACCAAACAGGTTGCCCTTGTCTTGCCAATTGTCGCCCGAAACTTGCCATTCCAGCATGACGCTATTCTTGCCGCGAACAGCGTGGCTTTTCGCCGTTGCGCTGCCGCTGTTTGGCGGGACCTTCAGGGTAATTGTCTGCGTGCCCGTGTTTTTAACATAATACCCCTGCCACGGCTCAAGTACCGTGACTTGCTCGGGAGACACCCAATTCCCGTCAGCGTATGCATACGGACCGACAAGCGGGCCAGCGGTCCCGGTTGAATCTTCGATTAATGACCAAGTCACTGGAAAAGAGAAGGGATTGCCTATGGCGGTCCATGCTCCAGGTGCCAACGGTATGCTAAAGCATTGGGTCACCGGACAGACTGTACCGCTATCAACAGCGATACGCGCACCTTGGTTTTTTGTCCTCAACCAATATGCGCTGCCGGTCCTGAGTGAATCAAAATTTCCTGTGCCATACTCCACATACGCGCCATGTTCCCATGAATAGGCGCGCCAATTCGCTGCATAGGGCCCAAGGCTGCCAAGGACCCTGCCGCACCAAGCATTGTCCGGCTCTGACGGCAGACTGAACAACCGGTATTCATCAGCGGGGAACACGTCGCGCATGACGGTATTCCGCACCCGCACTGCCACGTTCTCCCGCGCGCTGATCGTCCGGTTGACGCCATCGTCGCACACGATGAAATATTCCAGGCCTGCGCTGGTCAGATTGTCGCCAGACAGCGTATAGGCATACTGTCCCGCCGTATCAGGATAGACCTCCACGGAATCAAACCCAGCCGCATCGCCCCTGCGGAAATAGATAGCCGTTTTTACATTCGCTATGTTGTCGGTCACCCGTCCGGAAATGGCAAGGACGCTCCCTGTTTCATGCGGGGCGGCGGCGTTTGTCGAATCGTTCAGGGCTGGAGCTGCCGTATCCACACCCACGACAATGGTTGAAAGCGTTTCACTTGCAAAAGAGAGGATGTGCAGGGAATCCGGAGCCGTTCCAAACACAACCTCCCAGACCCTTCGCACCGCATTGAAACGGTATATCCTGACCGCCTCCGTATCCGCGAAGGCCTGACCCAGGTCAAGACTGTCGAGATCAAAACGATAGATGACAGGCTGCGTGAATGCGCGGGGCGCTGACCCGCTGAAATCGAGTACCGGGCTTAATTGATTGAAGCCGGGAAGGTCCTGGTAATCGCCCATATCGGGATTTTCCCCGGATTTCACATAGGCTCCTCCTGAAACCACGGGCAGTTCGATGGAAAGATACTGGGTAACCGCAATAGTCCCTGAATCAAGCAGGGGAACCGTAATTTCGATAGTATCGCTGGTATCGGCCAATGCACCGGCGCGCGCGATGATACGGCATGCGCCCGCCGAATCAGGATACAAGGTCCCCGAACTGTCGATATGCGCCACCGCAACGGGGAATACATGCCATTCTATGCTGGCGCCGGGGGGCATTAGGTTCCCCTGTGCGTCAAAAAGAAGCGCATTTATTTTTAATGAGTCTTTGAGTGAAATGACCCGTACGCTGGGTAGCTGGACAATAAGTGAATCCGGCCTTCCCGCTGTTACGGTAAGGTGCAGGGTATCACGGAAATCCCCATAGGCGAGCACCACAAGGCCCTTCCCTGCGCGGTGCAGCGTCAGCACGCCGTTTGAATCAATGCTTCCCAAGGAATCGGCCAAGAGGAAGACGCTACTTGCAATGGTTTTCTGGTTGCTATCGGCGTCCATGCCATATGCTAAAAGCGCAAGGCTGGAGTCGGCTGTCACCACAGCCGTGTCCGGTTTCAGGACCACACGATTAAGTCTGCCGGTTGAAATAGTGAATTCACCGGTTGTATCGGACACAGCGCCGATTGTATACACAACCTGTACCGTACCTGGCCGTTGCGGATCATAATTACCAGCGCTGTCAATGGTTCCCAGGGTATCGCTCAAAGACCACGTTGCCATACTCCGGCTTAGATCAAGGACATTGCTGTCCGCATCATAGCCCATGGCATCAAACCGCAGGTTTGTATCAGCGTTCATGTTACCAGAATCAGGTTTGATGACCAGGCGTATCAGCCTGCCGGCCACAATATGCAAGGTATCGGAGAATATGGCCATGGTATTGAGCGAAGAGGAGGCCTTGACCACCGCTTTGCCCGGCCGCTTTGGTACAAACAATCCATTGGCCGGATCAAGACAGCCTATGGAATCCGGGGCCAAAAGACTCCAGGTAATCGTACCAGCGCTGGTTGTCTGGTTGTGCGCGTCTTTGCCAGCAACGGAGAATTGTATCTGCGTATCCGCGGCAATAGTATCGAACAACGGAGAAAGCGTCAAATACTGAAGGTCGCCATCCACTATTTCCACGCCCGTGATGCTCTGGCCCTGCACAACGTTGTGTACAACGGTTATGCCGCCCACGCCTATGCTGTCCGGCACAATGGTTATGCTAGGCCCGTTCGTGCTTGCCGCTCTGCCGTTAAGCGCTCCGGTCAGAATCCACATCACTGTTGTGTCGCTGATATAATTGGTATCCGCGTCATATCCAGCGGCGAACAAGCGGAGAGTGTCATCTTTTGCAATGATCCAGCTGCCCATGAAACCGCCCGTGCCGTTCGCGCTGTCGCGTACGCGCACCATGGCCAAAGGCCCAGGACGCACCTGCACGCGGATTGGATTTGACGCTGCTCCTCTGACCCGGGCCAGGACATTACCCGTGTCCACGCGGGAAGGCGTAAAAAGGCCGGAGCTGTTGGCCGTGCCAATGCTATTGCTGACATAATACGTGGGAACAGTGTCTATTGTCACAGAATTGCTGTCCACGTCAAAGCCGCTGCATATCAAATTATAAACAGTATCGATCCGCAGGATAAGGCTTTCGGGGGCCAACGACAGGCGGTACAACGCACCTGGTACCACTATGATACTGTCGGTGGTGTCACTGACATTGCCCAGGGAGGAGGTGGCTACTATCCTGCCCTTTCCCTGGCGGCCTGGATTGAACAGGCCCGTGGCTGATATGCTGCCGATATCCCCGAGGACTTTCCAGAAAATTGTCCCTGCTGCCGCGGGGCTGCCGGCGGAATCAAGTCCGGTCACGCTGTACTGCAACATACTGTCCGCTTTAACAGTACAGGCATAGGGCGTAATGACCAGGCTGTCCAAGCCGCCCTGTAAAAAGGTAATGAGACCTGTGCTGTCTGTGGCGCTTCCGTTGGAGGCGATGAGAACGCCAGTCCCGCTGCTCAGCGAACTTATTTTCACTGAATCGCCCGTACCGGGAAGTATAGCGGAACTTACCATTGCCGTACCGGTCCAGGACACGGTTTCATTGCCGGTAAAATTGCCGTGCCAGTCAAAGCCTGCCGCAAAGAAGACAGCCGTATCACCGATGGCGATATCATAATTATTGACCTGCATCCCGGTGTTATCGGGAGCTGTACGGATTGTCAATGTTGCCGCTTCGCCGGGGTTGACCGTCAGGTGCGCCGTATCGGACAAGAACCCATGTGTCCCTATGACTAAAACAGTTCCCGCGGCTGCAGGGGAATACAGACCGGTATTGCCAGCGATGCTTCCCATGGCAGCGCCCAATTTCCAGGAAACGCCTGTCAGGGAAACTGCGTTGCCGTCAGCGTCAAATCCTGAAAGTATAAATTGTAAAGAACTATCCGCTGTAATCACCGGATTGGCAGGCGAGATTTCCACCCTGACCAGCGCGCCCGCGGAAATCACAATATACCCTGACGTGTCCGCCAAGCTGTCCATAGTGACCCGTACCCGTCCTGTCCCGGTCCTCGCTGGATTATACAAGCCCGTACCAGAGATCGATCCCAGCGTGTCCAACGAGGAATAAGCCACAGTGACGCCGGTCAGCGCATTCCGGTCGGCGTCGCGTACCATTGTGCTGAACTGCATGGTGTTGTCTGTAGTGATCGCCGTATCACCCGCCGGACTGATGCTTATATACGCAGGCGCTCCTGCGCTGACAGTTATGTCCCCGGTGCTGTCGCTCCCAGCACTCGCATGCCGGACATAGACCCGGCCGCTGCCAAGCGAATCCCCGTAAAAAACGGTAGTTGAACCAAAGGTGCTTGAAAGATGCGCCAACCGTCCTGTCAGACCCCAGTTTACAATGCAATCCGCGATGTACGCCCCTTGTCCGTCATATCCCGCAGCGTACAAGACCAAGCTGTCATCCGCGGTAATGGCCGTGTCGCCACACTCCGCGCCATTGCCATTGGGGGCTGTACGGATTTTCAGCAAAACCAGGTTGGCCGTCACGGTGATGGTCCCAGTGCTGTCGTCACGCGCTGTCGCATGATCCGCCACTATTATCCCGCTTCCGCTGCTCCGGGGCTGCAGGGACACGCTTGCGCCCGTTACGCCGGATAGCCACCCGCTCAGTGCGCCAGTGGCGCTCCAGGCGACCGGCGTATCGGAAATATAATTGCTGTCAGAATCGTAGCCCGCTGCCCATACGGTAAGCGTTTCGACAGAGGTGATGGCTTTGGCCGTGATGACGCTCCCCTGGTTGCCTGCGGAGTCCCTGATTGCCACATATGAAAGACTGCCGGGGACCACTGTTGTCCGCACGGTATCGTGATAGCCGCTTAAATGCTGGGCAACTATCAGTCCGGCCCCGGCCGTCTTGGGCCGGAATAAGGTGCCACTGCCGGTCGCTGAGACCAACCTGCCGGCCGCTGTGCCCGCGCCATTCCAAAAAACCGTAACGTCGTCGATATAATGACCCGCGCCGTCGTATCCCGCGCAATATACGGAAGCTGAATCATCTGCGCTTACTGTCAATGAATCGATCGCGCTGCCTCCGCCGCCTGCCGCGTTCCGGATTTTGATATTTGAGATGGGGGCGGTTATTGCTATCACACCTGTGCTGTCATCAAAGGCCAAGGCATGGCTGGCAATGATGCGTCCTGAAGCGCTGTTCTGCGGTATCAATGAAGTAAATGCGCCGTATGCAGCGGAAAGCCAGGGTGTAAGAATTCCGGTAGCGCTCCAGGAGACCGGCGTGTCTGACAGGTAATTGCTGTCAGCGTCATACCCTGCCGCATATACCGTCAAGGTGTCTGTTGTCGTCATGCCCACAGCTGAAACCAACAAGCCGGCATTGCCTGCCGAGTCGCGAATACCGATATGATGCAACGCGCCAGCGGTCACTATCACGGTCCCGCTGGTGTCGTCACGCGCTGTTTCATGGTCCGCGATTATAGAGCCAGTTCCCGCGGCAACGGCCCGAAAAACAGTGGCCGTATCGTTCATCTGGCTGAACGCCGTTACCACACCTGTTCCCTGCCACGTGACGCTGACGTTTTGCTTGAAGTTACCCATGCTGTCGTACCCGGCCGCATATACCATAAGGCTGTCGTCAGCGGTAAGATCCGCTGTGGTTAATGCGCTGCCGGAACCAGGCATTGTCTGCGCCTGGACAAAGGACAAAGCCGCAGGATAGATATCAATACTGTCCGTTGTTCCCAAAGGCCCGGTGGTTTCAGAGGCTGAAAGGGTGAACGACGCGCTTGCTTTCACCATTTTAAAAGCAACGGTCGTGGTCCCTATCCCGGCCGTGAAAATGACGGCCTGGGATACGGGCAGCGCAGGGCTTTGGCCCAGAGGCGCGGCTGACGCCGTTGTGCTGAAACTGATGGTATGATTTCCCGTATACGTAGTGGCAATATGGCCCGCATTGTCCCGCGCCCTGAGAGTGAGTGAAAAACCCACGCCCGCAGTCTCGGCATTGGCATGCTGGCTGATGATTTCAAACGTACGCGGCGTGGTCAGCCTGATGGTCCCTCGCGGCAACGACGCCTGAGAAGAGACCAAGGTGTCATTGCTGGTTTCCCCCACGGCGCTAATAGCCGCGCCTGAAGAGATCCGCGCGGTAAATGTCTCGCCGTCAGAGGCATTGCCATTGAGGTTATACGAGACTAAATATTGCTCTGAATCTCCGGCAACAATGGTGCGGCTGATGTCAAAGGAAAGGGCGCCGTTGTCAACACTATAATTACCAAATCCCAGAGCTTGGTCCGTACCTATGTTCACACTGCCGTTGCGGTCCGCGTCCCGGTACAAGAACACAGAGGAAATGTCCGTTACCTCATGGGCCATACCCAGCGCGCTGACCGTAATGCGTTTGATAATGCTATTCTCCCACCCATGCGCTTTGACGTTGATAGAGAGTGCGACCTTGTCCGTGGCAATGGCGGAGGAGGTGATGGTATCATGCGGATTACCAGCGCCGGTGTCGATCTCAAAGTACGCGGGATCATAGGTAAAACTGACAGGGGCGCTCCACGCCGAGCTATCACCGTGATTATCATATGCCTTCACCCGCCAAAAATATGCGCTGTCCTTCCGCAAGCTGTCATGGTACGAAGGAAAGGCGTTCAGGGCAATGGTGGTATTTAGAAAATTTTCGCCTCCGGTCTTCGCGAAGATGACTTGGACGAAACCGCTGCTGGCCGACAACTGAAACCCGTAATGCAGGACATCCCCTGAGTCAGGATCGCTTCCTGTCCAACTGAAACCCTGGCTTGGATTGCGCTGGCTTCCCGGTGCCGGAAGCAGCGATGACGGCGTAAGCGGAAGGTCGTTTATTTTATTCAGATACAACACACCCGTGTCAGAAATGCCGCCCGTCAAGCCGTGATTATCAAGACCAACAATCCGCCAGGAATAAAACTGGTTGTCGTTCAAATCCGTAAATCCATTCAGACCGTCCATCCGGCACAAGGTATCAGTCGTGGTATCCTGGACCGCCGGCGCCGTAAAAGAGCCTGTAGTCAATTGGATAATATATCGTACCGTGTCATTCCGGTCCGGATCAGTGGCAGGGCCCCATTTCAGGGTGTCTCCTCCATCGATTGACTCATGGGAAACAGGACTTGCCAAATCCGCGGACACGGGCGCATTATTGGCTTTGTTGAAATAAAACCTGGCGTTGCCGGTCGTATCTGAATGCTTTCCATGGGTGTCTATCTCGTAGACCCGCCAGTAATACTCAGTATTGTCCTGTAGGTTGTTGTAGCTGCTCAGCGAGGAAAGACGCACGCCCGTCGCGCTGGATGCGATAGTGTGTTGACTCAATGTCAGTGAACTGAAATCAGCATTGTCGTCTACTTCAAGGTTTATAGTAAACGTGTCCAGCGTATCAGGGTCAGCCCCTGCCGTCCATTTCAGGCTATCGGCGCCGGAAACTTCCTCGTCTCCGGCTGGTGAAAGGTCGGTTGCAACGGTCGGTTTTGTACTGGCAAAGACAAAGGTGTTGGTGCTGGAATAGCTTGAAAACGCGAAATTATTATCTTGGGCGCGCACGCGCCAATAATACACGGCCCCGTCCTGCAAGACCGGATACGCGCTCATCAGCTTTATGGTACGGCTGGTGCTTGTGATGCCGGAATCGTTCTGGAAAAGGGACGTAAATCCAGCGCTGGCGGACATTTGAAACTGGTAAAAGACCGTATCACCTTCAGGGTCCGCACAGGCGTTCCATGAAAGAGTTCCCGAGGCGCCCAGCGAGGACCCCAGGACGGGAGTCAAGTTGGCCGGCGTTGGCGGCGCGTCGTTAGACGCGGTAAAAAAGAAACTGTCAGATGCGCTGGTATCGCCCTTTTCAGCGTGGTTATCCACCGCAAACACCCGCCAGTAATACTTCTTGTCCTGTACCAGATTGGCGTAACTGGCCACTGTGGAAAGGGTTCTATTCAGCCCGTTGATGTTCTGGGAGGCGCTGACGATTGTGGAGAAATCGCCGGATGAATCAATTTGCAGTGTATACAACAGGCTATCTTCAGGTCCTTTGTCAATATCCAGAGCGGCAGTCCACTGGAGCAACGATGTCGGATACGCGTTTACGCCGCCAACCGGGCTAGAAAGGGACGGCGCCACGGCTTGGGTGGAACGGAAAAAGAACACCTGGCTTGCCCCGCCGCTCCAGCCGGAAGTGGCCGCGTACTGATCGCGGGCCCGTACCTGCCAATAAAAACTATCTCTGGAAGCATATGCACGGAAGGAATCCACCATGGTTATCACGGTAAAAGTGTCACTAATCCAATATTTATTGTATAAAAGAACATCGCCGCTTTTCTTATAGATTCTGATATTATAGGTGAAAATGGCGAAAGAATCCGGGTCAATTGCCGTATGCCACCGCAGCGTGTCAGGGGTCAATACAGTATCCCGAATGGCAGGAAAGGCCAAAACAAGCGCGGCGGGGATCTGGTTTGTCTTGTTCAGATAAAAATAGGCGGTCCCGTCAGTGGTATCTCCAATCAAACCGTGATTATCGATCGAGATCAACCGCCAATAATAACCGGTATTGTCATTCAGGCTGGAATAATTAGTCACCGTGCTCAATTGAATGCTGTCCTGCGCTATCCCGGTAGTAGTGCTCACTATGATGCTGAAAGACGAATTCGCGGAAATCTCCAAAGTGGCCTTGACCGTGTCCCGGGAAAGTCCCTGCGAGTCAGGATCAGCGGAACGCCATTTCAAATACGTATTGCCGCTCGCTTCACCGCTTGCCGGGCTCAAGGATGTGCAGACCAAAGGGGCGTCGTTCTGTTTATTAAAGAAAAAATATTGCCCTCCCAGCGGGGTATACCCGGAAACAGCGTTGCTCGGGTCCTTGGCTTGGATGATCCAATAATATATGGAGTTGTCCTGCAAATTAGCGTAATTGGTGAATGTATTCAGCGCCTTGCTGACGCCGGTGATGCTGGCTTGACTGATCTCCGGCGAAGCGAAGGAGATATTATTATCTATTTGTATAGTATATAAAAGCGTATCTCCCGGATCAACATCATTGCGCGTCCAGGTAATGGAACCGGCGCCGGAGAGTTCGGTATTGTTTACCGGACCCAAAGGCGTGGAAAGGGTGGGGGCTTGGTTTCCCCCGGCATCGGTAAAGAAATGGCGCACTGAAGCGCTGCGGGTGGAATCGGGATAGTTGTCCTTGGCAAACACTCGCCAGTAATAGGTCACATTGTCCGTCAAGGCCTCGCCGCCGGTCAGGGTGTAACTGCTGAGACTTAAACCAGTCTTGCGTACATTGATACTGGCAAAATTGGAATCATCGTCTATTTCCAGGATATAACTTACCGCATCACCCGATACAGTGTTGGAGTCATAGGAATCCTGCCAATCCAAACCTGGCAGCACCGTAGCCAGTTCAGAACCGTGTACCGGACTGGTCAAATCAAAGCTATCTGGACGGCTGTTCATTTCAAGGGTAATATCCTGAAAACTGGGCACATTCATGCCGTCCGAAGTGTTTAAAATGGCCTGATATTGCACATAACGCTGTCTGCGAACCACGGAATTAAGCGATCCAACGCTGCCGCCGTTTACCGCATTATCAGCGGAACTAAAAGCCATGGCCCCGGACATTGAAGAATTATTGTCTGTCCTTACTTTCACCTGTATTGTCTGGCCATGCAACGTTTCGTTCCAATTAATAAAATACGGCCCGCTGGCATTAGCGCCCATATCGTATATCGAAGAGGTTAGATTGGTTGAATTAACAATGGTTATCAGGCTGGCGGACGCGCTTGGATTGGCAGTGCCGGAGAGAGTGACATACTCGACCCGGATCCTGCCGCTGCCGCCGTTGCCGCCGTCACCTGCCGCATTTTGTCCATTATATTGGGCCCCGCCCGCGGCGGTAACAAGACCAGTACCCAATGTCAAACCTGAACCGCGTAAAAAGATCGAACCACCGGATCCGCCGCCAGCGCCCCATTGGCCGGTAGCGGGCGGGATCGCGTCATACGCATTCTGGCCGTCGGCTGAAACTGTTCCGGTAACGTTTATGGCTGTCCCGGTTATCCAAATTAAGCCACCCCCATTTCCACCCTGCGGTTCACCGCTGTTGGGATGGCCGCCCGCGCCGCCGCTCCCCAGGAAAATAGTGGACAAATCAGCTGTTCCATAGGTATATCCAGCGACCCCAACGCATGTGGTAAATGGCTCTCCATCGGTTCCAGCGGTCCCGTAACTGCCGCCGCCGCCATTTACATACGTGCCGCCCGCGCCCCCGTTTGGCTGCCTTCCGGAATTAGCGCATCCATTATTATACCCGCCAATAATTGCAGTGGGATTGCCCCCAGGATAGCTCTCTCCCTTGTAGCCGTCGGTCCCGCCATAGCGGCCGCCCCGAAAACCGCACGCATTCGCGCTAATTGATCCTTCAACGGTAAGCGTGGCCCGGACGCGGAAAGCGATAATGCCGCCGGTATACCCGTCCCATGCAGGGCAAATGATTGATGCCCCGCTTTGGATGGATACAGTAGTAAAGTTAGGCACCCGTACTACTTGGGCGGCAGAGGCAGAGGCAACGTTCAATGTCCCGGAATAATAGCTGTTCGCCAAAACAGAATCCAGCGTCAAAGTATTTGTACCGCCCCCTGATGCGATGGTCCTGAATTCGTATGTACCAGCGTCTGTGGCGTGCTGCATCTGGATAATCAGGATTTCATCACCGTCGCTGAAATTGACGCCGTTATTAACTGATAGTGCGGTGGCTCCGGCGTTGGTTGTTGCCGCAGTAAGATAGGTATATTCGTTGACTGTGACCGATGCCCCGCCAATATTAATATTGTCCAAATAGGGAGTATTGTTACCATCATTAGAATGCAGAAACGCCTTAAATTTCAAAGTGCCGCTGCTTGCCAGAGTGCTGATATTAGTATTGATAATGGAAGCGGGGTTGCTTTGGCTGTAGGTACCATTGGAAACAGCCCAAGCGCTGCCTGTCCAATATTTCCATGTACTGCCATTGTCGCTGCTTAGGATGTATTGGACCGCGCTATTTGTCTTTGTGGCGGTTTCTGAAAAAGCCGATAATGCTGAAGTGAAAATATACCCGCTATTGTTAGTGACCGTAGGATCGGTGGTGATATAGGGTGGCATGGAAAGGTTGTATTTCTGCCCCACATAGGCCTCTATGACCTTGCGGTCTTCAGCTGAAAGGGCCGTGCCATACACCAGGATTTCGGCAATATCCCCGGTAAAATAATTGGCGTTTCTTCCGCCAATGCCATAGACCGCGGTATTGGTCGTGACGCCGGAAACAGTATTGTTGGCCAGAGCGGAACCGTTATTATATAGGTAATGGGTGGTTCCACTCCGTATTGAACCAAGGACATTCCAGTTATTGTCAGGAAAACTCCCGAAAATGCCAAAAGGCGAACCGCTTTCTTCTATTCCCCCGCCAAAAGAATTCACCGTGGAACTGTTTCTGCCAAGCCAGAACCCGTTGGCGTAATCTTTATCAAGCACCCGGTCGTACCCTCCTCCGATCGCAGTTGCTTTGAAAACCACAAAAACAGTAAAATCGCCCAAGGCATTGCCCGTGGCGGTGGATAGTTCCTGGGCGCCACTAAACCGCAAGACTGGTTTTCCATTAAGCGTATTGGTTTTATAAACCGGCCTTTTAGAGCTTGTGCTTTGCGTGGCATTGTTTCCGCTCGTGCTTAAGTCTCTCCACGTATCCACTGAATCCCCATCCGATTTCCCGGAAATGGAATCCGCGGCCATCCACAATAGTAGATTGGACGCAAAGGGCGCCGAAAGGGTGGTCAATTTCGCGCTGCCGCTGCTTATTCCCATCGCATTTGTATTGGAAAACGAATAGTTCGCGGCAGTTGAAAAAGTGTAGTTTGTACCCGTGCTTGAAGTGACTGTCAGAGTGCCATCAGCACCATCCCCTGTATTAATTTGCACCTGAATACTTATTTCTCCAGATGGATTATGGATTTCAACATTACCATTGTCTGATAAATATTTCGCTGGATTTGTCCATGCTGTTTGGCCGTTACCGCCTGACCAATCGGTCTGAATCCATTGAGTGGCAGCAAATGAATATACTGTAACTAAAAAAACAGTATAAACTAATAAATCAATCTTTATCTTCATAAAATATACCTCAATAAAACATTTGATTAGTTATATATGTTTCAATATCATGGCTTTATGTGTTATTTTATCTACAATATTTAGTAAATATTGAAATTTCCATGATATATTATACATCATAATTAATAAATTCTGTTATTTACATCACATTTGACCAATATTCCAAACTAGTTATGCAATATCTATTCCTTATTTAACAAATATGCCATTCTTAAGTTAATCATTAACTTAAAGTAGTCAATACTTTTTATTTTTCTTCAATTCCAGGAACTTTTTTCCATGTCCTTGCCTATATCGCAGACCTCCAGATCAGAACCAGCAGGTCATTGAATCAGCGCCTTATGCGCTTAGACACGGCATGCCAGGTAGTGGTTATTTATTCAGCTCATCAGTAACTGTGTGCAAACCAGCATGAAGGTCAGATAGAATGGATCATTACTTGACTCATAGTTAACTACCGGGTGCAATGATTGCTGTTCCGTAATTTTTCTTTGTGCATTTATCCTTTGAAGCTGTTTACGTCAACATGTTATTTTGATAGAAGAACAAAAAGGGAACCTCAATGGCCATGCTGATTACCGGCGCAAACGGCTTTGCCGGCCGCCATGCGCTCACCTTCTTCCTCGAACACACCACCTATCAGGTGGTCTGCGTTGACCTTAAAAATACAGACCAGCTGCAGTCAGACCGGGTGCGCTATATAGACTGCGACCTGGGTTCGTCCGACGCGGTCCGCGCCATGATCAAAGAGACGCACCCAAGAAAAATGCTGCACCTGGCAGGCATCAGTTCTGTCCGCTATTCCCTCGAACAGCCCGTTGCCACCATCCAGGCCAATGTAAACCAGGTCCTCAATTTGCTTGAGGCGATCAGGGTCGAAAATGTGCCAACAAAGGTGCTCATGGTTTCATCGGGCGAAGTCTACGGTTCGCCCATGAACGAGGAGGCCTTCAGGACCGAGACCCATGCGCTCAAGCCTGAATCGCCATATGCGGTAAGCAAGGCGGCCATTGAACTTATCGCGGGCCAATACCGGAAATCCTACGGTATCAAGACCATTGTTGCCAGGCCCTTTAACCATACGGGTCCTGGCCAAGCTGAAACCTTCGCCCTTCCCAGCTTTGCGAAAAAACTCGCTGATATCCGGCTCCACGATCTCGAACCGGTAATTTATACGGGAAATATCGAAATAGAACGCGATTTTCTCGATGTGCGCGACGTGGTGCGCGCCTACCATGTATTGCTTGAGCAGGGAAAGGTGGGCGAAACATACAATATCTCTTCGGGTAAAGCGCAGCCCCTGCGCTGGATTGTCGAGGAAATGATCCGCCGCACAGGAATTGACATCGAGATTCGGTCTGATACAAAACTCGAACGGTCCGTGGACATTCCCCTGCTGGTGGGCAGCAACGCGAAGATCGCAGCCGATACTGGCTGGAAACCGGAAATAGAGCTTACCGATACGTTGAAAGACCTGATTGATTACTGGATGAAGAAGCTCGGGGACTGAGTACCGTTCCCGGGAATCCCCCGGTCTATATCAGAATGTCATGTTCAGGCCGATTAGTCGCCAATCAATTCCTGCAATCTCGCATTGTATAACGTAAAAACCGCGTACAACTCCCTGAGCATTTCCCATGGCCGCTCTGCAACACAATTTTCCACCAGGGCCTTGTAAAAACCAACAACACTTTGCCACTGCTTGTCTTTGAATGAAATGCGAGCAACGTGTTCGTCAATGCTCTTTATCGCAGCCGCAATATCAACAAGCGTCTGCCGCTGGGGTCCCTGCTGCATGGCGGCAATGGCCTGCCGGAGCATGCTGGTCCCGTCTGCCACAAGGCGCGCAAACTGCGAAATTTCCTCAGGCACTGCTCCCCGTTCCTCTTCCCCGCATGCGACAATGGGCATGGCGCCAATGACCGAGAGCAGAAAACGCCTGGCAGCATGATAATGACCGTTCAACCAGCATCCGCATTGGCCGCAGTGAGTGGCGAACATGCGCGCCGGATCCGGGAGCGGCCCGCCTTGCACCATGGAAAGCGCCGCCGCGGCCACTGTTGCGGGATCAAAATCGCGGGTGCACACAGGATCGTTGCATCGCATACCCTGTCTGCAGGGATGGCACTCCCTGGCGGCGGATAAGATCACATGACCGTGACCATAGGGTCCGTCAAAGGCGGGCTGGGACGTGCCGCACGAAAGCACCAGGCAGCGCACGCCAGTGGCTGCGGCAAGGTGCATGGGACCTGTGTTGCAGGTGACCAGCAGCGCCGTATGGCAGAGAACGCCAAGCAGACCGTCAAGATCGCAGACAAGCGGGATTGCTCCCGCCCGTTTGGCTATGCGCTCAGCGCGCGTGCGTTCAGCCGGGGCGGCAAGCACCGCAACCTGGCAATGCCCGGAAAGAAACCGGCCCGCTTCCGCGAACACGTCTTCGTGCACTGCACGATACGGGTCGGCCGCCGTGGTCTGCATGCATACCAAGGGCCTGCGTTGATCAATACCATGCTGAGCGAGAATTCCGCTGCCAAGTGCCGGGTTCGCCGCCCCTTCCTTGAGATAAAAGGCCGGTTCCATGGGGCCAGCCGCGACCGAATGTCTCAACAGGTCTGAAAAGTTGAAAATAGGCGCTCCCGGTGTATTGATAAAGTTCCAAAGATACGCTGTTGCCGGATCGGAAAACTGCGGCCGTCCGGCCGCGGTGAGCAGCATGCCAATGCGTTGGGGCGCGGCAATACGGCTGAGTACTTGCGCTGCCAGCGTTGAATACGAAAAATTATATATGGCGTCGTACGAGGGTTCGCAAAAAGGCTGCAAGGGTTTGCGTGTATCAAAATAGCATATCGCGTCAATGCCGGGAATAAGGCCCGCGGGCCAGGCGTATTCGGGTAACACGGCAAGGGTGATATGCGCATCAGGATGTGTGTGCCGCAGGGTGATCATGGCGGGAATGGATTCAATCAGATCGCCCATGCGGGCGATGTTGAAAACAAGGATGTTCATGCTACAAGAAAAATACCCTGAGGACACCAAGAGAGGCAAGGAGGAAAAGGAGGGAAAAAAGGCCTGTACATGCGCCATTCATTGGTTTATAGCGGCATGACATGACAAGAAGAATTGCCCGGGCAGGGCTTGACGGAAAACCTACTTGCCTATCATGTCCCTCAGCGTTATCTCAGGGTGATGATACCGCTCGTATCGCGGCGTCTTCTTGCCGAATTGAATCGCCAGCCTAGGACACCATTGGATGCACGCCAGGCACTGTTCGCAGCCATGGTTCCATACAGGCTTTGTATCGGACATGGTGATGTTCTTTGACGGACATATTTTCACGCAAATCCCGCACGAATTGCATTTTTCATCGACCCAGAAGCTCTTGTCCATTTTGGGAATCTGGTTGTGGCTCAGTTTGTACAGGAGTGTGAATACTACCCTGTGCCACAGCGGGCCTTTTTCAACAGGCCTCTTTTCCTGGGACCGGACAATGCCCGCTATCCGTGAGAGTTTCTCCAGTGCCGCGCTGCATCGCGGTTCCCATACCCGTCTGGGTCCGGGACTGCCCCAAGGGATGTAATTAGAGGGCATCACAAGGTCAAAACCTGACGCGAGTTCGCGCCCGTTCCGCGCCATGAGCTGTTGCAGCTGCACCAGTGTATTTGCCACCTGGCCGCCGTTGGTCGCAATGGCAAAGATATAGGGTGACCCGTTACCCTTCAGTTTGTCCGCAAAATGTCTGACTCGCGCTGGAAGGCCCCAGATGTACACTGGAAAGACCAGGCCGATCACAGGTGCGTCAACAGAAACTGTTTCAAGGCCCGGTGCAGGCATGGGCGCAATCTCCGCATCGGGCAGTTCGCGGGCAAGCATTCGCGCGGCCCATAGAGAGTTGCCCGTGCCCGAAAAATAATAAAGTACCGTTTTCATGTATTCCCTTTGTTGATTGTTCTCTCATAAATATACTTGTTTTTACGGTAAAAAATCAGTTACCATTTTTATCGTGCATGCGTAAATTCAGGGATCACGATACAATAAGGTTTTTATTGGGCAACATTGAAAATTCTACTCTTATTACTTTACTTATCAACGACTTAGCATTAATAATCCCAAAAAATAACCATTATTAAATTTTGGTAATATTTTGTACCAGATTTGGTTGGTTTTCCACTTTTTTCGCGTGTTTCAAAGATTTTGTTATTCTTTCCAATAATTAGTCGAAGCATTTGGTCCATTTTTAATGTATTTTTTCTATAAATTAAGTACCCCAAAAGATGGAGGCTTTGTATGAAATTCGCTCAGTCTGTCTTTTTTCCGGCTTTAATCGCGCTCCTTTTGTTTCTATGCGCACCTGCCCCATGCCAAGATTCCACGCGTATCCTGTTTATTGGCAACAGTTTTTCCTTGCGGCTGCCCACAACACTTGTGCGTAGCTTTGCCAGGGAAAGAGGCTACCATGTGTATACAAAGGAAATAATCAAGGGGGGTACGCGCTTGGAAGGCCAATGGGCAGATACCACCACACTGCATGAAATACGCGTAGGAAATTACGATTATGTGGTTCTCCAGGGATATCAGGTGGATTATTCAGATTCAAAATTCAGTTTATACGCTGATTCATTTAATCAGGTTGTGACCGCTGCAGGGGCAAAATCTGTTTTTTACATGACATGGGCATATGTCACTCAAAAACCCAGATATGATTCCACCAATCTTGTCTGGTTTCCGTCAAGACAGGACACCATATCCCAAATATATATGAACGCAGTGACCTCTCTTGGGGCATTGGTCTCGCCGGTTGGATTCGCCTTTGACACGGTCATCAAGGAAGATCTGTCTTTTCCGCTCTGGTACACCGATGGGTATCATCAGTCTACTGAAGGCGGATATCTCGGTGCGTGTGTTTTCTTTGCGGCATTTTTTGGAGAAGACCCGACCGGGTTGACATCATTTGGCACTTATTATACCGGAGCCACCATAGATTCCGCGACAAAAGCATATCTGCAACACATGGCATGGGTTACCGTTAACAAGCCGGAATTGAATCAATATATTCCGTATAAATATACAACAAAGACAACAACTTGCTTTGTAGCTGATAAAAGCCAGTTCCAGATCACGTGCTCGCCCAATCCGTTTAACCCCCGGACATGCATTACTTTGGAAAATTATAGATTTCAAATTACGGATTACGAATTAGGCATTTATACTATTTCTGGAAAACTGGTCAAGAGCTTGACACCGGACATTCGTAATTCTTTTGTATGGGACGCTTCCAACCAGCCAAGCGGCGTCTACATAATCAAAGCGACTGCCGGGGGCGCACGCATAGCGAAAAAAGTTTTATTGACAAAATAAGGGGCGTTAATTCTCAACAAGGGGAGGGTTTCATGGTACGAGTCCTATTATTTGCCTTGACCTTATCAGCTTCTTTGTTCGGCGCAACCCCAACCAATATGACGGGCTTTTTTCGTTCAGGCCAGGTTTTTCTTACCTGGGATGAAGTGACAAACGGGCAAAATTATATTATTTACAGGAGCACGGCGCCCATAACAGCCGGCGACCTGACAACGGCCAATAAAAGATATGAAGTCGCCCCGAACTCCTCGTTCAACAGGGTCCTGGCGCACCTTGCCACCAATGCGGACAGGTCTGACATGCAATTGCTGACCCCGCCATGCTCGGTCAGCAGGAATGTCGTTGTACCGCTCGATACGTCCTTAACAGGCAACGTGACGGAGATTCCAGCCGGGACCGGCGTGGCTGTTTTCACCACACATGTTGCCGGTACCTATTATTACGCTGTCACGGCCGTGGTTGGCGGCGTTGAAGACAAGTCCATTGGCGCTGGCAATGCCATTGGTGCTATTACCGAAACAGTCCAAGACGCAGCGCCAGTGCTCTTATACCAGTCAGGGATAAAATGCGCGCGTCTCTATCTGCTGTATACTGACGTTGATTCGTTTAACCCCACATATAGCGGCACCTATGCGTGGCCATTCTGGGTTGGTGTCAAACAAAACTATGCCACTACCTCTGACAAGGTCGACCTTCGCCTGACCATTGAAGGAATGGATGGCACCATCCGCTATACCCAGAATTATGCCGCGTGGAATTCGGACGGCATAGAAGTAAAAGCGTGCGAAACAGGCAGTTGGTGGTTCGGCTATAGCCAGACCTATCAGTTTGACACAAGTAAATACGCGCCAACCGGTTCGAGCCCAATATCAGACCAGGGGCCTGTTGTTAATTTTGTCCAGGCCCGGATAATGAATTTCCTGAAATGGATGATCCAGGTAGAGCCATATTATGCCAATAGAATAGACACCAACCAGATATATGTTGCCGGCGGTTCAATGGGCGGCGGAGGCACATTGCTGTTCTTGCAATACTATCCTGATTTTTTCGCTTATGGTGATGGCAAAGTTCCGCCGACGAATTTTCTGGAAACAACCTGGACATGGCTGCGGCAATGCGAGGCGCGATGGGGATCGCACACCAACGATGATATAAAGGTCCATTTCACAGGCTGGCGCAGCGAAAGGCTTGAGCAGGCATATGGTGGGATGATCCTTCATCAATTCCTTAATGTAGAACAGATGGTCCTTTCCATGGAAGGAATGGAACTGCCATGGATAACATTCTGCAGCGGAGGGAAAGACGGCAGTGTGACTTGGCCGCAGCAAGGCAGGAATTATTATACAAATTTGAATGCCTCACGGCGCGGTTGGAACGGCGGATGCCAAGGCGCTTCCGGCCACGACTGCGGCGGACTCGTGAGCGGCCAACCGCAATTGAGTACCATACATAAGAACAATTCTTTCCTGGCTTTTTCAAACGTATCCGGCAATCCAGCTCTGCCGCTGCCAGATGTTACGGATTCCATCTTTTATATTTTCAACAAACACCTCATCTGGAGCACTCCGTATTATAAAGTTGGCAACTACCAGAACCAGGTGGACCAGATTAACCGGTACGAGATTGTCATAGCCTCGCTTACCGGCGACAACACAGCTGACATAACCCCCCGCAAGCTCCAGCAATTCGTTGTCACCGAAGGTGCGGATTATATTGTTAAAAACACTGCTGTGAATGATACAAATACCGTGTTTCAGATTGATACAATTACAGCAGACAGTTTTAATCTGATTACATTCAGGAATTTTCAGATTAAATCAGGCGACCAGAACACCGGCGGCAGCCGCTTTATCATGGTCCCGGTTGATCCTGTTTCTGAGGTAGCGGCCCAATCATTAAAAACCAATGATATGTGCATCACAGTTTCCCCGAATCCGTTCAATCCAACGACTGAAATAAAGATCACGAATTATGAATCGCAGATTATAAATGAATTAAAGGTTTTTAATCTTAAAGGCGAACTTGTCAAGGATTTCTCACCGCACGTCCGTAATTCAAAATCCGTAGTCCGTAATTCAATACTGTGGGACGCGTCCAACCAGCCAAGCGGCGTCTATATAATCAAAGCCAGGCTCGGCAACAGGCAATTGGTAAATAAAATCGTTCTTACACGATAATGGCGGCAGCTGCTTGCGACGGATGCTGCTAAAAAATTAGTTTGTAGTTCGTTGGGGTTGTACCATATCAACCCCATTTTTTAAAGGCTGTTATTAAGCGCATAACGAACTGAGCAAAGCCTTGTTGGTGAAATAAGTAAAAAAAGAAGGGGGGCGCATGCGATTGCTATCCTTGCTCTTGGCAGTGATGCTGTTTCCTTTGGCAGGGTCTGCCCAGCAAGACCGTGTCAATGCATTGTATCCCGAAAATTTGATTTACGAAGGAGCATTCACGCTCAACGCCGGGGCCTCGGTCGGTGACTACGGCCGGTTTGGGTATGGCGGCGATGCTTTTGCGTATTATCCAGATGGCGATCCAAGTGGAACGAACGATGGATACCCTGGTTCATTGTTCGGTGCAGGCCATGCATCCGGCAATTATATAACCGAAGTGACTATTCCTGTTCCAGGTTTTTCAGCCACAAAAAGTTATACTGATCTCCCCCGTACGTCTCCAGTGCAGCCTTTTGCGGATCCATTCACCGGGCTTCCGGATTATCAAAGAATGGGTGTTTGGGGCCTCGCATATCTTTCCGCCCAGGGGCAACAGAGTTCGGGAAAACTATATGCGAATATTGGCAATGATTATGCCGCTCTGCCAAATCAGGTGCATATGGCCTGGCTCGATGTATCGCTTTCCAATCCCAATACCGCGGGATTCTGGCGCCTGGGCACCTACTCGCAATGGGACATTGGCCATTATATGTTTGAAATACCCAAGGACTGGGCTGACCAATATGTCCCGGGAAAGACCCTCGCGTGCGGCCGTATGCGCAACTGGGGCGCCGAAGGACCAAATCTTTTCGCCTGCGCGCCATGGGAAAACGGCAATCCTCCTCCGGCCGGAGATACACTCGACGGCACACCGCTGATGCATTTTACCGGCAAATCCGATAAAGGGTTTTCCGTATGCAGCTGGTATAAGGCTGGCGCCTGGCTGACCTATGGCCAGCGGTCAGCGGTCGTCATGTATTGTACACAGAATTACAGCCTTGACTTCAGCTATTTCAGCGGGCCGTTTGGCGCTGGCATGTATCCCACGCTTCTCTTTTACGATCCAACCGACCTCTCCGAGGTTGTTCAGGGCTCCAGGAACGAGTGGGACATACGGTGGTATGCCCGGAAAAACCTGGACCTCTGTTTTACCGGTGAGAAATTAGGTCCCCGAGGCGGAAATCTTAACATGGAGGATAATTATTTCTCGCCAGGAGGCCTGGCATACGACCGCCAGCGCGGCCTGTTGTATGTCGCCCAAACGCTGGTCAAGACCTCGGGCGAACCGCAGCCGGTCATCCACGTATTCCGTATCGATACAACCGCTGCCTTGGCCGGACAGAATGCGGCCAGAAAAACCAATGGAACACCCGTTCTTTCCGTCTGTCCCAATCCGTTCAATCCAATGGTAAAAATAACAATTACAAACCCTCCGGCAGGGCTCGGGACAAATGCAAAATTAAAAATTACAACTCCTGAATTGAAGATATTCGATATACGGGGCAAAGAGGTAGCTGATTTATCTTCAAATATCAATAGTTCAAAATTCATAATTCGTAATTCTGTTATATGGAACGCTTCAGGATTGCCCAGCGGCATGTATGTACTGTATTTAAAAACAAGCGGCCGCGTATTTTCAAAATCCATGACACTGCTAAAATAAGGGGGCGCACATGAAACAGTACCACTATATCGTTGCATTCCTTTTTGTTGCGTCGTTTTGGTGCTTTGCACAGGAACCCGCGGTTGGCTGGACAAAGGAAATCGCCAAAGATAGCCTGCCTGCCAAGTCGGGTGATCAATCCGGCATTAGGTCACACAGTATATGCGAGACCAGCAACCATGGTTTTGCCATGACCGGCCATTGCTGCTGCTCGCATTGCAACGGCGACCTGTATATTGTCCGCACTGATTCCGCGGGAAACATCCTATGGACCCAGCGGTACGACGACAGGGCAAGGGACGAAGTGGGCAATTGCATACAGGAGACATCAGACCGCGGTTTCATTATCGCCGGTGTCTCTGAAAATCCGGCCAGCAACAGGGCCGATGGCTATGTGATTAAGACCGATTCTCTGGGTGTGTTGATTTGGGAAACAATAGCAGGAGATACATCCTATGGCCGCCTTGAAGTCCTGTATGCTGTCCAGGAAACGTTTGACCATGGGTTCATAGCCGCCGGATACGCGTCCTCCAATGGAAACAGCGACGCCTATCTTGTTAAACTGGATGCAAACGGCAACATACTCTGGTCCAAAACAGTTGGAGGGCAACGGAACGATTGGGTGCGGTGGGTAGAGCAGACAACTGACAGCGGATTTATTTTTTGCGGTGCTACCTATTCATTCGGCGCCGGAGGGTCTGATGCATATGTGGTCCGCACAAACGCTGCCGGCGACACTCAATGGACAAGGACTTTTGGCGGCAGCGAAGTAAATGACGGGGCGTATTGCATACGCCAAACAACCGGCAATGGGTTCATCATGACAGGGCAGACCAATGATTATACCGATATCTACCTTGTCCGGCTCGATGTGCAGGGAGACCTGGTATGGGAAAAAGCCGTTGGCAGCGACACCACTTCTGAATGTGGCCGTACCATACGCCAGACGCCAGACAATGGTTTTCTCATTGGCGGCCATACCGGGGTTGACACGGCAA
>MFYT01000076.1 GCA_001789205.1 Candidatus Raymondbacteria bacterium RIFOXYA2_FULL_49_16 | reverse complement strand
TATCGTTTCCATCAGGTATGAATTGCAGAATATATTGATGTTTGTCTTTACCATAAAAGTGCTTCTTTGCAGTGATAGAATTGCTGGCTTTCCCCATGGTGAACCAGGAAACATATTCGCCAAGAGTATTTCTGAAAGAACAATTTTTCATTGTGTTTAATTCACTGTCTGATAAATTATTGGTATTATTCAACAAAGAATGAATTTTAATTGAATCCATATGTGTGCTTGCGAGTCTGGTCATTCTAATTTTCTATTATGGAGAAATTGTAAAACCTTTTCAATCACGATCTCAGGTTGAACAAAAACAAGGTCGTGTCCGGCGTCTTTGAGGATCTCTATCACGATAGCAGGCGCTTTTTCTTTCAGCCGTTTGACTGAGCCCGTGGGAGAAAATGATCTCTCGTTCTCACCGATCATGAACAGGACCGGCACCTGAAAGCCGGCCACTTCCTCGTCTGTCAGTACCGACGGCATGACGGAGTTCTTCATCTTGAAGGATTGCATGGCAACGGATATCTCGTCTTCTTCAGATGCCCGGGATCCGTAGAATTCCTTTTTCCGTGCCAGATCGGCGAACAGCCATTTCCAGAAACTTCGCTTGAAGTATGGGAACGGTAAAAAGAGGAACGCCACGCGGATCCAGAATTGCATCCTTACGGGCGCCATACCCACCGGCGCCAGAAGGACCAGCTTAGCGATACGCGAGGGCGCATGAAGGGCATATCGGGCGGCGATCCACCCGCCGTAGGAAAGACCTGCAAGGGACACTTTGCCGTCCAGACCCAGCGAATCGAGGACTTCATCCAGCCAGCCCATGAGATCTTCCGCCCTGGTCATCTTGCGCCTGTATACGCTCCTGCCGTAATCGTATATGTTATCCACCGCATAAACCCTGAATTCTCCCGACAGGCGTTCAATTACCGGCGCCCACATGAGCGAACTGACCGATGCGCCGGGGATCAACAGGATTGGCGGGGCATCGGGCACCCCTGAGATTCTTACGAATGTTTCGCCGTAGGTTCCGGAAATTGTGAGTGTCTCGGCTGGAACAGGCCAATGACGCGCCTTCTTGTCGTAGAAATCCAGGTATCGCTGCTTTGCGGCTGGAGATTTGAATGGATGGTACGGAGCGGAATAATCCATATCTTAGAATTCCTAATAATTTATTATAGGACTTCCCTCCTACATTATACCATTGTTATTGGCTTGCTATCAAGCTTTTCTTATGTCTGTGCCATCTCCCCAAACTGCACACTTTTCATCAGCCGCTTCAGCTTGGCCGCAAGTTCTTTTGTCATAAGCCCTTTATGCAATCTAAGGTTCTGCGCTACGATCCAGCTGCCCAGCCTTCTTTCTTTGATATCTTTTGCGTATTTCCGGGGTCTTTTTCCATGCTCTGTATACCATTTCAGGTATTGCTTGTATGATTCTTCCCAACTGACCCTTATCGGATAATAATTTGCCGTTTTGCACAGCAGTTCTATCTTTTTCGCGCGGTCTTTTGACAGCATCCCTTTATTTGATTTAAAACGTTCCTTGCTTATCCAAACCCCGCAAAATCTTTCATTCGCCGAAGATGAATACCGTTGCGGCATGCAATGGTGTTCCTTTACCCAATTCATGGCCTTTGAATAATGGCTCATCCATGCAACTTCACTCGGCAGATCCCAGGGAAAGCGGACCCCGTTTAGTTTTTCTATTTTTCGTTGAGAAAGACGTCCTTCGACATGCTTAATCCTCTGATTTTTGCACCATTGTTCGATCCTTTTCAGGTGCGGGGTGTAATAATACACATACGGCCATGATTCCGGGTGATCTTCCCACCCTTTCTTCAAGGCCCTGAAGTTTTGCTCCCAGTGGTTCGGAGTTTCAAATACATAGTTGATTTTTTTAAGAAGGCCGATCTGCCATTTCTTTAAGCGGCCTCTTTTATAGGATACCCTTACGCTATCGTTAAACCATCTTCCCACTTTGTTTTCAGGCGGAAATTCGGTCCTTGTACGCGGGAACCGGCCGTATTTTCTCCTGTATGCGAGAACAATGCCGTATTGGTCGAGCCAGTCCCGGTTTCTCTTAACTTTGCATAACTTTTTTATCTGCTTCTCGTCCAAGATCATTTGCCTACTCCCCCACTTTTGCTTCTTCTGGTGGTCTTTCTCTCTTTATAGTAACATAAATTAGGTTCGTTTCTCGCGCTATAATTTCTTTAGTGCGAAGCATTTATTCAGCCAGTTATCCATCGGATTTCCTTATATTCTTGTAAGAAGAAGCGGGATGGGGAAAGACATTTTCCGTGGATTCCCCCGTCCCGCAACAACCTTTACAATGAATTGCTTCATTGAGAGGTCCCATGGTGTTTAACATAGATTCCTTACTACACTCGGTCAAGGATTTTCTTGCCGGATTTTCCATACGGACTGACGCCCGCGGCCGGGTCATTCTGTCCCTTCCACGTCCTGCCGTGTGCAGGGTCTGCGGCGTTGATTGCTGTGCGGTTTGATGAAGATAATACCTCGACAACTCGGTACAAGTAAGCTGTATAAAACAGGATTCTGTAATCCAGAAAATCCTCAAGCACTGCAACCTTTGGAAGGAATCTGAACCTCGTCCCCCACCGGAAATCTGCCCGCCTCGACCCGCCTTGCAGTCAACGTCTCGCCACATCACGAACCGGAAAATCAAAATGCTGCTATCATTTTTTTATACTTTTTTTCACAACTTATATTATTTTAATAGGAAATGAAGTATTCTCTTGTTGCCGCCTGCCTCCTGCTTTCAGGCCTCCTGGTTTTCCTGCACGCAAAAGGCATTCATGGCCTGTTCTCCATTGGCGGTGAGGCGGTAAATACACGAGACGCAATAACGTCGGCAAGCCAGCAGACCCCAACAGGAGGCGCTGAAGACAACGAAGAAGAGAATGATGACAATGCAAATGCTCCCCTTGTGTTTGAGCATGTCCTCCCCTATGCGACAGCCATCATATCTGCCGATAACGGACCATTCACTTTCGACCTTGCCTACCGGTATTCAGAAACCCCCAATGCCCGGCCAAACAGTTATAAAAACCTCCACAGACTCACATCACTTGCGCTTACCTGGGCCGCGCCAAATCTGCCGTTGTCCCTTTCTGCGGGACGGACATTCACGCCCCTTATTGAGCGAAATATCTTCATCGATGGTGGCGCAATCACCTTCCAGAAAGAGGGGCTTTTTTCTCTTACGGCGTTCGGAGGCCTTTCCATGCCAACGCCCTATGAAAAGGCCCTGTTCAACAGCGATGTTGGCCCTTCGTATGGCGGAACCATACAATTTTCAGGATTGGCAAAAACCGTTTTACATGCTGATGTACTGAAAAAAGGCGATACTGACCAAGGCTCTGTGGCGGCCGGGGTCACTTCCCAGTATTTAAAGCCCGCACGCATCTCATTGACCAGCGTGTACGATTTCAATACACACGGCGTCGCAAGTCTCTCGGGAAACGGCACAATAAAACTCTATCAACGTACTATCTTCCTGCTCGCCGGCGGCCTCCAGGACCAAAAAATCGACTCAACAAGATATTACGAATATTATGTCAATGGCAAACACATGTCTGGCAGCGCGGCCTGCCGTTTTCTTTTGAACGATAATATCGATTTTGTGTTCCAATATGGCGTGCTGCTCTATGCTGATTCGGCAAAACACTCGTTTGACTTTGATTTCCGTTACAAAAACGCCTCCCTTGCGCTTTCCCGGAAGATGGGAAACAATGCCAGCGCGGTCGATGTCTTTGCCGCATACGCGGTGACACCCCTGAAAAACCTTGATCTGGCTGCTGGAACAGGCCTCACCCAATATACCCTCACTACTATGAAAACCAGGCGCACATCGTTTACCGCCAGCCTGAACGCCAGCTATGTGTTGTTCCAAAATCTGGCAATAAACAGCGAGTATCAGCTTCTCAAAAATCGATATTTCGAATACGACAACCGGCTTTTCGCAGGCCTCTTGTACAGATTCAACAGGTAAATACCCATGAAATCAGCCTGCTTCATTGTTTGCGTCAGTTTCATCCTTGCCCTGGGTAGCACGCAGTTTTTTTCCCATCGCCAGCATGTTGAGTCAGCGGGCCTTGCATGCGACGCCTGCCATGATAAAATAGGTGGATCACCTTCGATGGATTCCCTCCCTGAAGTGGACACAAAAACATGCGGCCAATGCCACGAGGACATGAAGTTCAGCGACGAAAAACCCTTTGCCCTGAAAGACAAT
The DNA here is from genome assembly GCA_001789205.1 of Candidatus Raymondbacteria bacterium RIFOXYA2_FULL_49_16. Taxonomy (GTDB): domain Bacteria; phylum Fibrobacterota; class OXYB2-FULL-49-7; order OXYB2-FULL-49-7; family XYB2-FULL-49-35; genus XYB2-FULL-49-35. The sequence goes on along the minus strand of MFYT01000076.1, from coordinate 30,557 downwards.
AGTTTTCGCATACCTCATAAGATAAAAGGCGAAAACCTGAAATTCAGCCACAAGACGCACCAGAAACATTCCATGGACTGCGCAGCCTGCCACGGTCCCCTGTTAAAAACAGAAAAAATTGAAAATACATTGCCCAACATGAAGGCGTGCCTCCAATGCCATCGCAAGGCAATGCGGACAATAAATTGCCTTTTCTGCCACCAGACCGCTGAAAAACCCGATGACCATGCCACAGCCAACTGGATGCATCGTGATGAGCATGGCGCAGAAGCTGTATTTAAAAAAGACGAATGTGCCATGTGCCACCGGACCGCTGACTGCACCGAATGCCATTCAGGTGCAACAGGACAAAAAATCCACAGGCCCGATTACCGGTACACACATGGAATTGACGTAAAATTCAAGCAGAGCGATTGCTCTGTCTGCCACGCGCTTCCCGCCTTTTGCGCAGACTGCCACGAGAGAAAAGGAGCCATACGATGAAAGGTCTTGGCAAGACTTTTTGTGCCATTGCTGCCATCGCGGCGCTACTGGCGTTCGTACAATGCAGCCAGCCCTCAGACCAAGGCGCCTTTGATGAATGCTCCGCCTGCCATTTGATAAATCCGGTCTCCGGCAGCCACCAGATACATCTTGCGGAAGGGATCAATCTGACCTGCGACAGCTGCCACCCCGAACCTGGCAAAGGAGCTGACACAGTGCACAACAATGGCACGGTCGACCTCACGTTCAGCGGAACCTACACGAATGGAACATGTACGAATGTCGCCTGCCACGCTGACGCTGAAAAACGGGCAGCCAAGGTTAACGCGCCAATGGTCTGGAGATGGAATGCATCAAAACAATGCGCGGACTGTCACGACAACCCGGCCTTTTCCATGGGCGCACACCAAAAACATGTGGACAGCGCCTCATACCATATTGCCTGCGCCACCTGCCATACAGGCATTGCCGCATTGGGCCACAATAATGGCGGACTCACGGTTTCCGCCCAGGGAATGAGCTTCCAAAACCGGACCTGCACCAATATCGGATGCCATCTGCCCGAGGAATCTGATATGGAGGATATTGCCTGGAACGCATCAGCAGCGTGGGACAGTACTTTCACCTGCCAGTCGTGCCACAATACGCAAACCAACAGCCATGGTTACGGCATGACCCAATGCAATGCTTGTCACGACGGCGTTGTTGATGAAAACAGCGCTATTGTCGAATACCAGGACCATATTCCTGCGGTATTTTAAACGCCGCTATTTTTTCTTGGAAATTTCCCGCGCAATGCGGACAAGCATGTTTTCTGAAACCGTGTCACGCGCGTTCCGGGAGAGCCTGATGAAAAACCGGTCGTGGACGCCTTCAAAAATGGTCGCAAAAGGGCTTGAAGTATCTATACGTGAACATATGAGCGGTACTTTCAGGAACCTATACTCCCCTGTAGTGGTTGAATCGTACACAATGCGCGCGTTTTTCGCACTTCCCTGATCGTATATTTCAATACAGGTTTCCTGGCCATTTAAAAGATACCCGCCAAAGGCGCCTGCGCAAAATCCATTGTCTATATACACTTCAGCGCCGCCATCTATGGCCTTGTACAAATCAGCGGCAAACGAAACCGTGCCGTTCACGCACCCTGTTTTTGCGTTTCTGTCCAAACCAGGGACGCTGTCCGGAATCGGCAGCAGATCTACCGCGTTCAAGCAAAAGACCGGAAGTACGCACAGGACCATGGTTCTAATCATACCGGTAAAATATATTTCTATCGCGTTCACAACAGTATAAATTTTACTTTTTATCCAGCATGAAGGCCATAATTGAAAAATGTCTCGAACTGGACCGCCTCGCGGTCCTTGTATACTCGTCACTGTACGACAGCGCTGCGGACCCGCGTCTCCGGGAAATATGGGACCAGATGCGAAAAGATGAACAAATACATGTAAGCTACTGGAAGCATCTTCTTGAATTGGCGGACAACGGCATGGTTCCCATGCTCTTTGATGACCGTGATAAAATAATCGACGATCTTACGTCAATTGAGAAAAAAGCCGCCGCAATGTACCAGAAGTACAAAGCCAGCTCCGCCGATATTGACAGCATTGTCCTTGCCTACCGCCTCGAATTCTACCTGTTATATCCGGTACTCGAACGCCTCTTCAACTTCATGGCCCCATCGTTTGACGGGGCGCCCAGACCCGCGGTCGACTATGAAATGCATGTCCGGACTTTTACCGATAAAGTGCGCCCTTTCATTCAGGACAACCCGCCGCTCCTGCTATTGGACGAGGCCATAAACGCCATGCGCGAACGGAACAGCGAACTCGTGCGCGAAAGCACCATGGACAAACTCACCGGCGTTTTCAACCGGAAAAGTTTTTTTAACACCGTGGTCCCCCTTGCCTATCTTGCCCAGCGCAACCGTTACATGGTGGGCGTTGCCATGGTGGACATTGATAATTTCAAGTTTATAAATGATACCCACGGCCACCAGAAAGGCGATAAAGTGCTTGAAACAGCCGGCAGGGCATTCATGAAACATACTCGGGCGTCCGATATCGTGGGCCGGTACGGGGGCGATGAATTTATTTTCTTTTTTCCCGAGATTGACCGGAAAAGCGTAATAGAGATCATGGGGAAAATCCATACGGCTGCAAAAGAGAAAATGCCCGTGGGCATCGAGGTTTCGCTCAGCATCGGCATTGCGTGCAAAGAAATAGATACGCCTGTAGAGAAGCAACTGATGGACCTGATCAACAAGGCTGATCACAATCTCTATTACGCAAAAAAATTGGGGAAAAACCGCATCTACATGGACGGATGACCTTACCTGTCGTATACCGCAACACCCCGGGATGTGGCCATGTACGCCTTGCCCTGTTCATCAAACCTGATATCTATCACATGATTGTCCGCAAGCCCGCTGTTTAAGGTATCAATGTTTTTCCAGCCTTTTTTTCCCATGATAAAAACACCATGGCCCCAGGTGCCAGCCCAAAGCCTGCCCTTTGGGTCAAACGCCAGGACCACAACCGGCGGTTGAACAACCGGCTGGCGTTCCCAGGATTTTCCGTTAAAAAAATCGAGCCCGCCGTCCCACGAAGCGACCCATCGCGGCAGAGAGTCGCATATAATGGCCCTGATATAGTTTCCCGAGAGACCAGTATGACGGTTCATGTAATCCACCGCCTGCCTGTTCCTGAAGCCGCACATACCGCTGTTTGCTGTGCCAATCCAGACTGTGCCAGTGCTGTCCTTTGCCACAGCGGTTATCTGGTTGTCAGGCAGGCCCTGGGCCCGGCCCAGGCATGCGAGCGTATCCGGGCAGATGACGCACATGCCATGATAGCGCGACCCAAGCCAGATTGTGCCGTCATCTTCAACAAGCAGGTCCCATACATTGTTGTCGCGCAATCCCTGTGAGGTAGAATAGTTTGTCCAGTTTTTGCCATCGAAATACCAGGCCCCGCTCCGCGCAGTGCCAACCCAGAGCCCCCCCTTGGTATCCTGTTTAAGGCAAAAGATATATTCATGCGGACCAATGGCGGAAATTGATCGCCACAGGCCATTGTTCCATTGGTACAGTCCGTTTCCAAATGTCCCTATCCACGACAACCCCTCCTGACCAATGATTACCTGCCGGATCAGGTTGGTTTTAATTGGTAGATTTGATGTATCATAAGTATGCCATGCATCTTTTGCGCACGAACAGAGTATCGTGGCGAGCAGAAATAGAATGGCTTTGCCCATAATAATATAAAATAACAAAAGTCCCTATCTTTCATGTACTTTTTTATATATATTTCCATATGTTCAGTTTGTTCCGGGGGGAATGAACTTTTTAACTGTTTCCGCGACTAATTATTAATCTATGGAATTAATCGAAGGAGTAAAATATGAAATGTCCTGGTAAAATCTCACGAAGGTCGTTTTTAAAAACCGGCGCCTCAGCAACAGCGGCCTCTACGCTTGTTCCTGCAATTGTTGGCCTTTCATCAAAAGAAGTTCCGGCAAGCCCCAGTCCGCTGAACATCTGGCCTGGCAGAGTGGTACTCAACTACGAAAACAGAATCAACCCACACCCAACCTGCAATCAAACCGGGGGTACTTTGTCCGATGAAACAACAATGATGGCTATGATAGACAATTCAATTAGGCTGTTAACCGGCATACAGGATGTTGGCGAAGCATGGAAAGCAATTTTTCCTGCAACACTGAGCGTCACCAGCCGTATCGCCATTAAAATAAATATTCTGACCGACACCACAATTCCTCCACATCCATTCCTAGTCAAAGGAATTGTTGAGGGTCTAAAACTAATGTCCCTGCCTGGCGGCAACTTTCCAGCAAATCGTATTTATATTTACGATGGAAACGCAAGTGCGGATTGGGCCAATAAAGGATTTACCTCAACAAATTTTCCAGACGTTAATCTGGTTCCCAGTGACAGCCAGACAACCCGTACTGGAGACGATGCTGGGGCGCGTAATCGGCCATATTCTAACACGCTGTATAATTGTGATTTTCTGATAAACATTCCCACGTTGCGCGGTCATAGCACTTATGCCGAATCCTATACCATGGGATTTAAAAGCCATTACGGCACTTACCCTACAGACTTCCACTCGACCGGCGATCCCTTTGCCGACCCGAGCAGCTGTCCCGCATATCTCAGGGACATCAATTGCGTGGGACCTGTATACAACAAGACAGTTCTTACTGCGTTCTGTAGCATTTATGGGCATTATGGCTCCTCACCCAGTGCTTCTGCTAATTCTTTTCTCATATATGCCCAGACAAAAGACCCAGCAACTGCTGATACCAGGCCGAACACCGTAATTATGAGTACTGATCCGGTCACGGCCGAATTTCACGGCGTAAAAGTGCGAAAATTGCAGTTTAACCAGACCTATAATGTTTCTGATATGCCTAATTATCTCAGAGCATCTGCTGGCAAAACAAGCAGCCTGAGTGCGTCACCCTATAATATTGGAATTATCGACGAAGCAGATATGGATTATCGTGAGATAATCAACGGCGTCATCACAAATTCAGGAAGTGAAAAGTTTAGCTCAAGCGCTTCGAAAGAAAAGGCCGCCATGCAGGTAAATCCAAATCCCGTTTCGCCAAACGCCTATATCGACTTCCTGGCACCCCAAAACAGCCATCAAAAACAGGCAGTGGTCGAAATCTCTGATATTAAAGGTCAAATCATCTGGCGTAAAGAAGTTTCTATACTTGGGATAAACAACCGGGTCGTATGGACCGGGGTCAATTCACGCGGCAAGCGGGCGGTTCCAGGCCGCTATGTTGTTAGCGTCAACCTGGGAACGAAAATCCTGAGTAATACGATTACACTGATTTAGGTAGCATTACTTGAGCACAAACCGCTTGATTAAGCGCTGACCGCCAATCTGTATTGTTGCAACAAAAATACCAGGAGCCGGACGCATCCCGTCTCCAACTTTGCCCTTCCAAACGAAAGAATAAACTCCCCTGTTCAATGAACCTGAAAGCTGGCTTACCAACTGGCCGGAACAATTATAAATTTTCAAGAGAGGTATTGGTGCGAATTGTTCTCCTCTCGCCTGCGCAGTGAACACGCATCCATGTATTACCGGATCGGGAAAACACGATAATAGCTGGATAGCATCTCTTTTAACAGTCAACCCTTGCTCAACGCTTATGGCATGCGCCATTATGGTTTGCGCAAAATCCAATGCAACTGCCTCGTACTCTGGAGAAATATACCCAATTCTGATCCTGCAGAAAAATGAATCCTGGATGCATTCGAGTACAAGATCGAACGGTAATGATGTATCGATCCGAGCGCTGTCACCGATATTTGGATACGTCCGATATTCTCCGGCCCCAAAAAAAGCGTACAAAGCCTTAGCATTCGCCTCGGTGGTTTGGTTATAAATCTCAATACACAATTTCAGCACACCATCAGAATATCCTCCAAAAGCCGCATCGACCATCCCCCTATCAGTATATTCCTCCGCACCACCATCAATCTTTGAATACAAAGAGGCGGAATCAAACGCTGTGCCTTGTATGCAGCCTGGAAGCATATCCGCATCCCAGCCTGTAACTTCATTTGAGGCCGGAAAAAGACTGAGAGCAGTCATCGAGAAAGCAAGATTAAGAGCGCTGATAATTATTAAAAATATTTTCATAAGTATCCATAAAAATTGACTTATTCTACAAACAAAAGCAACTATTCAATTTGTTGCAACCAATTCAAGTTTTGAACTTTACCAAAACCAACATCCCCATTAAAAGATATCCCTAAAAAGATATCCCTGAAGTATCGCTTGAATGATATATACCATAACTTCCAACTAAACCCATATGATTCCCGTACCCCGACTCATCATACGCTGTATCCCCACCCCCCTCATTAAACCGCCACAAGGCACGGGTATGGCTGTCAACTGTAAATACGCTGTCCTGGGCGAAGGTAATGACTGGAAATACGAGTAAGGCCACCAAAACGTGGCATGCTGAAAGTATTTTCAGACACGTATAAAACATTGCTGACTCCTTCCTGCTTCATGCAAAATATTTCATAATATAATAATTTACACAATGACCGCAAACGACTATTTCAACATTCTCAAGCCTCTCAGCTTAGATTAATCGCGTAAGGGACCTTGGCAGATTCGAAAAAGGTATTGACACCGCCAATATTATTATATAATTTTATATCAATAATTTTAGTTGTTCTTTAAGGGTGGGAACAGATAAGATTCAACACATAACCAAAATGAGGAGGATGTACATGAAAAAAGCACTGATCGCAGTAGGTGTTCTCGCAATGAGCATCTGCACCTACGCACAGTTGGCCAGCGGATCGCATGTCTACTGGTACAAGGCGACCACCAATGGGTATGGCCTTACCGACAACCCAGGACCAAACCTTCCGGCAAACGCCTTTGTCCACGAAGGAAAAATCGTTACAGCAAACAACAGCACAGGCCTTGGCTATGCTGGTACAGGTTTCAGCTTTGGCTCAAATCCTCTGGACAATCAGGGCTGGTGCGGTGTTATTTTCTCCGGCGACCTAAACAATACCGAGAATATCGGCGGCAGTGTTGATTCCGCTTTTATACGCGGTGAATATGACGATTGGCCAAGCGGAAACGGCCCCCTCTGCAATGGTGGCCCTGTTGCAATCCGTTGTGGTGTTGTGGATGTCTCTTTTGGCATTATGATGTGGGGATCTGCTGACGCCATGCCCGACGATGCTGTGTGGGCCGACCTTGATCCCATGAATACGCTTAGCTACGACCTTACCATTGCCGGTGCCGAAGAAATTATTAATTTTACCTCTCCTCAGGGTCGCACCACTGGCGATGCTTCCCCGCTTCTCGACAAACAATTTTTCAGGGTAGACGTAACTGATCAGGTCAACTACATTCTACAGAACATCAGCAGTACCAGCGCATGGGCTATTGTTTGCCTCTCACAAGCTGGTGTTGGCGACACAGGCAAAACCTCTGGAATCGCTGGTGAAGGCGGGGGCTATGATGGAATGCACGGCGGCACCGCAGTATCAGTAGCAAACGTTCCTTGGACCACAGATGGCAACACCATGCACCTTCTTGCTTACGGCTCTCTTGCCCAGGTTAGCGTAGAAAATGAAGCAGCTGAAGTTGCCGGTAAAATCGCCATTGACAACAATCCCAATCCTTTCAATCCCACAACCACCATTACCTATAACACGCTGGGTTTAAAAGGCATGCTGAAGATTTTCAACTCTGCCGGCAAAGTAGTTTATTCAAACAGCGTAAGCGGCAAAGGCTCAACAGTATGGAACGCGCAGAACATGTCTTCTGGCGTCTATTTCTCACGCCTCACGGTTGGCAATTCAGTTGTTTCCAAAAGACTGATCCTGATGAAATAACCGCTTCATTCCAGTTTTCAAAAAAAGCATGTTTCTCACAAGGAAACATGCTTTTTTTTCGCTTAGTTTATCCGATTAAAAAAAGTGGTAAATTTGTGCAATTTAATATAAATTAACTATATTAAAGAGTCGCTAACGTGGTGGTATTAAGGAATTTAAATATTCATTCAGATGGGGAGGAAAAATGAAACAGTTCTTTGCGGCGATTCTTCTGGTTTGCGCAACATCGGCTTTCTCTCAAATCGACAGCATGATTGGGATTATCACCGGGGACAACTACCTTGAAGCAGGCACAGACCAGGACAAAAACTGGGGTGGAAAAAGTTTTGTACGCATAAAATCAAACAACCAGGGCGTCCTAATGACTAATTGGGACATGTCATTGATCGGTTTTACGCCCATGGCGGGTAGTATCATACTTTCAAATACCGCAACTGCCGGAGATACAACTCTTATGAGCTATAACGCGGTTGTCGCTGGCATAACCTGCGATTGGTTTGAAGGATCAGGTGTAACCGGATCAAACGATCCCAACGGCTCTTGTTATCAATACCAAACAGGCACAACACCCTGGCCAAACAGCACACCCAATGCCAATTTCGCCGCGCAGATGGATCCTGTTATTTATAACGGACAAAAGCAAGAACTGGAGTTCCATGTCTTTCCGGTTTCCGGCCAGATATTGCAAGGTCTCATTAGCGGCGTCTATAAAGGCATTGTAATCTTCGATCAAGGATCGTCCGGCATCAACAACCACTTCTGGTCCAAGGAAAGCGGCAACGGCCCAATGCTCTGGTGTTACTCCCAGGAAGTCCATGCAGAAGGTAAAAGAACAGCCGCGATCTGCAATGTGGCCGCCTTTCCTAACCCCTTCAACCCGACCACAACACTGCAATTCGCCCGGCCGGTTTCTTCCGCTGGTATAATGATTTTCAATATGTCGGGAAAGGTTGTTGGAAATTTCAATAACATCACAGGCAGCAGATTTGAATGGAATACGGCCAACCTGCCTTCTGGTACCTATATAGCCAAGTTAACATCGAACAATCAGAACCAGGCGATCAAACTGATGCTGCAGAAATAACGTAATAATCCGGTAATATTTTTAAAGGGAGGGCGTTTGTACGTCCTCCCTTTTTTTTATGAATCCCCACCTATCAACAACACTGTTGCTGGGCGATTAAGTTTAAGGCTGAACCTGCCTTGAACCATTCAATCTGGGGCGTGGACAAAGTATGGGCAAGTGAAATTCTATCCATGCCGCCGTTTGCATGCCTGAGAACCATTTCCAGGTTTTTACCCGGTATAAGCGAAACAATACCTTCAATGGCCACCATATCGTCAGCGCGAACCTTATCATAATCCCCGGGATCCGAAAACGTCAACGGCAAAATCCCCTGTTTTTTCAGGTTTGTCTCATGAATACGGGCAAAGCTCTTTGCGATAACAGCCCTGCATCCTAAAAACCGGGGCGACATGGCGGCATGCTCGCGACTCGATCCTTCGCCATAGTTCTCGTCGCCGATTACCACCCATCCTCTGCCCGCTGCCTTGAGCGCACGGGCGTTTTGCGGCGCCTCTTTGGCAGGTTTGCCGGTAAAGGCATTGGTCGCGGCTGTGAGCATGTTGTCGCTGATATGGTCCAGGTGACCGCGATATTTTAACCATGGGCCAGCGGGGGAAATATGGTCGGTAGTACATTTACCCTTTATCTTCAAGAGCACGGAAAGGTCTGACAGGTCTTTTCCATCCCAGGGGGCAAATGGTTCTAAAAGCTGCAACCGCTCGCTTCCGGGCCGCACATCAACTTTTTCAGTACTGCCATGCGGTTGTACCAAACCTTCGGTACTCTGCACAAATCCACGCAAAGGCAGTTCAGCCGCAGCAGGGGGCGCCAGCTTAATCCTGGTTCCATTCGCGGTTTCGATTGTCTCTTCATTGGGATTAAAAGTGAGCTGGCCCGAGGCTGCCATGGCAGTGACCAATTCGGGACTTGCGATAAACGCCAGGGTATTGGGACTGCCATCATTCCGTTTCGCGAAATTCCGGTTAAAAGTGGTTACAATTGAGTTTTTCCGTTCTTTTGCAGGATCGTTTCTTGTCCACTGACCAATGCACTGGCCGCACGCATTGGCGCATACCATACCGCCAAACGCGGTCAGCGTGGCCAGATATCCGTCGCGTTCAGCCGTGGCCCTGATAAGTTCAGACCCTGGCGTAATATAAAAGGCCGCTTGTGATTTCACCCCGGCCTTCAGCGCCTGTGCGGCCACATGCGCCGCCTTGCCAAGATCCTCGTACGAGGCATTGGTGCAGCTGCCCACCAGGCCTGCACTAAGTTCTTCAGGATAGCCGTTGATCCGCGCCTCTTCCCTGAGCTTTGAAATGGGCCGGGCAAGATCAGGTGTATGCGGTCCAACTACCTGCGGTTCCAGTGTGGAAAGATCAATTTCAATGACAGTGTCGTAAAACGCTTCAGGCTGCACCAGGACTTCAGGATCAGCTGTAAGCATCGCGGAATGCTTGTCCGCAAGCGCCGCAACCTCTTGTCTGCCGGTGGCCTGTAAAAATACAGCCATTTTTGCATCAAAGGGAAAGAGCGAACAGGTGGCGCCCAATTCAGCGCCCATATTGGCAATAGTGGCCTTGCCAGTGCAGCTGATCGCTGAAGCACCTTCACCGTAGTATTCCACAATTTTTCCGGTACCGCCCTTGACCGATAATTTTCCAAGAAGATAGAGGATAACATCCTTGGGAGAGGTCCAGGTCTGTAGTCTGCCCGTCAGCCGGACGCCAATGATGCCCGGCCATTTCACTTCCCATGGCATTCCCGCCATCACATCCACAGCATCTGCGCCGCCAACACCCACGCCAGCCATGCCCAAACCGCCCGCATTGGGCGTATGCGAATCAGTGCCAATCATGAGACCGCCGGGAAAAGCGTAGTTCTCGAGCACTATCTGGTGAATAATCCCTGCTCCAGGCTTCCAGAAACCGATACCGTATTTTCGGGTAATGCTCCGCAGAAAACCATAGACTTCGTCGTTTTCCGCAAGGGCGCGCTCAAGGTCGCGGCCAGCGCCATGTTCGGTACGCACCAGATGGTCGCAATGGACCGTTGCCGGTACTGCTGTGCGCGCGCGGCCCGCATGCATGAACTGAAGAAGCGCCATCTGCGCTGTGGCGTCCTGCATGGCCACCCTGTCAGGGGTAAGATAGACATAGGTCTCCTTGCGGACAGGCGCACTCGCGGGCGTCTGGGCAAAATGAACACAGAGGATTTTTTCCGCGAACGTAAGGGGCCTGTTGAAAAGCGCGCGCGCGGCCGCCAAACGCCCTCCCATCCTGGCATACACTTCCCTGATCATGGCTATATCGTGGACCATATGCATCTTCTCCGGTTAGAAAGTCCTGTATTTTGAAAAAAGTTGGTTGGTCTTTTCCTGCCATTCGATAAAAACGCGTTCATCGTACTGTTTTGGGTATTCCTGGTACAAAAACAGCGCTTTCTTGGAATCATCGAGCGCCTGCCTGAACCTGAGCACCACGGGAAGAAGGCCGGGATGGGCAAATATCCTCCCGATTTTATCCAGAACATCGCCGATATGGTGTGAAATGTGCGCTGTTGAATACGTTTTTACAAAAGTATTGTCGTTGACCAGCCCTGCCGCGAAAAGTCTCTCCATTTCATCCATGGAAAGACTCTGGATAAAACGCCTTATAATATCATAACTGGCAAGAATGGCCCCAAGGCCGCCCTGGTATTCGGCATTGTATTGCCAGAGGCTGCGCCGGGAGACATCACCGCTGTTGATCGCGCTGACAATGGTGCGCGCCGCGATACTGGCGGCCGTCAAAGACGAAGCCACACCGCTTCCCATGGTTGGAATGACCTGGCACGCGCTGTCGCCGGCAAGGATAAAACCATTTCCCACCAAATTGTCCAAACCCCTGCGCAGAGGGATCATGGCGCCTCCGCCTCCCAGCCTCTTTCCCAGGTTGGGCGCGCTTTTTACATAGTCCTTGCACAGGAAATAGGCTGGCCGCGACTCGGAGACCGAAGTACCGAAGATCAGATTCACCGTATTGTTCCTGCGCATGTGCACTGTGGTATAGGCGTGGTATTTGCCAATGCGGGTGAAGCAGACGCCGGGCTGGAAAAAAACCTCTGACCCAAACCGGGTCCCGGGCGTATTCTTCAATTGGTGCACTTCCTGCCAGGCTGAGGCGAAATCCTGGATGCGGACATCGTGTTTGATATTGAATTCGCGAGGGGTCTTTTTCCTCAGGCAGGCATTGACGCCAGTGCAGTCAGCGATGATTTTACCGCGCAGTTCAAAGGGACGTTTGACGAGAAAGCGGTTTTGGACGCCCCTGATCCCGCACACGGTATTCCCATCGATGATCAGGTCTTCGATCTCGTGACCGCCCAGAAAATGGACGCCGCTTTTTATCGCACGCTCAAGCAGCAGCGTATTCAGCGCTTCGTGGCGGATGGTGAAATTGTGGAAAGTATCGTAATGAACTTTTGCCGAAAGATTAATGTCCTTGGCGTAAAAAACCGTATATTCCGGCCGTTCTTCCCACAATTCCCGGTCCGGCAGTTTAATACCAGCGGTCCCAAAGACGTTCTCATCGATGGTGACTTCCCAGGGATGGCCGATTTTATTTCTTGAACGCGCATCGAGTAACGCGACAGTGCAGCCGGACTGCGCCACCTTCATTGCGCAGCAGCATCCCGCAATACCCGCGCCAGCTACTATCAGATCGTATTTCATAGTCAGCCTAAACCGAGCGTTGCCGCCTTTGTGTTTACGAGGGCTATCTCGTCCTTAAGCATCTGCCGGATGGGCAGAGTATAGGGGCATTTCTTCTCACATTCGCCGCATTCAATACAGGAAGCCGCCCGCTCCCTCAAGGTTATCTGATCGGGCTTTGCATAGATGATATGATAACCGAATCTGGAGTAAAACCGATCGAGCCGTAAAGCCAAGGAAATGATGATTTCCTGCGGACAGGGCTGGCAGTAGTCGCACCGTCTGCAGAACTTTCCGCTCCACGTTGCCGCGTCTTTCTCGAGCTGTTGCAGTTCAGCACTGGAGCACGCGGGGTCACCATCACCTGCGCGGACATTTTCTTCCACCTCGGCAACATCCGCCATACCGGGAATCGCGGCTGAAACAGGATGTAACAATATCCATTTCAACGAAGCAACGGCATTGGAAAAAACGCCTCCCCCGCCGCCCATTGGTTTCATGGCAAGCACACCCAAGCCATGATCAACTGCCAGCTGGATGATTTCCAAATTTGGTTTTTGTTCGATAAAATTAACTGGAACCTGTATTGTTTCGAAAAACCCCTGGGGAATTACCTTGCGGAGAATATCGCACGAATGGCTCGTAATGCCTATATGTTTTATTTTCCCGTTTCTCTTTGCCTCGACCAACGCATTATATGCGCCATCAGGAGCCATGACCTGCTTTAAATCGGCTTCACTGTTTACTCCATGGAGCTGGTACAGATGAATGACAGGAATGCCAAGAAGAACAAGGCTCTTTTCCACGTCAGCGAGCATGCCGTCTTTTGTTTTTGAGCCTGACTTTGTCGCAACAATGATTTCCTCCCTGCGGTCATAGCCCCTCAAAATACTGCCGATTTTTTCCTCGCTGTTGGTATAGGCCCGCGCAGTATCGATGAGGGTTATGCCTTTGGAAAACCCGGAAACCAGGGTCTTTTGGGCCTCTTCAAAATTCACCCGTTGAATAGGAATGCCGCCAATGCCAATAGCAGAGACTTTCAGACCGGTTTTACCAAGTGAACGGTAGCGCATAGTGTATTGAAAAATAATAAAATGACACGCCGTTTTAAACCAAAAACAGCAATAGGCATATTTGACATTTTATTACAGTAAATATATATTACTTGCGGGGGAATTTCGTTTTTTTACCGTACATTATTAAAACTGGAGGACATATGATTTCTCGGATTGCAATAAGTGCCATAGTATTAGCTGGCCTCTTGGCCGCCAATAGTGCGGCCCTGTCCATCACGTCAGATCCAATTTTGGTGGCTTTTGCCAGGCGGCCGCTGGACCATGCCTATAGTTACCAGATAACCACAGATGCTCCTGGCGGATCAAATGTGGTTTATTCGCTTGAGATAGCGCCAGCAGGCATGACCATTGATGCTGACGGTTTGATCGCATGGGTCCCGGAGCACGAACAAGCCTACTATAACGATGTAACGGTAAAAGCGGTTGTTGGCATTGATGAGACGACGCAATCATTCAAAGTGTTTGTACACGGCATAAATAATGCGACAAAACTGAATATCCTGTTTAAAAACATGGATTTTAACAACACCCATACGGCTGAGCGTCCTTGCCGGCACATGATTTTCCATATCGGCGATAGCCAAACGTATCAGCAACTTTGGGGTAATCAGATGCTTGCCGCCTGCACAGGGCCTGTACCTACGCACTATCCTCGTTTTTGGGGCGCGTACCAACCCGACAACAGCACTATTTGCTCAGAACTTCTGAACAGCGGAAATATCGGGCAAAGCTTTATGCGCACTGGAGGACATGGGAGCAATTACGGAAACAACAGCGGCATGCAGGCATCGTGGGGCGTGGGTATTACGCCAACCGCGATCCAAAATAACTGTGACGGAGGCTGGGCCGCCACCGTCGCTTTTGGCCACAATGATGCCGCGGCAGGAGTATCTGCCGCCACATTTTCAAGCAATATGGAGGCTATTTGCGATACGCTGTTAAACAGAAATATCATTCCCATTGTCTTCGCGATTCCCGATGGCGTACCAGGAGGCGGTTGGGGTTCGGCCACAGCGCTTGCCCTCTATCCTGAATATGCTGACTCTATTGTTGCCATGGCAAAACGTAAAAACATACCTTGCGCTGATCTGCGAGGAGGGTGCCAGACTGCCGTTAACATGGAGGCAGCAACGCTGACAGCAGGGTCACTGTTAAACGACGCGGTCCACTATCGCTGGGACGACGCGCCGCCGGCAAACACAAACGGCCTGCACAATTGGAAAGGCGCCATGAACATTGCCATGCACGAACTGGCCCATCTTGTCGGGTTCCTCTACGATTGCGGCGCCAAGGCCCCTGTTGTTGGCAACAGCTCTTACTACCCGCGCGGTATACCCTTGGACTCTTCCAGGGTTGCCTGGACTTCTATTGAAGAGGGGCTTGTGACTGCGCCTACTCCCATAACCGGGACCAGTGTTACCGCCTCGCCCAACCCCTTCAATCCGTCAACCGAGATCACCTGTACTTTTGCAGGAGCAAAAAACTACGCGGTATCACTCGGCATCTACGGCATCTCAGGCAGCCGGATAACACAGCTCTATTCCGGAAATATCAAAGGAAAACAAGCCGCGGCAAAGTTTACCTGGAACGCCTCCGGGATTGCCGCAGGCATGTATGTCACGCTGCTGCAGGTGAATGGAAAAGTTTTTTCTAAAAAACTCATTCTGGCAAAATAAACGGAAAAACCATAGAAATAAACAAAGGCCGCGTAATAGCGCGGCCTTTGTTATTAGAAAATCCTGCCAGCCAGGTATTCCTTCATGAGGATATACGTAATATCCGCCTCGTGATCTGCCATATATTCTCGCGCAAGCTGTGCTGCCCGGGCTTTTTCTCCTGTACTATGATAGAAATACACCTCCGCGAGCCGGTTCAGCCGCTTTCCCTTGGCCATTGCTTCCCTGAAATCCTTGAAAATGTCCGCAGCCTGCTCAGACTGGCCAAGCTGTTTGGCTGAAAGGGCAGCGAAAAGACGCTGGTATCTGGTGTCCTCCCCACGCGATGAATTAGCGCTTCTCTGCTTGGGATTCCAGGAAACTGCCGCTTTGAACGCCTCCTGCGCCTCTCCTGTCCTCTTCATGAGCATCAGGATTTTAGCGCGCAGATAGTTGTTCTCGTACCCTTCAAGCCCGAAATTGGTCTCATCCGCGCCGATTGTCTTTGGAAAAACAAGCGATGTATCTATTTTATCAAGCGCCTCCTGGTATTTACCCTGGCGCATAAGCGTGCGCGCCCAGAGCAGATGGCAATTCCACCAAACCGAACGCAAGCCAGTGCCATGTTCCCATGTGCTGAATTCCCTGCCTTCCATTATCCCGGCAGCCTCATCGAATTGGCCCATTTCAATAGAGGCGATAATAATGGCCTCGTCGAGTGCTTCAATGGCCTGTTTGCCCGCAGCTTCACGTGTTTTTAGAAGCATGGCGAGCCTGTCAGCCGCGGGACGCGCCTGGCGGGTATATTCGCGCGAAAGCATGAGTGCGGCATACTGCATGTCAGGCCGGGCCTGAAGCGCGGCAACAAGCTGGTCAATAATTTCAGCAGGTGGACGCCCGAGTTTGCCATAGACCATGGAGAGGACCACATTCGTAAATGCGCTGTGTCCCTGTAGTGCCACCGCTTTCTGGAGCAGGCTGGCCGCCTCGGAAAATTCACCGGCCGCAAGACGCGCCATACCTGCGCAGTGGAGCGCACAGGGGGATTCCGGATTCTTTGACAGGGCAAAATCAATGACCTGCCTGTCGAGAAGTGTATGAGGACTCGACGTCTGGACATCGAGTCCCTGGCTGTTGGCGAGAAACGCATCACTCTTCTTTCCATCCGTGTGCGAGGCAATCCATGCGCAATAATACCAGTAGAGCGGGTCTGACCTGAACCCGGGCGCGCTGTCGAGGAGCGCCCCGGCAGCGGCATATTCGCCAAAGCCAGCAAGGTCGCCAGCCAAATAAAGCCACTGTTTCAATTCGTCGCGCGGTGTTGAAGCATACATGCGGCGATACCGGTGTTTTTCAGGAAGTACCGTAAAAACAGTATAAAAAACGGGGTTTACATCGAGGACCTCTTCAGCGATTTCCTGGGCATTTTCAAAATCAGAGCACCGAGAATAACAAATCGCGGCGCCGGTTGCGGCAAGCAGGTCTTCGGAATTAACAGCCAGGGCTTGTTCAAAAAAAGAACGCGCATCTTTCCAATCCTGTTTTTTCAGCCTGATAAGACCCCGGTTGTAAAAACAACCTCCCTGATTGTACTGGAGACGTGCGGCGCTGCTGAAATAATAATCAGCCTGTTCATTGTCGCCTGTCTGCAGACAGGCAAGCGCGCGCAGATAATCGATTTCCGGGTCAAAATCCTTGCGCAACATGGCTTCGTGCAGATAGGGAAAGGCCTCTGAAGCCCTGCCTGTGCAGATGAGGAGGTTTGCCGCTGCCTTGTTGAGGACCAGTGAATGGGGAAACGCGGCAAGCCCGGCACGGTAGTATTCAAAGGCTGCTGGAAAAGCGTATCTGATCTCTTCGTATCGTCCTTTAAGCCAGTATTCCTCGGAACTAAGCGCGGTTGAATCGGGCTTGAAATAGGTGATCTCGCCATTGGTCCAATCATGCGTCTGGCGGTACTTCCCCTGTGTAAAGGAGACAATTTCCCCGCCCTGTTTGTCGCGCACCCGGACAGTATAAGGCCGCTCCTGCTTTTTACAGTCGTATCTGAATGCATGGAAGACCGCGGGTTCAAGCCGCACCTCCTGTTTGCGCAGGACCGAATCGCCTATGCACAGCTCAATTCTGCCCGTGCCAAAATCAGCGTAGGTATTTGCGCCAAAGATGATTTTGTGCCGCAAGGGGTCCGTGGTCGAATCCACCACAAGGGAAAGCGCAGCATCCACGGTGCCATACTGAAAACCGCCGCATTGCCGTATTGGCATCCAATATTCCGTAAAAGAAAGCGAGGCGTGGGGCGGAAAGAAACCCATGGTCTCCTGGTCCTGAAAAAGACCGGCCTGAAGTTCAACATAATCGCCTCCGGTCTCAGAAAGCCTCTTATTCCACTGCTTTCCCGCGGGTGTCTGGCCCCATGACCAGAACTTCCTGTAGGGCAGCACATTCCGGTCGGCAAGGTGAAAAGCGCCGAATTTATCCTTGTAATCGTAATAGCCCATGAAATTTTCGCAATCGTCGCGGTTGAAGCGCGAGAGGAAATTTTCCTTGTGGTTCTTGTACCAGCTCAGGTCATTGCCCTCTTCATATGGCCAATCCCGGATCCAAGGCGAGCCATGGGTTGAACTCCGCGGCTGGGGAAAGATAAACTGCACATTATCGTTGGCGCGCACAGCCGTATTTGCCCAGAAATAGATGGGACGGGTGAAATCAGTGGGATTGTAGAGTGTGACGCCTATCTCGAGTCTTGGGCTCTTTGGACGAAGAATGACCTTTGCGGTCCAGATCATATCGCCGATATATTCGCGGTCTGAAATGACGATAGCGGCCCCGCCGCCGGGAAGCCGCTGCAGGGCATAGTTGACCGGCTGGAGCGAAGTGGGTATATGGCCCCGCTTGGGAAAATTGAATTCAACGCCAAAGGCGCACCACGCGCCGGTGAGGCCGATAAGCGCTTGTTTGAGCTCCTTGTTCTCCCAGAGCATGTTTTTGCCGGTCAGTTTATCAATGGCTTTGTAGATGTGGCCGCCGAACTCGGGCAGAACAATGACTTTGATATATTCATTCTCAAGACACAGGGTCTTCATCTCCTTTTCGCAAACAGTATAATCAATGTTTGAATGGAGCCGGTACGGGTAGACCTCATTGCCGTCCATGCCTGAAAATTCCGGGACGTAATTCGGGTAGAGTTCGTCGTTTGTCTTCACCTTCATTGTTGATTCCCATACGTGTACCTTATGAGTGCAGGAGGTGAAAATGAGAAGGCAAAAAACGTAGAAAACGGCAAGGGATTTGGCCATGGAAAACTCCTTTGACCTTTTTAAAATAGCTTATTGGTTTAGGAGAGAAAAAGGGAAAGTCAGACCGCGCGGGCCCTATACAGCTTTGTACGCCTGTTTTTCTTAATTGGCAGGGTTTTCCCAGTTATTGATTTTCTTGCTATCAACAAGCGGCAACCATTGAAACAGGCGCGCAACGAACCTTCGCAACTGACGTCTTTCATGTAATTGCGCGCTTTTTTAATTGTTTTCGGATGTTCTATCTCAGTCTGAAGCATTATTTCACATAAAAAAAGGACGATGAGAGCGTCCTCGGGATGCAGATCAACCAGACGTTCGAGCGCAGTGCGCGCCTTTACCCAGTTTTTCTGGCACCGGTAGAGTTCGGCGAGCACCAGAAGAATACTGCGGACATCGGGCCTGAGATAGGCGGTTAGACGCCGGTTGAGCCCAAGGCCCGCTGAAAGACAAACACCGTATTTGATAAAAACAAGGTCGAGTTCCGAGTGTTCCTCAATCGCGGAGGTGAGGTATTTTTCCGCAGTATCATAGTCCCCGGCCCTGAAGGCAAGCAGGCCAGCGGTAAAGGCCGCGTCAGCCAAGTAGGCGTTCTTTCTAAAACAGGCAAGCGCGGCTTCGTGGTTGCCGCGGGCCAGTTCCTCGAGCCCCTTGGCAAACCCCCGTTCGTCTATTGCCGAAGGAAACCTTGCCACATATGCCGGAGTGACCTTGTCCGATTCGCGCATCTCAAGGAGTTTGAGGCCTGTCCCTTTGGCTGAAAGAGTATAGTCGCCGGAAAAGGGAGGACACTGGGTCTTGGGTCCTTTCTTCTCAGGGATAAAGGAGATGGTTTCGGTATTGGGCGGCATGCCAAGCCGGGCTTTCCGCTTGCTTACCATCACAAATGTGCCGTCGCCTTTACCGTCAATGGGAAAGAAAGCTTTGGTCATTCCATCCGCCGTTTTCATTGCCTACAATATATATTTTAAGTGTCAAAATATCAAATATTATCGCTCGGACCTTCTCCAATCGCATCCAGTTGTTTGGAATACAGCCTGGCAAGACTCTGTCGCACGCCAAGAAACCGGCGCACGCCGAAAAGACCAATTACCACTGCGCCAATGGACAAGGCGCACCCGGCGATAAATATCGCATGGTCGGGCTGAAAAAGCTTTATGGCTGTGGCGCCGGTCGCCAAAAGCATTATCGCGGTCCGTAAATATGACAGCAAGGTGCGCTCATTGGCCAGAACAGTCCGGTCGTACGCAAGGTGATCGCGCAAAATCATCTTATCCGCATGAAATCGCTTATACTTCATTCCAACTTCCTTTGCCAAAAATTGTATCTTTTCCTATGAATGAAATATAAAAAAATACCCGTCCAGGCCATCACTCTTTTTCAAAACAAGGTCCTCTCCCATTACCGGAGGAACAAACGCGATCTTCCCTGGAGGCGCACACCAGACCCATATAGAATCCTCGTGTCTGAAATCATGCTCCAGCAAACACAGGTTGACCGGGTCATTTTGAAATACACCGCTTTTATCCGCGCATTTCCAGATGTGCGATCCCTTGCCCGGGCGTCCCTGCGAAAACTCCTCGTTGCCTGGCAGGGCCTTGGCTATAACCGGCGCGCACTTATGCTGCAACGCTCAGCCCGGATTATTTTGGAGAAATATGATGGTTCTGTTCCCGATGATCCAGAGGAACTGGTGTTGCTGCCCGGTATTGGCATGGCAACGGCCGCGGCCGTACTTGCCTATGCGTTCAACAAACCTATGGTGTATATCGAAACCAACATACGCACCGTATTTATCCATGAATTTTTTTACAATAAAAAAACAGTTCACGACAAAGAACTCGTACCTCTTGTAGAAAAGACGCTTTTTCGCAAAGATCCTCGGACCTGGTACAACGCACTCATGGATTATGGCGTCATGCTGAAAAAAAAGTTTAAAAATCCCTCACGCAGAAGCGTACATCACTCAAGGCAATCGAAATTCAAAGACTCTGATCGTGAGATACGGGGAATGATAATCAGACTATTGTCTGTACATAACAGTTTATCATTAAACAGATTACAAATTTTATCTAAAGTTAATAAAAACAGACTTGTCTGTATTGCGGATCAGCTTTTAAGAGAAGGTTTAATAAAAAAAATATCCGGGAAATTCACTATTTAAACTGTCCCATCAAAAAGAAGTCCTTCACCTTCCTCAATATGCCTGATCCACTTTTTAAAATCCTGGTGGGTAATGTCCTTTTGAACAAGCTTCCTGATCTTTCCATTCGAGTCGAGGATAACAAGGTCAATAAGCACCTGTTCCTCTTTCCGGTAGATGCAAAACCTGAACGGTGATTTCTTACTAATAAGCTGTTCGTTGTATATCTCCGTCTCTTTTGCCAATTGCTCGAAATGGTCCTTGTTCTCGTCCTTCCGCTCCTGCTCGTGATGGTGCCTTTTTTGTTCCTGACCAGGCGCATCCGGATCATGAACCCCATCAACTCCTTCGCTCTTTCTCACCGTAATATCACCCAGGGTGCTCTTCATGTCAACCGGATGGGTGGGATCAAATGCATCGGCCATATGTAGTCCTTAAAAAAAGCTCTCGTATCCTTGCGGCCTCTGCGCCACCAGACAAGCAGACTGAGCGTACACCCCTGTCTGAATATCTACCAGAGTCATTTTCCTTTCACATGGTTAATATATATTTTACCAATACATGCCAGGTATACGGCTCTACACCAACAACCAGCTCGAAATACTGGTTGAAAAACTATCGGACGTTCTCAGGGAACCTCAATACGACGACCCCCTGCGTGAAGAGATCATTGTGGTCCAATCCAAGGGCATGGAACGATGGATCAGCCTCGAACTTGCCTCGCGGCTGGGCATATGCGCGAACCTTCGCTTTCCCTTTCCCAACGCGTTTGTACATGAAATATTCCAAAGTTTGAATCCAAACCTGCCTGCGGAAAACCAGGACTCTTTTAACAAGGAAAACCTCCCGTGGCTGGTTATGAAAACGCTCCCCGAATGTCTGGATCTTCCCTCGTTCTCGAGCATAAAGCATTATCTTGAAAACGGCCGTTCAGGGCTCAAACTTTTCCAGCTTTCAGGAAAAATCGCCGATACCTTTGACCAATATACTATCTTCAGGCCCGATATGGTCCTTGACTGGGAAAAAGGCAAAAACCCAATATCTGAACATCTCTGGCAGGCCCAGCTATGGAGAAAACTGGTGCATGCCGCAGCCCCTGGCCTTCATCGGGCCCGATTGCTGTCAAATACCATACAGCAGCTGGAAAATGAAGAAACCAGCGCTCTTGGCCTGGCACCACGAATAATTATTTTTGGTATTTCCGCGCTTCCGGAATACCACATCAGAGTGCTGGATGCACTCAGCCGCCATATGGAGATACTCCTTCTTCTCATGAACCCTGTGCCGGGTCTGTATTGGGGCGATTCCAAGTCGAACCGGGAAAAACTGCGCATTTTACGCAAAGAACGAGCTTCAGTGGACAAACTGCATCTGGAAGACGCCAATTCCCTGCTTGCATCATTGGGCGCATTGGGAAGGGATTTCTTCGATATTTTGTACAACCATGATATCATGGAAGCCCCCATCCCTGCCGCCCAATCAGTGGCTGCCCATACGTTGCTGACCCGGATACAGTCGGATATAACCAGTTTTTCCGGGCCATCCTCTGTCAAAACACCAATCGCATTGGATGACCGGTCCATCCAGGTCCATTCCTGTCACAGTCCCATGCGTGAAACCGAGGTTTTGTACGACCAACTGCTCGACCTGCTCAACAACGATCCTGACCTAGTTTTGCGCGATATCATCATCATGAGCCCTGACATTGAATCCTATGTGCCGTTCATCAGGGCTGTGTTCGACAATCCGCCAGCCAGCCACATGCGGCTTCCCTATTCCATTGCTGACCGCACGCTCTCAAAAGAGAGCGGCGTTATCAGCGCCTTCCTTTCGCTTCTCAACCTTTGCCCAAGCAGGTTCGAGGCGCCGGCCATTGCGGCGCTCCTCGAATCAGAGCCATTGCGGAAAAAAGCCGGACTTAGCGCTGACGATGCAATCCGTTGCCTTTCATGGGTACGCGAAGTCAATGTCCGCTGGGGCATTGATACGCAGCACAAGGAGGAGATTGGACTGCCGCGGACAAAGGAAAACACCTGGGCCGCTGGGATTGAACGGCTGCTACTCGGATACATGCTGCCTGGCAAAAATCGCCTCTTTTTCAACGATACCCTTCCCTACGACCATATTGAAGGCAACAATGGCCAGATTCTGGGAAATCTGCTCGCATTCTTTGATCATCTGGTCGCATTTTCCAGAAGCACCCGAAAAAGCATGATGCTGCACGAATGGCGGGGGCTGCTCAACCAGTCGCTGGAAACTTTTTTCCATGATGATTCTGATACGGCAAACGACTTGCACTGCATCCGTACGGCAATCAATACGCTGGGCGAAAAGCAGGCCCTTGCCGGATTTTCCTCGCCGCTTGATCTGCCGGTTGTTTTGTCCTGGCTGACATCACGGCTTGGCGAAGAGAGCCATTCCCATGGTTTCCTGACCCATGGTATCACCTTCTGCAAAATGCTGCCCATGCGGAGCATTCCCTTTAAGGTCATTTGCCTGCTGGGCATGAACGATACGGCATTCCCCCGTACAACCCGCCATCCCTGGTTTGACTTTATTGCCCGGGAACCGCGTTCCGGCGACAGGTCGCGCAAAGCTGACGACCGGTATATCTTTCTTGAAGCGCTCCTCTCGGCCCGGAAGACACTCTATATCAGCTACGTGGGCCAGAACGTACAGACAAACGCCATGCACCCGCCTTCGGTAGTTGTCAGCGAATTGCTCGATTATGTCCAAAAAGGATACACGGACGCAGCAAGGTGCGGCATTGAAAAACAAACTCTGATTGTCCATCCCCTCCAGGCTTTTAGCGAAAAATATTTCTCGGGCCATGCCATCTTCACCTATTCTGAGGAAAACGCCCGGGCCTGCAAAGCAGCGCTGCACCCCAAATCAGAAATCCCAGCCTTTATTCGCGAAAAACTGCCTGAACCCGGCGATGAATTCAAACAGGTACGCGTCAGAGACCTTATCGCATTTTTTACAAATCCGGCCAAATTCCTTCTTCAGAAACGGCTTGGCATCTATTGTGACCAGGGTCCGGAACTTTTTGAATCAGAAGAACCCTATGACATCCAGGGACTGGACGGTTATTTTCTGAAACTAGAACT
The DNA here is from genome assembly GCA_001789205.1 of Candidatus Raymondbacteria bacterium RIFOXYA2_FULL_49_16. Taxonomy (GTDB): domain Bacteria; phylum Fibrobacterota; class OXYB2-FULL-49-7; order OXYB2-FULL-49-7; family XYB2-FULL-49-35; genus XYB2-FULL-49-35. The sequence continues at coordinate 6,623 of MFYT01000076.1, read as the reverse complement.
TCTTCACAATGGAGAAAATGGTCCAAATTCTTTTGCAGCTGCAAAGGCGCAAGGCATTCTCCCCCACGGCAAGGCAGGGGCTGCCGCTTTTCAGGACCTTGCGGACCAGGTCAATGGTTTCAAACGCCTTATTACGCGGCATACAGGAATATCCAGGAAAAACCCGGTCTCTGTCAGCCATACATCAGGTCCCTGCACTCTTCTGGGGACAATAAACGGCCTTTCAAATTCGGGTCTGGTAAAAATATTTCCAGCCAATATGAAAGCAAAGCATCTTCTCGAAGCATGGATATCTCATCTGGCCCTGGCTGCGGACAAAAACAATGGCCATGCGGGCCAGAGCTTTCTCTTCTGTCTCGACAAAGCCTACAGGATAAAGCAACCGGACGCACCGTGCGAACTGCTCGACGAACTACTCGCAATCTACTGGTACGGGCTTTCCCGGCCCCTGCCTTTTTTCCCTGAATCAGCATGGGCATATTCCAATGGAAAAGTACCTTCGTTGGAGAGGGCCCGCGCCCAGTGGAATGGCGGATATATGATTGAACCGGAATCTCGTGACCCCTATTTTGAAATCTGCTTCAGACACGCCAATCCCCTGACAAAAGAATTTGAAGCGCTGGCCAGGAACATATTCATGCCTCTGCGCAACACTGTGGAAAAGATATGACAGAAAGACTCCTTTTTAACCCCCTTACCTGCCAGCCGCTCAATGGCGTGCACCTTATTGAGGCCAATGCGGGCACAGGCAAGACGCATAATATAACGCGTCTTTTCCTGCGCCTTATCATGGAACAGAAGCTTTCCGCCAGCCAAATTCTGGTGGTAACCTTTACCAACGACGCGACTGAAGAACTGCGCAAAAGGATACGCACAACAATAAGGACCTGCATCGATATACTGGCGGACGGCAAAAACAAATATACTGACCTCGAACATCAGGACCTGGGGGACTACCTTGAAAAATGGTGTGAAAAAAACGATCGGGCCAGAGGAATTGCATTTCTGACTACCGCGCTTAACACATTTGATGAAGCGGCCATTTTTACCATCCATGGATTTTGCCAGCGTATGCTCAAACAGTTTCCCTTTGAAAGCGGCATGCTCTTTGAGACGGAACTCGCGGCCGACGTTCGCGCGCTTTACCGCGAAACAGCGGCTGATTTCTACCGGAAGCGCGTCTATACCGCTTCCCCGCTCTTTGCTTCCTTCCTTGCACGGGAAAAGGGGCTGACCATTACTATTCTACTGGACCGGTTGGACAGGCTGCAGAAACACCCTGACCTTGCAGTGATTCCCGATTGCGCGGCTGCGGATTGTTATCTGACAGAGGCCGCGTATTGCGAAGCATATCAAAAAATCTGCACAGTTTGGAGCAAAGATAAAGAAACCATTGCGGCAATCTTGAACGACAGCAACACACTGAGCGCGGTTTCTTACAGTCCCGCGATTTCAACGCGTCTTGCAGCCTATCTTGAAACCTCTTTGCGCAATCCAGACCCAACCTCATGGCTGCGGCTTACGGCGGATACTGACAAGCTGACAACAGGGGGAATAGCAAAAGGAGTGAAAAAAAACAAAAAAGTCCCGCACCACGCTTTTTTCCTCGCCTGGGACGTTTTTCTGGAAAAGGCCGGTGCGCTGAAATCCACCTATGAAAACCAGATCATTGCTTTGCAACGCGAATTCATGCGATCGGCTGAAGCTGAATTGATTGAAAAGAAAGAGCGTCTCCATCTCTTTTCTTTTAATGATCTCATCCGTTCGCTCCACAAGGCCCTGCAACAGGAGACCGCGGGACTTCTTATACAGGGTATTCGAGGAACCTTTAAAGCAGCGTTAGTTGACGAGTTTCAGGATACGGACCAGATGCAATACACGATTTTCAAGACCTTGTTTGGTTCTGAAAATTCCACGCCCCTGTTTCTCATCGGCGATCCCAAGCAGGCCATCTACAGCTTCAGGAACGCTGATATCTTTACGTATCTCGGCGCGGCCGCGCACATTCCCGTAGAAAACCAGTATACACTGAGCACAAATTACCGATCAGAACCCGGGCTGGTAAAAGCCGTAAACACAATATTCAACAGGTCCGACACTTTTATCTATGACGCAATCAAACCGCCTGAATCAGAAGCATCGGACAACAATCCCAGGATTAAAAAACTCGTTATAAAAAACCAGCGGATAGCGCCCATGAAACTCTGGTTTTTATCTCCTGAATTACTGGGATACGAAACCTCAGAGGTTATTTCCGTGGAAGAAGCGCGCGTTGCCATTGCAGAAGCCTTGGCCAATGAAATCGCCCGTTTATGCACTATGGGAAAAGAGGGACGCGCCACACTGGGAACAGCCCCCCTTGAAGCCGCGGACATTGCTGTGCTGGTACGCAAACATGCTGAGGCCCAGCTGATACAGGAAGCGCTGACCAGGGTTGGTATTACCAGCGTTCTTCAGCAAACCGGCAATCTTTTTGAAACCCCTGAAATTGCCGAGTTGGAGCGGGTCCTGAATGGCATTGCGCGGCCAGGGAATAACTCCGCGATAAAAAACGCGCTTTCAACCATACTGCTTGGCAATTCCGGAACTGAACTTTTTACCCTCACCAGCGATGATGCCAATGCCTATCAAACAGTATTCGAAGAACTGATGGCATATAATGACCTCTGGCGTACGCGCGGATTCATGGCAATGTTCAGCGCGCTTTTAAAACAGCGCTCCATAAAAGCACGCCTGTTGCAGCTGCCTAATGGGGAGCGCCGGCTCACCAACCTGCTTCATTGCGCTGAAGTGATCCATCAGAAAGTAATTGAAATGCGGTTTTCGATACAGGAGACGCTCGTGTGGCTGGCAAAGCAGAGGGTTGAGACTGATGGAATGCAGGAAGAACATCTTCTGCGCCTGGAACGCGATGCGAGCGCTGTTAGAATCGCGACCATTCACGCCTCAAAAGGCCTCCAATATCCGGTTGTCTTCTGCCCTTTCCTGTGGACTCAGCCGCCTAAAAACAAGGCGCTCATGTTCCACGATCCGCAAGACACCAATAAGGTCTTCCTGGACTTTGGGTCTGAGACCTTTTCCCAGAACCAGGCCATTGCCGATAAAGAGAGCCTGGCTGAGAGTATCCGCCTCATGTACGTAGCGCTTACACGCGCCCAAAACCTCTGCTATGCCGCCTGGGGCATGTTCAGAAAAGCAGAGACATCCGCGCCAGCGCACGTATTTCATGGCAGTAGCTACCCGAACCTTTCGAGCTCAGAAATGCTGCAGGCGCTTGAGAAAATTGCCGGACAATCCAACGGTTCAATTGAGATTGCGCCCATTCCCCTGGGAGAAGCGGAACCCTTTCAAACCATGTCCCAAGACCTGCCGCCATGTGAAGCGCGCCATTTCTCGAGAAAAATCGATTCACGCTGGAAGGTCAGCAGCTTTTCGGGTCTTACAGCCCATGCAAGCCACGCTGAATTTCCTGACCGCGACCAGTTGCATGCGCCGCTGGTCCTGGATGAAAAGAACGCCACTGTGGACATCCACCACTTTCCCGCGGGAGCGCGCACAGGCCTTTTTATGCATGAACTCTTTGAAGAACTGGATTTTACACACACAGACAATCTGGCCCCAATGATACTTCAAAAAATGGCGCAGTATGGCTTTGATCATGCCTTTGCCCCTGCCCTGCAGGCAATGGTCACAGGGGTTTTGACCGTAACACTACCCAGCGCCATGTGCACACTTTCGCAAATACCCCGTGCCAAACGGCTCACGGAATTGGAATTCTATTTTCCTGTTACAGCGCTTTCCAAAAACATACTGAACATGGAAGGCCTGGATTTCGACCCGCTAAAAGGCTTTATGCACGGGTTCATGGACCTTGTCTTTGAGTATAATGGAAAATTCTTCCTGGTTGACTGGAAATCCAACCGCCTGGGTGCTGCGACATGTGAATACAACGCTGAAACAATAGCCAAAACCATGGACGGCAATTTTTACACCCTGCAATACCAGATATATCTTCTTGCGCTAGACCGGTTTCTGTCAGTTAGAATCGAAAACTATGATTATACAACCCATATCGGCGGTGTCTATTACATCTTCCTGCGCGGTGTAAGCCCGGACAACCCGGAAACCGGCATCTTTTTTAACAAACCAAAAAAGGAAACAATTGAAACCCTGCGCACAACTATAATGGGAAGCCATGACTGAACTCACGAGCCTTGACAGGCGCATTGCCGCATACCTGGCAGGACCAGACCACAAGGAACTGGAACCGCTCTTTGCCCTGCTCTCTTCCCATACCGCAACAGGACATGTGTGCCTCGATCTGGCAAAAGCCGGCCCCGAAGCCATGGCCGTGGCCCACAAACTGAAAGAATCACCGTCTGTCGGCGTACCTGGTGAATTCAAGCCGGTGATAATTGACAAGCAGCGTCTATATTTTTACCGGTATTACCAGTACGAACAGACCCTTGCCGCTTTTATAAAAAAGAACTCTCTGACTGTTATTACCGGCGGACCGGGTACGGGCAAAACCACGGGTGTGGCAAAGACCCTTTTGGCCATGCGGGAAAAAGATCCAGCTATTCGCATTGCCCTTGCTGCGCCTACTGGCAAAGGCGCCTCCCGGCTTCAGGAAGCAGTGCAGAAGACCCTGCCCGGCCTTCAGGCCTCGACCATACACCGGCTGCTTAAACCAAAATATGATACCGGAATTTTTACTCACAATGCGGAAAACCCCCTGCCTGCTGACGTGGTGGTGGTTGACGAGGCCTCAATGGTCGACATTGCGCTTATGGTCAAACTCATAGAGGCGCTATTGCCGCAAACGCGCCTTGTCCTCCTGGGCGACAAGGACCAATTGGCCTCTGTGGAGGCTGGTTCGGTGCTGGCCGATATATGCGCAACCAACGCTGATTGGATAACACGTCTTGAAACAAGCTACCGGTTCAGCCCTGACAGCGGCATTGGATACGTGAGCAAGCTGGTCAATGCAGGAAACACGGCAGACACACTCCCGTATCTTGCCTTAAAAAATGACATGGCAATCGCGTTCACTGAGATACAGACGCCAGGCTGGTTTAAAAATTATATCAGAGACGCACTGATTGCCGGATACGCAGAGTATTTTAAGGCAGTCAATGCGCTGGCATATTCTCAGACAGATAGTGTAAAATTATTCAGCCTCTTTGGCCGTTTCAGGGTCCTGTGCGCCCTGAAAAAAGGCCCTTATGGGGAACAAACCATTAATGCCCTTGCGCGCGAAATACTTGTTTCCAGGTCTGGATCGGGCGAAACGCAGTATTGCGGCAGACCAATCATAATCACAAAAAATGACTACAACCTCAAACTATTCAACGGCGATATCGGACTCATACTGCCCGACCCGAACAATCCAGGAAGACTCTCCTGCTGTTTTCTTTTACCTGGCAACACAATACGAAGGATAGCCCCGGGCCGTTTGCCCGAACATGAGACTGTCTTTGCCATGACCGTGCATAAAAGCCAGGGGTCGGAATTCGACAAGGTAATGCTCGTTCTGTCAGACACACCCTCCCCTGTCATTACCCGCGAGCTTATATACACGGGCATCACCCGTGCGCGTACGCGGGTTGCAATTGTCGCATCAGACACCGTACTCGAGACCGGCATCACAACGCGGACCATTCGTGATTCTGGCCTGCGCGAAGCCCTGGCGTTAATCGGGCGCTGAGTGTGCCAAAGGCGCAAAGCGCCCAATGAATTTCCTTGCCTTTTCCTCTCTTAGAAATGTATCTTGTAAAGAAATAACACATTGGAGGTTCCATGGCAACCCATAACAATCAGACCGCTATCATTACCGGCGGCGCCCAGGGTATTGGCAAAGCCATTGCCCAGCGCTTTGCCCGAAACCGTATAAACGTGGTCATCGCGGACGTGGACGCGGAGGCTGGCAAAGAGACCGAAAAAGCGGTCAAGGCTCTGGGAGAGGTCCGGTTCATTCAGACCGACGTGGCCGACCCCGTCTCGGTAAAAAACTGCGTTGAAAAAACAATAAAAAAATACGGGGCCATCGACATTCTGGTGAACAATGCGGCCACAAGCGTAAACAAATCCATTCTCCAGATTACCGAGGAGGAGTGGAACCGGGTCATTGCCGTGAATCTTACCGGCGCCTTTCTCTTTATAAAATACGCAGCCCCATTCCTGAAAAAAACCAAAGGCGCAATTGTTAATATCGCCTCGACCCGGGCGGTCATGTCCGAACGCGATACTGAAGCTTATTCAGCTTCCAAAGGCGGCCTGGTTTCCCTCACCCATGCCTGCGCCGCAAGCCTGGGGCCTGAAATCCGGGTCAACTGCGTCTCTCCAGGCTGGATCGATGTGACCCAATGGAAAAAAATAAGCAGGCGCGAGACCGTAAAACTCAAGGACGCTGACCACTTACAGCACCCTGCGGGCAGAGTGGGTATTCCCAATGATGTGGCCTCTGCCGTGGCTTTTCTTGTGTCGTCCGAGAATTCCTTTATTACCGGAACAAACCTCGTCATCGACGGCGGCATGACCAAAAAAATGGTCTACGTATAAGACCGATGGTGGGTGTATAGGCGGGTTTGACCGATTATTCTGTAGGGGCGGGTTTCAAACCC
>MFYT01000075.1:32526-34560 GCA_001789205.1 Candidatus Raymondbacteria bacterium RIFOXYA2_FULL_49_16 | reverse complement strand
ATTTCCTCAAAAAGCTTAATAAGGAAGAGAAAAAGACCATCATCATGGTGACGCACGACGCGCATATCGCAAAGAATGCCCAGCGGACCGTGTTCCTGAAGGACGGCCGCGTCGTGAGGAGCCTGGGAGAGTAGGAGCGCATGACGAAAAAGATTATGACGATCGGATTGCTTGGGATGCTCGCCCTGGTGATGGCCCTTGCGGCGAATGGGATAGGCCAGTACCGCAACGACTACAACCTGAACATCACCCTCATCAAGCAGGAGCCGGATCCTGTGGGTCCTGGCGACGTGGTTGAGCTGCGCTTCCGTGTGGAGAACCACGGCGGGATGCTGGCGAAGGATGTCCAGACGGAGCTGCTGCCCGAGTACCCATTCTCCCTCCGGCCGGGGGATTCCGCGGCGAAGAATGCGGGCACCATCGAGAGCCTGCAGCGCGGGGATGACGGCGCCATCGTAAAATACAAGGTCATCGTTGACAAGGACGCGCCGGACGGCGAGCACGACATCAGACTGCGGTACAAGACCGCGGATGACGACAGCTGGATCGCGCTTGACCCCTTCGCGGTGAGGGTGCAGAGCCACATCGCGATCCTCAGCATCTCGAAAATCGTGTCTGTTCCCGTGTCCATCGCGCCGGGCGACAAGGGCACGGTGAGCATCACGCTCACGAACTACGCGAGCTCCCTCCTGAAGGACATCCTCATCAAGCTTGACCTTTCCGGGACGTCCCTCAACCCGTCCGGCTCGGCCAACGAGAAAGTGATCCCCTTCATCTCCCCCCAGGAGAGCGCGAAGGCGGACTTCGAGCTGATCGCGAACCCCGACGCCGCGGCAGGCATCATCAAGGTGCCGGTCTCGATCTCGTATTCGGACATCACGGGCAATAACTTCTCGAAGAGCAACACCATCTCCCTGATGGTGGGGGATGTCCCCGACATCAGCGTCCTCCTCGACCGGTCAGACATCTATACCCGGGGAAGCGTGGGCAGCGTGGTGGTCAGGGTGGTGAACAAGGGCACGACGGACGTCAAGTTCATGAACGTCAAGCTCGGCGCAGTCAAGGGCACGGAGATCATCGGCTCGGACGAGGCGTATGTGGGCAACCTGGACAGCGATGACTTCTCGACAGCGGAATTCAAGCTCTATGTCAAGGACGCCAAGGAAGGGGTCTCGCTGCCCGTGAGCGTCGAGTACAAGGACGCGAACAACAACAACTACCGCAAGGAGGAAGCGCTGCAGCTCAAGCTGTACTCCGGCAGCGAGGCCAAGAAGATCAGCGGCACGGGCAACGGCAGCTATACCTGGCTCATCCTGATCGTTGTGGCCGTGGGCGGCTTCTTCGCGTACAGACGATGGAAAAAAAGGAAATCCAAGCATTCGTGAGTTCTTTTATTTTGATCGTTGCCATCCTATGCGTATCCGCCATGGCTGCCCTTCGGGCGGAGAAGGTCACGCGCCCGTCGCAGCCTTGGAGGGCGCGCCTAACATCCTCCCGCAAAGCGGGCGATGTTGAGCAAGAGAATGGGAAAAGGAGACCTCGGTGATGCTTGAAGTGATGACGGATTACCTCAGGTTCGTGATGGGGACATTGGCCCACCGGAGATTGCGCTCGTGGCTGACCATGATCGGCATCTTCATCGGGATAGCGGCGCTGGTCGCCTTGATTTCCCTGGGCGAGGGGCTGCGGGGGGCCATTCTCGGGCAGTTCGGCTTTCTCGGGCCGGATGTGCTGGGCGTGCAGGCAGCTGGCATCGCCTACGCGGGGCCGCCGGGATCCGGCGCCGTGGACCCGCTGACCGAAGATCTGACGGACAAGATCAGGCGCGTGCCCGGGGTGGAGATGGCCATCAACAGGTACATCGAGACCGGGACGATGGAGTTCAACGGCCATAGCGACATCGTCTTCGCATGGAACATCCCCGAAGGGAAGGACCGCAGCATCGCCGAGGAGATGCTCAGCCTCAAAGTGGCGCAGGGGCGGCTGCTGAATGACGGGGACTCGTTCTCGGTGGTGGTGGGCAACGGCTTCACC
>MFYT01000075.1:0-32506 GCA_001789205.1 Candidatus Raymondbacteria bacterium RIFOXYA2_FULL_49_16 | reverse complement strand
GCCGGTCCAGCTTACGCTGAGAGTCAAAGTCAATGAAGGTCTGATGGACGACCTAACCGCGTATTCGGAAGAGTAGGGGGATTTTGCCATGGCATTCAGAATCCTTTCGCTTCTCTATACCATAGTCACCCTGGTCCGCACGGTTCTCTACGGCACGGGAATATTAAAGGCGCGAACATTGCCCGTAACAGTCATTTCCGTGGGCAACATTACCGCCGGAGGAACGGGCAAAACGCCGCTGGTCATGCGGATCGGGTCGCTGTTGAGCGAATCGGGACTGCGCTGCGGAGTGCTCAGCAGGGGATATGGGAGAACATCACATCGCCCTTATTGCGTTGATTCGGCTGCCGGACTAGGCTGGCAGGAGATAGGCGATGAACCGAAAATGATCGCTGAAAATATTCCGTGCTGCCTGGGTATAGGGGCGGATCGTTTCAGAATCGGCGCGCTCCTTGTCAAAAAATTCGGTCCCATGCCTCTTATACTTGACGATGGCTTTGCCCACCGGAGTCTCTATCGGGACCTGAATATTCTCACTGTTGACGCCCATGATCCGTGGGGAAAGGCGATGTTGCCCCATGGAACGCGCAGGGAGTTGTTGCGGGGTATCATGCGCGCCGATATGATCGTCGTCACCTGTAATACGGGTTTCGCAGGCGGCAATGGGGTTGTGGACGATATCAGGAGGCGCGGGTTTAAAAAGCCCGTGTTTACAGCCGTTCGGACCGTTGAATGCATTGCCTGTCCCGATGGGAAAAAGCAAAGCGTTGAAGTAATGCGCGATCATCCCTTCTATGTTTTTTCCGGCATAGCCCATGGAGACCGTTTTGTCAGCATGGCGCGTTCGCTTGGGCTGTTGGTGGCCGGGTCACTGACCTATGCCGACCATTACCCCTTCGATGCGGCTGAAATGGACCAGATACGCGCCAATGCGGGAGGAGCATCGCTTCTTACGACCGAGAAAGACTTCTGGCGGCTTGAAGACGCGTTTCGGCGCGGCCTGTATTATCTGAAGATTGCTCTCCGCATAGACCAGGACAAGGCTTTCTGCGATATGGTTCGCGGTGTCATTGCCCAAACCTCTCTGGTCAGTGTGTGAAAAAACTGGCAATAAATGTATTAAATCTATTATTTATATCTTGAAAATGGTTAAAAAGGTGAAAATAATGAAAGGAATGGTTGTATGAAAAACATTCTTCCGGTTCTCGCCCTTACCCTCCTGGCAGTGCTTTTTGTTCTGCCGCAGGAGAGTCATGCGAAGAAGGTAAAGAAAATTGTCCATGTTCTGGCTCCTTTTACCCCCATTCTTGAGGAGCGGCGTCCTGAGTCTCCCATCATTGTACAGGCGAAAAAGGGAGACCGTTTTCCTCTGGTCCAGGAAGGCGAATATTGGGCCCAAGTGTATATTCCTGAAAAAGACGAGGTGGGATGGATCGAAATTGGCCTTGAAACAAAGAAAATTGAGGTGCTGGACTCGGATTCACGCCTGCCCTTTTTGCGCGATATCCTCATTTTCGCGATCATTCTTGGCGCAATCGGCATTGTTGTCCTGATCATGAGGAATTATCACGAGGCAAAACGCAAAAAGGCGCTTGAGAGCGTTGGCGGCGCTGGGGAAGGGCGGTAAAGGTTGACGAACAGGAGGGTTCTGGCAATCGATTTCGGCGAACGTCGCATTGGTATTGCCCTGAGCGACCCTGCCAATATCATTGCCAGTCCGTTCTGCACCATTGATACCCGCTCTATTGCCGATCCCATAGCGAAAATAGCAAGCATTATCCAAGACGAGGACGCGGGGTCTGTTGTGGTAGGATATCCCTATCACAACAGCGGCGCAGCGGGCGACAAGGCTGGAGCAATTGACGGTTTAATCGAGGCGCTCCAGCATGCAGTGGGCCCGTCAATACGTATTGTCCGGATCGATGAAGGATATAGTTCGGTTGCCGCCCAAGAAATACTGAAAAAACAGGGAAAAAATACGCGTGAGAACAAGGATGCGGTTGATCGAATAGCCGCAGCGCTTTTTCTGCAGGATTATTTGAATGAAAAGGACCATGCATAAGCGGATCTGCCTGACTGCCAGCCTGGCCCTGCTGGTCTCTTTTACCCAGGTGGGGTTTGTCTGCAGTCCCACTACTGTCACCCATTCCCCCAATAAAAAGCCGTCGCCACCGCGGATTGAGGGGCTTGAGGTTGCCACGGCGAACGATGTTGAGGCGTGCGTTACCATCTCTTTTTCCGATACCAATGCAATGGATGTATCCTATAACATTTACCTGAAGGGTCCGGCTGACGCTGAATTCAAGAGGGTTGTGGGCGGTCAGGGAATACCTGGAACCTACACCTTTTTCAAAGACCGTTCGGTTCTGAACGGTATTACATACACACAGGATGTCAATATCTACGTCTATCGGATGTACGCGGTTTCAGCCGAAGACAGCGTAAGCGACCCTTCGAACGCCGATACCATACTCCTTGCTAAGCCCGCGAATATTTCGCTGGTCACGCTCGACTATGGGTATCCATTTATTCAATATTCGCTTACCGGTCAGCATGGGAAAGAGTGGCGGGTAGATATAATGCGAGGGGATATATCTCTCGACTCCATTATATATGAAGAACGTTTTAGCGATGTTATCAACGAAACCTCGGTATTTCCCGATATACCGGTCGATACTCTGCGCGCCATTGCACAGAGGGACACGATTGCACATGCCATCTTTGGCGTACGAATCATCTCATGGACTGGGAGCGCATTTGGAGGCAAATCGTATGGTATAGCTGTCTCTCAGTTTGACGCGGGACCATGAAAAAGAAAACTGGCGCGGCATTGTTTTCACGGATATTGGCGACCGTGCTCCTTTGCACGGCATCGCTCTCGTTTAGCATTGATGTCGCAGTGGTCAAAGATGATGGCAAGAGCCTTATTTTTACCTATTCGCTCGCCGATTCCCTAGGCGCGCTGCCAGCCGCTGACGCTACTTTTTTTTATCCACTCACCTTTGCCCTCCCCAATGGCGCACGTATTAGTTCGCTATCGTGTACAAGTCCGCAGGGTCCAGTCAGGTGCGAGAAGGGCGCGGCGGGACTGGTGCGAAGCGTCTATGCCGTTACTTTAAAACTGTATCCCGGGGCAACTACGCAGGGACGCGTGACTGCCGTCTATTCTGTTCCTCTGGTCAAGACGGCCGCATCCCAGCCCGTGGCTGAAAGCCGTTGCGTGGAACAGTTTTATTCCTCGTTTCTCAGCAACTATGCATCAGCGTCGAATTACCGGGTAAACCCCGCGGGACTTCTCGCCAAAAACGCTGGCGCTGTTTTTCCATTGGCAAAAATCAAAATGTTCGTGAGGGCCGATGGTATTTATGCGATTTCATACGACCAGATTTCCCGCTGCGGGTTCAACCCTTCGACGATCAATCCAGATATGTTCAGGCTTTTTTCAGGCGGCCGCGAGATCCCTCTCTCCATCGAAACCGCAATCAAGGGGTCTTTTGGGCCGGGCGACCGCTTGCTTTTTTATGGTGAATTTCGTCGGGGACAAACCAACTACTATCCCGAACAGACCCTTGGCCGGGCCTATTACCTGGATTGGGGAACGGTCCCTGGGTTGCGCGTTCCTTTGGTGAGCGGCGCGGCCAAGGTGCTCAACCGCGACGGTACGGTCCAATTCATCGATCCTTATAAATTCAACCAAAGCGTGCAGACGATAAAAAAGGTGACCCGTTTCAAACGGTCGGTCCATCTTGAAGAGGACAATGTCATTCTACGGTTGTCGAGCCCCGCTGAGACCCACTCACAGGCTTCCGTCGATCCCCGCGATTACGAATTTAAACTTGACGACTACTGGATGTGGATGGATATGTGTCATTCAGTAAATACTCTTGCCTTCCAGCTCGATGCTGGGCCATCCCCGGCGGGGAAGGCGCGTATCAGGGCGAATTTCATGGGATACAGCAAGACCCCCCATTTTCTTTCACTTCGCGTCAATGGCGATCCCATCTATATTGAAGGATACAGCGAGCCAGACAGCATGCAGTGCTTCTGGCTCGGGCAAACTTCAAAGACATTTGTTTCGCAAAATACCCCGGAACACTTGAAACTGTTACAAGGCGGCGCAAACACCCTTACGGTCCAGCTCGATCCCAACGATTGCGTATATCTCAACTGGCTCGAGATAGAATACGATGCTGAGCCGGGCATGGTCTCCTCCGACAGCACTCAGCTCATCATCCTCGATTCCTCGTCGCTATCGGGCGCGGGAAGCTACCAGTTCTCCATTTCGGGAATGAGGTCTGTCCCGGAGATATGGGACATACACGGACGGCGCTTTACCAATGCGTCAGTTGCGGACAACACGCTCTCGTTCTACGACATTGTCTACGGACCCACAACGTATTTTGTGTCCGGCCGTGTTTTCTCTCCTGACCATCTCGCGGCCGTTGTCCCTTCGGACCTTGTGAATTCGGGAAATGGTGCAGACCTGCTTATCATTGCGCCTCGCAGTCTGAGACCGGCCATTGCCAGCTATGCCGCGTATCGCCGAAGCCAGGGCATGGAAGTTTTTATCGCCGATGTTGAGGCGATATACGACCTTTTCGGCGATGGGAGCGTGAATCCCGACGCGATCAAGGCGTTTGTCAAATACGCGTACGAACATTTCAATCCTTCACCCTTTTATCTGCTGCTGATCGGCGATACTTCAGAGGGTGCGGACAAACTTGCGCCTGAACGGAATTTGGTCCCCACCTATTTTGTCCAGATCAACGGCTGGGGGCTTGCCTCGGCCGATACCCGGTTTACCACGGTGAGCGGCGATGATTTATTTCCCGATCTTTCCGTGGGCCGCATACCGGGCAGGAACGCGCAGGAAATTTCCCAGGCTTTAAAGAAGATCATGGATTATGAGCGATATTCCAGTCCGGGAACCTGGAAGAACGATTACCTTCTCATTGGCGGCTGGGAATCAATTTTTTCAACGGCAAACCAGCGGTTGCAGGATTTTATTCTGAAGGACCGTTTCAATGTCCGGAGGGTGGATGTGGACACTGCGTCCGCCTATTTCTTCGGCAACAGCTCTCCGCGTGAAGTACAGTCCATCATCGACAATGGCGTCATGTTCGTCAATTTCTACGGACATGGCGGCGGCAGTGTCTGGTCTGATTTCGATCCCAATATCATGGGACATACAGAGGCGCGTGCCCTCACGAACTACGCCACACTGCCCATTGTCTACAGCCTCACCTGTCTTACCGCTTCGTTCGAAGCCGCAACATTTGGCCTGCCCTATGACCTCTGGCCGCCGCTTGGTGAAACCATGCTGCTTTCGTCAAAGGGCGGCTGTGCCGCTTTTTACGGGGCTTCCGGCCATTCATTCACCGAATCAGATTACCTGCTCAGCTTTCTGGTGGCCGCGAAAAGCGGTGAGCGCAAGCCTCGTGTAGGAGACATCATTTTCGATACCGAACAGGAAATGCTCGCTGCCTATGGCACGGACTATTTCCCGGTTATTGGCCAGTACAATCTGTTGGGCGATCCAGCAATGAGCATTGTCTATCCCGCTTCTCTTGAAGTGAAGCTCGAAAAGAGCGTGCTGGCGCGCGGCGATTCTCTCAGAATCTTCGTTTCCACGGATTCCGTGGACGTGGGAAACGGTGTCGCCCAGGTCTTCAATGATGATGGCACATTAAGTTTTTTCAAGAATTTTTCTTTCAATGGACGCGTGGATACGATTACAGTTGGTCTAAAGGCAAACCAGGATTTCTCCGCTGGACTGATACGTGTCACTGTTTGGGACAATGGCCGCGATGCCATGGGTCAGGCCCGGTTTTCCGTGGCCCGTCTGACCGCCTGCCAACTTGCCTGTGTTGCCGATACCACGGGTACGGGAAAGGTGATCATGGGCGATACGTTGCAATTTACCGCAACCCTGGCCCTTCCAGAAAGTTGTATTATCGATACCGTTCGTCTCCTTTGGAAGGCAGATACCTCGTATATGCGACGTTCCTTTACCCAGGCCGCAGCCATGGCCGCCACAGGCCCTGACAGCGCCGGTATGGCGGTCTATGCGACAGTTAGCGGGATTCCTCTTGTTACCGGTATTTTTGATACGCTCAGGGGCGTCAGTTATGCCTTGGCCGCTGACTACACGCTGGATCACGTGTCGCGCACCGATACACTCGCCTATGGGCATGAACGCATAGCCGGTCGCGCGGACATCTCTTTTCAGAACGCCAGCCGTGTGCAGGCGGTGGTAGTCGACAGTCTGGTGCTACGGACCCGGTTCAGAAACAATGGGGAGAGTCCGGCGAGGAATTTCCTTATTCAGCAAGCTGTCAATACCTTTCCCGACGATACGGCCTATTATACCTCTCGTCTCGATTCAGGAGAAGTGGATTCCGTTGATCTTCCGCTGCACGCAAACGGCTTTCTCGATGTTCGGGTGCGTCTCGATAGCAGGAATGACATTGCTGAGAAGAACGAGGTGAACAATACCGTGAGAGCTGTCTTCGGGGTCTCGGGCGCATACTTCGGGAAAAGGGACACAGTTATGACCGGGCCCATTTTGGGAATTTCCATCAGACCGGTCAATGACCGTGATACATTCAGGCTCTACGGGGTGATGGACAACATCGATTCGCTTGCGCCGGGATATGTTCCAATATTTTCATCGGAGAATAATTACCCGCTTTCCTATCATCAGGCTTTTTACCGGCCCCGGGGAACGCTGCAGCTGGAACGGTACGATTTTTTCCTTGCCAGCGACCGGAATATGGGCGATTCCGTTATTGAAGTCCGGTACAAGGCCGTGGGAAAGGCAAATGATTCGCTCGGTTTCTTTC
Organism: Candidatus Raymondbacteria bacterium RIFOXYA2_FULL_49_16; assembly: GCA_001789205.1. Classification (GTDB taxonomy): domain Bacteria; phylum Fibrobacterota; class OXYB2-FULL-49-7; order OXYB2-FULL-49-7; family XYB2-FULL-49-35; genus XYB2-FULL-49-35. The sequence continues at coordinate 25,664 of MFYT01000075.1, read as the reverse complement.
AATGGGACACATCGCTCAATTTCTGGACCTGGGCTGGCGGCGTTGTGGATACAGCTGACTCAAGCGTACGTATCATGACAGGTCTGAACCGGCGTATCGTACCCGGTAAAAAGCGTGATTATACCGGGCCGTCAGTATTCGCTTCAGCAGGCGGCCGTGTGCTGACCTATAAGAACTATATACCGATCCAAACACCCATTGATATCACTATCAGGGACGAATCAGGCGTGGACTCGCATACAGTGGTTGTATTCAAGTCGCGGGGCGATGTCCTTTCCCGGAGACTCTATTCCATGGGATATGCGGGTTCAGTTGGCGATGTGAGCGTGAGCTTCAAGCCCGAACACGAAGGGTCAGATTCCCTGTATGTCGTGGCAGCGGACATCAACGGGAATTTCTCGGATACGGCCGCTTTTGCCTATCAGCTGGGTGCGGAGCTTACGGTCAAGTTTTTCGCAAACCATCCCAATCCCTTTGGTAAAAGGACGGTTTTTGCCTTTGTCATTACCGACGATGCTGATGTCTCAATCAGGATTTATTCCATTGCCGGCAAGCTGGTTAAAACCTTTTCGCAAAAGAATATCATAGGATACAATGAGATAGAGTGGGACGCCCTTGACCAGGATGGCCGCAGGCTCTCGAATGGAGTCTATTATCTCAAATTCACGGTTTCGAACAGCAGTACCACCATTGAGCAGATCCACAAGATTGCCAAGACAGAAGGCAGATAGATTTTTATGCCCCTTTATATTGTCAGTACTCCCATAGGCAATCTTGGCGACCTTTCCCTTAGGGCCATTGAGGTCCTTAAATCGGTCCATGTTATTGCCGCCGAAGATACACGCCATTCGGGCATTTTGCTGGCCCATTTCAACATTGCCACTCGTATGGTCAGCTACCACGATCACAATAAACTGCAGCGGACGCCGGAGCTTATTGCCGAACTGCAGCAGGGAAGGTCTGTGGCGGTCATTTCAGACGCGGGTACGCCCGGCATCGCTGATCCAGCCTTTCATCTGGTGCGAGAGGCTATTCGTAATACTATTGATGTTGTTCCTGTTCCTGGCGCTTCCGCGCTTCTGGCAGCGCTGGTGGCGTCAGGATTTCCTACGGACCGGTTTGTATTCGAGAACTTTCTCCCGGCAAAAGAGGGGGCGAGAAAAAAGAAGCTTGAAGCGCTTAAAACCGAAGAACGCACTGTTGTTTTTTACGAGAGCCCCCATCGCTTATTGAAGACCCTTGCGGCAATCCAGGAAGTTTTTGGCGATATTCCACTTGTAGTGGGGAGGGAAATAACAAAAAAATTCGAGCGATTTTACCGCGGCAAAACTTCAGACATTGCCTCGATTTTTGAAAAAGAGGGCGTGAGAGGCGAAATTGTTGTTTTGTTTAATCTGAAATATGCGGGCAGCAATGAGCCAGCGCGCTAAATATACGCTCTCCATTGCGTCGGGTCTTCTTTTTCTGCTTTCCTTTCCCCCGTTTCCCTTTGGATTTCTCTCTCCTGTCGCATTGGCGCTTTTTTTTGGTTTATCTATTAACCTATCGAAAAAAGAAAGCTTTTGGTACCTTTTTCTGGCTGGAGCGGTCAGTAGCGCAGGCTTGCTCTACTGGATGGTTTTTCTCATTCAGGATGGGCTGCTGGCAGTGCTCATTATCAGCCAGATACTGCTTGTCGCCTACATGGCATTCTGGATAGGCATTGGCGGGCTTGCGATACATAGCGTGGCTTCGTGGAACCGTCGCGCGGCCTTTATACTGTATCCGTTCATCTGGACCGGTATTGAAAAGGTGAGGGAGTTGGGTGAAATGTCTTTTCCCTGGGTGCATACGGGGTATACCTTTGGGCCCTATATCACGTTGCTCCAGTTTTTGTCCGTGGGCGGCGTCTATTTTTATTCATTCATTATTGCGGCAACAGCAGTGTTGCTCTGGACCCTCTACGAGAATCGCACGTCCCTGCCGGTCGTATTCCGGTGCGTTGGTGCGCTTGCGCTGGTCTACGGTCTGCTTGGCCTTTTTGGCGTGCTGCGGCTTCAACAGCCTCACGACCAGCAGGTACTGACCGTCTCGCTAGTGCAGGCCAATATAGACCAGAACGTGCGCTGGGATCTTGCGTTTACAGACTCGGTCTATTTTGTTAACCTTGTCATGACGCGTGAGGCCGCAGCCTCAAAACCGGACCTTGTGGTGTGGTCGGAGAGTTCCATGCCCTGCTATTTTCTAAAACGTACCAGGTATCGTGAAGGCGTGCGCAGGTTCCTCGATTCCCTTCGCATTCCCGCGGTTGTCGGCGGGCTTGACTATACCGTGAATCCGGACAAAGTGAAGGGATATGATTTCTATAATTCAGTCTTTTATTATCAGCCTGAAGCGGGCCTGTTCGAGAAATATGACAAAATCCAGTTGCTTCCTTTTGCCGAGCGATTGCCGTTCGAGGGCCTGTTTCCGATCATAAGCAGGGTAGACCTGGGAGAGGCTGATTTTACACCGGGAAAGGAGCAGCGTCTCTTTTCGGTGAAGGGCCATTCTTTTTTCACGCCTATCTGCTATGAAGTCGTATATCCCGAGAGTATCAGACGATTTGTGAACACAGGCGCTGATTTCATGGCCAATGTGACCAATGATGGTTGGTTTGGCAGGTCTGCCATGCCCTTCCAGCATATGAACATTACACGGTTTCGCGCAGTTGAAAACGGGATTTCCATAGCCCGGTGCGCGAACACCGGCATCTGTGGATTCATAGACCAATATGGCCGGATCAGTAATGCCACGGATATATTCACTCGCGTAGTGTGTACCGGAGCGGTCGACGCCAGCCGGATTCCTACCTTTTATGGAAGACACGGCGATATTGCCGGCTGGGTCTGTCTGGTTGTGTGCTTGTGTGCAATGATTTTTGGCCTGTGGAACTCACGCCCTTTAAAAGGGAGGAGGACAAACGCTAGATTTTGTGTCTATGGGAGAGAGTTACATTAACCGCGAAGATAAAGGCTTTCAAAGCCTGTCATGCACCTTTCGATACGCAGCCTCTTGATATTTACTCAATATATTGAGTAAATATACTCACAAAGGAGAGCAAATAATGCCTTCGTACGTCTTTTAATTCGGTCATTTCTTTCGCGCGTTTATCATAATGAATATTGTGTTGACATTGTTTGATTGCATAAATAATATTGCCATTTTAATACTATTTTTGGACATTAAGCTGAAAAACGGGCTTTGCCATGGTTTTGTCCAGAAAATAGCCAAAGTCTCGCCGACAACCGAGATCATCCTGGTCACCGGCTTGACCATTGAGAAAGCAATGATGGAATTTGTTTCAAAGACGGTCCCCTATAAGATCATAACAAAGGATTTTGGGTTCGAAAAAGAGCTTTGCAGGCAGATAGATAATGGCATCATTTTCGCGAGAGACAGAAGAGGCAAGATTCCAGGAAAATATTATCATTTCCCGTTAGGCGAATTCCGGTCCGATATAGCAAAAGCGATAGCATAACAAAATGACTTCAAATAGCTGGTCGTCCTGTTCTGGGATATTTGAATTTAAAATATTATATTAACATAAAACAAACGGCGTACTGTCTACTATATTCAGGAAGGCGGGTTGATGTGAAACTAAAAATCTTTTTGCTACGATATCCGGTTATACTCGCAACCATGGCTTCCGCAATGCCGGTTTATTATTCCGTGGGCACAAGCACCTCTGACCTGAAAACAGACGGACCAACCATCTCAATATCCAACGATACCGCAATATTTTCAACCGCCCAAACGGGCGCTATTGGTATTGGCGATGTGATTACATATGATACGGACGATAAAAAGGCGTATATAAAGGGAAAAATATCAAACACGCAATGGAACGTTTCAACCGCCACAGGAACTACGCCTTCCGGTGTAACGAACAAAACAGTCACGTCAATTACGCGGGCCTTTCATTCGCTTGGCGCAGCTGTAAATGGCCCCAGTCCAGGCGCAGCGAATTCCAGCCATTTGAATACAAAGAACCTTGTGTCGAACAATTATCTACTCGTCATTGCCTGTTATGCGGACGGCGTCGATACATCCATGACCACGGTTGACTATTCATGGACAACAGACACTGCCCATTATATCAAAATATTCACGCCCACGGACACAACGGCTGAGTGCAATGCAAACCAGCGCCACAATGGGGCAATAAATGGCGGCGGATATACGCTTAACAGTCCAAATTCAAATTCGTATGTGTATAACCTGGACATTGACGCCTATTACACAAAAGTGTTTGGATTGAAAGTTATTCGGACGTCAGCAAATTGGGACTATGGCTACTGCATTGGCCATCGGAATTATACCGTCAATTCAGGCATTGGCTGCGAAGTGGCGTATAATTTGTTGTATGAATCCAGCGGCGGGGGCAATGGGGGCGTGTTATCCTGGTCAAACGTATCATGGACATCCGGATATGGGCTGAATTGTCATGACAATATTATAGTAAGCGGATCGAGCACAGCAAAATACGGATTATCATTGTATGCCGGTTACCAGAACGATGCCGCGCACCGGATAAAAGCATATAACAATACCGTCTATGGGACATTTATTTCCTCCGGTGGCGCATTTCGAATATATGTACACAATAGCAGCGGATCGTCGTACCTTCCTTTGATCAGGAACAATTACGCGGTATGCACTGGGAATGGCCCCGACTATCTTCTTCCAGACAGCAGCAATCTCAACAACACCCTCAGTGCATTCGCGTATAACGCAAGCGACGACAACACAGCAGGGACCAGTAACAACAATAAAACGATAAGCGCGGCAAATATGCAGTTTGTTTCAACAACAAGCGGCAGCCAGGACCTTCATATCCAGTCTTCTTCCTCCGCAAGAGGCCAGGGCATTGGCCCATCGGACGATGCTAATGTTCCCACAAAGGACATAGACGGAGAGACCCGTGCAGGATCAACATCTGACATAGGCGCGGACAAATACGTGACAACGTCAGGCTACCAGGTGCGTTATGTGTCCATTGGCGGTCGTGAAGACGATGAAGCAGGGCTGGTTTCGGTTGACTCAGGTTCAACGATTGTTACCGGCACAAGCACAACATGGATGGCCAATAACCGTGGCAGGGGCGATAGTCTGATAATTAATGACGTCAGTTATACGGTCGATTCAGTAACCTCTGATACACGGATTGTGCTGACAAAACCAGCAACAGCCGCGGCCTCTGGCGCATCGTATGTCCTGAAGAGAAAATATGCCACATTTAGCGCATGGGAAAACCAGGACAAAGACCTGGTAAGTGAGAACCAGAGCGAAGTGGTGTATCTATATAATGACGGGGCATCATTTACCAGCCAGTTTGTTGAAGATTGGACAACGGATTCAACGCATACCATCACCATTACCGCACAGGGGATCAACCGGCACAATGGCACTGCTGGTACAGGCGTCATAATGGATTGCGACTCAGCTTTCTGGCGTTTGACCCCGGGTAATATTATCGTTGAGAACCTGGAAATCATACGCATGTACATGGTGGGTGTATTTATCAACGGTGATAATACCGCTATCCGGAATTGCATAATTCATAATTCCGTTTCAGGCTCGGGCAACTATGGAATATATGTAGAGTACGGGAAGAACAATGCCAGGGTCTACAACAATATTGTGTATGATGTGACAGCCGACGGCATCCGGTCCGATGTCGAGAGCGGGTCTGTTATGCCCATTATCGCGAACAATACGGTGTTCAATTGCGGCGGCCATGGAATTTGTGTTGCCAGCGGCGATAATATCATTATAAACAACATTTGCATGGGTAATGACTGGGATTTCTATGAGGTGTCCAGCAGCGGTATAGGCGACAATGACACCAATAATATCTGCGGCGATGCCAGTCTCAATATTATCGGCAATGGCGCGAAAAACCATTACAATGCCACATTCCCTTCGCTCGCTTTTATGGATACGGCATTATCTTCATGCGATTTGCATGTTCACAGCTATAGCGTGGCAAAAGACGCTGGCAGCGACCTGAGCGCATTTTTTACCACAGACATTGACGATGTTGTCCGCAGTGGCGCATGGGACATTGGCGCTGACGAATATACAGGTCCTGGCGAAATCGTGCTTTCGGCCCATCCTGAAGGACAAGAGGCAAACGCGTTTACAGGCAAGGGAAGTGAAACCAATGCCGAACTGTTCGCATTCAAGCTTTATTCTGTAGATAATCCATCCATTACCCGGCTGGTTTTTGATCTTTCGGGTGTTCAGGGGCTTACTGCGTCTGATTGGGCAGGAGTGGAGCTTGCTGTTGATGCTGACAGCAGTGGGACCATTGACGCGGGAGAGACTTCAACGGTTGGTGGGGCAGGCGTTGTTGATCTTGATTCAGCGACCATTACTTTTTCTACAAGCTTTTCTGTTGGTGCAACTATGTATCTGATATTAAGGGCGGATTTTGCGACACTGTCGCATAACGACGCAGTGAGCATATTGTTGAATAGTGATAGTATCATCACCACAGCAGACTTGTCAGGAACAGTTCAGTCAACCAGACACCATGAGTGGCGTCCTTCAGCAATTACAAAGAGTATGACGCGTTACAATGATAAGGCCCAGATCGACTATTTGATTATCACAAAAAATGACGTGAACATGATTCATGAGTTTGAACGCCTGGCCATTTACAAACAGGCCAAGGGTATGAAAGTTAAGATTGTGACTGTTGACAGCATCAAGACCTTGTTCGAAGGGTCTGACACACAGGAGAAGATACGGAAGTATATTCAATACGCCAAACAGGAATACAAAATAACCTGGGTGCTTCTTGGCGGCGACTATACGATTATTCCGGCGCGGTATCTGTATTCAAGCATGAATGGCGGCAGTGCCATTCTGAGCGATATGTACTACGCGTGCCTGGAGTCGGATTTCAATCTCGATAAAGACAACCATATTGGAGAAGTGACCGATGACGTTGATATTTTTCCCGATGTGGTCCTTGGCCGCATGCCCTGTTCCGACTGGAATGAGGCGCGGAAAATGATAGATAAGAGCCTTGAATACGAGCACAAGGGTTTGGTAGGAACCGGGGAGAGGAAAATATTCCTGTCTGGTATAGATATGCTTGGAAAACGGTATAGCCCGCAGGATTCCAGCTACATCGATGATGGCACATATTATAATCACAGAATACTCAAGGACATTATTCATGAGGGTTTCCCGAGTTATACCGATGAAGATTTCACGGAAATATACGAGGATTCCATTGCTCCTGGAGATTCGGTCATTGATGACACAATTGAGGTGTCATTGAATTCTTTTTTAACCAGATTATTCGGCAATCCTGACAGCAGTATGTCGCCGGCAAATCTTTGGGTCCATTACGGACATGGTGCAGAGGAGGGCCTTATTTACAACAGCGGCGATGTTCTCACTACGCATTTATTAAAATTAAACAGCAATCCTCAAAAGAATAAGAACACGGGACATTCGCTTATTATTGGCTGTGGTACCATTACCCCGAACTCAGCTTCCTTTGCAAAGAAGATGCTCACCTATTATGAAGGGTCCAATACATACTATGCTGCCTCAAATTGGGATTATCCTTCAACGTCATTGAATATCCACATTGCGTATTTAAAGGCACTGTTCCAAGATACAGTTATGTCAGCTGGCCTTGCCGCAACCTTATCAAAACTCGATGAAAATGCTGCTTCAGGAGCTGATCAGTTTGATTTCAGTAAAAGATGGCTTTTGTTTGCGTATAATTTTCTTGGCGATCCGGAACTGCCTTTGTGGAAAGACACTTTGTCAGAGTCAACAAGGCTGAATATTTCAAATATTGGCTCACTGGCGCTTGTTAAAGGTAGCCAGATTTGCACACTCGATGTTGATGCAGGCAGCAGTAGTGCGGATGAGGGAACCATGGTAACCATGTTCCAGAATAATAATAACATGGTCCGTGGCCAGGTAGACGGCGCGGGCAAGGTAATTTTGAATTTTACAGGTTTAGCAGACGTGCAGGCAGCGGTATATATCGGAGTAACGCATCCTAAATACGCCCCAAACATGTATCGTATTGACGACATCGCAGCCGCAGGGAATCCCTACCTGTTTGTTACTACTGAAGCAACGCGGGATTCGTCGCAGACAAGCTCTGATACGCTGTCATTCTCCTTTGGCGTGAAAAACAGCGGTCCGACCACTGCTTTTGGTGCGCTTACCATCATTTCGTTGATCGACTCTTCAGACACTTCATTTGTTACTATTATCGACGGCGTTGACAGTATTGGGTCTATCGCACCGGACAACCAGGACGATTTCAGCTACATGCTGAGTATCAACCGGAGCATTCAGACGCACAGAGTCATTCTATTTAATGTTGCCATGTATTGCGATGGCGGGTTTGAATTCAACAACCGATTTGCATTGGACGTGGGTGAAAAGAAGCTCTCTTTAAGCAAAGGTACTGCGTCCGGCAATGGTACGAGCCGTTCCGCGCAATACACGCTCAAAAATGTTGGCACTCATGGTGTTACCGGAGCTACGCTCTATCTGCAGAAAGAGGCAGATGACAGCGCTATCGTATCAATTTCACCGTCATCAAGGACAGTAACCTCAATGGCACCTGATTCTGAGAAGACTGCGAGCGCCTTTACGGTTACTCTGGACACGAATTATTCTTACCAGACATCTGCCCTTACACTTATTGTTTCTTACGATGGCATAAGCGATACCCAGATTGTCGATGTTACTGCGCCCGACTCTATTCCGGCGCTTGTCGCTGTTTCATATGGACCTGGCAAAATATATCTTGAATGGAGCAAGCCTGCAAGCGCGGATATCGCAGGCTATCATTTGTACCGAAAGCACGCGGACAGTACGAGTTTTACCCAGGTAAATGGATTAATCTGCAACAGTTTTTATTTGGACGACGATTCCGCTGCTCTAAAGAGCGGAAATACATTCATATATTATGTAAAAGCCTATGACCACAGCATGTACGAAAGCGACAGTATATTTGATACGGTCACAACAGAACTCCCAATGAAGTCTGGATATCCGATTGATCTCGAAAACGGGCATGGCGCTTCGCCAAAGATCGCTGACCTGGACAATGACGGCGATAAGGAAATGGTTTTCCCGCTTGCTTCGAGCGAAGTGAAGGCATACCACCACGATGGCCAGGAATATCTGCAAATTTATGAAAACGACGGGTATTTATTCAGTTTCAAGTCGAACAATTATACCATTAACCACCAAATAGGACTTGGTGATGTAACAGGTGACGGCAAGCGTGACGCGGTCATTGCCGCAGGTGATACGGTGTATGTGAATCAAACAACCGCGTCCCCGACTGCCATGCTAAAAAAGGGGATTGAACAGTATGTTGCGCCCTGGGCTGGCAAACATCAGAGTTTCAATGTAAGTGCGCCCATTGTGTACGACTTCGATGGCAATGGAAGGGACGAGATTGTTGTCAATTGTTGGTTAGGCAAGGCATTTATTCTATGGTATGATGGAACGTTTAACATCGACAGCACTGAGAATGCTTACCAGTTCTCCCGGCCTATGAGCTTGGGTGATGTTTATGGCGATAATACCAAAGAATTGGTGGCACCTGTCCGCGTGGGCAACCACATTCATTTCTTTCATGGCGGAACCGACGGATTTACGAATCATGATTCCCTGCGATGGAAAATGGAAGACAAAGACACCAAGGTCGAGGACGCTATTTCCCTTGCCGATCTAAACCATGACGGTAAGGACGAATTAGTGTTCTTTTACAGCCATGGAGGCGGTGCCGGTGTATCGGTCTGTGCTATACGTGTGGACACGGTTGCAGGCAGTGATTCGTTGGCCATAAAAGATACATTGTTCGATATTATTCTTGATCTGGGCGCAACGCCGACACTGACATTCGATAATCCAGTGGTGGGCGATGTGGATGGTAATGGCGATTATGAGGTCGTATGGAACTACGGAGACACGCTGTATGTGGCCTTCCTGACATACAATGGTCATTTGGATACCTTAGTAAGCCGGAATGTGAACAAGAATTCGTATAACCTGGTTTCTTCTCCCTATTTTCCATTGTTAGCTGATATCAACAATGACAGCAAGGCTGATATATTGTTCGCGACAAAAGATGGGTGGATATATTGTTACGAAGGCGGGGATTATCGGACCAGTGATCCGAGATTAATGGATGGTTTTCCTCTTCGGATATCTCCTTCCGGGTTGTATGAAAAGACTGGTTTTGCAATCGATGATATTGATGATGATGGGAAATACGAGATTGTAGATAATAGTGGTGACGGCTTCTGCCGGGTTTGGGAGACAGAAGGGTATGTAAATGGGACAATGCAGTGGCTGCAACGGTCACATGATGCGAGGAATACCAATTCAGCATCGTTCAATGAAGGACCGGGAGTGCAAAACAATAGTACATTGAAGGGTAGGGTCCTTGGATTGGACTATGGAATAAGGATAACAGAAACTGCCGCTCCAAAATATCGTGATTCTGTGTCGATTGATAATTTCTCAATTTATTGTGGCGAACAATTGTATTCCAGGGAATTGCCGTACGACAGATCACTTTTGTACGCGCACTTGTCGGGTCTCAGGAATTTTTTCTATGCAGACAGCGCATTAGGCGGCAGTAAATATTTTGCATTATTCAACCATAAAAACACACAGGAGTGGGCTGACTATTCATTGGCCGCACCATCTTATTCTAATACTGTAGCTGCCGTTAACTTGAGTGGTATTGAAGTGCAGAATGGATGCGATTCTTGCGCTGGTATAACATTTTATAATTCAATCCCTGATGACGAGACCTCATATTATTTACTGCTTAAAGATGGCAGTTCTGTACATTTAAGTGGAATGTATAATGGGGTTCCGATAAGCCTAATACCACTTGAAGGCACAGATCTTACGGCTGGTATTAACACGACTGGTTTAACGAATTATTCGATTACTGTAAAGACTTATCCAGATTCAACGAAAATCATTATTAGAACCGATAAAGATTCAGAAGGCGAAATCGTTCCAGATAGTATTATTGCAACTGATGTCTCGACGAACCACCTTACAAAAGGTGCCGCAGGGTATTACTTTTCAAGAGGCAATGCCGTTACCAAGCGTATCTTTAAAGGTTTTGCAGCGCAGAAAATAGTTGAGGAACCAAAGACCTTTTTTGTGAGTATTACGGGTGATGATGCTGATGATGGAGAATATACTAGTCCTTTCAGAACATTGCAGAAAGCATATGGAGAATTGCCAGATACGCTGGAAGAGCCTTGGACCATTTATCTTATGCCAGGCGTCCACGATTCAATAGACTGCATTTACAGCGATCGAGAGATACTATTCGCGGACTCTTCAAAGCATTTCACTAAAACAAACAAATTGATCATTAAATCGTATTACAACAATCCTGACAGCCAGGCAACGCTGTATATCGATACTGCACACATGCGTGATGATGGAAAGTCCCAGCTAATCACCCTTGCCAACCACAATATTACGATTGAAGGTATCAAATTCAAGGGTTGTCTTGGCGGCAAGACCAAGATCAATGGCATTGGTTATGATCAGTTTGACAGGGCCCCAACAGGCCAGATACACAACCTTACTATTAAAAACTGCTACTTTGAGATGGACAGCCTTGCAATTGGTGTGGACTACGACCTATCTTCTGACAGCCTGAATGTCATCAATTGCATTTTCAAGGGCAATGATTCTTCCGCTACCACAGGTGCAATTGGCATTAATGATTCCGGCGAGTCCCAGGCAAGGGGCAACCATATTATTAACAGCACTTTCCACGATCTGGGAAAGGCCATTGCCGTTGCCTTTGACAGCGTTTCAATTATTAACACCATATTCTCCAACTGCGCATATGCATATTTTGGCTATGCATCTGCGGACAAAGCGGTCTTCAAAAACGTGCTCTTTTCCGATGTTACGACTCTTGTTGAAACCGGCACAGGATATTTCCATGACACTCTCAAGAGCAATCCAGCATTCATGAGCCTCAGCGAATCGTCATATGACTTCATGAGACCCTATGCCTACAGCCCCTGCAAGAACGCAGGAGCCAGGGATACTGGTTCTTTGGAAGGCCTGATTCCCGCATACGACTACACATATGCGCACCGGGGATATGCTACTGACATTGGCGCGGTTGAAGCCTCGGAAATTCGTGGCGATGAGGCAAATACTCATATGGTCATCTATTCCGTAGGCCAGAACACGGACGACCACAAGACAAGTTCGCCTACTGTTTCCATAAACAATGGAGTGGCTACGTTTTCCACGGCCCAGACATCCGATTATCTTGGCGCTGGCGACAGACTGACCTATGATGGATTAAAAAAGTGCTACCTTAAGGAAAAAATATCGTCAACCAAATGGAAAGTGGTCAGTGCGCATGGTATGTGGCCGCTGAATATTGTTTCAAAGACAGTGAATTCCATTACGCATTGCTTTCCATCGCTCGATTCAGCCATTAATGGCGATCCGGGAACAACAGGCGTATATGCCCTTCTGGGGGATAGTGTCCTGACTGCTGCCGGCTCTGATATTTTGGTCAAACTGGCTTGTTATGACGACGGCAGCGATGATACCTCCATGGTAGTGATAAGCTCAGGCTGGGCCACTGATTCCATGCGATACATTGTTATTTTCGCGCCTTCTGACACTCTTATGGAGTGCAACAAGTCACAACGGCATGATGGTAGTGTAGATGGCAATGGGTACACCATGAAATCGAGCATTGGAGGAGATTACAGAAATAACATCCATGTAATTGCCAACTATACAAAAATAGATGGCGTCAAGGTCATCCGCACGTCTGAGAATTGGAAATATGGTTTTGCCATTGGCGTGAGATGTGCGTATATGTATACCTGTAATTATCTTGAGGTGAGGAATTGCCTGCTGATCCAGGAGAGTGGTGGACAATATGGTAGCTTGCTGAATGTGTCATGTATCAGTGCTACAAACAATTATGGGTGCTATTTCCATGACAACATGATTGTGAGTCAATCTGACTCATTGAAATACGGCATTCATGTTGAAGGCGGGTATCAGACTGCGGCTGCGAGGCAGTCGAAGTTGTATAATAATACCGTATATGGAAAGTTCGTTGTCGCGGGATTCAGTGTTGATATAGACAATTCCTACGGATCGTCGTACATGCCGAAGATCAAGAACAATTATGTTTGCGATATTAAGGTTGACGGATTGGATTATGAATTTGGAGGGAATTATTATAATAGTCTGTCTGTTTTTGATTATAATGCGGCTGATGATGGGTCTGCTGGGACGAATAACAGCAACCAGACCATCTTAGTGGATAGCTGTAATTTTGTGAGTACAACATCTGGCTTGGAGGATTTGCATATACAGAATGGGTCTGGGTTGCTCGATCAAGGAATAGGACCGGTTTTGGATCCGATTGTATCGGAGAAAGATATTGATGGCACAAAAAGGTCTGGCAATATATCAGAAATAGGAGTGGATGAATTATGATTATGTTTATTTGCTGCATTTAAGAAGGTTTCTTTGGTGTACGGCTTTACCTGGTTTATAATATTATGCTTAACACGAGGAAATGATAATGCGATTATATATCATTAGAAGTTTATTGTTTCTATTTGTTATACCGGTGTTACCAATGAAGCAAATTTATAACGCCAACGAAAATAAACAGATGTTTGATATAGCATATAATAATCTAAAATATTTTATTAGAGCAATCCCGTTAAATGATGCCGAACTTTATGGATTTAAAGATAAAGGTGAATTTGATTCTGTATATTTGGGAGAACCTATATATTTATATGCTATCGATGAAAATAAACTACAGAAAATAAAAACAAATAAAATAGATTCAGTCATTATCATTTCAGATGAAATTATATTTCCGGTTTTGTCTAAAGGTGAATACAAATCAGTTTTAACTATAAAAAAGATTGATGGCCAATGGAAGGCCATTAGTTTTGGGTCGCGTCATTTGGCTATCGAACTTAAAAAGATAAGAGATTGTTGGGTTGGTCATGGTGTAAAAATAATTAAATTATACAAAGCGAATAAATATTACTTTACAATACCTGAGTTGGGCGGATCCAATTTAACAGAAATAGATTTGAGTAATGGAACAAATACTGACTATACGAAGACGTCAGACATGAAACAAGTATTTAATAACTAAAGGATATAATTGTGAAAAATATACTATTTATATCAATACTATTTGTCAAATCGTTACTATTTAGCTTTGACCCTTGCTCTTGTGTATATTCTGGCGGTCTGTTTCAACAAGATTGCGAAATGAAGCTTAGTGGGTTTCCTATAACCATGCAAGAAAAAACAAATTGGTGTTGGGCTGCATGCTGTTTGTCGGTAGTCAAATGGTATGATGAAGACGCTTTCCTAAACCAGTACAATATTGTCTATTATGCTACGGGTGGTGACGGAAATGTTACAAATAATGTGTGCAGTGATGCTAGTGGCAAAAAAGGCATGTACAATATATTAGAACATTATACAGGATTGAAGACAATATGCAAATCCAATAAATTAACTTTAACAGAAACGCTTGAACTGTTGGAGTCAAATATTCCCATAGTTGCTGAACTTGATTGGCATGTTGTAATTATTTATGGCGCGATAAAAGAGAGATATTGTGCGAATTTTACTCAAGTAGACGGTCGTGGGTGTTACAATTGTTCTGATTGGCAATATATTTATTATGTTATGGATCCACTAGAGGGTGCGAGGATGGTTTTCTCAAACAGTATAGGTGATATTTATGGTGAGTGGGAAAGAACGTTATATATCAATAGTACGCCTGAAAGATATACAGTTTCAATTTATGGAAATTAATATAGTTTGATTGCATGATTATCTTTATTGTAATTGCACTCCTATCTGTCAATGTATGTTATTCAAAAATATGTCTTATAGCCAATGGTGGTTTAAATCTGTCATCATTGTATCCGTATAATATCGATCAACCAGTCGGGGCTTTGCCGATTGCGGAGAAACGTGTTGGATATAATTTGTGCGCGAAGCTCGCTTTAGATGTAAATAATATAATGTCTCTGGAAACAGGAGTTAGCTATGAAACGCGGGGGATAGTTTTCGGGCAATGGTCATATAAAGGCAAAGTTCCTCTTGAGAAGACAGGGGAGCTATCTTATAATCTGCATTATATCGCTTTGCCTATAAATTCGAAAATATTTATCTTAAAACTAACGAGAGGCCCTTTTGTTTGTTTTGGTTTATTGTTCGGTTATTTGGTAGTATCTGATATAAGTCCTGGAAATTATAATATTTACGAATATACTAACGGAGTGAATGTTGATGCTATTTTAAATGTTGGGTATCAAGTAAGTTTAATAAAAAAAACCGTTTTACTGTTTGTCGAATATGATTATGGGTTAACGGATGTATATAAAAAAGATGCTCCTATATACAAAGGAAGAGTAAGAAATAGGAATATAAAAATAAATGTCGGTTGGCAGATTATGTCATTTTAGTTGTGTAGAATCCCGCATTTAATACGCACTTAATTTTTGCGATAATTTCATAAAGTGATTTGGGTGGACAAGCTGGTTTTCTGCTGTTCGCCCAGTTTGCTCAATCCGCTTGATCCATCGTAATCATATTGACGATATCCGCCGTGATGATTTTTTCCTGTCTTCGAGCAGCTTCTTCGAGGCAGAGGGCGGCGAGGTTCATGAGTGTGCGCCTGTTTCCTGTGGAATCAGCAGCGATTGCTTCAATGGCTTGTTCGTGGAAGAGGTCTGCATCAGCTTCGGCGGTTTTAAGGCGGTATCTGACGAATTCCTTTGTTTCGTCGATGGAGAGTTTTGGGAGGAGGAAGCGGCATGCGAGCCGAGTCTTGACCGGGGCGAAGATGTCCAGTTTGAGGATGTTTTTTAGGACGGGTTGGCCGGCAAGGACCAGGGCCGCTGCGGCGGTCCTTGATTGAGCGTCGTGAAGGAGGGAACAGAGGTTGAAGAAGGATTGTTTTTCCAAATCATGGGCGTCATCGACGATAATAACGGGGAAAGGTTTTTCGGATTGAGGGCGGAAGTTTTTTTGGAGTTTTGAGAGTAGGTTTTTTCTTCCTGAGCTATCGATGTCAAAGGCTTCGCAGAGTTCACGAAGGATGGCTGAAGGTTTGAGTCCGCCGTAGGGGATTGTTGCGACGCGATAGGATTTTGCGTCGAGCTGCTGCGCGATGGATTTGATGAGCATGGATTTACCTGCTCCCGCTTCGCCGTATATGGCGAGGCTTTTTCCCTGGCGTATGAGCGCGATGGAGCGGTTGAGGATGAGGGCCTCTTCCTTGCTTTGGAATGGTTCCTGGATTTCGTAGGTATCTGCGAAGGGCGGATAGCGGTAGCGGAAGAACTCCGCAGCAGAGAGGGGCGCTGTGTTTTTGACGGGCTTGTTCATGACAGTTTCTCCTTTTAGTTATTGGTATCGTTGTTTCTTTTTCCTCTGACGGGCTTGTCGAACCGGCGTGCGTTTTTGAAGGGGTCGATGGGTCTGGTGAAGATTTTATCAGGACCACTGAGAAAATAGTTGTGGTCCCATGGCACGTAGTAGATGGTGACCTCTTCTCCTGGATAGGCATCGGGGATTTCAAACCGTTTTCCCCACATTCTGATACATCCGTCTGAGCGTACGGTCTTGGTTGTTTCCATACGGAAGAGATCGTTGATGTTCACGGTGGGATCGATTTGTTCTAAAGGCTGTCCTTGGTCTGTAAGTTTTCTGTTGAGGGGAGACATGCCCATGGATGAATGGACGGTCTGGTGGTATCGCGCCACCCATTCCGCAAGGTCTGCATTGAGTTTTTTAAGGGAAGAGCGTTGCCTTCCATTGAGGAAGCCTTCACGTATGGAACGGAAGAGTCGTTCGATCTTTCCGCGGTTATGTGCAACTGCACATAACTTGGGTTATGGAGAGTTAATCGTTATGTAGAGTCCATTGCTAACTGCATTATAAAATACTGAACCAAAACAGAATGGACTCTACATAATAATAGGCCGACTACGTCCCCAGATTCTGTAACCATTCTAACAACCCCGTGTTTTGCTGCCATTCCGGCAATTTATCTGCTACTATATTTGGATATGCATTTTCCAGCGCCTTTCTTTTCATGCGACTATCAGTCCTCGCATAAATTTCTGTTGTTTGGATGCTGGTGTGTCCAAGGAGATCGCGAATATAGATCAAATTTACGCCTGATTGAAGCAAATGCATGGCTTTGCTATGGCGCATGACATGAGGAGACACTGTATTCGGAAAACAATTAGGAAACATCCTTTTTGCATCATTGAAATATTTTTGCAGAATATAGGTGATTCCTGAACGTGTTAGTTTGTTATCACCTCTGTTGCGAAAAAGTGGAGATTCGTTCCATTGTGGCAAGTTTAATTTGTTTTCCTTTAAATACTGTTCGACTAATTTAGCCATAGGTTCCATGAGTGGAACAATTCGGGTTTTATTCCCTTTACCCGTTATCTTTAAAGTTGCCGGATGATTTAGTCTGATATTTGCCACTTTCAGGTCTGCAATTTCTTGTACCCTGGAACCGCTATCGTATAAGAGGCTTAACATGACCAGATCTCGTCGACCTTTTATTGTTTTTCTATCCGGCATGTCTAACAGCTTTTTTATGGCGTCAAGGGTCAGATAAAAGATGGGTTTCTTTTCAGACTTTTTAATTGGGATTGCAAGAATCTGTTGATATTGATATATTGCATGTGGTTTTTCCGACTGAAGGTGCTTAAAAAATGCATGGATAGCCGCCAACCTTTGATTTCTCGTTGAAACGCTGCATTTTCTTTTTACTTCAATCCAGCTCAAGAAGCTTTCAATCATTTTTTTATCCAATTGACCAAGAATCAACTTTTCCGCTGGAATATGTTTTTCAGCAAAGCAATATTTAATCAAAAGTGAAAATGTGTCACGGTATGACTGGATAGTGTTACTGCTTGCGCCGACTTGACCGGGAAGATGTTTGGATAAATATGCGGTGAGTGAATAGGCAAAATCTGTTGGTTTCATTTTATCTTTACCTCCGGAAAAATGTAGGCGCAGGTCGCGCTAACCGTACTGAGGATTTCCGGATAGACCTCTGCTGTTAATCTCACGTATCTTTCTGTTGCCGCTATCGAGGCATGGCCTAAATAAGTTGAAAGAATAGGTAAGGCGCAGTAAAGCTCTACCTTTTTCTGTACCATTTGATTCAGGGAATGAACGGCAAAGGTATGACGAAAATCGTGCAACCGCGGACCTCTCCCTTTTCCTCCATGAGAGGTGCCGCTTTTCCATAGTATCTTCCGGAAGTTTTTATATACCGTATTAGCAGCAATAGCGGTTCTGTCTCTTTTTAAAAAGAAATAATTTACCGGGATGGATGTTGCGTGGACTTTCAGGAAATATGATTTCATATACATAACTAAAGAGGGTGACATAGGGATTAGTCTATCTTTGTCGAACTTGGAACCACGAATGGTTATAATTCCATGGTTCAAGTCCACATCCCTGAGTTTTAGAGCGACCGCTTCAGATATCCTGAGTCCACATCCATATAGCAACCGATAAATAGCCGGGAGAAACAAGTGTTTGTAGGAGAGCGGATGATGTTTAATGTTTTCGCATTCAGTGAAAAATCGTTGCAGTTCTTCAGTACTAAAAATGTACGCACATATGAAAGCCGATCGACTTTTACCCTGCAAACCGGAATATATGCATCATATCCAAGATCGTTTAGGTACTTGGCGAACTGCCCTAGCGTATGGGTTCGGTTTTCCCATGTACGCCCTTGCTCCATCGGTCTTTTTTCTGTCCAACCATCAACGATTTCTTTTGTAAGAGCATGGTTTTTTATTTTATGCTTCATCGTAAATATAGAAAATCGCTTTAAAATGTCGCCCTCCGTAGCATACTTAAAACCCAACGATTGTTTCAGGCTAACAAATTGAATCAGCAATTTCTTGAATTTTCCGACAAAGCCTTCAAAGTTATATGGTTTAGAGTACATGAACTGCTCCTCCTTGCTCTGTCTTGTTCCATTCAAACGCTGAGATGTCCAATGCGCAATGCCGCAAATGGTTTACATCAATTTTCAAATAGATTGAGGTGGTATCTGTGTTTGTATGTCCCAGAACCTCAGAAATAACTGGTAACGGAGTATTCTCTTCTAAAAGAGCACTTGCAAGACTATGCCGAAGCGCATGCGGGCCATGCTTCTTTCCGTCAGGCACCTTGATTCCTGCCAGTTGCAAATATTGCCATACAATGCTATGAAGCGTGGGCGGCATCAAAGGTGTAATAGGACAAGTATGACGCACAAAAATGGTGTCGCATTTCATTGTCGGCCGACCATTTTTCAAGTAATCAATTATAGCTGAACCAACTTCCGGCAACAGGGGTAATATGGTTTTACCCTTTGTTTTTCTTTGTATAAATTCTATCTCATTATGCTCCCATTTGATGTTTTTAAATGACAACGCGCATATGTCGCTCGCCCGCATCCCAAGCCTTGCGGCTAAAAGTAATATGGCATAATCGCGTCTTCCTTTAGGACTCCCGCGATCAATGCTGTCCAGCAATCTCTGCACCTCCTGCTTATTGTATGCGGACGGTATCCTTGAAGTTTTATCAATCTTGATCTTAGGCACAATAGAGGTGAAATCTTTCTTCAGGATTTTATCTTCATGCAAATAACGGAGTAGCGCTCTCAAGGCTCCAAGCGTACAGTAAACTGTAGCATTTGATTTTCCAGCCAAAGTATTTATAAAACCTAAAATGTGACTGGTATCCAAATCGGAAATATTGCCTAATTTCTTTTTCGATAGATGTTCAGAAAAACTTCTCAAATAGCATTCGTTCGATTGTAGTGTTTTTTCTGATATGCCGTACTGCCTTCTCGATGCAACAAAACCATTAAATGCTTTATTGACTACAGGAGTATATTCTTTATCAATAGTTACTTTCTTGGAAAGTATGATGCCGTGCAACTGATACTCCCCAAGCATATTAATCGCCCTTACTTTTATTCCGTTCAAAGAAGTCAGATGCTTAAATACGGTAATTCCATATTCTTCTTCTAAAAAACGAAGACCAATCTTCATATCAAAGACCTTCAAGTTCCTTTTACTCATGTACCCTTCAAGGGTTTCCCAAATGGAGCTATAAAGATTTATCCTTTGCTCTTTGTATTGAACGCGGAAAAGTTCTGCGCGGACTGCTTTAATAATGTCGCCTACTGGGAATGGTTTTTCTTTCACTGTCTTCCTCCAATCTTGTTAATGGTTAAATCTACCACATTAAGATTGAAGGATTATGAAGAGTAAATCAACAGACAATACGTTGATTTGCAAGGCATAATAGGGCTGACTCTACATAACTATTAACTCTCCATAACCGCGGCCTTGCGGTTTGTAGGGCGGCGTATGGGGCAGGGCAACACGCAATTTAGCTGCAACCAAGCGGAGATGATAGCTGCGGAACGCAGGGCCGTTATCAGTGTAAAAGCGCCTGGGGACGCCGAACCTTCTTATTGCCATCATCAGGTCACCCAGGAGACTTTCCGTGTCCTCTGCCAGATGAAAGGTTGCTGCCACGATATAGCGTGTGGCATCGTCGATAATGGCGTGAAGATAAGCCTTTCTTTCATAGAGGCCCTCTTTGACCGCAGGTCCATGGAGAAAGTCAGCACTCCAGAGGTCGCCGAAGTGGGCGAATTCAAAAGGCTTGACGCTTTGGGGTTCTTCTTGGGTGTTGCGATTCAATCCTTGCGCGGCAGCGAAGCGATACATGGCCGTACGGCTGGGTTTACGGCCGTCCCACATACCCTTCTGCAGCAGTTCATCAAGCAGGCGCTTGACTGTGAAAAGAGGGTGCTCCTTCCTTTGCAGCGTCAATCCATTCCGCAGCGGTTCTGGTATCTTTGTCCCGCCATGATCTTTCCTTTGTTTGTTGCGCAGGCCTGCCAATCCCAGGTTCTTGTAACGCCAGAGCCACAAGCGCAGAGTGTCGGCGGAAAGCTTTTTCTCCTGTCCGTCGGGTGTGTAGTAGATGCGCTGCGCCAAAGCGCACAATTCCCGGTACAAGGGCGGAGAATCCTCATGGCGGTGCAGCAAGGGCGCAATGATGCCAAAGCGCCACAGCCCCAGGTCGTCCGGGAGTCTCGAAAAGTTTGTCATCACCTTACCTCCTCATGCTTTTTGGTGAAAAAACCATCGGAGATAAAGTAAAAACTCCCATCAGCAGCGTTTAATGCCCAAATTGTGTGGGTTGAAGATATGCCCGGAGCGGCAGGGGTAAAAACCGTGGAACCAGTGGCGGGTAAACGAGAACCAGGACATGGTCTTCCGCACTGCCTGGATCGCTCCTTGAAACCCTGTTGCTATCATCCCGGCGGCTTCCCGATGCAGTCGCCCAAGCCAAGGCGTCACCATTTTGATCAGTCCGACAGCGCGGAGAATGACCCGCAGGGGAAGATGCCACCGATACTTCGATATCCAGTAGGCAGTTCTCCCGTCAGTCAAATCATGAACAATACGCAACAGACCGCTCAAGTAAAACCGGCAATAGGGCAAGACCTCCTCCGGCAACTTCGAGAATGTATGTTCACACGGAGGGTTCAGGCACAGATATCGTTGAACAGTCTCTGTCCCGTGCTGTTGTTCCCCAGGGAGACGATGGAAGCCTTTACGTTCATAGGTGCCGTGTTTCCAGCACCGGCCAAACCCGCAATACGGGCAGTTTGGGCATGAAAGATTTCCTTTGCTTCCAAGCTTGCTGTTTGTTAATTTATTCACGGGTGACATGCTTATGTCCTCCTTTCTTCTCAAAAACCACCGCTCAAAGTAGTCATGAGAGGAAAGAAACTAAAATGTCACCCGCTTTTTTCTCAATATTTTTTACAACAATGTTCCCAGATTAAGAAAAAAGCGCGGAATTAATCAGCAGATTTCTGAGAAAAATAGGCGGGATTTAAGACCCCGTTTCTGAGATCGTGTCCGCTTTCCCGGATCAATTAAGCTAAGTTTATAGGGTAACCAGAGAAGTAACAGGTGGGCGGAGAAACAGGAGCACTCTATGGAAAGCGGACAGCAACAGGATGGGATCCGGAAGCGGAAGCATCTTTCAGGCGAGCAACGGTATCAGATTCTTGAAGAGGTAAAGCGCAGTCCAGGAAAGAAGGGCGAGATCCTCAGGCGGGAAGGGCTCTATACCAATGATGTCCAACGGTATGCCGAGGTAGCCAGAGAGGCGAGCATCAGGGCGTTAAGCCAGATGCGGCCTGGGAAAAAGAAGATTCGTGAAGTCCCTCTCGAAGTCTTCGAGGCTATGAAACGCGAACATGATAAGAAAGAAAAGGCTCTTGCCGAGTTTACCGTTGAGTTCATGGCGCTTAAAAAAAAAGTGAATGGGGAATAATCGGTCCGATAACTGAGAAATGGGTATCAGCAGAGATGAAAAAGGCGATGATGGACACCATAACCGAGTGCGAAAACCAGGGTGTTAAGCGTACGGATGTCTGCACGCTGCTCCAGATAGAGGAGCGGCGTGTCCGACGCTGGTTCACGAAGGATGACCTTGCCGATGCCAAGCCTGGTCCGGAACATGCACCCCATGCGATTCTTCCTGAGGAACGGGAAGCGATAGTCGCGTTAGCTAAGGATGAGCGGTATGTGGACGATTCCCACCGTGTTTTGACAGCCAAAGGAGTAGATGGTGGTCAGATTGCTGTGAGCGCCTCCACCGTGTACCGTGTAATGCGTTCTGAAAAGTTGACCACAGACAGAAGCGGGAGATCGCACCGTTCCGGGAAAAGCCGGAAGCCCGACCGTCCGGAACTTACCGGACGGGATCAGCGGTGGTGTTGGGATATCAGCTATCTGCGCACACTTGTAAGCGGGGTATTTCTGTATTTGTATGTGCTTATGGATGAATACTCGCGAAAAGTTGTCGCCCACCGTGTCAGCTGGTATATGACGCACAAGGAAGGCATGGAGCTGGTCGAAATGGGCCTTGAAAATGAGCATTTGACAAAGGACCAGGTTGAGATTCTTTCACTCTATAACGATCGTGGCGCTCAGATGAAAGCCAAGCCATTCATGAAGATGCTTGAGGTCCTGGGGATAAGCCAGAAGTTCTCCAG
Source organism: Candidatus Raymondbacteria bacterium RIFOXYA2_FULL_49_16 (assembly GCA_001789205.1). Classification (GTDB taxonomy): domain Bacteria; phylum Fibrobacterota; class OXYB2-FULL-49-7; order OXYB2-FULL-49-7; family XYB2-FULL-49-35; genus XYB2-FULL-49-35. The sequence goes on along the minus strand of MFYT01000075.1, from coordinate 2,458 downwards.
ACCACGGACACCGAACGACAATCCTTTTGTGGAGTCATTATTCGCAACGACAAAGGGTGCGCCGCAGTATCCGGGGGAATTTACGGATGACAGAGCAGGGATTGCATACTTTGAGAGCTATTTTAATTTTTACAACAATGTCCGGCTTCATGGAAAGATCGGGTATGTAACACCTGCGCAGCGGCATTCAGGTGCGGACAAGGCGATATTGGCAGCTCGGAAAGAACGGTGCGAAAATGCGCGTGCGCAACGGCTTCGTCAAAATCGCGTGGTTCTTGGCTTGGCTGCATAAATGCCTGTTTGAATGATTTTTGGAGGGATGCAATATCATGGGTTGGATGAAGATCGTTGATTATAGGGCTCGTGGCGAGGCCTCTTTTGACATAAGGACAAATAAAATACTTGCAAACAGGGAGCGTTCGAGATTAATTTAACTGAAGAGCGGACATTGTCTCAAAAACGCGCCGCATGGGACCTCTCAATGAAGCAATTCATTGTGAAGGTTGTTGCGGGACGGGGGAATCCACGGAAAATGTCTTTCCCCATCCCGCTTCTTCTTACAAGAATATAAGGAAATCCGATGGATAACTGGCTGAATAAATGCTTCGCACTAAAGAAATTATAGCGCGAGAAACGAACCTAATTTATGTTACTATAAAGAGAGAAATACCACAGGGAGTAGGACCCTCTACGGATACAAATGTGCTAGAATATGATTTTGATGGAGAAGTTAGAAGCGGAAACGTCTGTGACATTGGAATGGATGAGAGATGAGAGTACTTGGAAAGAATGGGAAAAAGATTGGAGAATAAAATGAAGATGATGATTTGTTAAACTGATTTGAAGTGTAATAAACCATAGCCTGTAGAAAACTGGAGTTTAAGATGAAATTATTGTTTTCTTCCGTAATATTCACGCGTCGTCAACAGATAAAAAATGGTATCATTCTGTGCTTGTTTTGTTTAAGTAATGCAATCATTGCACAGGGTACTGGTGAACCAAATTACTCTCAAGAACAAATTGACGCATATAACAATTTGGATGATTTTTCTTCTCAGTTGAAGAAAACATTTCCATGGATTGAGAGTGTAAATACAACAAAATGGAACCTACGAGATATCTTGTTGCAAGGAAACGCGAATATTAAATTCCAAGGTACTTGTGGCTCATGTGTAGCTAATTCAGTAATTGGGGCGTTAGAATACGTCACGAAAAGACATCTTATTTTTGATCTAGGGTGGTGTTATTCACCTTATCCGATGCGCCTGTCGGTTTCACAATTGTTGGGGTGTAATGCTTATTTCTGCGATGGGCAGAACAGAGCTGAAGTGTTAAATGATATGATTACAAAAAGAACTAAAATTATTTTAGAAGAGTATCTAAATGATGAACCTCAAACACAAAACATATGTCGAATAGATAAGGATGAATTTGTTAATGTGACCCATTTTTCGCGAGTATCGAACAATACCGTTGCGATAAAAAAAGCCCTCTTAAATTATTTTCCAGTTATGATTAGTGTTCAAACATTTGATGGTTTTGGAGAACTTGAATACGTTGATGTTGATCCGCCAACAGATACTACAAACCATTCGGTTCTTATTATTGGTTTTGATGATTTGGATCACGGTGGATCATGGATTGTTCAGAATTCTTGGGGAAATTGGAGTCATAAAGGAGGAAATGGTATCTTCAGATTAAAGTATGGTAAAATGAATATGAACTATCCGATGGTTATTGATGGAGTAATTACAGGAGTAGGAATTGGACTTGTTCCTAATTCATATCGATCAAAATTTACAGATGGAATTAAATCAGTCTGGTGTGACGCTGCTACCTCGGGATATAATAGGTACACCGTTGAAGGTTATACGTCAATTGATGAAAATTATTCTGGTGTATCCCAAATTGGGAGTCATTCCTTTGAATATATTTTCCCATATTTGTCTTGTCCTTCCAGGCCCTATATACGTTATAAAGTCACAAGGAAGATAATACTTCCTAAGGACATGGAATTCCATCTATCTTATAATCTTACGAAAGGGACGGATGCTTCAGCGCCAAATTGCGATAAGGGACCCTTTGGAGCATCTTCAAGTAGACTTGTATACATTCCAGCGGGGAAAAACTATCAAATATTCCGGGAAATAACATTATCGACATATGTGTATAAATTATCCGAGACAGTAGGAACTATATGGTGGCCATGCAAGCAAGAAGAAGTAAGGTTTACTTATACTGCCTACGGTGAGCCATTTTGTGGCGAAACAAGTATAAGAAAGTGAAAACATCCTCCTTGATTTCTGTTAAATATTTGGGGTAGATTCTCACATTATTCCAGTTTTATTCTAACTTAGAAAACCACTTTGTTTGAAAGTGGTTATGGGGGACCTCTAAAAATTCACTTTTCAACCGTCTTTTTTCCTGATTTCCAATTTTCATTGACATGATGGTTTCA
>MFYT01000074.1 GCA_001789205.1 Candidatus Raymondbacteria bacterium RIFOXYA2_FULL_49_16 | reverse complement strand
GAAGTCTGGAAGGGTTATTTTCTTGACGAGGAGGCCGAATTTGGATGCGGAGAGAGGAAAACGGGGGGGCTTTATCGAATGCCGGAACAAAATTCGCCTTGCAGTGTACATCTCGACACATCACGAATCGGAAAATCAAAATGCTTATCAATTATACTTCAGACGATAAAATCTTTCCTGCAAGGGAAGCGGCGTAAATTGGGATGGTCATTATCCTCCCATAAACGCTGAAATTTTCCTGCGAGAAACGGACACCCCTGCCGAGGTTCCGTTCTTCCAGAAACAAATGCAAGCTCTGCATTTGGCCTTTGGTCCCGGCCTTGACCTCAGCGGGGATTATTTTCTCGCCGTATTGCACCACATAATCCACCTCTGCGCTGCTTCCCGGTGACTCCCGATGCCAGTAGAAAAGCTGTGGCCTGAGCCACGGCGGGTTGCCGGTGATAATTTCCAGGCCAGCGGAAATCTCCGCAAGATTCCCCTTATTAATCATATCTATGGGTGCGGCCACCACCTGGCGGGATAAATCAAGACCCATGAGCATCTGGTGGACACCCAGATCAAACGGCAATGCCTTAAATTTCCGGATATCCATCTGGGCGCCCAGCGGAATTCCCCGAGCCGCTGTGTGGAACACCTTCTGGCCAAGTCCGGCCTGGATCAGAAGCTCAAGCGCCTCCCGATATCCGTGCGAAGAGGCGCCTTCGACAATGTTTGAGAATTTAAATTTTCCACCAGCCTGCCGGCTTATAGCGCGAAAGGTCTCCTGAAGTTTAATGACCGGGGCCCGCTTTTTATACTTCGTGAAATCCGACTCGAGCGTATTGATATGCGCGGCAGTAATCTGCTGACACGCCCGGACATCTCGGTTTTCCCTGAAATCAGAAACCGTTTCGGGTAAACCACCGACCATCTGGTATATCTTGAACCGGTCTAGAAGTTTACCGTGGATTGCTTCCTCCAGAGGTTTTGCCGGACTCGCTCCTTCAACCGCGGACACAAGGTATTCATTTTCCGTTGCTCCCAGGAATTCAATAAAATTCATGGGATACATGAAAAGCATTTCAATACGACCAACGCCAAAAGATGGGATTTCTTCCAAAGCGAATTCAAGCAGGGAGCCCGCTGCCACAACATGGAGTTCGGGAAGCTTCTCATGAAAAAACCGCAAAGCGCGAAGCGCATCGGGACATGCCTGTATCTCGTCCAAAAATAGCAGTGTCTTTCCGGGTAGGATTGGCACACCAAAATAAGGGATCAGTTTTTCAATAATGGAGACGGGATCAAGGGAGCCGGAAAAGAAGGTTTTTACCTCCTTGTTCTCCTCAAAGTTTACTTCCAGGTAATGGTCGAAACGTTTTCCAAGTTCTCTGATGGAATAGGTTTTCCCAACCTGTCTTGCTCCCCTGAGTAACAGGACTTTTCTATCTTTTTTATTTTTCCAATTTAAAAGATATTCGTCTATTTTTCTATTCATTTGCCGAAACCACCATTATTATAACCAATATCATACATTAAAATACGTTTTTTATAATCAATATGCAAGCATATAATGCATTTTGTGACACCAATCAGTTTCCCAGTCCCCCGCCGGAAATCTGCCCGCCTCGACTCGCTCTCGGCCCGCTTAGCCCGCGAAGTGAGGCGAGCGAAGCGGGCCGGAAAGCCATGGCGAAGTGTTACCTATTTTACTTGATTGCATGGATGTGAAGGGGTATTTTTTCTAAAAATGGACAAAACCGATTTTTTGCAGGCATCAACAAATCATATCACTCTCAAGTGGATAGGTTCCCATGGGGAAACATCGTACGTGCCATTCGCTATAACAATGGTTTGTCCTGCGGCCTGGTTGCGCAGGGCCTGATAGAGCATGACCGGAGTCGTGACATTCACCACATTACCGCTCAAAGGCAGGGCAGGCACCTGTTTGCCGTCAAAAGCAATATACGCGGATGAAAACGCGGCACACGACACAAGCAAAAAAATCGGAAAGGTTTTATTCATGCGTTCCTCACTTTAAATAGGTTTTCGAAAGGCCTTCGGTCCATTTTTTAGTTGACATAACACTTCCCCTTAGTTGCGCAACGAAGCAGTGAATGCCGCGGCAAAGTCTGATACCTGCTTTTCCGCCTCTGAGAAAGCGGTCTCATTTAACAGAATAAGCGTTTGTTCCACTTTACCGTCGCACTGACCTATGACATTCCCAATCCTGCCGATACAATCCTTCGCTGAACTGACGATTTCGGATGTCGCGATGATACTTGCCGGTTTTCCGTTCAACTTCCCTTTTTTCTTGTAAATTGCATGGAAAACCTGATCTGACAGCTTTTTTATCTCCCATGACATGTTGTTGAACCTTGTAGGGCTGATGATGACAAAGCAGTCCTTATTCATTATCTCCCCGGGGTCTTTTATATCAAGCGCTTCCTTTACGGAAACCGCAAGCCCTAGCGTGCCAAACGCCTTTGCCAAGTGATATGCGGCCATTTTTGCATTCATGGCCTTCTTCGGCGTGGCATTGGTTTTGCCGTCTATTGTACTGTCCTCTTCGGACATGCTCTTTTCACTCTCGATCCCGGCCGAATAGATTACAATCACCGTCTTCTTTGGACCAGCGCCTGAAACTGCGGCCGCGGCAAACAGCACGGCAGCGCATACAGCAAACAGGAACATGCCTTTATGTTGCATGGATATTCCTTTCAAATCGCGGGTATTATTTTCTTTGGACAGGTATTGTATTATAAAACAGGAATACGGGGAAATACCAAGGATTTTCCCACTGATTCCAGTTGTCGTCGCGTTTATCCAGTGAATCTGGCAAGGTAAAACCTATTCCCCAGAAGTCATATTCTGAGCACTTATTGTCGTAGTCTTCTGTCATAATATTCATGAAGGCATACGGAGGACTGCCGTCGTAATATAAGCGTATCTCCTGCTTGGGAATCCGTATCTCATATACCGGCAGCTTTCCCCTGGTAATACCCACTTTTAAATGATAATTGAAGTTCATATACTCAGGGTTGCGGCCAGGCACAACCGTGTCGTTCCAAAGGTAAATGACGTCGCTCCAGCCCCCAAGGCACAGTTTAATATTGTCCCCGCAGACCTTCTCCCAGCCGCGGCCCACAATGGACTCGTCGTCGACAAGGGTTTTCCAGCCGATATACATGAATGAGTCGTCATGGCATGCGTAGGTTTCACACTGGTAATCTTTGGCAAAACCCTTCCACGAACCCTTGGTAAGCGCATGGTTTTTTTCGCCGGTAAATCCGCCAATACAATACGCCCTGTCCCAGTCCGCAAGGGTACCGTCAATGACAGGCGGTTTATTTGTTTTATACACGCGAATGGTGTCGCCGCCCTGTCCGAGGACAAGTGAAAAACACAAAAGAAAGGGAAAAGCGGAATATTCGAGGGCCTGTTTTAATTGCATTCCTGATATCCTGTCAGCGTTTCTTTAAACGTATTGTCTCTATGCCAAAACCCCTGATGTCCTTGACTGCCGTTTGCCCTGCAATTTGCTGCAGCATCGCGCCTCCGTCCTCAGCAGGACCTGAGGTGAAAATGTCACACCGGACTCCGGGTATCTGGACCGTAATCGAGGCCTTTGTTATGGAATCGATTGTTTCATAAAACCGGACAATATAGCCTTCCCTGTTCCAGGCCTTTTTAAACGCCGTTAATGCAATGGACCCCGACGGTTCGATAGTGAGGCAGCTTGCCTCTTCGGGCAAAAGTCCCTTGCCTGATTTTGCTTGTACGGCAAGAAGCGGGTTCATTGTCTGTTCCCCGAAAAGCGGGGCATTCGACTGTTTCCAGGTTCCGGCATGGCCGCGTATCGAGAAGCATTCTGGCATAAGACCGCTGTCGCCGAGAAACAGCGATTTCTTAATAATGCTCCTGTCTTCCTTGTCGCATATCCATAAATTCGATGGCCGTTCCCCGGAGATCGTGATCCCATACGATGCGTTGTCATGCACGTCGATCCACGAAGCGCACGCTGCTTTTGCGGACACGCAGTCTTCGAGCGGCGCGTGCCATTTTTCATTATAAAGACCTGTCCAGGCACACAGTCCCTGCACTGCCTTTGACCAACCCTCTGCAGTTGCGGTCCCGCGCCAGACAGGCTCATGCGGGTATTCGACCGACCCGTATTGCATGCCCACGCGCATGGAACACGAATGATCGTCACAATTCACGTCTGCGTGGAGCGCGTATAATATGTTTGGAAAAGGCGTAATGGGAACGACCTGGATATCGATCCGAGGCACGCCTGCATACACATGGACATTCAGCTCTACAGCGCGTCCGACAAGTGACACGCCCGCGCGCACAGGCCCTTTTTCCAGCCTTGCAGAGGTGAATGCCAGGGGCGCCGAACCGGTTTTTCTGTCCATATATTCCGCTTTAAACGTTGGTATTCCCAGAATGCCGTATCCGTGTTCCCATACGCGTATGCCGTTTTGCCCGACCATTTCACGCCTGTTTGCTTTATCAAAAATACTTCTGATGCCCTTATTGTCGCATTTAACCTTATAATACGCATTTTCAAAAGTGCTGTCCGGATTCCACTGCACGGTATCCTCCATAGAAGGCCTGCCTGCCCTGGCGCTGTCAGTCACATAGTACGTTTTCCATCCGAATGATGGCATTTTCGATGCCACAAAAACGAGTTTGGATATTTTACATCCCCTGCGCGATCCCCGTACTGCCGTTATTTCCTGACAGGGGACAAGACGCCCGGAACTGCCAATAATGGCGGGAACCATGGATTCGGGCATTTCCACTTCTGCCGTAGCAACGTCTATGCGAGTTCCATTGGAAAGATTAACAACAATCACCGGAATACCCTTATTTCCGGTCTTAACACTGCGCGTCATGTCCTTGAGCGCTGCAATGCTGATGCGTTCGCCCTGTTCGCGCGCCCATGCGGCAAGCGGAGGCAGCAATGTGTCGCCCTTCCTTTTCTGGTATCCCCAGTTATGGGTGCTTACCTGCATCAGGTTTTCCCAGCAACTGTCAAGTGTTTTTGAAGGATACGGACGAATGCCGGTAATATCGAGAACTGCCGAAAGTTTTTCCGCGCGCAACAAGGCCTGTTCGGCAATGGCCCTGTCGTAATATTTGGTCCATCCCCACTGGTAATAGAGTTGTTCGCCATGCTGGGTAAACCCTGTGCCACGCTGCGGAGGATCGATGCGGCCTGCAGCAACCCTCGCGGTATATTCTTTTACGAACCGTGTCATGGTCGACGTAATAATAGAGCACCCAATGCTTTTCGAATCTCCGCTCGAATCCCATGAACTGCAAGCGGCGATAAGTGCGGGTATGTCGGGCATTGCATCGTCTCCCCCGCCGTCGACGTACTGGACCGAAAGATCCATACGACGGTCCATGAGCATAAAGCGCAGTATGTCCCGGTCATTGTTATATATACCGCTCAAGCGGCCCCTAAACGTGTAATTGTATGGATGGAAAAGCACTTCTGAACCATCGAGGCCTACATATGCGAATGTCGTTGTAAGCAGGGGGTTTTGGTCTACCTTACACGACTGAAACAATGCGATCCCGCATTTGGACATGACCTGCGCCATCTGCGGTACCGGGTCTGAAAGCTCGCCGTTTTTCGCGATGATCGATTCGTATCCGAGTTCGGTCCGCAGAAAATGTTTGGCATAGGCAAACTCGCGAAGCATGAGCTCCTGGCCAAGGTCCGCGTAATGAGGACTGGTCCAGCTGCACCCGATTTCCAGTTGACCGGCCTTTAATTTTTCCATAAGACGTTTACGCAACTGCGGATGTGTTTGCAGAAAATGCTTGATCGCCGATGTGTGTTCGATAGTATAGGCGATGCGGGGGTCTTTTTCTGCCAAATGGATGGCCTGGACAATAAAGGTATCATATAACGCATAGCAATCCGTAACAAGCCCGGTGAAATCTATGTCCATGTGCGTTGATGGGACAATAATGGCCATTTTCCTGCAGGCCGAATCAGTCGCCGGAGTGGCGGCGCGGGCGTCAATTGAGGTGAAAAGAACAAGCATGCATGCGACAGACAGGCCGGCCATGCTTCCTGAACTCCGTATTATTTGCCCGTTGTATTGCTGCGTGTTCATTTATTTTTTGCAAGCTTGAGCCCCAAAGCATAGGCTTTCTCGCATATCGCGGCGTCCTTGTTGGACGTTAACCTGCATGGGCTGCCATGGAGTTTGATGCTGCCGATGGTTTCGATACCGTAATATCCTTTCAGCCGCTCTTCGATCCACGTCAGCACGCTTTCGTACGATTTTGGGTTATCAGCTTCGTAGGTCATGACAAGCACCGCACGCGCTTTTTTCGGAAAATGGTTCTTTAGATCAGGACCGAGAAAGCAGTACATACGGTCGAGAAACATCTTGAGCTGCGCGCTGACATGGTCAAAGTACACCGGCGTGCCAATGACCAAGCCGCATCCTTCTTCAACCGCCCCCACGAATCCGGCCATGTCGTCCTTGATGCTGCAGGCAAGCGGCCGCTTCTTGCACGCCATGCACGCTTTGCATGACCGCAGTTTCATGCGCTCGGGATGGAACAGCATTGTCTCTGCTCCGGCCTTTCCCGCCCCTTCAAGCACTTTTTTAACAAGGAACCCTGTATTATGGTTCGCATGCGGACTTCCGTTCACGCCAATAATTTTCATAAGAATATCCTTTCAAAATTTGGCGCGAAGCGCCTTCTCCGCGTTCCGATACGCTATCTTGTCGATCACCCTGTGAGGCAGCTCGAGCTGCAGGAGAAAATATTGGTAATCCGTGTATAAATACAACATATTCAACACCTCAACAGCCTCATTCCGCTGAGGAGGCAGCCGTATCGAATTGTCTGTGCCGAAAAAGATACGGTCCTGATACTTTATAAAAAAGGGCCGTAACTCCTGGATCTCCCTTGGCGTCAGTCGATGGGCAGTGCTAATCTTCAGGGGGCTTGAACCGTCGGCGCATACGTTCGGATGGCGGTCAAAGAGAGTTCCAAGCGAATCATAGCCCATAAAATTCATATGGGCCAGGATAAACTGTACATCTTTATGCTTGTCCGCTATTTTTTCGAACAAGGCCAGTACGTCCCGGTTGGTATAGGGCAGCCCTTTCCATATCTTCTCATAATTGCAGTCCCAGTATACTATTTCAGGATCGCAAAAACGGTGGTTCAAATGCCACAGAATGGGAATGCCCAGCTTTCCGCATGTGGCGTATATGGCGTTCCATGCTTCGGAATCCATGAGCCGGTAATCGAGGGCATCATCGTAGATAAATCCATTATGGAGTTTTACGCCCTCAACACCTCTGGTCTTCACAAGGTATTCCAGCTGCGCAGGGGCAGGCGGGTCTTTGCTGAATTTGAGCCAGAGAAAAGGATGCATGGACGTATCGGTACGGCAGTACTCGTATAAGGGACGAGCCGTATCCAGAGTCCCGTCGAGGATTACTCCGCCGCACAGCCCGCCCAGGTCTCCCATGGCCTTTTTCCAGTATCCGACCCCTTCTTGTATCAGCCCCACGGTTGAACAGGCGTCAGTCATATGCATGTGCATGTCGAACCATACCCTGGGCTGGGCGCGTTCGTGGCCCTGCCACCCTTTGGAGAAGCCATTGTCAGCCGTATCAAGATACGCGACATTGCGGTGATGGTACGGCTGGTATTCGGAACGGGAAATGAGGCCGTGATAGACGGCAACAGCAAGCAGCGAGACTGCTGCCGATATAAGAAGCGTGGCGACAAACGATCTCATGAAGGTCCTCCGTTGAAGATCTTTGATTATTTGCAAAATACAAGTTTCTTCTGGATACTATTCCGGTTGTACCCAACCGGACGCACAGTGCCCGACATGCCTGCCGATAATGTCGAAAATGAGAAAACGTTCATTTCATCTGTCTCACTTACATTCAATCCATACCTTTTCAGCGTTGCACAATCAACCGCGTGCAATGTGTTTTTGCCTGCGCCCTGACACGAACGATGTATACGCCGTTCGGCATGGATGCTGCATTCCAATTAAACGCCTGGCCCTGGACGCCGGAGTACCGGGCAACGCAGGCGCCTCCTTCGTTGAATATATCAACTGCGGCATTGCGATAAAAACAAGGGAAAACTATTGTCGTGTTTGACCGGAATGGGCTTGGAAACACTCCAAGATTTACACCGCCTCCTCGTTGTGTCTGTTTTTCCGCTATACCGGCATTGCCGACAATAAGTGTTCCTGCCAGATTCGTGTCCATCGTGAAAACCACATTCTGACCCTGCATGCTTGCGAGATATTCGATGGAATATATCTGATATGTGCCGCTGGAAAGCGGCCCGACAGAATCATACTCGATTGTCTTTCCCTGGCCCTCACATTCAGTGCATTCAGCCGCAAGTCCCCAGCAATACGAAAGGAAAATGGACCGGTTCTCAATTGAACATCCATCAAAGTCTGTCCAGCGGGTCCAGCAGCAGAGCGCTGATTCATCCGTCAATGTAAGAGTCAACACGTCCTCTTCTGTCGGACCCTGCGGAAAGACAGCCACACTGTCCGCTGCAACAGACATCACGGCAAGCAGGATAAAAACGATTGCGAACTTCATACTACCTCCTTTTTTTTCCGTTAAGCAGACGTACAACAAGCGGAACCGTAAAAGCAAAAGCGATCCCGTTTCCGCATCCTCCAATCCGGCCCTTGTTATTCGTTTCTCCGTTTGACTGCAAACTATTGAATGGTTTTTCAACCGATACCGTAACAACTTTTTCAGCAATACACCGCGCCATCCGGCTTCCGGCGGCAACGGCTTCAGGATCATCGCTCATAACGCTTACTTTAATGTAACACTGCTCTTCTATGCATTCATAAAAATATCCGAACAGGCCGACAAATACCCGTGCGCTGTCGCCGATTGTGTCAATGGGTATCTGTTCTCCGGACGCAGTTCTAATCCAGAGGTCTTTTGCGTTCTCCGTAACCCCCTGGTCGTAAATTTCCACGCACATTTCAATTGCTCCATTGATATAGCCCTGATACGATGCGCAGGTGAAACCGCAGGCAGTATATACAGGCGCGGCGCCGTCAATGGCGCGGTACAATGACGCAGTATCCGGTATCTGCGGTACGGTTGAACATGAACCGCCCTTGGTCCAACCGGCGATTTCATTGTCGGCAGGGACGCAATCCCAGGGAGCGGCAGCGCATAATAAGGGAATTGCTATTGTCAGCAGTATTGGGAATCGTATGGCCATCTGTTTCATGATAATCCTTTGGTATAGTCTATCGTACAAGAGCGGCGTTCGCAACGAGTGTATGTCCCTGCATATGCACTTTTATATAATAGATACCTGACGCCAATATACCGGGGTTCCATTGCAGACCTGCACCAAGCACAGCCGCTGTTGTCGTAATACGGTCCGCCAAACCGCCGCGCTGATCGTAGATGAAGACTGTGGCAGACGCCAACGGCAAAATCCCGGCATGGCAAGCGCGGATCATTGCCGTGGCATTGAAGGGACTGGGCGCAATGGTAAGTTCCATAGTGGCAGAAGAAGCGCGTCCGTTCCCGGCAACCGATGCGGCCGCTTCATGCTGAAAAACATGGATAATGGGGACTCCCCCGCTCAGTGTATAGTTTTCCATTATATAAAGCAACCCATGTTCCCGGTCGTACGCACCCTGCGTAAGCCGACGGTGCGAATACGCTATGGACATTTGTTCCCACATATAGGGGTCCAAGTCCATATATGCATAGGGTTGTGGCTCCCATGACTCCATTGTGCCGCCAGCAACAGCGGCCAAATCCGCAGGATCGTAAAACATAAGGGCATGTTTGTGGGTCGTCGCCCCCGCGGATGAGCATCCCCCGAGGGCTTTGGTGCCGATAAAAACAAGCGACGATTTATTTCCCGATGTGAGCCACACTGCGCCGTCCCATTCATCGCATTTATAACACGCAAGGGTTGAATTACATACGGTCCAAAAGCTGTCGTCAAAGGGGTGCGCTGCGGAATAGCGGAGAAGTTCGACATACGAAACAGCGCTTCCCGAATCCGGCGGATTGCCGTCCTGCCACGGCGCGACCGCATATATTGTCGGCCCATGACTGCCACCCTGGTCCCTTCCGCTGTTCCAACGGTACACGCCGGTACCGAGATATTTTCCGCCAACATGCGAGTCCGCCCATTCCTTGGGTATCTCGACCAGATACCCGGTCGTCAGCATCTGAAACAGGCCGCCGATGCTCCACATGTCCGTTGGCTGCGCATCCGCAAGATTCGGATTGCACCACCCCTGCGACGGTACGCTGATATTGTACGGCGGCTCCCCCCAATTATACCCCCAATTTACATATAGCTTATCGCTCGCCTGCGCGCCCTGCTGCGGAAGGTAGAGCATACCCTTGATGCTGAAATGATCTTCGTTGGGTACATAGGGCCCGGGGACCGGACAAATATCGGTCAATTGCTGCAATGTGACGGGCGATGGCAGGTCATTGCTGTTTTTATTAGTGGAAATCACCGGCGCCGGAATGCTGAATTCGGCCACATAAAGGTCGTATATATGTCCCATGCCATAGAGAGAACCCGGATAGCCGTCATTGGGTCCGGCCGGGTCTCCATCCGGGGAATAAGCAAGCGGCCACCCTCCATAAGAAAGAAGCGGTACTTTAAAAGCCCCTTTATATACCAGGTCTTCCGGTTGGAAAAGTTCGCCAAGAACTATGGTGGTCACGATCACTATAAAAAAACAAATACAACGCATAGTGGTTCTCTTTCCGTTTGATATTTATCGAATAAGCATGACTGGTATTGTCACGGCTTTCTTTTCTATCCGGACGCAGACAAGGTAAAGGCCGCTTGAATGGTCGTGCGCGTTCCAGAGCGTCTTTTGTCCGATGGTAAATTCATTTTTATTTTCAACAGAATTGGCAATACACACGCCGTTTACGGCATATATTTTTATCTCTACATTTGCGGCCGCCAGCCTGCCATGATTTATTTCTATGCATACGGACGCGTTAAACGGATTGGGGGCCGCCGTCACCATTAAGGCATCCTGGGTCATATCGGGCGTTCCCTGGCCAACACCGGAACTGACTTCATGCTGAAAAACATGGATAATGGGTTTATGATCATATACATACTGCTCAATAATATACAGCAATCCATGCTCCCGGTCGTAGGCGATTGAGCCAAGGACTTCGTTCTCGTACCCGGCATCATAACCGGTATGCCATACGATTTCGGTAATATCTTTATAGGCATACGGCTGCGGTTCCCATGGCTGCTTTACGCCTTGCGCTACTGCCGCAAGATCGTCGGGGTCGTAAAACATGATGACGAATTTATAATTGCTTGGGGTGCCGCGGTGGGACCCGGCCGCAGCGCACTGGTCGAGGCACTTGGTTCCAGCAATGATAAACGATGCATCGTCACCCGACGTAAGCCACGCGGCGCCGTTCCATTCCTCGCATTTGTGGCATTGGCCGGAAGGTGAACAAAGTGAGGGCCAGTCTTCGAGAGGATGCTGCAGTGTGTAGGCAATGAGCGGAGTGCTGCGGACAACCGCGCCCGAATCGGGCGGATTGCCGTATCCCCAGGGCGCCACCGCATACAGGCTGGGACCGCCCTCGCTGTTCGGCTCGTTTGCCCTGAACATCCCTGTCCCGATATATCTTCCCTGCACATACGCATCGGCCCATGCTTTGGGGATATCCAGAATATATCCGGATATCCTGGTAACCGGCAGGCTGTCGATAAACCAGAGTTCCGTGGGCTGCGGATCTGAAAGATCGGGATTGATCCAGCCCATTGTTGGATTATATTCTCCATAGGGATCGCAACACCAGTAATAACCCCAATTCACGTACATTTTTCCCTGTTCCTGCTGGCCCTGCGGTAAAAGGTATTGCAGTCCGTGAACGTGAATAGGACCGCAGCACCATGGATTATCAGGATCAGGGTTGATATCGACGCCTGCATGGAGTGTCTGGGCAAGATGGAGACTTCCGAAAGTCTTGGAAACCACAGGTTGGGGGATCGCCACCTCCGTCACTTCTGAATTCCCATGATAGCTTCGTCCAAACAGGGAACCAGGATATCCGTCGGCCGTACCGCCTGGGTCGCCGGGAGGATAATATCCCAGCGCAGTGCCTGCGTAGTCCCAATTGGTCCCAATAGCGCCCTTATAGACCAGGTCTTCCGGTTGTAAAAGTCCGCCGGAACATAACCATGGCGCTAGTATGGATATCATAAAAACGCCGTGACAAAATACTTGGCGCATAACATCTCCCGCTTGTTGACCGACTGCTAATTTATCTCCCAAGAATGAGCTTCTTTATATAGTGTCCTCCCCGAACCTTCGCCCGCAGGACATATAAGCCGCTGGGCAACGCCATCCCTTTCATATCAATACCGTCCCAGCGAAATATACCCGAAGCCTTTACCGCTCCGTTTCCGGCAAGATGCTTGACAACTTTGCCCTTCACATCAAAGACAGACACTCGTAATGAAGGATCGTCTGCAATCGACCGGTGCAGGGTGATCCGGGTTGCCGAACGAAATGGGTTCGGCGAAGCGCTTATCAATCCCCCTGCGTCCATATCGTCCGCGTTCATGAAAATGGACGACGCAGACATATCGATAGTAACAAGACCGGCAACGGAGGCAATGCCCAGCTCCAGTGATTCCCCGTATTCAGGGGGTGTCGTTGTAGTCGCCGCTTTTGGATCAAGACTATGCAGCGCCCGTTCCTCATTCATCCTGATCCTGCCCACAAAATCGTTCGTTGCCGGGTCAGTGCTCAGAAAAATAGCCTTTGGTTCAAAAACATACGCCGCGTTGAACTGATCGCCGTCGTAGGTCCCATGCAGCGCCGACATCAGGACCAGCCTGCATTTATCTCGGATAGGCGGCGTATTGGAAGCCCGGACGCATTTGGTGGCCTCGGTACAATACACGTCATTTGGACTGAATGTGTTCATGTGGTTCTTGAACGCCATGGTAAAATACCCGTGGTTCCGGTCAGAATGACTTTTGAGCACCGGCGCGTTTACAAAATAGTCGCATTCGAACAAGGTATCAGAATAACGCAACAGGCTTCCGTCGACCTCCATTGGCGCATCGGGTGAATGTGTCGACTTCTGATCATTTGTACGGACAACCACGTTTGGAAAATAACTGCTGGAAAAACCACGCTCATGGATATAGTCGCCATATCCGGAAAATATGAATATCTTATCCCCTGTTGTCACATAATCGATAAGGCGTTTGACCAGCGCCTTTACCACTTCTTTCCTTGTGGGAATGCCCGGATTCTGCGTATTTGGTTTAATGCAAACCTTGGGATTGCTGCCAGGAAAGAGCAGCTGCATGGCTGCCTGAACCGAGGACTCTCCCGTCAGCTCCATGACACCCCGGTCAAACATGGCGAGTACACGCTCTTCCCGCTCTGTGCTTATGGAAAGTGCGGTCCCCGCCACAAGATCAGGATCGATGACTTCAATGATCCTGCCCGGCCACTGGTTTGCCGACGGATACGCGGCAGTCTTTCCGAGTGCTGCCGTGGCAAAGAGCGGACTCAAGGCAACCGCTGTTGCCCCGGTGCCGCTCTTTTTCAAAAAGTTTCTTCGGGAAATATATGGCGCCTTCATGTCCAAACCCTTCCTTTATATAGGGTGAAATTTATTTTAACAATATCGCCCGCTTGGTAAGCGTCATGTCCCCATACCTGGCGGAAACCACATAGACACCGCTTGGAAAACCGGAAGCGTCCCAGGTGGCTTCACCTGCGTCAGTTGTCAGCTTCTGAACGAGTTTGCCATGAGAATCATAAATGTTTATCTCGATTGTTCCGTTGACCTTTGCCTGCTTCATGCTGACTGTTATCTTGGTTTGGGGATTGAATGGGTTCGGCTGCACAGTTAGCTGACCGGCGCGTTTTGCAACCTCATTTCCCTCTGCATCGGCAGTAGCGGTAATATGCCATACATGAATGAGCGGATTGGGATATTCTCCGCCGACTTCAACGACATATATCAGCTGGTTGACGCTGTCATACGCGGCCCCGAACAGCATGGTATATAACAAACCGTGCTGTTCCCACCCGTACATATTGCTCGTAACATCAAGCGTTTCCGGCAGAGGTTCCCACATCTGCTTGGTGCCGTGCGCCACCTCCGCAAGATCGTCCGGATCGTAAAGAAGAAAATGGGCGTTGTACCCGTCCGGTGCATACGGGCCGTTGTCATATAAGCATATGCCCTTGCTGTTGCGCCCGGAAATGATAAGGGCCGATTTATCCCCTACCTTGGGCCACATCAGGCCCCACCATTCGTCTGCTGTGCAGAAACCATTGTGCCACATGCGATCTGTCGTATCCGGATACCTGAGCAGTTCCTTATAGTCTGCGACATGGGAATTGAACGTTACGGGTTGATTCAGTGTCCAGGGAGCATAGGCGACAATGTTCGGCCCCCATGTGCCGCTGCCCTGGCCCCAGCGCGGGTTGCCAACGGCGATATTCTTGCCGCCCACATGCTGGTCAGCCCAGTCCTGGGGAATGACACATTGATATCCGACCGTGCGCATGTTCAGCGAGTCCGGGCCGCAGTGCCATGGCGCCGACACATTGGTAAGATTGAGATCGACCATGCTGAGTCGCGGTGAGGACCAGGTGAGCCAGTAGGGCGTCCAGTTGACAAGGATCTTGTCTGATGTAAAATTGCCCTGCTGGCGCACATAGGTCAATGCGCCGACACCCAGGTCGAATCCGGGTTCAACGCCGAGGGGGATAATGTTCGTAAAAGGCCTCAGCGCCTGTGCCACCGGAAGTGCGTCTACATTTTTTGCCGGGGAGCTTACCGGAGCGGGAATGGTTACTTCTGTAATCGGATAGTGATCATATGGATGACCGGAAAGATATAATGATCCCGGATACCCGTCGCTCGATCCGCCCGGGTCCCCTCCTGGGTAATAAGCCATGGCCGGTTCGACATAATTAAACGCCCATGTGGAACCTGTGGTCTGCTCCGGCTGGGGCAGGCGGATGGCGCCCCGGTATTCGAAGTCTGATGGCCGTAACCGCTCTGCAAAGAGCGCTGTCATGGCGGCCATAATAAAAACAACCATTATAATGCACCTCATCTATCCCTCCTTCTTAAATTTGTTTAACCGCCTGTTATCCTGCAAAAACCAGCTTTCGTGTCAATATATCTCCGTTTATATTAACCTTAACAAGATATATGCCGCTCGGTAGCATGGAAACATTCCATGTGTACGCCATCCGGGATGACGAGCGGGAATTACGGGCTGGATGCGGCAAACACCTTATGATCTTGCCCTGAATGTCAAATATGCTCAATTCGATTTGCGTATCTTTATGGTTTGTCTGTTCCCGCACATTTTGTACCAGGATGACCGCGTTCGAATTGAATGGATTGGGAAAAATATCGATGTCCGGCCCGCCCGACGGCGCTTTTTCGCCTTTTTGGATGGGGGCGCTGCCGCCTGAAAGGCATGCAATCTCGACCCATTTGTTTTTTATACTGCCCGACAAATTTTTGTTATAAACAGTATTGTCACCGGCCCTGAACGAAAATTGTTCTTCCACGCTGTTCACATCGTAGCAATACGTGACTATTGCGGAATCAGAATTGCTTTGCGTATTGTTTTGATAATGAGCGTACAGGAGGAGGCGGTTCATGGAATTGGAACTGACGTTCGAACCAGCATAATATCGTACATAGAGTTCATTTTCGTAACTGGACACATTTCCTGTTGTATAAAACGCGTCGTTCCAGTGAGTGCCGCTGTTCGGGACATATGTGGCCACCGTCTGGAAATTGCCGTTGGTCCCGGAAACTCCGATGGTATACGTACAGGGATCGCCGAATCCGCCTGTTATAAAAGCGCCAACCGAGTACCATTTGATTGATGTTCCTTCCGGAGACAGCGCCTTGAATACGATGTCGCCGTTCTTTAATTTCCCGTTCAGTGAAGTCGGGTTGTAGGTCGCAGTACGGCTGACTGCCATGCGGTTGGTAGCGGTCATATCGTACAGGTCGATGGGAAGGTTGATCGCTTCTGTATTGTATCCCCTGGCGTCGCCGGTTGAAAACGTGATGGTATTGCTGCCTGTGTTGAGCCGTGGCAGGGACATGGGTGCAACAGCAACAAGCGTTCTTGTCTTGAATGCAGTAAGGCCGGACGCTCCTGCATTGCCGGAAAAGCTAAATTTAACCAGATAGCCAAAACGCCCGTACATCTGCTGCGAAAGGTCCCTGTTTTCGGCAAGATTGGAACCGGTTGCCAGAGATGTCCAGCTAATGCCGTTATCGACCGAGTATGAGACTGTTGTCTGCCCCTGCGTCTCATAATGGATGACAGCCCCGCCGGTATCATCGGATTTTGAGGAAAGGGAACTGTTTGCGCAGGCGATGATGACATACGGCGTATAGGTCCTGAAAATGATGTATCCAGAGCCGTTTGCCGCAAGAAAAACGCCGTTCTGGTTCTGTACCACATTGCTGTCTTTATATACGCCGTCAGTATAATCAGCGCTGACTAGAACGGGTTCATATGTTATTACGCCAAACCCGGTCGTGTTCACGCTGCCGGAAAGTCCGCCGACCCATGGCTTGGGACCAAAGGGCTGCTGATTATAGAGCGCATACAGTTCATTGCCACTCGACCAGCCGGAATAGGTCTCTGCCGGCATCCAGAGCCTGCCGCTGTCCGACTGCCAGTAGCGTCTGATCTTCTCGCCCTTCCGCAGGGTATAGTCCATGGTATGGCAACCGTAGTGCGCCGAAGGCCAGTATTCATACGGTTCGTTCTGCGCAACGTTCTTTATATCGCTCCGGGACATCATTTCCTGGCGCGGTCCGTTGTTCGGGAAGGGGAAGAATGGCGAGACATTGTACGGATTGCTGTCCAGAAGTGCTGGTTGTGCTTTTATCTGCTGCCAGGAGGGGATGGTGCCGTCTGTCTTCTTGACATACCCGCGGAACTGCGCGTCCAGGTAATGCCATCCCCCGTTAAAATATACTTCCGGAAAAGTGTGCAGCCCGCCGCCGCTACCCCACCCGCCGGTCCGTACCTGATCGAACCCGATGGCCCTTAACAGGCCGGTCCAGGTGGCATTCATATGGTAGCACAAACCATATCCATGCACATTAAAAGCAAGTACAGGGTCTCTTGTGAGCCAGAAATTAAATCCTTCGCTCCACTGGTTCCATGAAGACGAATATTCACCGCGCACCTCCGTGCAATGATAATAGCCGGTAATTGTATCGGTGATATATTGAAACGCTGCTTCAGCAAGCGCCTGACCTGTCTTACCGGTAAATCGCGGATTGCTCAGGAAACTCTGCCAGTCGCCGCTCAAGTCGGCAACATGCTCCGTTAAGACCTTTGGCGAATACACTTTGCCAAAAGCCATGGATACGGCAATCATCAGGACAAAAATCGCCGCGCATGATTTCATACAAGCACCTCCATTATTTGAGAAGCACGACCCTTTTCGCCACAACGCTTATACCCGCCCGCGCTTGTATGAAATAAGCGCCCGAGGGTAATGAAGAGACGTTCCAGACTATTCTTGTGTCCGTGGTGTTATATTTTTTGACCATCTTCCCATTAACGTTATATATTGCAATATGGATTTCATGCATGTCCGCCATAGGCGCAATGATTTCAATTATCGCCACCGGGTTAAAGGGATTGGGAGAGATGTTAACATCAAAAAACGATACGTTTTCCCTGACAGCCTCGACAGGAGTTGCCCCTCCTCCGAATACCATCATGAAAGGCCGGCTGGAAGCGCTTGCCTCCCTGCTGAAAAAATCATTCGTGTTTGTGTCTGCGGCCGTTTGAACAAGTGCCAGCCCCTTGGCGATCCCGGCTGCATAGGCCTGAATGGCTGCTTTCGGAACCGGAAAATAGTATTCCTGCTGACCAAATCTGGACCCGGAATACGATGTTGAAGGATAGACAGCGCCAGCACCGATATTATCCGAAAGCATTGTCCCCTGCCATGCAATGGCTTCATCCCAGTCCACTAATATCGGCCGGACAGCCGCAGTGTAGTTGAACGGCAGGTCGCCCCATCGGGGTTTCATGACAATGACCGCGGAATCCGGGACCCCGGTCACTGCGCTCAGATCGAATTTGAAACAGATGACGCCCCTGTCGTCGGACTTGAGCTGCAACACCCTGTCCGTACCATTCGAAGTCTGGTCGCCCCTGTCAAGATACGTGTCCGCAACAGGGCTGACCTTTATTCCCGTGGATGCAACAGTGACATTGGAAATACCGCTTGCATTATGCGTTTCGTCTGATGTTTTCAACGCAAAATACAATGTCTGGCCCGCAGGCAGTCCGGAAAGAGAAAGCGTCTCCTGTGTTCCAGGAACCTTCGGATACAATGCTGTATCAACGGATACGGCACTAAAAAACGTGCTTTCGGTGATCAACGACGTGGAATACCTGATGTCATAGGATTCAGCATATAATCCCGATGTCCCGTCATCGCCCGGCGCAGTCCAGGTAAGCAGCACAGCCCCGCTTTTAAATTCCGGTTGTGCGGCAAGGTTGGCAACTGCAGCCGGAGGAACAGCTTCGGGTGTAAACGCCTCTTCGTCGACAACATACCGCACAATATCGTCAATCGCCATGACCAGCATGTAATTGCGCGCGTTCTGCACTCCGCCGGAACTGCCGCCGTCCAGACAATTGTCCGAAAAACTCCTGTCGCCGTCGGAACATCCCACCGGATGCGCCCAGTCACCTAACAGGGAAGAAAGAGGACCGTGGTCTTCGCACCAGCGATTAAGGTCGATAAGAGGGAACCTGTGGCTGGACGCAAATCGCCGCAGTTTATCATTGTATGCATCGAGTAAAGGCTTTCGAAAGAGGTCGGCCGTCTCCCATTGAACCGGAGGAATGGTCGTCATGATCGGAATAACGCCCCGGGCAATCAGCTGGCCGGTGATCTGTTTGTATTCAAACGTATCAGCCGCGCAATCAAGTGTGGTGGAGCACCCGGGCGCAGGGCTGCTGTTGATTGAGACGTTGTTTGTGCCGATCATGATGGCAGCGATCATGGGCTTTTGGGTCGACAGCCCGTACTGTACCTGGTTGGCGACCCACTTTATGGTGCGCCCGCTTTCCGCCACCTTGCCGTCCGCTATCCATCTACCCTGGTTGAATGTAGAATCCTTGAAAGCATTTATGTCAGCCGCATTCGCATTGCCGATGACATCCTGCGCCAGGGGCGTCCAGTGTTTGCCGTCAATAGTAATGCTGTTTCCGAACGTAGTGACCCGGTATGTGTTCCAGCCGGGATTGGTTTTCCAGTGCGCATGCAACGACCTCAGGTTGTCTATGATCTCCTGGGTAAATTCAGCGCAGTAAACATCGATGTTGGTATTTGTTGCACCTTTTAAGACGGCCCCATGAATGACCCCTACGGCTAAAAGTAACACCACAATTACAACGACTTGACAATTCTTCATATCTCGCTCCTGGCGCGCGGCTTTACCGCGATATTACTTCACGCAGATTAATTTTCTCGTGACAGTCGTTTTCCCGCATTGGAGCGCGCATATATACAGGCCCGTCGACATAGCACCCCATGCAACCGAGCCATTGCCATGTACGCTCTGCCGGTGCACCATGCTTCCGTGCGCATCGTATATCGTCAAAGTACCCGTATTTTCACGGCCTGTCTCAAAATAAATGGCAGTTGCGGGGTTAAAGGGATTCGGCGTATTGGTTAACCGCAACGCGCTTTCATCACCCTGCGAAGCATTGTTGTCCTCGGCTTTCACATCGGTCAAATCACCGTACACAAGCAGGTGGACCGTGTTCCCGTCGGTAGTCCATGGATCGTCAGAACCGCTTATCGACGAGCCCGTTGATTCAAGCACATAATCACACAGTTCTGTCGCATAACCGCCCATTTTCCCCGTGCTCCCCTGTCCAACCGGCGCAAGCAGCACGATAGCGAATTGACCGCTGGTGGCCAGTATATAATCCACCTGGGTCGTAATATCGATGCGTGCAAACTGCCCGTCCAGGACCGACGGCTGCGTGGGTCCGGTCCGGCCTGAAAGTCCCGTGACAGTGACATTGGTCTGAGTACCGCTGATAATATTGCTCATAGTATAGTTCAGCGCATTGATCGGATCCAGATCGCCCCAAACGGCATCAGCGGCAATCTGATCGGGCCCTCCCCACATGGTAATGCCCATTGAAGCGTCAATGACCCCAACGCGGAGATTAATCGGTCCTGCATTGCAAAAACCGTCCCCCATCCATCCATCGTTCAGTTCAAAGCGTAAAAAAGCGGAATCCACGATCCCGGTCATGCCATCAGCGTTCAAGTCAAGCGACCAGACGCCAGAGCACCACCCCTGATCGTCCCCTGTTGCCGAGCCAAGGACAATCCCCGGGTCCGCGTACGACAAGCCGGACGCAACGGTTGCGGATGCCATCATGCTCTCGTGTATCATTGCTCCCGCCGGAATACCCGGCCCAGGACTGCTCTCGGTCAATAGATAATTATTGTTCGCCGGTCCAGCCTTGTACCAAAAAACATGCACTTCCTGCGCCGCGGCCAGCGATATCCACGCGCAAATTCCGGTAACAAATAATAAACGGACCATAGTACCTCCTCTGATTGATGGGTTTATTGCGTTCTATTCCTCTGTTTTTCGCTCTTATTTTACGAAAATGATATGACTCATAAGCGCCCTTTCCCCGCATATCGCTTTTACAATATATACACCGGAAGCGACAGGCACGCCAGGCATGGTGTCGCCATTCCATAGTACGGTCCCACGTGCGTCGTTCCTATGAAAATGATGGACGAGAAGGCCGCCAATCGAATAAATATTAATATCGCCCTTTCCCGGATTCACTGGAAAAGTGTATTGGATGCCTATTAACGCATTGGCAGGATTCGGCCTTATGGCAAGGTCCATGACATCATTGGGCGTGGCGTCGGCCCCATGCTCAATAATATCGTTCAGGTCGCATTCGAACTCGCCATATTCAAAAGCTCCCGCTGATGTCGGATCGGGCCTTTCCTTGCCC
Organism: Candidatus Raymondbacteria bacterium RIFOXYA2_FULL_49_16; assembly: GCA_001789205.1. Taxonomy (GTDB): domain Bacteria; phylum Fibrobacterota; class OXYB2-FULL-49-7; order OXYB2-FULL-49-7; family XYB2-FULL-49-35; genus XYB2-FULL-49-35. The sequence continues at coordinate 11,793 of MFYT01000074.1, read as the reverse complement.
CTGATATCAAGCAATACCTGATTGAGGCGCGGGACATTGTTTGACGACGTTAGCCGGAAATCCCAGCCAGCCGGATTCTGCCATGCGGAATTCTGGACTTTTATGTTATTTGCCGTGCTTCCGTTGCCGCCGTCGCCGTTATTGTACAGATTGTTCTGGTTTGGAACGGCGGACGGGCATTCTGCAACCGTATAGCTCTGGTTTGTAGTATAGATCGTATTGTGATACACATATGACGTCATGTTTGTACGCACGCCAATGCCGACATTCCCGCTGAACGAACGGTCGTTGTAGACAATGACATTGTTCCACGCGTACATATGATTGCCCGTCCCGTCGAGGCCGAACTCGATGTTGAAATTATTATTTACGAACAAATTGTTATAGACATACACCGTATCAGTATTGTCCCACATGAGGACAGCGTGCGAGGCGTTATCGAAGTCCCTGATATTTTCGAACCAGTTGCCCCTGATTGTCCAGTTTCTCCCCTTGTGGATTGACATGCCCTGGGCGGTGTAATTGTTTCCGGAGAAAAGGGACGTCGTATAGTGGACCTTGGAACATTCGAGGACAACGTCCCGTGCGCTGACAGATCCGCTGCTCGCGGCTTTGATGAACTGGCTTCCGCAATCCCACAAGTCGACATTATGGATGATGATGTCTGAACCGCCGTCCATCTTGAACATTTTTCCGGGAATGTTGCGCAAGGTCAGGTCAGCAATGGCAAAATGGCTGGCGTTATAAAACTGGAAAAAGGCGGCTGCCCCGCACGGGCTGGTGCCTCCGTACTCACTCGTATGCCAGTATGTGGGATTTATTCTTGGATCGTTGCCGACGAAAACCACGTCCTCCCGGCGGCCTGTTTCTCCGCGAACAAGGACATTTGACACTTCAACGGTATAGATGTTGCAGTAAAAAATATAAGGCTGCGTGTCAGCCTTAACAATATATGTAGTATTATTGTATTGCGAATTGCGCAGCCGGCCCATCATCACAAACGAACTGATAGTTCCCGGGACCTGGCCTGTCCGTGAAACATATACCACCTGGTTTCCGCTGAAATCCGGATTGCTGTCGATAAGTTCTGTTTTCCATTTGATGCAATCACAGGTGTCAGGCGGCCATGACGCGCTGGCCGGAATCACAGCCCATACGGCGAAAAGAACAATGAGCACTGGACTGCACCAGACCGATGCATGTTTCCGGCCCACAGCGTTTCCTTTTTCATCATTTAAACGGCTTATATGCATTCTCTGCTCCTTTCAATCCTTCTTTTAAACACATGTGCAATGAGCAGGCGGAGGGGATGAAGGGGATGAAGGGGAGGAAAACCATCCCCTCCGCCGCATAGCAATAATTTATCTGATCAGCAACACTCTGGCTGTCTTTCTGATGTCGTTGCCGCAGACGCTGATGACTTTTCCGGTTGTACCCAACCGGACGCACAGTGCCCGACATGCCTGCCGATAATGTCGAAAATGGGAAAACGTTCATTTCATCTGTCTCACTTTCATTCAATCCATGCCTTTTCAGCGTTGCACAATCAACCGCGTGCAATGTGTTTTTGCCTGCGCCCTGACACGAACGATGTATACGCCGTTCGGCATGTATGCCGCATTCAAATCAAACGCCCGGCCCTGGACGCCGGAGTATCGGGCAACGCAGGCGCCTCCTTCGTTGAATATGTCAACCGCGGCATTGCGATAATAACAAGGGAAAACTATTGTCGTGTTTGACCGGAATGGGCTTGGAAACACCCCAAAATTTACACCGCCTCCCCGTTTTGCCTGTTTTTCCGCTACACCGGCATTGCCGACAATAAGCGTTCCTACCAGATTCGTGTCCATCGTGAAAACCACATTCTGGCCCTGCATGCGTGCGAGATATTCGATTGAATATATCTGATATGCGCCGCTGGAAAGAGGGCCGACATTATCATATTCTATTGTTTTTCCCCAGCCTTCACAGCCGGGGCTGGTGGGGCATTCGCTTGGAAGGCCCCAACAAAATGAAAGGAAAATGGACCGGTTTTCAATCGAACAGGCATCAAAGTCTGTCCAGCGGGTCCAGCAGCAGAGCGCTGATTCGTCCGTCAATGTAAGGGTCAAAACATCCTCTTCTGTCGGCCCCTGCGGAAAGACAGCCACACTGTCCGCTGCAGCAGACAGCATGGCAAACAGGATAAATAAAATCGCAAGCTTCATACTCCCCCCTCTTTTAAAACTTATTATGTCCCCTATCTGGATAAAATCATCTTAAGCCAGCATCATGATTGATAATGCCGCTATTTTTACAAGATAATTTCCCATGACTTGAATCAACCTCCATTTATCTCAACAGTGTGACTCTTTTTGTCATTGCTCTGTTTCCGGTTCTAACAACGACAACATATAAACCGCTTGGCAGGTGCGACGCATTCCATGTCAAACCGGTCGCAAGCTGCGAGCGCAGGGCCCTTACTGCGTAAACGCATTTCCCGTCGACGTGATACATTCTAATCAATGCCTCTGCAGAGCCTCTGGTGTCCTGAATTCCGCGCACAGTTATCCGTGTCTCGGGATTGAATGGATTGGGGCTGCATTCCATGCTCGTTCCTGCGTCCGTCACGCTTTTCTCCGCAATGGACACAGGGTTGACCGGAACCAGGATTAATCTGCAGCCGCCTGTGCTCTGGTCTCCTGCCTTGATGATGAAATCCTCAGCGGTCACAAGACCGTCCGCGTCTGAGGTGACCGTGTCTTTCTGATACACCGTGTTGGTATCACTCACCGCCGTATTTCGAATGATATATTCTTCACCGGGCAGAACGACAAAATTCTGAAGGCGGCGGGGCGTCACATCAGCGGTATCATCGCCCACAAGGGGCATGTCGTATCTGACACGGTACGACGCAAGTACGATCTCGTACCGGTTGGTTTCATCCACTTGGTTTTGATAGCCACCCACCCTGAAGTGGGGCGTACTCCACATGAGGTGCCTGTTGTAATGCATCTTTGCGGATATGGGGCCTGCCGCAGGCATGGGCAGCGGAGGATTCTTATGCACGTTACTGAATGCCGGATATGATTCGTTCCTCCGGATTTCATGCATATTGTGGTTTGAGGTCATTTGGGTTGCGCAACAGCCGTGGCCGCCCGGATCGAGACCGCCGCACCAGCCCTGTTTTGCCGAGTTCAATGAATCGTAATATGCCCTGCCCTGCTGCGGCCAGGTCACGCTGCCGTCCTCAACGCCATGAGCCGTTGCAAGAAACGGCCGGTCAATGGCCCTGTTCGCGCCCATGAAGTGCTCCATGTTGAGCCATTCATGCACGGTCAGTCCCGTAAAATTGTCCCTGAGCCATTCGCTGCCCCAGCCGGAAAAAGTGACGGTCATGTTGTTGTCATTGTACATGCCCCATTTCTTCTGACAGTCCTGGAGCCAGGTCCAGGGACCAGCCTCGAAATAATTGGTGGGTCCCACGTCACACGTGCCATAGGCAAAGAAATGAGGATAGCTCTGCAGAAACAGGTGCGTACCGCCGCCGCCCATTGAACCGCCAAAGAGCCAGATCCTGTTGCTATCGAGCCTGCTCCCGTAATACTGTTCCCCGTATATCATCCATTTGAGAAAATTCATGATTCGTGCCTGGACAAAATTCCCAACAGGGCCTACATTGGGCGTTCCAACATACTCGCTGTTTCCATAGTTTGCGCGGCTTGAGTCGAATTGCCATGTCTGGCTGTAACCGTACCACCAGCAACCGCATTCATGGGGCTTTACCTCCATACCGTCCGGGTTCCACTCGGCGCTGTTACGGCAATAGGACATGCCGCCCGGATACCCCTCAAGCCGTACCTGCATATCGAGCCTGTCGGTCGTGGTATTGTAATTTTCCTTTACACCCACCCAATACGGCCATGCATAGGTGTTGGTCAGTGTGGGATTGCAGGAGTCAACGTCCGTATACTGCAGGTAAATGCGCGCGGTCTTTGCCGTTCCCTGCCAGATCAGGACAGGCATAGGATCTGCAACGGTCTCCGCAATAGGCCCGATGACATTTCCAGCGCCAATGGTCTTGTCCTCCACGCCGCCGACCACGGCCGTTACAGCATAATAGTACGAACCAGCCTCATGCGTTGTGAAAACTATCATTCCCGTGCCTGAGGGCACTTCCTGGGCCATGCCGCTGTTTGCGGGATCGAGAGGATTAATGACATTGCGGTAAAGAGAACATGGCGGGGTAATGCTGGGCCATCCCGAACCAATGTCCTGGGCAAGAGTAAGCATTTTTAAATGTTTATTTCCCGCAGAACCCTGGATCACTTCATATCGTTTGTTGGCCTGGACAAGGTCTCCCGTCGTCATTGGTGCGGTGGTCCGGTAAATGACATACAGTTCACCGCTTGTTACTTCAGACCAGGTGATGAACACCTGGCCTGAGCGGAATAACCCGGCCATGTCCGTTGGCACTGCGGCAAATGCCGCAACGCAGGCAAAAACCATTAATAAAAAAAACGCCTTCATATTTACTTCCCCTTTCTGTTTATTTCTTTAACAGCGATATTCATCTTCCGTCGAGTTTTATCAGCTGCGCATAGGTGCGCTGGTCCTGCCTTCCGGTCGCGACAATGCCTCCATCGCTGGTCAGGGCAATGCTGTAAAAATAATCCCACGTGCCGCTCGGGACTGTCTTGCGCCACAGCACGTTACCCTGCAGGTCTGTGCGGACAATGCACGGCTCAGGCTTGTTATACGCGGTATATCCGCCCATGATGTAGCCCTCGCCGGGTATTTCTTTTACCGCATGGCTGCATTCGGAGGTTGTGTCGTCTGCGCCGTATGTTTTCTCCCATTGCAGTACGCCTTCGGAATTAGTTCGCACCAGATACATGTCCTCGTAGTTGTTCGCATATCCAGTGATGATATAACCGTTGTCCTGCGTTATTTCCAAGAACATGCCTCCGTCATTGACGTCTTCTCCGCCGAAATGGCGCGTCCAGAGCGTATCACCCGAGCCGTTCAGCCTGACCAGCCATACATCGTAGCCGAATCCCGTGGTAACAGAGCCGGTAGTTCCGCACAGGATATACCCGCCATCCGCTGTCTGCTGGACGCACCGCAGCCAGTCCTCCCTGGCGCCGCCGTAAGTTTTCGTCCAGACCGCATTGCCCTGCGCGTTCAGTTTTACAACGTATGCGTCAAGACCGGTGCTGTTATTTCTGTCCCAGACATATCCGGCGAAACAAAAGCCGCCATCCGTTGTCTGGATTATGTGATAGGGTTGTTCCCAGACATACCCCCCGGTGTTTCCATACGTGTTCGACCAGACCTGATCACCCGCTGAATTTGTCTTTACAACGAAAGCGTCCTGCAGGGCGTTCTGATCATTGGTCTGCCCGGCAATAATGAACCCGCCGTCGTTTGTCTGCTGGACGCAGTTGGGATTGTCGTCGCCATTGGGACCGTCGTACCGATTGGACCAGACAAGGTTGCCCGCGGAGTCGGTCTTGATCAGGGAGAAATCATTGCCGCAGTGCGAACAGCAGCAGCGCACGGCCAGGGCAAAGCCGTGGTCCGCGGTTTCTACCACATAGTGGGCGTAGATGTCCGCCTGGTCCCCGGTTTTTGCCGGGACGCTGCTCGAATTGAACAATTTATGAAATTCAACATTAGGAGCCTGTGCCAGCAGCGCCGCAGCTAAACATAGTATAATGCAGAATGGTGTGTTCATTGGGTTTCCTCCAGGGTTATTTCAGAAGCATAACCGCTTTTGAAAGTGATGTACTCCCGCAACTAAAACGGATAACATAGACGCCGCTCGACATATGTGAGGCATTCCATTCAATAGAGGGACCGCGTTCACGGCTTAAATCAGCGACCAGTTCACCACGTGCATTAAAAACCTTCAGTTCCTTCTGAAGACCGCTTTCACCGGAGATATATTCTTTGGGGACTGAAATAAGCGTGCTTGGATTGAATGGATTTGGAAATACCGCAAGCGAAGGCATGCGACGGTTGTTCTTTTTTACGCCCGATTCCGATGCGTTGACAGTTGTATCAATACGAAATACATGTATAATCGGATCTGTTCCATTACCATACATCTGAGACACATATAATTTTCCGTGTTCGCGGTCGTAGGCCATACCGCCCGATACATATCCGCCGTCCTCGGCAAACCGGCAGCCGCCGCCCGGCATCTTTTTCGAGAAAAAGAAGGGGTCAAGGCATTTCCGGGCATACCACCGCGGCGCCCATGGCTGCAGGGTGCCAGCCGTAACTTGCTCAATATCCGCAGGGTTAAATAAGGTCAGACAGGGATAGATTCCGGGTCCGTAATGGCCGTAAAAATAGCACCGGTCCATGCTGTACATCATGGGGCCATAAAAGACCAGCGCCGACCGCGAGCCGTATGTCACCCATGCAGCGCCGGTCATCCAATCCACTTCCGTGAATTTTTTGCCGATATGGTCGTATTTATCATAAAACAACAGCGGAACAGCGTCCATGACCGTTTGTGAGGTCGGCGGGTTCCCGTGCTGCCAGGGTGCGCAGGCCAGCAGACATGGACCGGACGCCCCATAGTTGCTTCCGTCACCGGTTCCAATCGATTTTCCGCTGATATGACTGTCGGACCACGTCTGGGGTATCTCAAGCAGATATCGTGCAATATCCACATTGTTGAATGTGTCTGCCCGCCAGAATCCGGCGGTATTGGGATTGTTTAACGTGACATCCAGCCACGCCATGTGCGTGCCGCCCGAAAGCGAGTTGTATTCATCCTTCAGGTTAGCATATAATTTTCCGGATGTCTGGCTCCCTTTAGCCGGAAGATACAGCAATCCGGCAACGCCGAGGTTCTGAACATAGGGGACGCTGGAAAACGGATCGATAAATGACTGCAGCGTTGCTGCCTGGGGTATAGCGCCGATGCTTTTGGTCGGAGAAATAACAGGAGTCGGAATGGCGAATTCAGCGATCTGATTCGCCTGTCCATATCCCGAACCGAAGAGGGAGCCGGGGTAGCCGTCATTCGGACCCGACGGGTCTCCTGCTGGATAGTAACCAAAGGCCTCGCCGCCGTATCCAAAGCCCGATGTGCTGAACTTGAAAGCGCCTTCATAAACAATCTGCTGGGGCCACAGCAGTGCGGCTGGCTCTGTCTGGGAAAAAGCAGGAGATATCACTGCCAATAAGACGCAAAACATTAGTACCTGCATTGTTCGCCCCCTTTTCTTTCGGCCGCGCCCACAGAAAACAGCGGCCAAGTTTTACCCTATTGCATGAGTATCAGCTTACCCGCGCTGCTGACTGACTTTTCCCCCTGCAGCCTTGCCAGATATATGCCCGAAGCTATGCTTTTTCCGTTCCCGCCAAAACTAACGGTCTGGATGTTCGGGCTGGCGGTTCCGTTGACAAGCGCTGTTTGATATACCAATGTTCCTTTGATGGAATATATCTTCACTGTCACACGCGAGCGCGGGGCAACGTGCACGGGAATAAAAACCCCGGGATTACCGGGGTTGGGATACGGGGCCCCAAGCCGCGACCCTCTCGGCCCGTATATAGTCTCTGTATGTGAGAACCCGGAACCGGTGAGTACAAGCCGCGGCCGAAGGGTTTTAAGCGGGAATTCCCTGAAATAGACATACGTGGACGAATAAGAGCCATGGCCTATGAGGATAAGGCCATGGTTATTGGACGGATCGCTGCACCACTGCTGTGCCGCTATCGTCATATTGAACGATTTCCAGGTAAAGGCATCAGCTGCGTTGATCTTTTTGCCGTCAATGGCCTGGCTTGCAAAGTCGCCTCCGGGCGTGGTCCAGGCCGCGGAGTCGTTGGCATACCGGTATGTCCACGAAACACCTGTCTTCTTCTCATATCCGCCGGTTCCTTCCTGCCAGCTGTTGGTAAGGGCATGGGCGCTGAGGGAATCGTCGCCGCCGGTCTTTTCGATGAACAGTTCGAACCGGGCGTCTGTGATTGTTGCGCCGGCAAACGATGAAAGGTCAAATTTAACTAAGAGCCTGTCCCTGCTCTCCCCTCCGTTGTATTTGAGCTGGATGGCCGAGGCGCCGTAATTATACTGGTCGAATATCATGGCGTCAGTGGCTCCGGAATACCCGTTCATGCCATCCTGGACCACTGCCTGGTTCTCTCCTATTATACGGACCGGATAATGGGCCGCAGGCCCCCAGCCTGTTGCGCTGTTCGCCCGCACGTGAAAAAACCACTCTCCCGTTGACCCCGCATTCACTGTCGCGGTTGTTCCTGTTCCCTCGCTTGTCTCATCAGGGATTGTCGATGCTGTCTGGTTAAAAACGTAGCTGTATTCCGTAGCCGCAGGCCCGCCGTCATGCACCCAGGAAAAGGACGCGGTTGCGCTGTTATTATATTCGCCCCATGGATGCGTCGATGACGAAACGGCCAGAATGGGCAGGTCCTGCCCGTCGGGAGCGCCGTTGTCGAACACGATCGTTTTCAGTTTCCGTGCATAATCAAGCGTCTGTTTCGAACGTATGGCATACCCGTCATTGTAGATGGCCGGAGGGTCGAAATTATTTGTATTACTGTGCCATGAAGGATGTATGCCGTCGTCACTGATGGTGCCCGCCGCTCCACCACACCAGTCCGTGGGATGGTGTTCCACACAGGCCTGGTAATAATCAACATAGGGAACATGCAGTTCCTGTGCAGCGGCTTTCAGGCTGTCATTGAGCCTTTTGACGATAACACTGTCGTTATTTGCTGGACTGCAATTTTCCATCCGGGGCGGAATAGCGCCGGCAGCGGGGATGATGCCTGCTTCGATGCTGGCAACAAGGAGGTATTTCATCCGTTGCTTGAAAGCAGCATAATCATCCGCTGTCCAACTCCTGGTAAGATCATTGGTTCCGTATTCGGTTAAAGACCATGAAGGATTATCGCGTTGTATGGCGCCCCCTATGCACCAAAGCCCATCGGTCACTTTCCATCCTGACTCACAGCAATGTCCGCCTCCCTTTTCGTCGAGGGGTGTTGCATGGTAGCCGCCGACAATACCGCTGCCAGGGGATGTTTCGCTGGCCTTCATCCATAAAAGGATGTCATGGTAGCTCTCGCAGGTGGCATTACCCGAACAGCCCCCACTCGCAAGGCTGCCCAGATATGCCTGTGAATTCGTGATGCTGTTGCCCCACTGGCCCATCTTCCCTTCAATGCGGCCCATGGCATCCCCGCGCTTCCATATGTCACGCATCACAGCTTTCATGTCAGCAGTGATTAAGGGAACATCATACGCAGCTGCTAAAGCGCTTAAGACAAAAAGCGAAAAAAGAACGATCTGCCGGCATGAACGTTTCATGGTTATTTTCCCTCCCTTTTAATCTCAATCCCCGTTTCATCGGAACCAACGCCTTGTAAGACAATATAGCTCGGAATATTAACTATTTTCTTTCCGAGATCCTCAATTCTTTTCTGTGTCTGAATGAACTCGTCTTTGTTCATTTTCTTCATATCAAGGGCACAAAGCCTGCAATATTCTCTGACAAGCTCATTCTGGTTTTTTATTGATTGCATTCTATTACTTCCTGATATGTTTTTATATATCATCGCAAATGGTAAGCCATTCCACAACCAGTTGATTAATAAGATGATAAAACAACGGAAGCAATTATCTAAAATATCATTGTTGATCATCTTCGTTTCAATGTTTGACTTTGATACTTGCATTGAATATATTAAATCTATGACAGACAAGATCAATCCCTTGGATTTTTTAAGCGCCAACGCGGAATCCATAATCAATAAATCATTCCTGGCATGCTTTATTACCGACATGAGCGACCGCATTATATGGATTTCCAGGACATTTACTAAAATTACAGGCTACTCCCTCGACATGGTCTGCAACCGGGACTTCCGGCATATGATCCATATTTTAAAGGAACTGAAAGCTGAACAAGACATCATCTGTAATTTCATTATTCCCGCAGACGCGCAAATGGAATTTAAGGAGTTTGCATATTTCTATGACTGGCAGATAAACAGGGACGAAGGCCTGCATGCCTCACTGCATTGGCACTCATACCCCACCGCATGCAAGGTGTTTTTTGTTGAACCTCTTTCGCGCAATCCTGACACCATACATGGCTATTTCCATAATGAATTGTTTGCGATTCTTGACGACGACTTGAAGTTTGTCGAGTTCGGAGCGCCATGCTATACGCGTTTACGGCAACTGCATCCTGAAGACAAATTTCGCGGAGCGCCTCTCAAATCATACATCCATCCTCTGGATTTCAAAGAATGGGAAAAGTCGCGGAGCATGTACCGTGAACATGTGCTCCTGCACGCAGAAGAAAGCGGCCTTGCGTGGCGCCGCGTATTCGATAGTACAAAGGATCCCTGTTCACAGCTTTTCCCCTCCAAGACAAAGGGGGTTGTCTTCAATGAAAACAGCATCGACCTTGTACCGTTCCAGGGAAATGAAATCTACTGCATGATGACACGACCATTAGACTTTTTCCAGACCGCCGTGCGGATTAAATACCGGCTCTCTGAAGGATGCGGAGGCGTAGTGTTCTGTGGATCGCCGACGCCCGTCACATCTCCCGAAGAAAATGGCTATATGTTAGTGTTTAATAACAATAAAATGATTTTGAAACGAAACACCAATACGATTAATATCGAACCCTGTCCGAATAGGCCGGAGACCGTTGTCATTGAAAAAAAAGGGGTCGTCATATCCATTGCGGTGAACGGTAAGACGCTCATGAAGCATATAGACGAAACCCCGTTCTATGGTGACTACGCATCACTTACCGGTTTTGGGCTTTATGCACCCGTACCGTCCAGATATACTGACATCTCCATTGAAACAGCCCCGCTTTCCTTTGATTATGAAAAGCTCAAGGAGTTCCGCAGGCTGGTCCGCCTGCGGAACGACAACCGCCATTATTACGATATGCGTATTATTCCAGGTGAATACCGGGGAGAAATATACCGGTTTCTGTTCCTGACCGAACTGGGAGAATTGATTGAAACCCAGGAGCGCATGATCCAATACAGGCGGGAACGCGATCGCGCGATCGTGCAGCTGCAGGCAGGGGAAAAAGGGTTTTACGGCATGATCGGCCATTCCCAGGCCATGGAACAGGTGTTCCAGACAATAAAATCTGTCTCCCGGACCGATGCATCGGTCCTTATTACAGGCGAGACCGGTACCGGCAAGGAGTTGGCGGCCGCGGCCATCCATGGAGAGAGCGGACGCAAGGGGCCGCTCATCAAGGTGGATTGCGCTTCCCTGCCGCCGACTCTTATTGAAAGCGAACTGTTCGGACATGAAAAAGGCGCGTTTACCGGCGCTGAAAGCCGCCACATCGGCAAGTTTGAACAGGCGCATGCCGGAACGCTGTTTCTCGACGAGATCGGAAACATCCCGCTGTCGGTCCAGGTCAAACTGCTGCGCTTTCTCCAGGACAGGAAATTCGAACGGTTGGGCGGCAAAGAGACTCTTGGGTCCGATGTCCGCATCATCTGCGCGACCAATGCTGATTTGGGAGAACATGTTAGAAACAACCGCTTCAGGGCAGACCTGTATTACAGAATCAATGTCATTACCATTGCAATGCCGTCCCTGCGGCAGAGACTCATGGACATCAATATTCTGGTAAATCATTTCATCATGGACATGGCCCGGCGTAACAACATGCCTGTTCCGCAACTCAGCAATGATCTTTTTCCCGTCCTTATCAAATACGACTGGCCGGGAAACGTACGGGAACTTAAGAACGCGGTGGAACACGCGGTCATTGTCAATAACGG
>MFYT01000073.1 GCA_001789205.1 Candidatus Raymondbacteria bacterium RIFOXYA2_FULL_49_16 | reverse complement strand
GACGGTTTCTTTCATTGGCGGTTATGGTAAGTCTGTACAGGGAATCGGTCTTCCAGCCGTCGTCTATGTGAGATTGCCAGTTGACGGTGAATTCCACGCCGTCGTTGTACAGTACGGCAACTTCGCTTTGTTGGGTAGCAACAAGGTCCCGGTGTGTGCTTGCCCATATCTGTAAGGTGGGATATTTACGTTTAATGACATATGATCCTGAGAAGGTCTGCGAGGGATAAGTTGAAAGTACAAGACGTGTTTCTGATGGAACAGAATCTATTGTGTAACCGACCTGGTTAATAATAATGCTATCACCCTTGCCCCTATTTGCCGCCAGCCACGCAGTACTTGTTCCGGTAATTTCTTTCTTACCGGCAGTAATACTGATAGCCCCTGTGGAATAATCGGATGCGCTACCAACAGAAACGAACCTTTTCTTTGGGCCCGGTTCTTCGATTACATATGTGCCTGCGTTAATGTTATACAGATACTCAATCTTCCCTGAAGGGAACATAGCTTTAACATCGAATACGTTTTCTTGCTGAAAGACAAAGGCCGCAAAACATCTGTTAAAACCAATATTCCCTGATTGATTTTCTGTAATCATCCGACTAGCGACAAGGTAATCATTATCTCCAGCATGTCCGTTTTGATATAACAATACTCTTCCACCAATACACTTATTGTTGCTGTACCCAGCCCCATATATATTTGCTTTTCCAACTAAAAAGACATTGTAATACGCAGTACCAGAATAAGTGTTCTCAAACAACCTGTTTGGCGAACGAGATGGAATGGCCGAACATTTAAACACATCAATTTTTGAACTTGCGGAACTCCAATTAAAATCACCTAATGCGGCCCCCGTCGAATACGTGGGTGGGGAAGAAATAAAATCCTCCAATGAAAAACTTATATCCGTGCTTGTATTATTCAAATAAAAGAGGTCTAACCCTTTACTAGTAGTCACATACAAGTCCAGTCTTTTATCCGCATCTATCGAGATCAACTTACACCCCCACACTTGCCCCCAGCTGTCCTTATTCTCCAATGTATATACGACTGACCATACATTTCCAATTCTTTTCCATACATTGAATCCAACAAACAATTCAACATCACCGTCGACAGTCCCATCAATATCTCCGAATTCAAAATCTTCCAAAGCTTCCATTAAAGGGAAAAAGCCAATGCCAGGTGTCGCATCTATTAATGTAAATTGACCAACACCTCCAATTCGTTCCAGCTTATACAATCCCATCCCCATTGACGATCCACCTGAAATCATCCAAAGTTCGGGTCCATTTAATAAATCAGTGTCATATAACTTGATAGCCTTTACTGGAAAATTGAACGCCGGATTAATAATATTGTCAGTAATGTTAATAAATTCATATTCTTCTTTGCCTTCAGGTATTGCATATTTATAAACACTAATGGCCCCCTCCATATTTGTTTGCGTACGAACATTGTCGTGGCCAAGAAATATTTCAGGGTATCCACATCCATCAATATCCCACGCTGCCGCAGATTTTGTTTGACCCAATAGACTTGTAAAATCGGGCGTATCCTCATTAGGATCAATCCAGGGCGCAAATCCCCTACCCTCTTGTTTGTTTGTATATAGCCTATTTGGTGCAAATGGGTAACCTTCTTGTTCCTCTATAAGACCAGATGTGTTGCATAATAAAAGATCGTCGTATCCATCATCATTATAATCCACTTTTAACACACCGACAGTTTGATATTTTTCTTCCATAAATTTCCAATCGAAATTATCCGCAATGAACATATCTTTGTTTAAACTTGTGAAATAGTATTTGTCGGGGCCTATAAATCCAAAATTATACAGAACATTCAAGTTATTATTATCGACGGGGCGTCCGACCCTCCCATTAGCTAAAAATAAATAATTATCCCAAACACTGGTGCCATGCTTATAAGTAAAATTACCCGTAATCGCTGTATTTGTCCATAATCTTTGATCTAAAAGAGAATTATCGTAGTTCGCAACTCTAACATTTTGAGAGACATCCACAAACGCTTTCGGCGTTGGCGGGAACCTTTCAATGATATCTTCAGAATTGGATGTTAATTTCATTGCAGCATCTGCCAATGACGGAAAAACACCAATTATTTTTCCATCTTCTTTTTTCAATAAATATACACTTTGCCCATTATTCGAGAGTACATTAAGGCCGCCAAGCACTAGTTGGCCATTTGGCAAATACAAATTATAACCATTAATATTCAATTCGCAATCGTTCTTGAGAGAGATCATACTCGATAAAAAACATTCAATATTATCTGAAAGTGTATTAATATGGGATAAAACAACAAACTCACGGTCATCAGAACAAGGGTAATGTACGAAAGCTTGATTTAGTGTGGCTGAATTATGAGGAATAAATACTTTTGGGTAATCAATCTGATCATTATATATAAAGTAGTTATAATTATATTCTCTTGGTGAGATACCATCTGTAGCGTAATCATAATTACTTGAAGCATTCAACACTTGGAGTATTACCCTTTTATTTCTCATCTCTTCAACATCGCCTCCATGCAGATACCAATACCCCTCATTTCCATTTTCCATATTCTTTATAACCGGGTTGTCAACGATGTTTAGCAGATCGTATTTTGTGAAATCCGCTGAAACATTATTAAATATATACATCCTGCATTTCCAGTCCAAATCATCATTAAAATATACCCCTATGGAAATTGCTCCAGTCGAATTCGATCCAACATCAATAAATATATTACTTTGAGAAAATGCAGGCAGTCGAATAGGTTTCGCAGAATTATAATTATTCTGGTCTGAACCAACAATTAATATGCCATTGTTAATATTAAGCGGGATTGGTAGTTGCCGTTGAAGACCTTCATCCATTCGGTATCCTTCATGAAGATAAGGAACGTGTTCAAGTCCCGTAGGCCCTCCCCAATTATATACCCCAATCGCCATTTTAACATTGTAACTTGGGAAAACGACATCCTGCTGAAATCCAGCCGTCAGCAAACTCCAAGTAGTATAGCCTTTAAATGCATTTTCAATCGACCCCATTCCTTTTGATGTTAGCTGTTCCGAGTAAAGATCAAATACTGCATTTGGGTTCGTCCAAATTGACCAAAAATAATTTGGATCAAGAAGAACGTTTTCCCATATAGTTTCCCACATGCCCCTTACAAAGTATTTATCCGGAGATAAGCTCTCTTCTAAATATGCCAGCCAACTCCCGTTTCCATATGTTCCCAAATAAATTGATTTATCACAATAAACCATGTTGTCATAGCCATAGTATCCAATCTCATAATCATTTGAGTTATACTCGGTTCCACGATACTCTGCCCACACTGCTGAGGCTTCATTTATGTACTTAGCGCCGCCATGTGCACCATATCCATAAGTTGTCAAATGGAATAATTCGTGTAGTGCTATAGACCTTTGATATTTCTCTGTACCAAAAAAGGTTATAATACTCACCTTGTTAAATCCAGAAATTCTATTAGGTGGCACTTCATCGCCATTAATTGAACCCCCAGCGGTACCCCAATGACCGACATATACATCAATATTTCCATCTTCATCATCAGCAGGCGCAAGAAACCCCAATTTACCATTTTGGTCTCCTACAATAAAATCATATGCTTTACAATAATTATCCGCCAAAGCTTCGATAACGTCAGGGGCGTTATGTTGATTAAATTCAGATTGTTCATGAGTGTCCGAATCTGTAAGAGTGGCCAGCGAATGATTTGGATCGTTCGTGACATATTTAACCCAAATTATTCTATCAGCATATGCTTCACCATATTCTGCGCTTTTCACTGTGTCTGCGAAGTAATAAAGAATTGAACCCGGACTGTAATGTGTGCTCGCATCACCAGGTTCATCTGGTCGATCAAAATAATCAAAATACATCTCCTTGTCTTTATCGTCAAGTAAGTTTATATTCTGCCTTACCTGCCAAATCAATTCCTCAGCGCATGTTATTTTATTCCAATTACCTGAGATAGGGATACGCTTGGCCTTATTCGTTAACAAGTATAATTTATACTTAATTAGCTTTTTTTTATTAATTCTTCCCGCCGCATACAAACTATCCAAATAGTAAATAGATTTATCCTTTGCGCTAATACAAGAAACAATTATCAACATGGCTAACAAGAAACGCATACTTCCTCCATTAATATCTTATATATTGAAAAACCTCACGTAATATATTTTGGTTTGAACTATAGCTAATCCGAATCATATAAATTCCTCTTGGCAATATCGTTCTCAAATCAAGCTTTTTTCTATTGAAATAATAGTTGCTAAATACTTTTTTTCCCTTAACATCAAAAATATCCAGAACAAAAGAAACTCTTTCTTTCGATACAATTACCGGCATAGAATTGCATGGATTTGGAAATAATAGAAAATTTCGCTCCGCCGAACATACATCTCTAACTTTATTTTCGGAAGATATAACAGATATTTCCGATAAAAATGATTCCAAAGGAATGCCAATACCCACATATCGATCATTCACGATCATGTTGTTCTTTAAATAAAACCCATCCAATAATTTTACGCTATCACTTATAAGATCACAAAAATATTCTTTGAACCCTATCCCATCTCCCATTATATATTGATTATTAAAAAAAGCGATAAACTGTCGGTGTTTCAGATTATGCAACCCTTCAATGCAATCATCAGCTATTCTATTGAACGCCCAGAAGGTATCCTCTATTGCAGATATCTTTAAGGCCGTATCTATTATAACCCTTACCGAATCGCCCAACCTTAGAGTTGGATGCACTGTTCTTATTACCGAATCATAATGCCCAATTATTACATTTTCACTATAACCATATCTACTAATTAAGACATTCATCATTTCTGTGAGAATGTTCGTATCTACGCGACAGTTGGCTTCAAAATAATCACAATACGTAGCAACAACCGTATCCTGCGACAAGGTGTCAACAGAAACAAGCGGTAAAGGGCATGTGCAACAAAAAACATCGATGCCTAATAGTAAAATAATTGTATTAAATACTCTATTTTTCATGGCCACCCCTAGAAATTTATTTATTGCGGTTAATCCTTCTTAAATATTTATACCTTATGCGAATAAATTGTATTACATTTCCTTCTCAACGCACAGATTCTACTTACCCCATATTCATTAATCGCTTAAGTAATTATAAATATATACACCTTCTTTGTGATTGTCAATATCTTCCTTTGATAAAATCAATTTACCGTACACAATTTAGGGGTCTACCGGCAACATCATAAATATTTATTGAAAAATAGTTGGGTTTGTCATTTCATCAACATCATCTTTATTGATTGCGCCTGTTTTCCAATATTAAGCTTGCACACGTAAATCCCGCTTGGGTTCTTTCCTGCATTCCAGGTGATTGATCCCCTACCCATCACTTGTTCTAAATGGACAAGTCTCCCTGATACATTAAAAATGCAGATTGTGCCAAATAAATTATTGCCAGTATTATAAATAATATTAGTTGTTGAATTAAACGGGTTAGGCGTGTTTTGGTCTAGCTTAAGAACATTTGGACAAGTCTCTTTGCTCGTTTCTTTATCCTTGATGGATTCTACATCCACTGTTATTTTTGTGCCATTGAAGGATATTAAATTCAGTGTGAAGGGCCCAGGCCCAGGGCAAGATGACATGAGATAATATTGATACAACCCGTAATGCTCAAGTTGATTAATGGTTTCAGCTTGGCATAGTGGGTTATTGTTATATGTACATAGGTATAGTGATTCGGCATTGTAAAATATTTTGTTACACGTACTTGCTGTCTCTCCAAGTGCATATACGGGCAAAAATATGCTTCCCTGACCTTGGGATCTGAAATTAGATATATTATTAACAATAATATATTTAAGAGTGTCTGATATGGTATCTTGTGTACTATACGTACTAAAATTAATGGTTAATGAATCGCTTTTATAGGATGTATCGATTATTGCGTATATAACGGAATCATCATACGCCTCGCCTCCACCCCACGGTGACGCTTCTTGTACTCTATGATATGTCCAGGTATCTCCCGCATTAAGGGGACAATAAGAAATGTCAGCGAAATTAGTTATTGGCAAACAGACAAAGATTAATAACATTATCTTGGTGCTCATATTAACGATCCTTTCTTGATATTTATAACTCCGTATTTATTGTTTAAAACAATATTTTTCCAAATAATCGTCGTAACACCCCTTCTTAATTATACTTTCTTAATTTATAAAAGTCAATTCAAAAGCTATCTTTATGCGCGGTGGGTGCTGCTGTTGAATCCCACCTAAGTTTCTCTGAAATCTGCTGATTAATTCCGCGCTATTTTCTTCATCCGGGAACATTGATGTAAAAGATGTAGAGAAAAAAGCGGGTGACATTTTAGTTTCTTTCTTCTCATTACTACTTTGACCGGTGGTTTGAGAAGAAAGGATACATTCATCATGTCACCCAAGTATAAATTACCAAACAGCAAGCCTGGAAGCAAAGGAAATTTATCACGCCCAGACTGCCCGTATTGCGGGTTTAGCCGGTGCTGGAAACACGCCACCTACGAGCGCAAAGGCTTTCATCGGCCCAAATCGGAGCACCAGCACGGAACAGTAGCGATTCAGCGCTATCTGTGCCTGAATCCACCGTGCGAGCATACCTTCTCAGTATTGCCGGAGAATGTCTTGCCCTACTGCCGGTTTTTTCTGGACGGTCTTATAGGCATTGCCGATGCCCTGGCAGACGGGATGTCCGCCTATCGGATAGCGAAGTATCAGTGGAGCCTTTCCCTGCGAGTCATACTCCGCGCAGTAAGCCAGATTAAGAATACAGTGACTCCTTGGCTTGCAAAGCTGTATCAGGAAGCAACCGGAACCATAAAAACGGGTTTCCAGGCGCTGACCCAGGCAGTGCTGAAGACCATTTGTTGCTATAGGTAACGGCGGTGCTATTATTACTTCACCAGCTGTCGGCGTATCAATTGAAGAAAATCATTTTTCCACAATACACACTGCTCCCTTATTTGTAAAGTATCTCATCCCCAATGCTTTGCACATAACAGTACCGCAAGCATTACATTCGTCAAGAGCAACAGTTACCATCTTCAGTATAACTGGTAAAAGACTTTATACCAATATTATTTCCATCGCTTCGGGAGAAGTGTGGATCACCACAGGCACCCTTCCCGCAGGAGTCTTCTGTCTTGGAATAAAGAGTAACAATCAGAAGATATTTGCGAAATTTGCTGTCGTAAGATAATTTTATGCATGACAATAATATTGCGCGCTGAAGCGCACAGACAGGGGGATCTCCTTACTGGCACAGGATGCAGGAAAACACCTTCGTATCAACTAGGATTTCTAACCCTGTGACTGGAATATAAAGGGGAAGTTGACCGTGACGCTGCCCTCGCTCTCGGCTATGGCCGGAAAGGTCCAGTTTTTCACCCTTCGGAGCACATCCTGCTCGAACGAGGAATCGTTCATGGTTGACTGGGCGATTTCAACGTCAGTAACGCTGCCGTCGGGCTGGATGGTGAATTTGACCACGATCTTGCCGCCCAGGCTCGGATTTGCCTTGAGCGCACGGTTGTAAGCGAGTGTGACGCTCTTCATGTTCTTTTTCACAACGTCAGAAATAGACTTATCATCGCGCAGGGAGCTGGAACTTGCCTGTCCCACAGTCTTGGGCTTTGCGATCTCGATACTACCCAGCTTCTCGAGGCTTTTCATGGAACCGCCATCAAGGCCCTTCACCATGTCGGCTATGGAGATGTTTTCCTTGGTCGAGACCACCTTGGTGGAGAGTTTCATTTCCATGTCCGAAGCATTGCCCGCCTTGCGCAGGCCTGTGACATTTTTGAGCGCATCGTCGAGGTCCGCGGTCTGCACGCCCTGGCCACCCAGGACGTCGACCACGGCCCTGCTGCGCGATCGCGTGGGTCCCTTGCCCGCGAGCAGGGCGAGCATGCCTGTGGTCCGCATCTGTTGCTGCACGCGCTGCGCCTTTGCGGCCACGTTTTTCTGCGCCTCCTGGCGGCGCACCTGCTTTTCCTGCTCCTTTTTCTCGGCCTTGACTTCAGGCGCCAGCGCCTCTTCTTTGGCCGCGGCCTTTTCCGCGACCTTTACCTCGGGCTTTTTGGGCTTGTCCATGATGATCTTGATCAACCGCTGCGGCAGTTCCTCTACCGTCGGCGGCTTAAGCATGGTTATGTCGGTCCGCATCATGATCACGGCAAAAATGATATGGATCAGGAACGAGGCCGCGATAATAGCGCGGTATTTCCATTCGGCGTCGTTTGTTGACGGCCGGACAACGCCGTCATTCCGCTGCTGGAGGGGCGCGTGGCCCGCGTATTCCATTCCCGCTCTCATTCCTTTTTAAGAACTAAAAGTGAAAAATTGCTGAACCCGACCTGGCCGCAGGTGTACATGATCTTTTGCAGTACGCTGAAGTGGATTTTTCTGTCCGCCTCAATGATCACCTCGCCCTTGAACTCGACTTTGGTGGACTGCTCGGCGATTTTCTCGGTGGTATTCCGCCGTTGTTGGAGCACCTGTTCGAGCTCGGGAATAAGCTGGTCCTCGTTTGCCGCGAGTTGCGCCATGCTGAGCACAATCTGTCCTTCGACCATGAGATGGTCCTGGGCCAGCGAGATGCGCAGCGCCTGTTCGGGTTTCTTTTTGGCCGTTGATTCGGGAAGTTTGAGTCCTTCGGCCGGGGTCATGATGTCGCCCTCGGCGGAGAAGCTCTTCAGAAGAAACACCAGCAGAATGGTCATGATATCGACCAGCGACGTAAGCTGCGGCTTGGCGGTCTTTACTTCGGACCGATGATTTTTCTTTACTTTTTTTCTGCTGGTTTTTGACGCGGGAAAACTCATGCCGCCTCCCCGTTTCCGGAAATCGGAAAAAGCACGTTGATGCGCGCGTTTTCAATGAGCGTCCGGATATACCCCTGAGGTTTGTGGATAATGATTTCGACTTTGTCGCGGGGATAGAGCTTGCGCGCGTAGATAAAAGCGCCCAGAGCCGATGAATCGAGCATGGTGGTGCCGCTCATGTCGAGTACTATGGTGGTGGCCCCTTTTTTGACCGCTTCCTGCACCGCGTCCGTAAAAAACATTGTACTCTCCCGTAAAAGCTTTTGCGGCAGGAAAATCACAGCGCGGGTATCGCTGATTTTGACCTTCATTTTCACTGGAAGCCCCCGGACAGGCCGATGTTGGGAAACTGGGCGTCCCTGCAGATATCCATGACATGCACCACATCGTCGTAGAAGACTTCGGGTTCAATGATAAGCACCAGGTCTTCCTGGCGCGGATACTGCATTTTGATGGCGCGGAGAATCCGGTCGAGTGCAATAAGGTCGTATTGACCGTCGCGTTTGGGAATAAGAGGCATGACCTGGCCTGTGCCGGTGACTGTGATGCCCTTGTCGGTCAATGCAATGGAGATGTCGAGGGTCTGGTTTTCAGGATTTTGCGCCCCCGCCTCCCCCTCGCCCTCCTCGGTCGCTGGCGGCAATGAAAAATTAATGACCGCGATTTGGGTAAAGACAGCCATGGACACAAGGAAGGGCAGCAATATGACTAAAAAATTCATGACCGGCGTAATGTCGATATCGACGTCGCCGACCAGCGTGCTCAACGCCTTGTCCTTACGCTTTGAGGGTTGGAATGCCATGCGACGCTTATCTGCCGCTCCTCTGGATGAAAAGGAAATTCAGAAGACGCACTGAACTTTCGTCGATTTCTTCAATAATATCGTTCGCGCGCGCCGAAAGCACGGAAAAGGCAACCATGCAGGGAATGGCGACGATAAGGCCCCATGCGGTAGTGTTCATTGCCTGTGCAATACCCAGGGCCAGAAGCACTGCTTTCTGCGAAGGATCGGCAGCGGCAAGGGCGCCAAAGGCTGCCATGAGACCCGTGATGGTACCCAGAAGACCTAAAAGGGTTGAGACATTGCTGCTGAGCGAAAGATAGTGGGTCCGGCGCTGGACCTTGGGGAGTTCGCGCAGCGCGGTTTCGTCGACCGCGTTCTGGATCTCCTCGTTGGAAAGACCCTGTTCATAGTGCCACAAAGCCGATTCCAGGATAATGGCGAGCGGCGCCTTGGACTGCACGCACAGTTTGCGCGCATCGCTTACCTTATCACTTCTCACCAGCTTTGTGATCTGGGAGAGCAGGGTCTTTGCGTTGATACGGCACCGAATGATAAGGTAGTAGGCCCGTTCAATCATTATGGCAACACCAAAGGCAAGCACCCCGAGGATGACAAACATGAACGGTCCGCCCTCCTGAAAGAATTTTGCAATGAAGGTGATCATCTGACTCATACCGTATTTCTCCTTTTCTGCGCAACTGATGGAACACCATGTATCACATTATATTTTAGAATGTTATCCTCTAAAACATTTAAATATACTAAGGTTGAAAGCGAGTGTCAATTGAAATCCCTGCGCACGCGTTATCGTATAAGGTCATCCGAGGTTCCCTTGTCGCGTGAGAGTTCAAATGTGGAGTAGGCGACCGGTTCGGTAATACGATTGACAAACGACCGTTCGAACCTGATGGACTGCAGTTTTAGCCGCTCTTTTGTAAGGATGAGCATGACCTGGGGTTTTTCAACGCGGCCCTCGATAACAATGCCTGTGGTAAAGGTGATTTCACCCGGCTTGCGAATAACGAATTCATCCTGCGCAGGCGTTGCTGGCACTGCGGCCAGCTTGGCCGGTTTCTGCGCTTCGGCGCTTCCTGAAGCGAACGCGAAACACAGGGCAAAAAGCGTTAGAATCCTCATACCTCACCTCTTTGCATTGAAGATCGCTTCGTCGTAATCGAAATTGGGGACCACGGGGTACTCAACCTTGAGTTGGTAGAATTCGTCGTTTGAAAGCAGCTTCTGTTCCATGGGAAGTTTCGGTTTCACCTCATCGATCTTGTCCGTGTACCTGCAGAGCAGATAAAAGCCAAATGCCGAATGTTCCTTGTTCACCACATGCGCCGCTATCACGTTCTTCCCTTTCAAAAAGTAGTTGGTCAGGTCGTTCCGCTGACGGCACCTGAACCATGCGCGCGTACGTTCGAGCGAGTCGCTTTTGACCGGCACGCCGTTGACATATAAATCATAGGCGCCGGTGGCCGCGAATTCAAGGGACACCGACGAGGGCTTCTCCCGGACAGGAAAGGAGCGCCTGAGCCAAAGCTCCTGTTCTTGGACAAAAGCGCCTTCCCGTATCGCGCCGCCCCAGACCCCGGACACCGGCTCGGAAAAGCCCAAGAGGTCCACTGAGTCGGGCTTCTGCGCCTTTTTCACGTTTTTCCATTCGCCATCGTCGTACCCGGCGGTCTCCCATCCGGCATAGGCTGAATCCATGAAAAGCCATTCCTTGCCCGTGGCAAGAGTAACCAGGGTGTCGCGCTGGACCCGCTCGCCCACCTCGTTGGGAAAATTCTTATAGAGCCTGACATAGCAGAGGTCCACGTTTTTCCCCGTTGTTATGCCCTGCTTGTTCTTTTCGAGGATGTCGCGGTACATGCCGAATGCCTCGTCTTGCAGCTTAAATCCCAATTCCTCGAACTGGAGTTTATACTCCTCGGCTTCTTCTTCGGATGCACCAACGGGTATGGGCGGATATTTGAGCGCCTCGGCGGCCAATATTTCATAGCAAAAGCTGCGGGTAAAAAGAATTTCTGTGATCATCTCTTTGGAGCGAACCACCCATTCGTCCTTGATTTCGTAGGCCTCGGCGATCTTGATATTCTTGAAAAAGGCCTGGATGGCCTTTTCCTCGTATTCGCCCAGGACCTCGGTGAGCAGGGTCACCTTGTAGAAAAACTTCTGGTACCCGTCGTAGGCCGGCGGTACTGGCGCGCTCCGGGCCACATTGACAACCTCAGCATACGTGTTGCCCACGTCATACGAGATCTTGGTGATGGCGGACGACGCCTGCTGCTTGTACTTGTCCTCCACGCCATACCGGGCCGCGACCTCGAGTGTTTTCAGGAAAAGCTTGATCGCCTTGTCCTGGAACGGCGCGATGTTCTGCAGCGCCTCGAGTTTTTCCTGGATGATCTTCATAGGGTCAGAGGCCGCGCGCTTGTCGCCCGAAACCGTCACGATCTCGACCAGTTTGGTGTAGTTCTCGGCGGAAAGATACGGCAATTTGGTAAGCTGTTGCCGCGACCGCTTGATCCATTCGTCCTCTATCTGGTATTTGATGCCGAATTTCACGTTTTGCTCATGGGTGGCAAGCGCCTTATCAACCAGGTATTCCTCGACCACCTTGGCAATGCCTTCCTCGAGCGCCACCATTTTGTCGAACGAAATGGTCATGGGCCGCTCGCGACGGTACATGGCAATGCCGAACTGTTCGTAGGTCTCGCCGATCTTGAAGATGGACTGGGTGGTCCATTCGATGAGTTTGTAGGTGCTGACACGGGTATAGGCATTGACCGCGGCCTCGGTATAGGCCACCTTGTCCTTGAGTTTGCGCTTATACTCGTTCTCGGGCAGGGTGAGTTCTATGGCCGCGGCGCGCTCCTGGTTGATTTGGCCGATGGTGAACTGCGATTTGGCTGCGTAGAAGGCGTTGACCTGTTTATCCAGACCCACGTCCGCGCCCGCCTTGATCGCCTTTTCAAATTCTTGCAGGGCCCGTTCATACTTCTTCTGCATATACGAAGCCACGCCGGTCATGCAAAGCACCATGATAATGCGGTCCTTGTCCTGGCCATACCGTTTGCTGAAAAGCGTGTTGATTTCCTCGACCTTCTTCCAGTCTTCGAGTTTTCCGAAAAGCTCGCCCGCGCGGAAGAGAACATCGGGCGCGTCCTTTTCATTGGGCCAGACCGTGGCGTATTTCTCGAAAACGCTGGCGGCCAGGGTCCAATTCTCCTCTTTCTCGTAGGCGAGCCCCGCATTGTAAAGCGCTTCTTTGACGTGCTTGGAATTGGGAAAGCGCTTGAAAACCTCGATATACGTGAGGGCCGCCTTGGACCAATTGCCCATTTCCTCGTAACATTTGGCCGTGTTGAAAAGCGCCTGTTCGATATATTCGGACTGCGGATACGAGGCGATCAGCTTATTGAAAGAAAGAATGGCGTTTGACCACGACTTCTTGCCGTCGTACAGCTGGCCAACATTGAAGAGCGCCACGTCCGCTAGTTTACAGGAGGGATATTCTCGCACAACGCGCTCGAATTCGCTTATGGCCATATCGATCTGCCCGCCGTCGCGGTGCCGTTCGGCAATCCGGTAATAGGATTCGGAAAGTCTGAGGTCAGCCTCTTCCTTGTCCTCACCGGTCACGGCCACATCCTTGAGTTTCTTGTACCACACTTCAGCCTCGTCGAACTTGCTCTCCTCGTAATAGGTCTGGGCCGTCATCTTTATGGCCTCGGGAACGTCGATGGACGCCTTGTAGTCGCGTACCACGCGCTGGTACGCGGCGCGCGCATACGGAAAAAGTTTGTTGTTATAAAAGGTATGCCCTTTTAGCATGATCACTTCAGAAGAGCGTTTGGAATTGGGCAGTATCTCCACATAGTTGTCCACGGCCCGGAGCAAGAGCTGCGTTGCCTTGCTCAATTTCCCAATTGTCAAAGAATCAATGCCCAGGGAGTCGCCGGCAACGGTCTTCGCCTGGGGTGCCGGCGCCTGGGACGCGGCAGGCTGCGCCTCACCCTTTTTCCCGGCGCCTGCGCAGGAAAGCGCAAACAGCGCGGCAATCAGAAGCGCCCCAATGAGGGCATAGGTCTTCCCGAAAGGCCGTTTCACTGGCTCTTGTTTCCTCCGTTTGCCTCTTTTTCCTCTACCTCAAGCAGCCGGCGCGCGGCCACAATCGCGTTCCACGCCGCGGTCTCGCAATACTTGGAAGCGCGGTAGGTGCGCGAAACCGTGATATATTGGTTCGCGGCCTCAGAATAATCACCCGTGCCAAAAAGGATTTCGGCAATATAGTAATGATACTCCCCCGCCTTTTCCCTGTACGGATAGGTCTTGATATAGTCCCAGTACATATCGATCACCTGACGATACAAGTCCTTGCTGTTCTTTTCAAGCGCCCGCGAATACAGCGAACTCGACGCCTCAATGAGCGCCTGTTCCGCCAAACTATCGCCCAGCACAGCAGCGACGCTATCGCCTACGGCCTTGTTCCATTCGGCGGTGTGGTTGTATTTCTTGAACAGCTGCTGCCTGCCCGTCAGAGCGGCCTGGAAGTCCTTCTCGCCGCCCCGCTGTTCGTAGCATTCAATTATGTTGTACATGACCCGCGGCATTTCACGGTAATTGGAATACTTGTCGCGGAGCGCCTTGTAGGTGGCAATGGCGTTCTCATATTTGAGCTGCTCGCGATAGACGTCCCCCAGTTTATGCAGGATCTTGGAGCCGATATATTCGTTGTTGATTTTGTCGACGAAGCGCCGGGCGCGCTTGAGCCCGGCCATCTCCTCGCCCGTGGTATCGCCCTCGGCGAAACTGATGGCGATATAATCGATGGACTCCTTGGTGAGCAGGCTCTTGGCAAAAACGTCGAGGTTGAGACCGCCCTCGGCAAGTTCGTCCTGTTCGTTGACTATATAAAACAATGAGCTGATGGTCTTCTCGAAGTTTGAGAGCCGGTAATAGGCCCACCCTATCTTATATAGCGCCTTGTCAAACCATTTACTCTCGGGGAACTGGAGCACTTTCTGATAGGCGGCAAGTGCCATTTCCAGCTTGTTCTCGTCGAAATAATACTCGCCGATAATCATATACGTCTGGGGCGCGTACTGGCTCTGCGGATATTTTTTCACGAGTTGTTCAGCGTACCAGATGGCCGTTGCCGTACTGTCCTCCCACCGGTGGCAGAAGGTGAGCGAGTATAGAGCGCCGTCGCCGAATTCTGACCCCGGGTATTTTTCAATCAGTTTTGTGAGATACGCTTTTACCATGCTATAGTCCATGACCGGCGCCGCGGGCCGTTCCGCCACCGTTCCATTCCTAAAATCGGACATGGCCTGTTCGTAGGTGGTCACTTTTTTGCCATAACTTTCGTCAGCGGCCTGGTACGAAAGCTCTCCCAGGTAGTAGAGTACGAACTGCTCCTCCTTGTCCGTCAGGTTTTCGCCGGAGAGTGCGGTCAGCTCAGTGATCATGGCCGTACGGTCTGACGCGTCGAGAGCCGCGCGGCCGGCAATAGCGGCGGTTTTTCTCCGCACGAGGTTTTCAATCCCGCTGATGCGCGCGGAATCGGAAAGCGTGCTGTCGCGTTGCATGGCGGCGATGCGGGAGTCGGTCTCGCCTATGTAAAACTGGAGGTATTCGTTTTCCCATTCCCTGCGCTCAAGAAAGGTCTTTACCAGGAAAAGCCGCGTCTGGACAACAGTGGCGGCGATGGTTTCGCGGGCGCGCGACTGTTCCTCGCGCTCCCTGAAGACATCCTTCTGCAGCATGCCTGTTTTGGCCGCTGTAACGCGCAGGTAAAGGTCGCGCAACTTTATCAGAAGCTCCTGCTGCTGGTTTTGCGAGGCGCTCTTGATGAATTCACCAGTGCGGTAACTGCGTACCAGCATGGCGCCGATGTCGTTCGCCCTGACATAAAGCGCATTAATGTCATCGTATGATAAAACGTCGCGTTTTTTGCTCTCCACCTCTATCTGGTCCAGCCGCTGGCAGGCGACCGCGTATCTGGCGGAATCAACCTCGCCGGACGCGCGCCGCTTATCGAGGAGACGCCGCAGCCTGCCGATATGGTCAGCGTCGGCCTTGAGGTCCTTCCGGTTTTCCCATTCCAGGGTGGCCTGTTTCAGATAGCTCTTGGCGAGTGTGAGCAGGGCATCGCAACCCGAGGGGCTCTGCGGCGCCTGATTCACCAGTTTCTTTAGCGCGATCTCTGCCTTTTCATAGTTACCCAGGTAGAGATAACACCAGGCAATGCCTTCAAGCGCTTCGGCAAAGAGCTTCTCGCGGTCGAGCAACACCAGATATTGTTTGAGCGCCTGGCGGTAGTTGCCCGCCTCAAAATCGAGATGCGCCAGGGCCATTGCCGCACGATCGACAAAAAGGCGGTCCGCCTTGTACGACCTGGCGATCTCAATGATTTTTTCGAAAATGGTCTGCGCGGTCTCCCGGTCTCCCCGCGCAAGGTATGACTGGCCCAGCACATAGAGAATACCCTCGTAAAGTGGGGTGTTTTTCCGCGCGCGCGCCGAGACCTCGACAATCGCCTTCTCATTTTTGAGCGCGTAATAGGCTTGGCAGGCGACAAATAGGGCCTCGTTGGGAGTGCCGATTTTATCGATCACTTCCTGCTCTTTTTCGAACAGTGAGATGACTTGAAGGTGGTTTTGCAGGGCAAGATGGCACTGGAGAATGTTCAGAAGCGCCTTGGCATAATACTGGCTGGTGGGGCGCACCTGCGCGTAGGCCAATAGCGCGTCCGCGTACTTGCCAAGGGCCTGGGTCGCCTGGCCCAGGTAAAAATAGATGCCTGACAGCTTGATCTTGCCTTCGAAACGGATGACCAGTGTGGAGAGCTCGCGCCGCACGGCAATGAAATTGCCTTGGTCGAACTTGATCCGCGCGTTTTTCAGGTCAACGGTCGCCATAAAGGCCATGGCGTTTGAATCAGCCCGTGAAAGCATATGGTCCTTATACGCCGAGAGCCGCTTGAAAAAGAGGTCGGACGACATGCCCAGGTTCGAATAAAGGACCTCGAAGAACTCGGAATCAAAATCGCCCTCTTGCTGCCGCTGCCGCTCCGGCAGGGCCATGCCGGCCGCAATGGAAAGGCTGTCGAGCGTCACGTTAAAGGTTTTCCACAAGTTGTTGATCTCCCGCTTGAGCAAAATCACCCGTTTGACCCGCTCCTTGCTCTCGGCATCAAGAGTCTGGAGCATGGTACGCTCCTGGTCTTCGTAGACCAGCTCCTTGAAAATGCCGATGGCGTCGCCCAATTCGCTGGTAAGCGCTGCCACCGCATCGTTGAAGCGGGTGACCTGCCTGCGGTATTCCTTGAGCGACTTGTCGAGGGAAAGGATGCGCTCCTTGGAGAGGTTTGTGCACGAAGCCGGATAGAGTCGGAGCGCGCCAATGTCCTCAACCGTGCTCCTGAGGCGGTCAACCTCGCGTTCCACGATTTCAAGCCTGTCATATTCCTGCTCGAGACGGCCCTGGAGTCCCTTGAGCTCAAACCATTTGAGTTCCTCGGAGGGAGGCGCGCTCTTTCCCCAGGCTGCCAACGAAGGCAGCGGAAGAACCGTCAGAAATATGAGTATGGCAACACGCGTCATGTATATGTTCCGCGCCCGTTATTCGAGCGACCCGTCCTTGGTGATATTTTCCTTTTCCTTCTGCAGGTCCTGCATCCGTTGTTCGTCCTCGCTGGGCTGCGGCCCTTCGGGACCAGGCTTCCGGTTTATCTCCTCGTCAATGTCCATTGTCTGTTTTTCCTTCTTGTTCTTCATAAGCATGAACTTGCGCATCATCTCCGATCCTGGCATGACAAACCGGATGGGAAAGCTCATTTTCCCCGCAAGTTTCCAGTTGGTGTAGAAGGGCGAAAAGCCGTCCGTGTATCCCGGTTTTCTCGTAACACTGTTGAGCGAACCCGCAGGAGGCGCCACCTCCTTGCTTACCGTAAGGGGCGCTGCCGCGAACAGGGTGAGACCGTTGTCGTAGCGGATGCGCACACCCGGGGTAACGTACAGGGGGTTTTCGGAAAAATAGTGCTCAAAAACCTTGGTCGAGGTCCAGTCAGTGAACTCGACTTTAAGCGGACTGGTAAAACTATTGAGGATTTCCATGGAGTATTCGACAAAAAAATCAGTGTTCAGCCCTTTATAGGCCAGGCCTGCGGAAAAGGTGTACTGGTCGAAAAAGGCGTAGTCCCGGTCAAGAGGCATGGCATAGCCGATATTCAGGAAGGCCTTGAGCGGCAGGAACGATTTCCAGGCAATAAGATCAGCATCGCCGATCAGTTTGATTTCAAGCGAGTTCCCCAGATACATGAGCCCTTCGGCATAGAAGGCGACCCCCTGGTTGCGGAAGCCTATGGACGGCGGGGTCTCAAGGAAATTCTTTTTGTAGGCCAGGGAAAGCGCCGCGCCCCAAAGCCGCAGTTTGGTATTGGTAGGCAGGGTGAACTTTGTGCGCACCTTCACATTGCCGGGCACCGCGAAACCATAGCTGAGCAGTTCAGCGGAAATACCCGCGTCCATGAACGGGAGTATGCCCGCATCAATACCCAGACAGGGAAAAATCTTGAGGGGAAAGCCGGTTTCGACATTGGGATTGTCCCAATAAAAGGCCCTGCCATGGCCGTTGACCCAAATGTTGCCGGCCCCATACGTATCGGAGTTTTCGGTGAAATAGAGCCCTTCGCCCCGATCGAGTTTCTGCGCCATGCCTGTGGAAAAAGCCGCGCACAACGCCAGAATGGAAACAAAATTACGGTAGTTCATACGTCACCCCTTTATTCCTCAAGAAGGCCTTCGATCTTGCCAAGTTCCTTCTGGATCTCCTTGCGCTTTTCTTTTATCTTCTTCTGCCGCTCGAAAAGCGTGGCGTCATTACCCAGTATGTTCTTGATGTCCTGGACCGCGGCCGCGTCCCCGCCCCCATCATCAAGCAGGCCGCTCTCAACCGCGACAGAGTCAGGCGATCCACCCGCCGGTGTTCCATTGCCGCTGGCCGCTGCCTGCTGTTTTTCGAGCTCGCTTTTTTTCTGGTCAAGGTATATCATGGCGCGGATGGCCTCGGCATTGGTCTCCCGGTGATACAGGGGAAACTCGGCCCCAAACCGCACGCCTATTTTCTCGTAATACAAAGGCGACCCCGCCGCTTTTGCGGCTGTCAGGCCAATGGTGAGCGCCGCATTTACAGCGAGCCAGTTGAAGACACGGAACCTGACGCCGGGCATAAAATGGAGGGTGCGTTCACCGTATGTTTCCGCAACAGCGCCGGTTCCCGGGAAAATCCGTTTGTAGAGACCATACCTGAACGACGCGAAATAGGTGTTGCCTGGCCCCTTGTATTCAACGCCCGCGCGTATGCTCTGCTGCGTGTAGAACTGCAGCAGCCTGTCATTGTCGAACAAGGACCAGTTCAGGTAAATTTTTAACGGGAACCTGTTGTATTTCTTGATGAGATCAGCGTCCGCTATTATTGTCATGCCAACCCGCGGTTTGAACGCGGGCCGTTCCTTGTTCTGGCCCTCGCTTACCGTGTCCTGTTCCGAAGAAAGCACAAGGTCGCCCTGCACGGCAATACCGAACATACGGAGGTTATCATTGCCCGGAAGCGTTGCCTTGAGATGCGCGTCAGCCTTTCCCACAACCTGTTTTATGCTCTTTTCAAAGGGCACCACGCCCGCAAAAATGTCGAGGTAAGGTGAAAGGCCCAACCCAATGGTCTGGTAGGGTTCAAAAAGGGAGGCGCCATTGCTCCGGTAATGGAACATAAGCGCGGACTCGCAGTAAATGTTGCCGAAGCCCATGGTGTTCGATGCTTCAATGCCTGGCATTGCCTCTGCACGCGACCGTTTTATCTGGCCGTGGAGCTGCAGTACAAGCAGGCAGAGCAGCCCAAGCATCTTAATGGATCTTTGTTTCATACTGTCCCTTTTTGGAGCCAGGATCCTAGCCTCTGCCCACTGGTGTCAGCGTATGGGAATTGAATTTTTTCCCATTTCTACGTTTTTCCCGCTTGTATACTTTCAGCTTTTCAAGGTCCTTTTCAGTGAAAAGCCGCCAACCGTTAGAATTGTTGACCCGATCCGAGAGGATCTTCTCGGAACCAATCCATCTCTTTACCGTTGAGATGGAGACCCTGAGGTTTTTTGCAACCTGTCCTGTTGTTAAATACTTTTCCATAACCCTTAACCTCCTATATTTCATTAAATTAGGCTATCCACAAAACCGACCATTAAACCATTCAAAAAATAGGTCTTGTTTCTGGATAAATAACCTAAAATCCTATTTGCTGTCAAGATATTTATGAAATACATATATTACCACTTAATTTTAAATAAATTATAGTTATATATCTGTAACCTGTGTCACATTTGTAACAGATAAATTCCTCCTAGGATAAAAATAGACTTTACCCGTAAAAAGACCATCTCCATTTACCTTGAAGCAACATTTATACCACAATTTAAAAAGTTAACTAAGTTTTGCTTAAACTTTAAGTTAAAAGGTTAATGCGCTGTAAAATAACTATGATATAATTTGCCGAAATGGGAAAAATTTGTAAAATCTCTAAGAAAGCTTCTCTGGACACACACTAGCGTATATTTTCGCAAGAATCTGGTTCGTTCTCAAAAACAAACGCTTTGAGGTCATCATGATAGACGACATCGGCTATGTGCAGCAGAGCCGTGAAGAAATGGAAGTGTTATTCACACTGCTCGCCGCCAGATATGAACGGGGCAGTGTGATGATTACCAGCAATCTGTCGTTTTCAAAATGGGAGACTATTTTCAAGAACCTCAATTATAATTGTCGTTCATCAAACAAACACCAAATTCGATACAAATCAGATATATCATAAAGAAAAATTGCGTTTTTTTACAAAAACTAAGTGATAAAAAAACATATAAATGTCATTCTATATCTTGACATACGACAAATTAAAATATATTTTACATGGTGAAAATCTGTTTTGCATAAACAGAACTGATAAAAAGTGAAGGAGGGAAAAGTGAAGTTCGTCTTATTTGTTGTCTTGTCCGTTTTTCTGGTCTCGGAAGCCGTACAAATCACCAGTCCAGAGACGGCTACCTTTGAATATCTCAACAAGACGATAACCATCGAAAAAGAATACGATGAGGCGAAAGGAACAATAGCTCTGAAAACCAGCACGGGAGAAGACGTTGTGGCGCTTGAAAGACAGAATGAGGCGGAATTCAGGAAAAGATATGGCGCTCTTTCCCATGAAATGGTATATAAGCATAAAAATGGTCTACTAAAAGATCCCATAAAAGTTGAAATCGTGCTCAGACATAATGATGTCCCTCTCATTGATAAGACTTTGCCGCATTTATCCGAAGATTATAAACATCGTAATTATATTAATCTGTTAGCACCACAAGTTGATATTTTAAAATATATCAGAGATAAACAATTAGTACCTTTTGATAAAATTGATACAAATAATTATGTTGTAAGAGTAAACGATAGTTGGGCTAAATTATCGGCATTGGCATTCGATTCAGATGTTGTTCATATTAACGAATTTAGAGTTTCAGAACCAGCTAGTTATCCTCAATATGATTTAGTCACCGAATCGTATAATACCGGAACTATGACATTATTAGGGTCAGGTGTTTGTTGCGCAACCTATGAACGCGGATTGTCTAATGCGTATCTGTCATGTATTGAATTAACTCGAATTACAGCGGACCATGGTGTCGCACCGGCAAGCGCAGATCTGCATTCGGAAGGGTGTTTTCACTTTATGAAATGGACTTCTCCAAATTGCTACACACATCATTATAATTATGGTCTCTATACGCCTT
This sequence comes from Candidatus Raymondbacteria bacterium RIFOXYA2_FULL_49_16, assembly GCA_001789205.1. GTDB lineage: Bacteria > Fibrobacterota > OXYB2-FULL-49-7 > OXYB2-FULL-49-7 > XYB2-FULL-49-35 > XYB2-FULL-49-35. Next base: position 89,924 of record MFYT01000073.1, on the reverse strand, counting down.
ATTACAATACTGCGGGAATCCAATGGATGCAGGATCATCTGATTGCTTCGGTCAGTTTAAGTTATCACAGGGATTATAGTTTACCGACAGATGCAGAACAGGTTCTCATGGATTGGTTTGTCAACCAATATCCATACACAATGTTTTGTAATTGTACTGGTAATCATGGGTTTAATTATGTCTCGGGCTGGGGGGCATATAATGGTTTGAGCATAGGAAACGTACGTTGTGACACAGATCATCATTATTGTTTTCCTTCCGATTTATGTACTGAAACCACAAATCCCGCAAACAGATATTCGAGTTCGTATACAGACAGAGAGATGCCATATATTGTAGCGCCAGGAATCACTCCTGTAACAGGGATCGGCATGGAGGCGTCTTGTGTAGAAGCTTTGTATTGTGGTACTAGTTACAGCGCTCCAATCACGAGTGGAATTGTTGCTAATTTAAAGAGCCATAGTTCTTATTGGTGGGAATGGCCTGAAAGGGTTAGGGTAGCTTTATTAGTTTCAGCACAGAATGTTGATGGAGGGGAATGGAGCCAGTTTGTTGACGGAAGGGACGGAGCAGGTGTTATTTCAGGGTATGATGCTGAATTGTTTGTCCGCAATGCAACGCATGTAAATCAGGATGGCGATTCCGCAACGACTAGCTGTGTTTCTGGGATTTACGGTGGTAGTTGGTACCAGTCCGGTGCCAGCAACCATTCTTTCTGGTGTTTGGTGCCCACAACCAAGCCTGCAGGAAAACATTTAAGAATTGTATTAACATGGAACAGCAATGCAAATACCTCAACGAATACTAATGATTTGACAGACATGGATTTAGTCGCTTTTCCAAATAATCATTTAAAAGTTTGCGTGAGTAAAAATTCGAATAATGAAATTATTAATATTGCTTCTAATGATGCAAATTTAGTTTCAGGTCAAATCTTCAGAATAAAGGTAATAAATACTACAAACCGGATACCAGTCGGTAGTTTAACTTACTACGCCGTCGGCTGGTCTTGGGTAGTTGATCAAGCGAATTAAAAAAAAGGAACGAATATGAAACTTATCGTGGCATTTACATTCTTTTTATCTCAATTGATCATTGGCGCTTGGAATATCGACAATACATTCATCAATGTTGCAAAACATACTGATGAGCTTATGCTGGTCCGAGCCATCCAAATAATCGACCCCGCTAATGCATGGGCCATAACACATAATAATTTATACCGATATCAAGACAGTACGTGGTCAGAAAAAAGTCCCGGCGGCCCTTTTTCCCTGATGTCAATTAATTTTAAAGATACAAGGGAAGGCTGGATAGGATGCGCGGGTAGTATATTTCTTAAATTCACTGATAATACATTCACTCAGGCTAACCTGCAGCCATACTCAAATATCCGTGCCATAACGAACCAAGACTCAAACAGCCTGGAAGCTGCAGGAGAAATGAGTGTTATTTTCCATTATAATCCTGTAAATAATTGGGTTGTGGATACAACCGTTTATTCACCGCATCCTTATGCATTTAATGACATTTCATTTTCAGATAAAAACCATGGTTGGGCAGTTGGAAGTCCGGCAATTCCCGAAGATACCCTATTTTATGTCTTTACGTACAATTATGGTGCCTGGCAAATTGTTGCTATTAATCAAAAAGTCCCCTTGCTGTCGGTTTATGCAATTGATTCAGCAACTGCCTGGATTGTTGGAGGAAGTGGAACAATTCTGAAACTTGAAGGCGGATCATGGCATCCATTTGCAAGCCCAACAAATCATCATTTAAATAAGGTTTTCTTTGTCGATAAGATGCATGGTTGGGCTGTTGGAGATAGTGGAACAATTCTGTATTTTAACGGCCAGACATGGCAGGTTCAAAATAGTGGAACAACTCTTAATTTATATTCAGTTTCTTTTTCCGACACTATGCACGGTTGGGTTTCTGGAGATGCTTTCACAGTATTGAAAACAAATAATGGCGGTGCCATTGCCACAGAAAAATCCGGCACAGCCAGAAAAGAGTTGAATTTAAATATAAAACCTAACCCCTTCAACCCAACGGCCCAGATTGTTTTGGAAAATCCGTCATCTGGCAAAATCAAACTGGCGGTATATAATATTCAAGGCCAAATGGTATCGCAAATCATTGATCGCACCTTAAAGAGTGGGATATATACATTCAATTTTGACGGTCATGGCCTGCCAAGTGGAACGTACATCCTGAGTTTGAAAGCAGGAAACAAAATGCTTACCAAAAAGATGGTCTTGCTCAGGTAAACTACCTCCCAGAGAGACCAGATTGAAAACGTGCCTTCTATTATTGTTCATTGTTTTAAACATTAAAGCACAAACCGGAACAAGCTCAGATACTCTGTATGTTGTTTCCCTGGCTGCCGGGACCTATTTTCTGAAGCCAGCGCTATCCGAGTCGTTGTCCGACAACAGCATATATATTGGCCAGCACTCGATGCTCGACATTATGATACATACTCGCTGCCCCTTATAGAGGTATCGTTATCTTTTAATGAATGATATAATACTATAGGCAATTCTCATGTCATAGTGCGTGAGAGCTGCAAGACGTTCCATGGCTCGGCGATAAAGATTACCCGAAGGTTCAATACCAAGCCCCCGGAACAATTCATCTGTTTTTTGCATAAACATCTTCAATTCATCAGGGTCTGCCTGCCGCATCCGCCGTTCTTTTCTGCCTATGGTGAAACGGGAAAATTCATATGCATAGAGCAGCACTGCCTGGGCAAGGTTAAGCGACGGTTGCCGCCTGAACAAAGGTATTCGCGACAACAGGTCGCACTCCCGTAAATCCTCGTTTGAAAGCCCGCGTTGCTCAGGGCCAAAGACAATGCCCGCGTCATTAACGCTCTCTCCTTTATCCTCGAGAATACGCGCTACCTGGGTGCTGGAATAGTATTCGTGCCTGAGCGTTCTTGTCCGGTTTGTGGCACCAATGATAAAATCCAGATCTTCCAATGCCGCTCCAAGCGACTTGAACACTTTCGCCTTTTTCAAGACCGATTCAGAGCCATGCGCAAGCGCACAGGCACGGGCATCGAGATGGTCGCATGCTGGATTCACAAGCCTGAGCGATCCGAATCCCATTGTGTTCAGGGCCCTGGCACACGAGCCGATATTCTCAGGAACTTCAGGTTCTACAAGAATGAAATGAAGACGCATAAAAAAATCCAGTTTTATCGAATAACCAAATTTTGGCGATTATTTCACCACCAGTTAAGAGAAACTGGTGAAAAATTCGCCAATAGTATCATAAATTATTAAAACTTAAATAGTTATATATGCTGGAAACTTAATATTTTATCAATTTTTATCCGTTTTGGAACAAAATATGCTGTCTTTTTCTCTGCCTCATTAAAGGGGGGAGTGGGGACGGCGGAGACTTGTCTGGTATCCATACCAGCGGTAGCCGCCGTTTTTCTTACGTTTTTACGAATGGAATCTCTTCCCAATCCTTTATCTTCCTGATCCGCAGGTTCTTTTTCCAGGCAGCTTCCATAAGGGAACAGTCCAAGCCAAGCTCCCTGTATAGTCCCATGAGCGCCACCATGTCCTTGGGAAAGCACTTGCCGCCAAATCCTTTTACCGTGGTAACGTCGAGATGTGTGTTGCCAATGCGCTTGTCCGCGACAACCATTGATTTCACCTCTTCGTATTTAATGCCCAGCTTTTCGCACAGCTCGAATATCTCGTTGGCAAAAATGACCTTGGTCGCCAGATAGCAGTTTGCCATGTACTTGACCATCTCAGCGGTGGTAAGGTCCGTGCGATAGAGCGGCATAAGGGGAAAGCGCTCGCGGTAGAGGTCTGTGACACGCAGCGACACCTTGTCATCGTCAGCGCCGATAACAATACGGTCGCCTTTTACAAAATCCTCGAGAAAATTCGCTTCAGTGAGAAACTCGGGATTAAAGCAGAATTTAACGCCGGGATATTTTTTCACGTACGCGCGCGTGACGCCCGGGACAACCGTGGACTTGATAATGATGATTTTATCAGTGCCCGAGGCGAATTTCGCCGCCTGTTCAATATTCTCGTCCATGATGGAAAGGTCGATCCGTTCGTTCTTGTAGGGAGTGGGCAGGCAGACAAAAATAAATTCCGAAGATGTCACCACGGTTTGGAGCGTGGCAAGGTCCTTGTATTTGTCGTATGCGGTAATGATATTTCCACTGCCCCTGAACCCGTATTCAACGGCTTTGCCTACAATGCCAAACCCGATAATGCCCAGTTTTGCCATGCGCTCGCTCCTTATAGTGAATTGTCGTATGGGTAAAATAACAAACAGCCGCCGCTGTTCACAAGTCAGGCCTTCAGGCGGCCGCGAAGCGCAACGAGATCCATATTTCCGGGAAAACGCTCAAGTCCCATGGTCAGAATGGCCACGGCATCAGCGGGGGAATTGTCCGCGAGGAAAACCTGCGCAAGCCCCAGAAACGAGGCCCAATCATCGGACGCGGGATCGTTTACCGCGATCAGATATTCTTTTCCCGCCTGCAAAAAGTCGCCCCGGTCAAAAAATACGCGTCCCCGGTCCGACGGCCTGGTTTTTTTCCCGGTTTTTATCTCGAGCGCTTTGTCGAGTATGGCCACCATCTTCTTCTTGTCGCCCTTTTTCATATACAGTCCGCCGAGGTGCGCACAGGCGTTGATTTTGAGCATATTTACGTCGACCGGAATAAACGTGGGTTTTTCCTCACAGGTAAGCACGAACTCAAAATGCCGTATCGCGGCCTCGCTGTCACCGGCCAACTCGGCAAGTTCTCCCAGCATGGAATTGGTCTGAGGATGAGAGGGATCGAGCGCATAGGCCTTGTCCACCCAGGGCCGCGCCTTGCCGTACTCCTTGAGCCTGCCATAGAGCGCGCCAAGCGCCACAGGCACGCCCTCGTAGATATGCCGCTCACTCTGTTGCTTTTCCGCAAGCTCCATGGCCTTGAGATACCAGGGGACCGCTTCTTTGTGACGCTTCAGGTCGACCAGGGTTCCGGCGTACGAAAAGAGGATCACCGGATGGTCCGGGTGTTTTCGCATTTCATCCTCAAGTATTGCCAGGTTGCGCACCTGCTTCTTCTCCACCACCTCGGGCGAGCTGTACCCGGTATGGACAACCATGATGTCCGTATAGACCGTGGAAAACCCTAATTCCTGTATGGAAGGCAGCACCTGTTCGTGCACCCGGTTTCTGAACCTGATGGCGTTGTGGCGCGGGAACATGCGCACTTGGTTGAACACAGACCCCAAGACGCCGTCCTGCGAATTTTTAATGAGAAAACTGAAACAGACATTGAGCGCATGTGCATCCCGAAACTGGACAATCTTTTCCCGGTTTTCCGGGGTGACGATGTCGTCCGCGTCGGTCCATACAATCCAATCGCCCGTTGCGCGTGCAAGCGACTGGTTCCGCGCCTTGGAAAAATCGCCCTCCCAAGGTTCGTGAAAGACCCGCGCCCCGTGCCGGGCAGCCACAGTATCGCTGCCGTCCGCTGATCCGGTATCAACAACAATGGTTTCGTCGGCAAGACCCGCATACGACGCCAGGCACCGGTCGAGAAAGACCGCCTCGTCCTTGACTATAATGCAGAGAGAGATGGTTCTGCGCATGGCAGGCGCGGTCCTTTCAGACTGTCTGGTTCAGTTCGCTGAGACGCTGGCTGATTTCGAGATATTTCTCCGTGTCGTCGCGCATGCGGTAAAGATCGCGTATTGCCTCGAGCATGGCGCGATCAGCGGGGAAAAAACTCAAACCCTTGCTGTACATGTCAATAGCCTCGTCGATTTTGCCCACAGACGCGCTGATGCGGCCCAAGTGGCGATAGGCGCGCACGTCCGCGCCCGGAAAACGGATCACCGAATCGCTGAAGAACCGCATGGCGTCGAGAAAACGGCCCTGTGCGAGCACGACCTCGCCGATGTTCGCGGGCATATCGAAAAAATAGGAGTGCGTCTCCATGACCTTTTGGTACCATTTCTCGGCGCCGGCAAAGTCTTTTTCCTCCCTGCAGATACGCGCCTGCATAATGGCCGCCTTGGCCCGTATGGCCTGGTAGTCAATGGGCACGGACGATAGTTCCTCGGGCGCGGCAAGCGCCTGGTCCAGCATGCCGCGGGCCTTGGCAAACTCCCGCATCTCAAAGGAGACCTCGCCGCCGATAAGGAACAGGTCGGCGCGGCCTGGACAGATCGAGAGCCCATTTTCCACCCATTGCAAGGCGGAGGGGAACCGCTTGAGCTGCTGGTAGCCAAGGGCAATGAGTACCGGGCACCGGTTGTAGAGGTCGGGTTGTTTTTCCCGCGCACCGGGGATCGCCATGACCTCCTTGTACACTTCAATTCCCCGCTCCCACTCGTTGGTGATGAAAAACGTGTCAGCATAGGCGGCAACGTAGTTGATATCGCCGGGATAGTTCTTCATGTCGTCCTCGAGTATCGTCCGGTTGCGCAACGCCTTTTCGTGCTTGAGCCCTTCGTGCGCGTATCCGGTATGGACAATCTCGGTGTCGTTGAGATACATGAAAGTGTAGCCGGCGCGGGCAAGCGCGGGCGAGACCTGTTCGTGGATCTTTTTCTCGAACCGCACGCGCGGATCGTTGGGAAACATGCGGATCTGCATAAACACATCGCCCAGGCCGCCTGCCTTGAGGTTCTTGACCTTGAACCCAAAGGCAGTATCAAGATGCAGCGCCTCTTTTTTGATGCGGCTGATGTGGTGCAGTGAGGACGGTTCGACCCGGTCATCAGCGTCGAGCCAAAGTATCCACGAACACGAGGCATGGTCAATGGAACAGTTGCGCGCCCTGCTGAAATCCCCCTGCCAGGGATCGTCGAGTATCTTCGCCTTGAACGAACGGGCGATTTCCTTGGTGCGGTCCGTTGACCCAGTGTCAACAATCACGATCTCGTCGGCCACGGAACGCAGCGCGGCAAGACACTCGGGCAGGGCCTTTTCCTCGTTCTTCACGATCATGCAGAGCGACAGCGTATGCGGCGGAAAGACCGAGGGAAGGTTGCCCGGCAGAAGAAGCTTTTGCACCTGCGCCATATCAGCCCCCCCCCTGAGCAATGCGCGCGCCAAGACCGGCGATAAAGGCGGACGCGCGAGCGCCCTGATGCGCCGCGCCCGCGGCGTCAGCGTAGTTCTCGGCCGCGACAGCGCACCCAGGATCTTTGTCAAGGGCCCGTTCAAAAAGACCGAGCGCGCGCTCCTGTTCGCCCGTCTCCCAGACCAGCACCCCGTAATCCGAATACTCCTGCGCCGACAGGTCGCCCCGCGCCTCACCTTTGCGGAAAAATGAGAGCGCTGCCGCGCCATCACCCGCGCGCAGCGCGGCCTGGGCCGCGGCGCCATATGAAAAGGCCGCGACCGGAAACCGGCGGTCAGCCTCGGAAAAAAGCGCAAGCGCACGCGCATGGTCGCCCCTGCCCAGAAGAATGTTGGCGGCATAGGCAAAGGCGTTGGCCTGCATGCCTGAAATGTCTACCGCCACGGTAGTGACCGCGGCCGTCATTCCGGTGACAGCGAGGAAATGGGCCAGGGCCGCGTCCGCGTCATTGTTGTCGAGGGCGATTTTTCCCAGAAAATAGCGCGGGGTCATGCGTTCGGGAAAATCGCGCACCCCGCGTTCAAACCATTCCTGCGCCAAACAACGGTCTCCGGCCGCAAGATAGGCGTTTCCTACAAGGGAGGGAATAGAGCGAAAAATATCGGGCTGGGCACGTTCCACGCCAGGCAGGTCCGCGATGGCCCGGTACTGCGCCACAGCCTCGGCAAATCGCCCCTGCTGAAAATAAGAGTTTCCCAACTCCATAAGAACCGCGGGATCGTTGGGACAGCGCGTGCGCTCGCGCAGGAGGAGCGCGTGGTTTCGCTCAATTTTGGCGCTGCGTTCGGCCGCGGTATTGTATCCGGTATGGATAATACGCACATCGGCCGGGACCACGGCAAGGCCCGCACGAGCCAGCGAATACGAGAGGGTCTCGTGGATCCTGCCATCGAAACATATGGCGCGACGCGCGGGAAAAAGGCGCGTCTGCCTGAACACCTGGCCAGGCCGGTTATCATAGAGATTTTCTATTATAAACGAGAAGGCTCGGTCGCGCGGACCAGCGCACAATGCGCGGATTGCCGCGTGTCCATGGGCCGGGACCAAGTCGTCCGCGTCGATCCAGAGGATCCATTCGCCGCGCGCCTCGGCAATGGACCGATTGCGCGCAGCGGAAAAATCGCCCTGCCACGGCTCGGAAAAGAGACGCGCACCCAGGTCGCGCGCCACATCCATGGTGGCGTCCGAGGAGCCGGTGTCAACCACCACGGTCTCGTCAACAAGCCCCGCAAGCGACCCAAGGCAGGCGCGCAGCCTGGCTTCTTCGTTTTTTACGATAAGAACGGCTGAAAGAACCATAAAGTAAAATAGGTTAGCGTATCACTCCCGCGCAAGGTTTTTGGTTGTTTGATAAAAAATATATATTGTATATTATTCACGGAAGTATAAATTATCGAAATGGTTGCCACAACGCTTCGTCTCACACTGGTCCTGTTGCTGCTTTGCTGCGCCGTCTTTGCCGGCGAAGGCAAGCGGAGCTTCATTGGCATCAAAATGGGATACAAGACCGCCGAGTCATACGAGGCGCGCCAAGGAGCGCAACTCATCTTCTTCGACGCCTTTGACAACAACGAATTACACACGGCCTGGAAACCCCATGGCAGCATAGAATTTTACGAGAGCGCGGGTAATTTGAATGTCCCGGTCCGGTCGCGCAAGCGCCTTCCCAAGGAGGGTTCGCTGACACTCGACAAACAGGTCAGCGCCGAATCCGCGTCAGTCGACTTCCGCATTTCACAAACCATTCCCTTGGACAACCAGTCGCTGGTCTCCTCCATCTTCTTCACGGCAACGCCCGATTCCTTCGACAGTCTGGGACACCCGGCCTCGTACATCCGGTTCTTCAAACGGTCGCAGATGGAATTCCTCGAGGTAAAGGAAAAAAACAGCGCTCCCCGGCTCATTTGGGGCCGTAACGCGGCGGTTGTATCGGGCAAGGTGCGCGACATAGTGCTCAATATCGACCAGAAAAATGTATCGCTCATCATAGACACCGAACCCCTCTTCTCGGGCCCGCACGGGTTTTTCTCGGTCGCGCGCCTGGTCCCGGGCATTTGGATATCAACCAAAGGCCAGAGCCTCGCGGGCGGAAACATTGTCTACGACAACGCCATACTCGAGACCGTGCACCAGGAAGAAGCGCAATGAAACAGCTGGCTTCGCGGGTCTCCTGCATCTCCCCTTCCCTTTCCATCGCCATCACCTCACAAGCAAAGCAGATGAAGATCGACGGCCGCGACGTGGTCAACCTGGGAGCGGGCGAACCAGACTTCGACACCCCGGAGCACATTAAAAACGCCGGCATCTACGCCATACGCTCGGGCCTCACCAAATACACCTTTACCGCTGGCTCGCAGGACATTGTGCAGGCAGTCGCGGACAAGTTCCGGAAAGACAATGGTCTCAAATACGCGCAAAACCAAATCGTGGTCTCATCGGGCGCCAAGCACTCCATTTTCAACGCATTGCTGGCCCTGGTCAACCCCGGCGACGAAGTCATTGTACCAGTTCCCTACTGGGTCACCTATCCTGAACTGGTGAAGTTCCTGGGTGCCACGCCCGTCTTTGTCCAGGGTGTCCGTGAAAACAAATTCAAAATCACCGGCGCGCAGCTCGCAGCGGCAATCACGCCGAAAACCAAGGCGCTCATCCTCAATTCCCCGAACAATCCCTCGGGAGCGGTATACGGTGAAAACGAACTCAAGGACATTGCCGCGGTCGTGGTTAAAAAAGATCTCTATTGTATCGCCGATGAAGTGTACGAAAAAATAATTTACAACAACGCGCGCCACATTTCAATTGCCTCACTGGGCCCTGAGATCTTTGAACAAACGGTCACAGTCAACGGCGTCTCCAAGTCCTTTGCCATGACCGGTTGGCGTATTGGCTATCTGGGCGCTCCCGAACCCATTGCAAAGGCCATCGCTGCCATCCAAAGCCAGACAACGCACCATCCCTCCACCATCTCCATGACCGCCTCAGCATCCGCGCTGCGCAACAACGCAACCTGCATCACCCGGATGGTCGAGGAGTTCAACAAACGGCGCCAATTCGTACTGACAAACCTTAACGAAATCCCGGGGGTTATCAGCACTGATCCCGACGGCGCCTTCTATGTCTTTGCCGACGTCTCCGCCTTCTATGGAAAAAAGGCGGGCGCCCGCGCCATTGCCAACTCGTCCGACATGGCCCACTACCTGCTCGAGGAAAAGCTGGTCGCCGCAATACCCGGAAGCGCGTTCGGCAACGACGCGTGCATCAGGGTCTCGTACGCCACTAGCATGGAAAATATCTCAAAAGGAATGCAGAGGATAAAGGAAGGACTCACCAGCCTATGCTAAAAAACAGATCCATCATCTTCATCACGCTGTGCGCTTGCATGGCCATGCTCCCCGCATGCGTAAAAAAACAAGATCCCAGCCCGCGCTACGACGCGGACGCCTGCCTTCTGTGCAGCCATTGGGGCCACGCCGAAGACGCGGGAAAGTGCTTCATCTGCAAAGGGACCGCCGTCTGCACCTTCTGCGACGGCAAAGGCAAACGGCTCCTGGGGACCAAGGACGCCTGGTACGAAGCGCCCTGCCAGTTCTGTAATGGCACGGGAAAATGCCATTATTGCGAAGGCACTGGAAAATGTTTCTTGTGCAAGGGAACCGGGAAATATATCCCATTGAAACCGGAACCAAAAGGAGGCCAGTAACATGGTAATCCGCACTGCGTTCGCCCTTTTCCTAGCGGGCTGTGCGCTCTTGTGCATGGCCGAAACCGGGACTGAAATCCAGCCGCGCAAACTCATTGACTGCCATACCGCGGGCTCGCTTCCCAGGGGGTATTTCGACCTCGACCTGAAGTTCTTCAACGAGGGTGGCATCAGTACCGCTGTCAACGTGGGGCTTACCAACCGCCTCTCCATAGGCATCGCCTACCAGGCCATGCATGTCATTGGCACCAGGGACATCATCGGCCAGACATATCCCGGCGGCCTCATCAAATACCGTCTCATGGAAGAGAGTTATTACCTGCCCGCGCTGGCCTTGGGATTCGACTCGCAGGGGTCGGGTGATTTTGAAAAATTCGGCGAAACAGCCGGCAGGTTCTATTTCAAATCAAAAGGCGCTTTTGTCGCAATCAGTAAGAGCTATCTCCTGCTCGGGTATCCCCTGGGGCTCCATTTTGAATGCAACTACAGCGCGGTCGACAACAACCAGGCTGAATCGGAAAAAGAATCAGACCTCCATCCGTCAAATAAGTTCATGAACATGGCCGTGGGAATAGACAAAAGCATAAACGAGGAACTCAGCCTCATGGCCGAATACGACGCGGCCCTGGACGACAACTATTCGCACAACCTGCTTGACGGCTACCTCAACATTGGCGTGCGCTGGGCCATTATCGAGACCTTTATCATCGAACTCGACCTTAAAGATCTTCTGGAAAACAAACGCGCCTACCCGTCACCCATCGATGAATATGTGTATGCCGAACCCGGTACCAGCCGGGAGGTGCGAGTCGTGTATATCAAGAAATTCTAAGGCGCCCTTTTTGTCAGTAGTGTCTGGAAAAAACGGTGTTTGTCCCAAGACCTCTCAACGGGACAAAGCCCGCTGGTGAGTCATTTTTTAATTAAAGTTTTCCCTGTTTTTGCCGATAATAGAAATGGAGTATTCTATCCCTTCCTTGCAGGGACGCACGGAAGACAAAGATAAGGACATCTGCGTAACTCTTGTAACTCGTTAATCAGGAGGATCTTATGCAGATAGATAAAGCCCAAACAATCGGGCTCATCGGTGCGGCCCAGAAATCAAACAAAAACCTTTCAAAAATCCAGGAACGGCTTGCCACTGCCCTGCGAATAAATAGGGCAAGTGACGATGCCGCAGGCCTAAGCATCTCCGAACAAATGCGCACGCAAATCCGCGGCTTTCAGATGGCAAATGTGAATGTTGAGTATGCTGAAGCTGCCCAATACATTGCCGAAGGCGAGGGAAACGAGACTGCATCCATGCTTCAGCGCCAGCGCGAACTTGCGGTGCAATCATCGAACGGTACGCTGACAGCACGCGACCGTGAGGCGCTCAATGTAGAATACCAGCAGATAAACCAGGAACTCACCCGCCAGGCAAACGCCACCCAATTCAATATGCAGGACTTGACCAATGGCACTGGATTGGCCGCTGGCGGCACTGTGCTGGCAGGCCCCAACCCAGGCAGCGACCTGCCTGTTGAAGGCGCTGATTTCACGGCCGCGAACCTGGGAGTTGCCGCGACCGATATTTCATCGCCCGCAAACGCGTCAAACGCCATCAACGCCATTGACACGGCAATTCAGAATGTCTCGGGCCAGCGGACCAATCTTGGCGCAAACATCAACCGGCTGGGCTATGCGCGCGATCTGAACGACAACCAGGCGGCAATGACCCAGGACGCGGAATCGCGCATACGGGACCAGGATTTCGCCGCTGGCATTGTGGAAGAAGCTAAGCAGCGGCTGCTGAACCAGACAGCCATGGCCGCGATGAAAAATTTCAGGGACGTGAATAAAAACAGCATGATGGCATTGCTGGCGTAAAGTCCTTCACGGAAATTCGTTCTCTTTTCTCTTGTATATTTCCTTGAATTCTTCGCCGTTATATTGAAGAACAATATACTCTGTCCCGCTTCCCGACGTGTGCACCTCGATGACCGGGTCTTTCTCGCCTTCCTCGCATACCGCCTGGACCAACGCGGCCTTTTCTCCGATAAAATACTGCGCCTTGAGCATGAACGTGTCTGCGCTCTCCTCAAGAAGACAGACAATGCCCGGAGAGAAACCCGTACCTGTTGTGAAATTAACAATCGCGCACACTTGTTTTTTTCTCACATATTCATACGCGTCCACTGACATGTCCTGTATATATTCGAACGGCTGCGGGTCCATTGACCGGTAATAAAAAGCGATTTTTTTATCCATCCCGGGCAAACGGGAAAAAACGCAGGGTCTCACGGTTTTGCTTTTTGGACCCATTGCCAGAAGCGCGCCAGACATATATTTTTTCAGGTCGAATTTTTTTGATGGAATATATTCGGTTTCGAGAAGCGCGCCATAGAAATCGCACCAATTCACATGGAAACCCGCAAGCGCCACTTCGCCCAGCTTTTTCCCTTCAAGAAAAACCACGCCCGCCTCCCCCACCCTGTTTCCGCACACACTCTCGGCAAGGCGTTTATCGATCCAGGTGTCGCCGTCAAGCCTGTTTTGCGCCTCGTTCTTTTCCGCTTTGCCTGACCTGATATACGCGCCGAGCAATGAATCCGCAAGCGCGCGGGCAGGGGAGAAATCAGCAGTGCGTAAAGGAAACCACGCCTGCGGCGGCGCAGCGCTGCCGGGAAGATAGGCGTTTGACAGGGAAAAGACCAAGTCGGGGACAACAACGGCCAGTACTGCGGCCGCTGCAACAAGACTCTTATGCTTCTGAGTCATAATGAATCAATGAATGTACTGGAATGCCCGGTAGCTTCTCACGGCCTTTTAAGAAATCAAGCTCTATAAGGAACGCGGCCGCCACAGGCTCGCCGCCCAGTTTTTTCACCAGCCTGACTGCGGCTTCCATGGTGCCGCCGGTTGCCAGAAGATCGTCGACCAAAAGCACCTTTTCGCCAGGAACAATGGCGTCCTTGTGGATTTCAATGGAATCGGTCCCATATTCAAGCGCATACGTTTCTGCGACAGTTGCCGCAGGCAGCTTCTTGGGTTTACGCACAGGCACAAAACCAAGCCCCAGTTCATAGGCCATGGGCATGCCGAAAATAAAACCGCGTGATTCGATACTGACGATTTTGGCCGCGTTGCTCTTCCTGAAGGGCTCTGCCATGTCCCGGATCGCCTGGTGCAGCGCGGGCCCATTGACAAGCAGTGTTGTGATATCCTTGAATCCTATGCCCTTTTTTGGAAAATCCATGACCGTCCTGATTGTTTTCTTTAAATCCATAAAACGCTCCTTTTAATAATATTTTATTTTAAACGAGAGGACTGAGGGATCGTGGACAGCCGCGCTGACATCGACCGATTCCACGTAGAATATAATGGGCCCTTCCCCTTTTGTTATTGAATCGTGGCTGTGCATTTTTATATATAACCCATACTATGCGAGTTTGTCCTGTCTGCAAGAGCGAGCGCATCCGAATACTCGACAAGGGCCTTAAAAAACTCTACCGATTCCTTACCGGGGACAATCGGTGGGTGTGCCATGACTGCAATTCCACCTGGCGTTCCCGCTCCCCCACCCGCATTCTTAAGATCAAACGCAACCGGGTCCATCCAGAGCACTGAACGCTTCCTGTTCTATATAATTATTTTTCATTTGAAACGGCAATACGACAATCGTATTTTGCATTTGCTATGGATCTTGTTGTTTCTGAAATATTCGTCTCCCTGCAGGGAGAATCCAGCGAAGCTGGCCGCCGCTGCGCCTTTGTAAGGCTGGCAGGCTGCAATCTTGACTGCGCCTATTGCGACACGCGTTACGCGCGCACTGGCGGCAAAAAAATGACACTGGCACAGGTCATAACCGCGGTAGAAAAACTGAACTGCCCCCTGGTCGAAGTCACGGGCGGCGAACCCCTGCATCAGCCAAAAAGCGTGGACCTCATGAAGGCGTTGTTAAAAAAAGGCCATGAGGTATTGCTCGAAACCAATGGTTCGTGCGACCTTTCCCCTGTACCGCGCAGGATCAAAATAATCATGGACATAAAAACCCCTTCGAGTAATATGACACAGTATAATATGCTGTCAAACATCCGGCTTTTAAAAAGAACAGATGAGATTAAATTTGTTATTACAGACAAACGTGACTATTCTTTTTCCAGGCAAATAATAAAAAAATACAAGCTTGATAAAAAATGCAGGGTGCTGCTGTCGCCCGAGCAAACCCAAGGCAGCGCCCAACACCTTGCCCAGTGGATACTCAACGACAAACTGAACGTGCGCCTCAACCTGCAACTGCATAAAATAGTCTGGCCAGGCAGAAAAAAAGGGATCTGACAGAGGACCAAACCATGACTCCACGCGAACGCATCTTTGCCGCACTGAAACGCATGCCCACTGACCGCGTGCCCATATCTACGTACGAACTGGTTGGGTATAACACTAAAGCGTTCGAGAACAACGACCCTTCCTACAAAAAACTGATGGACTATATACGCGCATCAACCGACTGTATCTGCATGTGGGACCCTGGTTCAAATGCAACCGCGTTTGAATCAGCGTATCACATTGATACAGATGTATCGAAAAACATCAACGGCGATATCACGGTCAGCAAAAACATCTTGCATACGCCAAAGGGCGATCTTACAAGAACAACCAAAATCACCAAAAACATCCATACTGTTTGGGAGGTTGAGCACCCGTGCAAGACCATTGCGGACGTGGACAAGGCCCTGTCTGTTCCCTACGAACCAGTCTCCTTTGATTTTTCCGATTATAAACAGGTCAGAAACGAGGTTAGCGAGAACGGTGTCATAATGACGTCGCTCAGCGATGCGGTCTGCGCCACGGTTCCCCTTATGGAATTCGGGGAGGCAACAGTGTGGGCACTTATGGAAACAGACCATTTTGAGCGCACTATTGCAATCATGCACGAGCGCATCATGGAAAACCTGCGCCACATGCTCGACACACAGGTTGTGGACCTCTACCGCATCGTAGGGCCCGAATACGCGACCCCGCCCTATATGCCGCGTGAAATGTTCGAGCGCTTCGTGTTTCCCTGCGTCAGGGACATGGTAACCCTTATCCACGAAAAAGGCGCCATAGCCAGGGTACACAGCCACGGAAAAATAAACACCGTACTCGACCTTATTTTGGACACAGGCGCTGATGCGCTTGATCCCTGCGAAGCGCCGCCCGACGGCGATATATCTCTTAAAGATGTGAAAAAGGCCGTGGGAAAGCAGATGTGCCTTTTTGGGAATATACAGCTGAAGCTGCTCGAACACGGCAGCAATGAAGATGTGCAAAAGGCAGTCAAAACATGCATGGACGAGGCAAAAGAAGGCTATGGATATGTCATTATGCCCACTGCAGCGCCCATAAATTCGCCTCTAGATAAAAAAACAGAGGAAAATTACCTGCGTTTCATTGATGCTGCCCATCAATATGGCGCGTATTGAAAGGAATTATTTATCACCACTCTTCTGAAAAAAAAGGCCCTTGTTGTCTTTTCCGGCGGCCAGGACTCAACCACCTGCCTCTATTGGGCCATCAGGAAATTCGGCAAGGACGCGGTTATCGCGATCACCTTCTCGTATGGACAGCGGCATGCGCGCGAAACCGCGTGCGCGCGCACCATTGCCCGCATGGCAGGCATACCCCTGGTCAGGCTGCGGATAGACACCTTTGCGCAGCTTGGCAACAACGCGCTCACCGGGAACATGCGCATCGGAAACAAGGCCCAAAAAGGAAAACTGCCCAACACGTTTGTGCCTGGGAGAAATATCATCTTCCTGACCTTTGCCGCGGCATACGCGTATGCGCACAACATAGGCCATCTGATCACTGGGGTCTGTGAGACTGATTATTCAGGATATCCTGACTGCCGTTTGCGTACCATACGGTCATTGGAAAAGACCCTGTGCCTGGGACTTGATCATCGGATTAAAATCCACACGCCCCTGATACATTTGACAAAGGCCGCGTCAATCGGGCTTGCGGAAAAAATCGGGGCATTGCCCGCGCTCGCGCACAGCCACACCTGTTATACGGGCGTCTTTCCGCCCTGCGGCAAATGCATGGCGTGCAAACTCAGAGCAAAAGGCTTCCGGGAGGCGGGGGTTCCTGATCCCCTGATAAAAAAGCGTCCTGTCCGGTAATGCGGCCCATACGCTGATTCAGAAGGTCGAACCGTTTTGCAGCATCGTCGTATTCCTTCTTCGCCGCGTCGATTTTAGTCCCGACCTTTGTGAAATTGTCGAAGAACTTGCCAAAATCGACCTGCACGCGCTTGAGCCATTCGCGCATCTGCTCAGCGCTCTTCTCTATCTCAAGGCCTTTGAGGCCAAAAATAATGACCTGCAGATACGCGTAGAACGAGTTGGGCGAAACAGGTATCACCCGCTTCCGGTTAGCATAGTCGAGCAGCGAATTGCCGTCAGCCATTTTCTCGTCGCGTATAATAATCTCGTAATACACCGCCTCAGCCGGAATATACATGAGCGCGAAATCATAGGTGCCTTCGTCGGGCCGTATGTATTTCTCAGCAATGGCGTCAATGTGCTTTTTAACATCGTTCATGAATTCCTTGCGCAATTTTGCCTTGTCAGCCTCGGGTATCTCTGCTGATGAAAAACGCTTGAAATTCTCATAGGGAAACTTGGCGTCAATTGGCACCAGGCGGCCTTCAATGCGCACCACAGCGTCGACTTGGGTACCGGCTGTTTTAAACTGGTACTGGAGTGTATAGTGGGCGTCAGGAAGCACCTCTTTGAGCAGGTTGCCAAGCCACATTTCGCTGATGTTTCCGCGCAGCTTTGGCGATTGAAAAAGCGCGGATAGCTGGTTGAGGTCTTTGCCGATAGCGGAAAGCTGGTCTGTTTTTTCACCGAGCATGCCAAGCCTGCGCTCAAGCTCCTGCATGTATTTTGCCGCAACATCGAGCCGCTTGTTGGTATTGTCCATGGATTCGCGGCTCTCGCCCAGGCGCACGCCAATGCTCTCGGTAATTGTTTTTAGATTGGTGCCTATCGAATCCTGGAGTTTCAGCATTGATTCAGTGAAGAAGCGGCCTGAGTTCTGAGAATTTTCACCAATCTGCGTCTTGAGCGCATCGAACTGCTGCTGCAGCATGAGCATCGAAGTGGCGTCAGTGCGCGGACGCCTGACAAACACGACAATGGCCAGAACGCAGACAAACACCGCCAGGACAATAACAACAATCAACAGGGGATTCATGGTATGCACAGAATATAATTAATGGCGTCTTGATGAGGAAAAGAAGCATGTTTCTTGGAGTGGGTCTATATCTCTTGACCACATCTATGGGACAATTGCATATTTTTGTGCTGTATGATTCTTAAAAAAACCTCTCTGTTGTTCGCATGCGTCTGCGCCGCATGTTTCGCGGCCCCTGTCCAAAAGACCGTCTGCGGACCAGTATCTGATTCTACCACAACTATGTTAGTGAAGGCGCCCGGGTTCCAAGGCGTCATCTTGGATACAACAACCGCCGGGACCTTTGACTTTCACCATTTCAAGACAAAATGGTTTCCTTCGTGCGCTGATATTTTCATCGCTGAATCGCTCCTTGCCGACACCCTGAAAAAATGCCCGCCCAAACAGGGACCCAAGCAGGCGCTGAAAAAATATAGGCGCCAGTATTTCGGCTTTGTCCACGAGGGAGACAGCTGCGTGTTCGTGAACCTCTTTTGGACAAAAAACCAGAACGACCTTCCCGATTGGACGCGCGAACCCGTCATGTTCCCCGATGCAGTGCCCGACTTCTGGTCAATTTCCATTGACCTGAAAAACCAACGCGCCTTTGATCTTATTATCAATAGGCCGGAATAAAACAGCGGCCCACTCTTCATGCTGTACCTTCAGGTTGTCCGCTCCTCCAGTGCCGGGAATTGCACGCTGCTCTGGAACGCGACTGGCTGCCTGGTCATTGACGCGGGCATACCCGTGGGCCTTTTAAAGCAGCACCTTGAGAAAAATGATCTGACACTTGACGCGGCGCTTATTACCCACGGCCACAGAGACCACCTTTCCAATGCCTGCTGCAATTTTTTCCGCTCCAACGGCGTTCCCCTGCTGTTCGGCAACGCGGCAATCGCCGGGTATTACGAAGCTTCCCTGCCCGCAATGGCCAAAGGCAATGCCACTGTCCGGCTTTTTATGACCCAGCCCTTTGAAGCAGGCCCTTTCAGAATTGCGCCCTTTGAAGTTTCCCATGATTCAGAAGGCGGTTGTTATGGGTTTACCGTGCAGTGCGGAAACAAAAAAATCGCCTACGCGACTGACCTGGTCGAGGCGCCCCATGCCATGGCCGAGAGGTTCCGCGATTCTGACCTGATTGTCATTGAATCAAACCACGATCCAATCATGCTCGAAAACAGCGGACGGCCGTATTATCTCAAACAGCGCATACGCGAACGCGCGCATTTATCCAATGAAAAAAGCTGTGATTTCATACGGACCGTGCTGTCGTTAAGCAGCCGCATGCCGCGCGCCATTGTGCTGGCGCATATCAGCACAGAATGTAACAAACCTGAATTGGCGCAAAAAGAAATGAAGGAAACGTTAAAACTCTGCATGCGGGATGAAATTGAGATTACCCTGACCTATAGAGATAAAGAATCGAAGAAAATAGCATTGTAATCCTAGCTGCGAATGAGTGAGTGCTTGGCATATTATTATTGCTTATAGCAATATTGATATTGCTTTATTCATTATTTATTTATATTTTATATACCATGAACACAAAGTTTGGAAAAGAAGGCATAGTCTCTCTGCTTAGAGAACTGGATCAGACTCTTTCCATACAAACCCAAATTATTGTTTGCGGTGGCGCTGCTGGCATTCTAGTACATGGCCTTGAACGTGACACTTTGGATATAAATATTCTTGCCGGAGAACCGCCTGTTGCCCAACTCTCAAAACACATTATATCGCTTGCAAATAAACACGGGCTTCCGGAAAAATGGATTAACGATGGCGCAAAAGGATACATCGATTATCTCCCTGACGATTTCAGAGATCGTCTGATCCGGCTGAAGGCCACTTTTAAGCATATCAAAGTGTATGCATTATCCAGGGTAGACCTCATCATAATGAAACTTGCTGCCTTCAGACCCGAAGATATCGAAGACATTGTATTTCTGAAACCTGAAACCAAGGACATCCCCACCATTACAAGTGCCATAGACAAGATCTCCAGGTTTGATGCAAAGACAGCCCATAGAATAGAACTGTATTTAAAGGAGAAAGGCCTTGTCTGACATTCTTCGCGCCTCTTGGTGCAAACTCGGTATCAGGTTTGGCACTGAACCATATCCGGAAGACGTTGATCCGGAAAAGCTCATTGTTGAGACTACGTATGCAGGACGCAACGAGACCCGTCTTCTATGGGCCATGCTTACCTGGATTGTTCAATTCGCGGACCTCTTGAACAGCGCACGCCTGGTTCGCATGCTTCCTGAAGCGGATATCGCAGTGTTAGGTGCTGTGCTTTCCATTGCAATTAAAAACAACGCTGACAAAAAGCTGAACAATATCATAAAAAAATGCAAGCCAAAGCCCGAACCGGAAATTCTCTTCCATTCCATGGCTGCCATGAATGTCACAGCGCAGCATGAAAAGGACAATGCTCTCGACGACTTTAAGGCTTGGGGGCTATTCTCTTCAACGATCAGATTAATGGACGATGCGATTGAGACGTCCAAGACAGTGCTTCAGAGAAACAAAAATCTCGCATTTCGGGCAGCGTTTGGCCCCTCAATACGTTCAGATCTTCTGTTCTGGCTCTCTCAGCATGCGCATACAAGTATTCGCGCAGCCGCGCAGGCGATAAATCTCTCATACCAGCCTGTTTATGCCGAAGCGCTTCGTTTGACACGGAATGGCCTTGTGGCATGCGAGCGTATAGGCCATGTGAATGTGCTTTCATTAACGGAAAAGAGCAGGCTGTTTCTCGCTGCGCTGCCTGTATGAAGTTGAAGGTTAGACCGCATACACATTTTCATCAATTCGAAATGGCAAAATCTATTAAAAAATCGGATTTTCCCCTGATATCCCTGTTCCATATGGTTCAGTTGCGATTAGTAATAGAATAGATGCCCAGCTTGAGAAAGCTATAAGCCTAATCCGATAAATACAAGATTTGCAAACAACGCATTCGCGAACGGGCGCATTTATTGAAAAAAAAAGCTCTGAGTAAAATCGCTCATGCAGCCATGAGGAATATGGTGAGGGAACGGCCAGACGCGGACATTGAAGTGGTGCTGACCTACAATGACAGAGAATCGGCAATGGTCAGAGTCTGATCATATTGTCTAAAACCAGATAAAGGCCAATCCCGAACAGACAGCGTCAGAAAAAGCCTGCGTCATATTTGTTTTGAATGGCCCGAATACCCCGGGAAATTGATATGTATCAAATGGAGGGAAAGACGGCGTCATGGGATTGTACATATCAGTCACTTGCCTAGTTATATATTGTTCATCTGACCAATCGTACATCCATCCATCGAGCACACAATCTCCGTGGCAGTAGGGTTCCATCATGTCTTTCCATTCATCGGGGAAATAGTAATACTCCCTCTGCTGGGTCCAGATCAGTTTATTGTCCTGGATAAATCCCACCACCACCAGATTGGCGCCGGGTCTGACCTCGACATTCCCGGTTACATAATTACCGTCTTTTGCCATATCACCGGTATACACAACATCCATGATACTACCAACACACACCTGCCGTATTGCCCCGATAACCTCGTCCCAATTCGTTGGATCCACCCCCTGAAAAGCCTCCACCGTGGCCCTGGTAAAATCACACGGCGTATACCATGCGGCAGTATGAAAATAATCATAATCATATCGAAAAACGATAACCTTTGCTTCGGAAAAATTGATGAGTGCCTGGGCTTTCCTGGCAGAAGGCGTTGTATCAGGCGTTTTTGAAAACAGGGCTTTCAGCGAATCGAATTGCCGCATTTCCGGAATCACGCTTGCATGGCCCGAAAACAATTGGTTGGAATTGATCGATATCCGTTTTGTTCCCTGGGCCGCACTCTGCTCCGGATTGACCGGACTTTTTGAACAATAAAACAGCGTGACAGCAGCAACACACAGCACAGGTATGATATATTTCATGTTTTTCTCCTGTTCCTTAGAACTTGTACTGGATTTTTCCGTACACTTCCATGCCAAAGACAAAGTCTCCTCCGAGTTCGCCAAGGTCAATACCAACTTCACCATTGGCAAACAGATGCTCGGACAATCGCGGAGACACGCCGCCCCCAATTGTGGTGACCAACGCGTCTCCGAAATTATTACCACCGCCCGAATAGGTCCCCAGCGACAGCATGCCATAGGGCGCGCTGTTAATTAAAAGAGGCAGACCGTGCTTCAGAGTAATTATCAGATCACTTGCCTCTTTGTTGGTTTCCCCAATGCGACCCTGTGTGTTTGCGCCCTTCTTGTAATTGGCCAGACGCACGCTGGCCGGCAGTCCGGGAACCATTTCCGTGGCACCAAACAGCGCCCAATTGAATTTGGCCCCCACTTCAACCGGGTCGGTTTCGCCATACTCGTCCGCCCCATACACCGTAAAGCCAAGGTCAGCAAGCAAAGTAATCTGGCGTGCTGCCGCGAGGAAGACATATTCACCCGCAAGGGAGATATTGAACTCGCTGGCTGGGCTAAACCAGACATCAGCCCCTGCAACAGGCTGGTAGGGTATCTTATACAAATATGAGAGGCCCAGGCCCAGCGAAAGGTCGCCCGGACCCGCGTCTTTGAAAGGCAGGCTCGATGAAACACCCGCCATAATGTCGCAGGTATTGAACAGATTGGCGTTCCTGAACCCCAGCTGGCGCGTGGCAATGCTTCCGGCTGTTCCCAACTGCGATTCATCGAACCCATTGAGGCCCGTGGGCACCTTTGCTCCAAACGTGGCGATCAGGATGTTGTTCCAGACATAGGTTGCCCTGAGCTTGGTATTGGACAGCCGCAGAACGCTCGAATTGCTGGGGCTCGAAAACGCAAAGGCCGGAATAGTAACCGCGTCGAATGAAAGGTCCTCGGTATAGGCCATGGAATAGACCATGGGCAGCGCGATGAGCGTGGCATTGCCGCCGCCCACCCACGCGGTTTTCGCATACAGCCCGCCTTCGAAGTTACGGTCGCGGATAAAATCAGTACGTTGCGCGACAACGCTTCCGCAGGTTACGGCGATCAGAAATAAAATAATAGTCGTGTTTTTTTTCATCGGTGTTCTCCTAGTGGACGTCATCGGGAATGGGAGCGCGCACCTCAACGCTCTTACCCCCGCCGCCGAATCCGAAGTTGAAGATCTCGACAAAGGAGCTGCGTTCGATTGTTCCGCTGCTTTGCGGCATGGTAAAGCTCTTGATTGCCTGCTGCGCGGTTGATACTGCCACAACAGCCTCGGGCATAAAGGACGCGTTGACTGAATTGATGGTATACAGCGAGGTCACGCCCCGCGCGGAAAACGTGACAGCGCCAACGGTAAATACCGGGGTGGTAAATTCGCTAGCGGTCATACGCTGTCCTGAACCGGCCAGGGTAAGGTCCGCTGCCTTCTGGTATTCGGCATTGGAAGTTGCCTGAGCCTGCGCAGTCTGGGCGCCTCTGAACTTGGGGTCAGCCTGCAACGCTTGGGCGTAAAACCCCATGGCAGCTGAAAAATCGCCCCGGTCTTCCGCGTCGATTCCCCTGCAATAAGCGAGAAAAGCCAGTACGTTCTCAGTAGGCACCACTTCGATCTTCTTGCGCTCCTTGTCCGTAACCACAATGCCCAGCTCCTTCACGATTTTGAAGACAATGTCTTTCTCTAATTTGAAAAAATCTTTGAGCGTTCCTTCAACGCCCTGCACTGGTTCCACGCCGCCGTTCTTAGCATCCGCAACAGCCGCGTCAACCCTGAGCGCCACGCCGTCGACGCTAGTGAATGAACCATTAACCACCTTGGAAGCGCGCAGCAGCTTGCCCATGCGGTCAGCGTTCTGCTGTTCCAAAAGACCGGTCATGGAAAGGCCCATTTCATCGACAAGCGCCTGCATCTGCGACCGTTCAATGACCGTAAGGCGCTCCACCTGCGAAAGGTCTGTGGCGATCATTTCAGCCAGGCCCTTTTGCAATGGATCAAGGTCCTTGGCCGTGCCGATGTTGGCGAAATTGACCACAGCCACATTCAGGGAATCCTCGGGTGTGAGGGTAAAGACCTGTTCGTTGGTCAGGGACTTCTGGGCGCGCTGGCGGGCCGCCTTTTCGTGCACATAGTCCGCTGCCTGTTCCAACCGCTTCCGATATGGATTGAAGGCGTTAAATTCGCCATAGGTGAGAAATTTTTCCTCGGCTCCCATATAATCGCCCATTTTCTCGAGCAGGGCGCCGTGGTAAAAATTCAACTCAGCGTCAGAGACCTTTGCGGTCTGGGCCAAGTCGCAATACTGCCGTGAAACGTCGAGATTGCCGGTCTTAAAAGCGATCATGGCCTTGTACTTCACGGCCTCGAAATCGTCAGATTTTATCCCCAGCGCCATGGCAACCGCCTTGTCCGCGGCTTCGTAGGCGCCCTTGGCGAAATTTGACTTGACTGTTTTCATAAGCGGCATGATGTCCGCCTCAGTTTGCGCACCAGGTTGCGCGTTTCCGGTCTTAGGCGCTGGCACCGTCGCGGGCGCTGACGTTTCCCCCGCAGGCGCCTGGCCCTCGTCATCGGGCGCGGCCTCTGGTTCCTGGACCGTTACCGGCGTCTGATCGTCGATATCCTGGACATCCTGAGCCATTAACGGACATGCCAGGAGGAGGAACGACGCGGTAATAAAAAAATGCTTCATGATAAGACTCCTTATGATCATTTCAGTTTTTTCCGTTCAACAATGGCAAGGCGCTCAGCGGCCTTTGCGTACGAACTGTTCAGTGAAAGCGCCTTGCGGTACATCTGCGCAGCAAGAGCATAATCAGCCGCGTCTTCAGCCTCAAGGCCTTTTGAATAGCACATCAACGCCTCAAAGTCCTCGTTGTCCAGGTTGTCGAGCGCCTTTTTTTCGTCTTTGGTAAGTTTGAGATCAAGATTCCCGGCCATTTTAAACGACAATTTTTTCAGGAGCTTGAAAAGCTTTTTCGTGCTGCCCGTGATCTCTTCGGCTTTTACCATCTCGCCGGTCTCGACTTTGACAAGCCGGGCGTCTATGCGGATTTCACCCCCGAAGCTGTTGTTGAACCCTCCCAGCAACAGGATGTCGGCCCCCAGCAGCTTGCCCGCCTGGGCAGCGCTGGCCTCGTCGACCAGTCCTGCCTGGGCCAGGCCCATTTCAGCTATCACCTTCTCCAGGTTGGCGCGCTCGATCACCGTGATGCTTTTTATTTTTCCCATCTCCGTGGTCATCATATCAGCAAGCCCCTTGCACAAGGGCTGCATGGCCTCGCGGTCGGCAAGGCTGTTGTTGGCAAAGGGCATGACGCCGACGGTGAGTTGTTGCGCAAAGACAAAAAGAGGGAAAAGCACTACAGGAATAAACGCATTCATTACTCAAAGAAATATACTATTTTGGACCAAGAAGAATAAAAGTATTCAACAAAACGCCATAAAATCCCGCGTCTTTGCCAAACCGCGCGCCGAGAGCATGGCCATGGCCTCTTCCCGCGCGCCTTTTGCTGCAGTTGCTATGATAAAAAAAGCCCCGGGATATTCATGAAAAGGCCGTACAGGAAGGTCATAAAGGCTCTTTTCCTTTATATACTCCGGCGGCGCGGTAAAACCCGCAATATTGCGCCCCGCTTTCCCGAACACTCTGCACAGGTTTTTGCCGTTTCTCCCAATGCCCCAGATAACAAGAGGCCTGTTTTGATGCGCGTTCATATCAAAAAAATACCGCGCCTTGAGATTAAAAAAGCGCTGGTCGCGCAATTCCGGTGCTGTGCGTGAAAGCCGTTGCGCATGGTCGCGCCATTGCAGAACTGTCTGATTGACCTTGCCGAATCTGAGGCCCGCCCTGAAACATTTCAACGTGAAGTTATAATCATCGGGATACACACCCACGTCATATCCTCCGAGCCCGCGTACGGTTTCCGTTCGCATAAAAAGCGTGGGCGACGGCAACGGGTTTTCGACGAACATTGATTGCGCCATCTCATCATGCGTCTGTAAACCATTGAGCCACGAGGCGTATTTTAAAAAGCCTTCCTCCAGTTCTTTAGTTTCTGAAAACATTTGTACGCAGCCGCCGATGAGATCAACAGGGTAATTGCTGAAGTACTCAATCTGGGAGGACAGCCGTTCCGGCACGGAGATATCATCGCAGTCCATACGCGCGAAAAACCCGCCCTGCGCAGCGGCCAGCCCCGCGTTCATGGCAGCGTCCACGCCCTGGTGGACCTGGTCAATGACGCGTACACGGGAATCCGTGAAATCCCGGGCAATAGCGAGGCTTGTATCCATGGATCCGTCATTAACCACAATCAATTCGAGGTCCTGTATTGTTTGCGCCAGAACGCTCAGAACAGCCTGGGACAGGAATGGTGCGCCGTTAAAAACGGGCATGACGACTGAAACAAGGGGCAGAGGCATTAATTGATGAAAAAATAGCTATACACGTCGTCGTCAAAGGTGTCGTACGACCGGAGGAGTACACGCACCAGTTCCACGAACATGTCGTCCCTGGTGCAGGCAATAACGAGCGAGTTGGGATTATTGAGAAGCTTGAACTGGGCCTTATTGTCTGATATCTGGACTTCTTTACGGTCCTGCATGGTTTTGATAAAACTATTGTTCGATGAACTGCCGAATATGATGCACTTGTAATTGAGCAGCATGCTCATCTTCATCTTGTAGTCCTGGACAATGGAGATGCCGGTCTCGTCGGTCTCTGCGCCCGTAACCGTATACCCGCGCATGCGGCCAATGTACGACTTGATGAGCGAGGCCGCGTCTTCCTGCGCGCCACCCGATCCGCATACGACATAGACGATCTCATTGGGATGCTTGATGAGGTATTCGATGAACTTCCGAATGGAATTAGACTCGTCCTCCTTGAACGCGGTGGTGATCTTATAGGCGTTTTCGTCAATGGCATTGCCGTCCGCGCCGTACATTGCGTCAAATTCCTTTTGCGCCTCCTCCTCGCTCTTGAATTTGTCAAAGGAAAAGGCCGCGTTTCCCAGGACAAGAAAAACGGCAAGTATCAGCAAGAAATGTGGTCGTATGCCAGCCATATGCCATTTATTCGGTTAACGAACTTAATAAAAACAAGATAATATATACATCCCTCCGCATAGAAACTTAATATTTTTTAACGCAATTACGGCCGCTTCTTTTGGCCTCGTACAATGCCTTGTCCGCCCGATCGATGAGTTCCTGTTTCCTGGAGGCGTGAATGGGAAAAACCGCAACCCCCAGGCTCATGGTGATATTGAGTTGGCTTCCATTGCCCAAGTCAAACGGCGTTTTTTTGATCTGCTGCCGTATCCGCTCTGCGGTCTCAAGGGTCATGTTTTCCCCTGATTCAACCACGCAGGCAAACTCTTCGCCACCGTACCGGGCCGCAAAATCCACATCCTTTCTGATTGAACCCCTGAGTATGGACGCAACAGCCTTGAGGATCTGATCGCCTGCCGGATGGCCGTACGTGTCATTCACTTTCTTGAAATGGTCGATATCGCAAATGATAAGCCCCAGCTCTGAATTCTGACGCTTGGCCCGCTTGAACCTGGACTCAAGCCAGTTCTGAAACTCACGGTGATTGGGCAGGCCCGTGAGCCCGTCAATGGTGGCAAGCTGGGTCTGGGTGGTGAGCATCTTGATTTTTTCGAGCGCAAGCCCAGTGGAAAGGGCCAGGTTCTGGATATTTTCAGTATCAATCTCGGTGAAATGGTTCGTCACTGCGCTCTCGAGCGCAATGACGCCTATGCACCGGTCATTGTTCGATGAAGGAATGGGCACGGCGATAACGGATTTAATATCGTGGTTCACCTTTTCCCTGACCGAAAAACGCGGCACATATCTGCCCGGGTCGAACCTGCGCTTGACCACCGCGTTCTTTTCAAAGACAAGGCTGACAAGCCCCTTCTCGCTGAAAGGGAAGGAGTAGTCTGTGAAAAAATCAGCGTCAGGCCCGTCGATAAACCGGATTTCACCAAAGCCGCCCTTGTCCGATTCGAGCGAAACGCTGATCCTGCTCGCCTGGATGAGCGTCTTGAGAATTTCGCCCAGCAGCGCGATTATCTCCGGTTCGCTGCCCAGTTTGAAAAATTTGCGCTGGAACGAAGAAAGCGCGGTCACCTTGTTGCGGTCAATGCGGTTTTCGAGCTGGAGGTAGGAATAATATTGCACGGTCCCGGCAATACGCGCGAATATCTTGATAATTTCACGGTCGTGCTCGGAAAAAGCGTTCTCTTTCTTGGAGTCCACCACCACCGCGCCGCGGCACACGCCGTCAATGGTGATGGGGGCGCCCATGAAGGTGCGGATCTCTTCGTCCTCGGTATAATAGGCAAGCGTTGTGGCGGGAGTCCGTACATCACCCTCATAAATAACTTTGCCCTCTTTTTCACGCGCTATCTGACCCACCAGGCCCACGCCATACCCGATGGTTTCGCCAAGGGCCACGCTTCTGCTTTCAGAGTTGTACAGGAAAAGATAGAGCACATCAGTCTTGCCGCGCCTGAACAGGGCGGCGGTATGATACGGTACCGCGGCCTTAAGCACCTCAAGAAGAGACCCCAGGGTCTCTACGATCGCCTCCTCAATGCCCGCTCGTATCTTTTTCTTGTATTCGGGCGTCAGGCATTTCATGGATGTATCAGTGACACCGTCAAGGACCTCCTCTTTCACAAACGGCGGGGGATCGTCGTCGCTCTTCTCCTTCTTTTCAAGTTTTGCCCCGCAGTCCTTGAGCTCCTGCCAGAGGAACCAGGCGCCCGCTCCGGCAAGCACGCCGAAAATGATGAAAGCCAGCACCGCGGCCTTTCCCAGGAAAAGGCCGGAGAGGAACATGAAAATCGCCACTGCGGCGAAGAGTTTATGTGTGATCATTCCAGTTTCGAGACCCTGAAAAAGTATCCGGCGCTCAAGGGGAAAAAGATGATGTTTCCCAGCCAGGCGCCAATGACCGGGTGCAAAGCTCCGCTCTTGCCGAATCCCAGGCCCAATTTCATGAAAAAGTAATAGACAAAACCGACCAGGAGTCCCACGCCGAACACCCTGGCCACGCCGTTCTTGCCAACCTTTACAGTAAGCGATACTCCGAACATCACCACGATGATGGTGATGAATGGGAGCGATACCTTGAAATGGAGGTCCGCGCGCAGGCTTTCTATTTTCATTGGGTCCTCGCCGGTCCGCTTCATGCTGTCGATATAGTCTTTCAATTCCACGAAATTCATTTCATCGGGCTGTTTCCGCTCCTTCAGGATCTCTTCGGGCCGCGCCTCTATGGCCGCGGGAAAAACCGTGAGCCGCGAAAAATATTCGGTGCTCAGACTGTCGTCAAAAAAGGTGCGCACAGTGCCATCAACGGCTGTCCACGCCTTGTTTTCCCACGCAAGGATCCGGCACGACACGCGCGTCCAGAGCCTGCCCGCGCGATAGAATTCGATCTCGACATCGTCGCCGCGCTTGCGCACCGCGTCATAACTGCCCTTGAAGTGAAAAATAACATTTTTCTTTCCGATATAGAAAAAATTCCTCCGCGAGATTTCGTTCGTGAGCTCCTGCTTTTTAACGAAGACCGTGTACATGCGCTGCCGGGCCTGGTTGATCCGCGGCATAAGCGTTTCGTTGAAGGCGATGTTGCACAAGGTGCAAACAATGGCAAGATAGACAATGGGCCGCGTAATGGAAAAAATGCTGATGCCCGCAGCGCGCATGGCCGTGATCTCGCTGTTTTTCGCGAGCATGCCCATGGTGAACATGGAAGCAAGCAGCATGGCTATGGAGAAAATGAGGTTGACTATAAAAGGGACCTGAAACAGATAATAACGGGCCACAGTGAGGAGAGAAACCTCGGAAAACTTCCTGATGTTACCCACGTAATCAACGACAATATAGAGCACAAGACTCGATACAAGACACATGGCCAGGTTTATGCAGAAACGCTTGAAGATATACAGATAAATGATCCTGAACCTCATGGGCGCGTCTCCGACAAGTCTGTGGCGCTGCCCGGTCTCCGGAAAAAACGGCGGAAGAGCCGCTTGGCCCATGCATAGGAGATGAAGCGCGCCTCCTTGGCCATGCGCACGATGAGTGCGGCGCCCACGGAACCGATGAGAATATTGGGCGCCCACATGGCTGCCCAGGCGGGAATAATCAGCCGGTCCGCCAAGGATTCGCCGCCGATCAGGAATATCCAGTAGATGATGAAAAAAGCGATGCTGTAGGCAACGCCCACGCCAATGCCGCTGCT
This sequence comes from Candidatus Raymondbacteria bacterium RIFOXYA2_FULL_49_16, assembly GCA_001789205.1. Taxonomy (GTDB): domain Bacteria; phylum Fibrobacterota; class OXYB2-FULL-49-7; order OXYB2-FULL-49-7; family XYB2-FULL-49-35; genus XYB2-FULL-49-35. The sequence goes on along the minus strand of MFYT01000073.1, from coordinate 59,672 downwards.
CCGGGCCATGACCCCCAAGGGCGCTCCAATGAGGATAAAAACCGGGCATGCCGCGGGAATGGAGTATTTTTTATGGACCTCGACCTTGTATTTGTTAATGAGCTCATCCTTGCTTAAAATCATGTTTTCCCGGCGCTGCAGGTTGCGGTATCTCCGCTTTTCCTCCTCAAAGACCCTCCTAAAGGCCGTGTTCTGCACTTTTGTGAAATCAAGGGAAACGGCCGGCACGGAGGAATCGACGCGCGCAAGCGTCTGCTTCATGTTGCCGCCAAAGAGAGTGTCAAGTTCCCGCGTCACCGCGGCCTTTTCCGCCTTGTATTTCCGTATCTCCTTGAGCATCATTTGTGAGCTCATCTCACGGTCGCCGCGGCTCTTGTCGCTCGACCGTTTGAACGAATCGTCGATATTGTCGATGTAGATGACCTGTTTGGAAAAGTTTCCCCTGAAATAATTGCCTTTTTTCTCGATGTCCTCCTTGTGGATCTCGCCATCGTACAGGACAAACCGTATCACCTCGCCGTGGTTAATGTACTCAATGGCGCCCCTACGGGCAAAGGTGAGGGTGGTGTTTTTTCCCTCCTCCTGGAAAATTTTTACATCGTACATAATCCCCTGTTTGGCGTCAACCTTGCCCACAATGATCCGGTATCCCTTGAAATCCTCGATGATAAAACCCTCGCGGATAAAGGCCGAGGGCCGCTTGCGCGCAACGTCCCGGTAGAGCATGGCCGCGCGGTGGTTCGCCTCGGGCAGCACATTGTTGTTGAAATAGACCAGGCCACCGCCCAAAACCAGAGCAGCGATAAACGAGGGAAAAATGATGCGGTAGAGGTTCATGCCCGCGGCGCGCATTGCCGTGATCTCATTGTCCGAGGAGAGACGTCCGTAGGCCATGAGCGCGGCAATAAGCACGGACATGGGGATGGAGAGCGCGAACATCCAGGCCAGGTTGAGGATGAACATCTCGAGCACCAGCCGTGGATCGAGTCCCTTGGACAGGATATTGTCGATCATCTGGACAATGAAATCCATGATAAACAGGAAAGTTATGACAAATAGGGCGTAGATAAAGGGATAGATATGTTCCCTGATTATATACCTATAGAGGATCATGTTATTTTAGAAATATACATAAATCCCGCGTACGTTGCCCGTATCAAAAATAAATAGTATATTAAAAAGGTCCCGGGAAAACCATGAAGAAAAAGAAAACCATCACTTTCGATATCCAAAAGTGCGATTTCTGCGGTTCATGCGTTGCCGTGTGCAAAACCGACGCGCTTATCCTTCTCGAAACGTCCATGCAAATTGAGCAGGACCAGTGCACCGCGTGCGGCCGCTGCGTCATTATCTGCCCTTTCCGGGCACTCACCCTCGAGGACGCATGAAACTGCCCCTTGAACAATTTTACGACGCCATTGTTGTGGGCGCGGGGCCTGCAGGCGCCATTGCCGCAAAAACTTTCGCCGAAAACGGCTTTTCCACGCTCCTGCTCGAAAAGGACCGGGAGATCGGCCTTCCAGTCCGATGCGGCGAGCTTGTGGGAAAGCGCGGGCTTACCCTTGCCATCAATCCGGATCCCTCCTGGATAACCCATACGGTCAACGGTGTTACCTTTGTATCTCCCAAGGGGGTGCGCGTAAACGTGCCCTGTCCGGAGCCGGCGTACATGCTCAACCGTCCTGTGATGGAGAAATCCATTGTCCAGATGGCGGCGAAATACAACGCTGACATACGTGTCGGCACCGTGGCAGTGGGGCTTCTCAGGAAAAAGGACGCCATTTGCGGGGTCAAGGTGCTCCATCACGACATGGCGATCGATGTGGGGTGCCGCATTGTCATTGCCGCTGATGGTATTGAATCGCGCATGGCCAAATTGGCGGGTCTCAATTCCACCATCACCGACCTGAACGATATCGGCATCTGCGCGCAATACCGGGTCACGAACGTTGAATCGCCCGAGGGGTTTCCCGAACTCCATTTTGGCAAAAACATCGTTCCCGACTGCTATGCCTGGATGTTTCCCAAGGGCGACGGCACAGCCAACCTGGGCCTGGGCATCACGGCAAAAGCTGCGGGGAAGGAATCGCCCGTCCAGATACTCAACCGCTTCATGACGCTCCGCTTTCCCAAGGCCAAACCGCTCGCGCTCACCGTGGGCTCAGTACCCCTGGGCCTCTATCTCAAAAAATTAGTGGCAGGCGGGTTCATGGTCGTGGGCGATGCCGCGCGCATGGCCAACTGTCTCGACGGCGGAGGCATTACCTTTGCCATGAATTCAGCAAAGCTCGCCGCCTCCATCGCCTGTGAGGCATTGTCAGAAGGCGATGTATCGGAAAAACGTTTGTCCGTGTTCGAGAAGCGCTGGAAAAACGGCGTGGGCAAACAGCAGGAACGCTCGTATCTGCTCAAGCGCGCGGTGCTCAAGGTAAACGACAGCACAATCGAGGCCGCGGCCGAGGTACTTATCAACAAAGACCCGTCGAAACTCAAATATATCGACCTGCTGAAACTCACGGTGAAAAACCAGCCCGCGCTCATCCTCGAAGCGATCAAGCTGTTCAAATGAAAATTACAGCAACGCATTGACATTGCCCTTTTAAGTGTTGTATCTTGATTCCCTATGAAAACCGCATTCGAAACCCTGCATGCACGCGGCTACATAGCCCAGCTCACCCACGAGGACGAGATCAAGCGTATTCTCAGGGACGAAAAAATCGTCTTCTACGCGGGCTTCGACCCCACGGCCAACAGTCTGCACGCGGGTCATCTGCTCCCCGTCATGGTCATGTCGCATATGCAGCGGGCAGGCCACACCCCCATCATCCTTGTCGGCGGCGGCACGGCAATGGTGGGCGACCCCACGGGCAAGGACGACATGCGCCAAATGCTGCCAATCGAAGCCATTGACACGAACGCCGCTGGCATCAAGAAACAACTGGAACGGTTTCTCGATTTCACGGGCGCAAACAAGGCGATCATGGTCAACAACGCCGAATGGATCCGTCCCCTCAACTATGTTGACTTTCTCCGTTCCGTGGGCAGGCACTTTTCAGTCAATCGCATGCTCACTGCCGAGTGTTTCAAGCAGCGGCTCCAGAAAGGGCTCTCGTTCCTCGAATTCAACTACATGCTCCTGCAGGCCTACGATTTCCTGCACCTCAACCGAACACGCAACTGCACCTTCCAGATTGGCGGGGACGACCAATGGTCCAATATCCTCGCGGGCATCGATCTTGTCCGCAGGGAAGAAAAGAAAGAGACGTATGGAATCACCGCGCAGCTCATCGAGACCTCGTCGGGAAAAAAGATGGGGAAAACCGAAAAAGGCGCGGTATGGCTCGACGCTGAACGCACATCGCCTTTTGAATATTACCAGTACTGGCGTAATACGCACGACGCTGATGTGATGAAATTCATCAATTTCTTCACCTTCATTACTGACGAGACTATCGTCCTGCTCAATGCTGAAAAGGAGTCCGCCATAAACGAGGTGAAAAAGACCCTGGCCTTTGAGGCGACAAAAATTGTCCACGGCGAAAAGGCCGCGGTCCAGGCGCGCGATGCAAGCGCCGCGCTTTTTGAACAGGGCGGCCAGGCCAACGCAGCCGCAATACCCACAACAGATGTGGCTCTGACTGAAAAAATGACCGTCCTCGACCTTTTTCTCGCGTCAGGACTTATTTTGTCAAAATCCGAAGGCAGGAAACTGATTGAACAGGGTGGATTATCGATAAACGACAGCGTAATTACATCACCCATTCTGGCCGCGACAAAAGACCTTGCCGACAGCCAAGGCATAATTGTCCTGAGAAAAGGTAAAAAGACCTACCACCGGGTGCGGGTGGCATAGCCATTCGTTGCCCGCTCGCTACACCGATTCAACGCTCTGCACTTCAGGTACTTCGCTTTTAATGATCCGTTCCACGCCCTCTTTAAGCGTGATTGCGGCGTGGGGGCATCCGTGGCACGCGCCCGTAAGCCGTACCTTCACCACCCCCCCCTCAATACCCACCAGCTCTATATCGCCGCCGTCAGCCATGAGCGCGGGGCGTATCTTCTTGATTGCCGCCAGAACCTGTTCTTTCATGGAATGCTCCTTCTGTATGCTCAAAAAAATAGCAAATAACCGGCCCGAGAAGAAAGAGGATAAAAGGTATTGACAAACACCATGAAATTAATGTATATATTCCCAGAAAAACTACAATTCCTACAAAATCGGGTATGAAAAAACTGGAACTGAATAAATCCGTATTTACGACGCATGAGGTCGCCAAAGCCCTCAACGTATTTACCAATACCGTCATCTACTGGATGAACAACGGCAAGCTCAATGGCTACCGGACCCCCGGCGGCCATCGCCGGATTTTGAAGGAAGACCTGCTTAAGTTTATCAAGGAAAACAAGCTCGAAACCTGCGTCAGCCAGAGCGCTTCCCGCAAAATCCTCATTGTCGAGGACGATATCGACGCCATGAACCTCTATTCGAGCATCCTGGAAAAGGAAAACTACGATATAAAAAAGTCCTATTCGGGTTTTGCCGCGGGCATCGCCATCGACTTCAAGCCTGATCTGGTCCTCCTCGACATCATGCTGCCCGATTTCGATGGGTACAAAATCTGCAACTTTATTAAAAAATCAGCTGAAACGGCAAGCACCAAGATCATGGTCATCTCGGCCATCTGTGACACCCGTAAAATCAGAAAAATGTTCACGCTAGGCGCGGACGAATACCTTGTAAAACCCTTTTCAATCGTTGAGCTCAAGCAGAAGATATTCACCCTGCTGCATCCCTCAGAAAATTAGCGGGAGGATGAAAGGAAGACAATGGAAGGACAGGCACGGGTTTCCCAAAAACTGTGCGAAATAGAGGGCGCCGACGACTTTAACTGTGTCGATTGCCCCGATTTCGATGGTTGCCAGATGATCCTGTACGATTCCTACGACGACATGGAAAGCGACGAGAGCTACGACGAAAACGACCTCACTATCGTCTAAAGAACCATACAGGAGACCATCACATGCAACTACCACGCTATAAGAAAAAGAAACGCCTCAAGCACAAGGTATGCCAGGAACCGGGGTGCGGCAAAGAATTCATCGGCCACCCCATCGCAAAATACTGCGAATTTCACCGCAACATAGCCAATCGGACGCGTAAGATCAAACAGTACGAGGCCGTGGACGTCAAGAACTTCGTTTTCAAGCACGGTTTCACCGAGGTCACCGAGCTTGAACTCACCTGCCAGTTGGAAAATTGCCAGAACAAATATAAGGTAAAAATATTCCCCAAGCAGTACATTTACCCGAAATTCTGCCCCCTGCACCGCAATGAATACAAACGGGACGCCTTCCAGGCTGAAACGGCCTGAAAAAATTTGTATTGCTTTCTTCCTGTCAGAAATGTGATATTACCAGTGAAAAAGAAGAAATTCCATAGAGGGTTTCTTAACAAAAAACAAACCTATCCAGGAGGAAAGTGTTATGGCAGCGAAAAAGCGCAAACCCAACGCGAAGTTCATGGCTCCGGTCCAGCCCAATGAAAAGCTCGCTGAAGTCGTCGGCAGCAAGCCCCTTCCCCGCACCGAACTCACCAAAAAGCTGTGGGTCTACATCAAGAAGAACAAACTGCAGGACGCCAAAAACAGACGTATGATCAACGCTGACGAAGCCCTCAAGGCAGTGTTCGGCGGCAAGAAATCCGTCAACATGTTCGAGATGACCAAACTGGTCAACAAGAACCTGAAAAAATAACGGAAACGGATAAAACCGTATTTGGTGCCCCGCTGTTCACTGCAGCGGGGCATTCTTTTTTATGGCCATCCTCCGCAGAGACGTCCCGCTCCCCGTGTTCATGTGCGTGGATCACGGCGCGCTCACCCGCATCAGGCCGCTTTTGTCAGAACGCAACGTCTTTCTCAAGAAATGCCTCATTGTCACCGGCGACGAACCGCTCCATTCCATTGCCCGCTCCGTGGCGCGGGAAATCGGATGTCCCAGCGACATCCTCATTGTACGCGACAGTACCCTGGCTGAAACCGCCGTGGTCCAAAAGGCGATCGACCGCGGCGCGCCTGACGCGGTCATTGGCGTGGGAGGAGGAGTGGCCATTGACGTGGCAAAATACGCCGCGTCGGAAAAAGCGGTTGGATTCATCAGCATACCCACGGCCGTATCAAATGATGGCATCTCCTCACCCATCGCGGTGATCAAATGCAAGGGCCGTACGCGCAGCCTCAACGCCCACATGCCCATGGCCGTCATCGCGGACCTCGATGTCATACAAAAATCACCGGTACGCACCATTAGGAGCGGCATGGGCGATCTGGTCTCCAACCTCTCCGCTTGCGCGGACTGGCGTCTTGCCTGGCACAAAGGCAAGGACCGCATCGACGATTTTGCCGAAACAATTTCCCGTAACGCGGCCATTCAGCTCATTGAGCACCGCTCTGCGGCGCTCAATGGATCCGCACTCCTGAAGACCCTCATTGAGGGCCTTATCATGAGTGGCATTGCCATGGGCATTACTGGCAGCAGCAGGCCCAGCTCGGGCGCCGAACATATGATCAGCCATGCCATTGACCTGCTCTATCACAGAGGCTCAAGCCACGGTGAGCAGGTGGGGGTTGCGACGCTTTTTACCTTGCACCTTCACCATATAAAAACCGACGCTGTCCGCAGAATGTTCACCCGGTTTTCCATGGCCGCGACACCCGCAGCCCTGGGGCTTTCGCGCAAGGAATTCCTGTGCTCGGTACGCAAAGCGCCTGAAATGCGGCGCGGCCGCTACTCGATTCTTGATGAGACTGATGTCAAAACCATTGAAAAAGCCTACCACGCGGTTTTCCCATGAGCATGGCCCCCGCTCCCCTTGCCGCACTTGTCCTTTTTTTCTGGTGTATGGGAAACGCAGTGCAGGAAAAGCCTGTGCAGGCGGGCAGCGGTCAATGCCAGCGCTGCCACGAGGACATCTATGCCGAATGGAGCAACAACCCCGCACACCAATCGTGCGAAACGTGTCATGGTAATGGCGTGCGCCACGTGCTTGCGCCAACTCCCGCGAATATCACCCGGATATCCGACGCCCTTTTCAGCCATGGACCAAAGAATGCGCCTGTACGCAAGAAAAACGGCATTGTCACCCTCGACCTCTTTATCATGAGCTACTGTCCTTATGGCATTGCCGCGGTCAATGAACTGCTGCCCCTCCTGCGTGCGTGGAAAAAAAACATCGTCTTCAACCTCTATTTCATCGCCCATGCGCGCGATGGCGAGCAAGAGGCTGAAGAACCCGGCCAACCCCTGCCCGAAGGCGCCTCAGTTGATAGCAAATGCCAGGCCTCGGGCAACATGGAGGGCACGGATCGCTTTGTGAGCCTGCACGGGCTCAATGAAGTGCTCGAAGACATGCGGCAAACCGTGATAGCCGCCTTCTATCCTGACAAGCTGCTCGATTATCTGCGGAAAAGGAACCAGGACATTGACTCTGACTGGAGAAAAGCCGCGCGCACCGCGGGTTTTTCCGCCCCGGCGATATCCGCCATTGCCGCATATGTCGATTCGCGCAAAGGCGATTCCCTGTTTACCCTGAACATACGCGAGGCGAAAAAACGCAAGGTAAACGGCTCACCCACGCTTTTCATCAATGGCGTGGAATACGAAGGAGCGATAACCGCCTATCCGGTGGAGCGCTTCTTCTGCGACAACGCACCCCGGACAGGGCCGTGCGTAGCGTTCCCCGAGTGCGGATACGACACTGACTGCAGGCAAGCGGGTAAAAGCGGCGTGTGCCGCGATCCCATGACAAAAAAGGCGCGGTGCGTCTTTACCAAAGCCCGCTCCTTTACCGTGACCGTGGTCAACGACGAATCGTGCCCCACTTGCCATACCGGGAACATTATTATGGAAATACGGCGCCGTTTTCCCGAGGCGCGTTTCGATTTTATCGATATCAACGCCACCCGCGGCAAAGAGACCATTGCGCACTACGGTCTTGCCGCATATCCGGCCTTTCTGTTTGATAGCGCTGTAACGGCCGATCCCCGGTTCGCGGAAATCAGCGCTACGTTTACCCCCGCTGGCAACAAGCTCCGCATCAACCAGAGTGTCGTGAAATCATACCACTTGCTCAGCAGAATACGCATGCCCGGCCGCCTCGAGATCATGGGTTCTTTCCAGGATCCTCCTTTTGTTGAAATGCTGCGTTCATTCGAAACCGTAATCTTTGATTCTCTTCCCGCGACACTCGTAGTCTTGCATCCCTATGCGTACCGCGCGCAAAAAAAAACCCGGGAAGGAGAATGGACCAACGCTTTCCAGAGTCTCAATGGACCGGGTGAAATCCGCGAAAGCAGCCGTCAGTTGTGTGTCTTTGCCCTCTATCCCAAGCGAAAAGCCTATGACTACGCACTGTGCCGCGGATTTGATGTGCAGCAGCGGTTTGAAACCAGGACGCCAGAACCCGCGGATGAATGGCACGCGTGCGCGCACCAGCTCGATATCGATACCGTAAGAATCAGGGCCTGTTCCCACAGCAAGGAGGGAGAGACGCTCTTTTCCGCGGCCGTCGCCCTTTCAGATTCCGTGTTTAATACAGAGCCTACCGTTTCATTCCTGGTGAATAATACCTTTAAGATCGCGGGATACAACCCGGCTATTCTGAAAGTCATTATTTCCGAATTGAAGGGACTGCTGCCATGAGGATAACCATTGCGCAGGCATCGGGTTTCTGCATGGGCGTGCGTATGGCCATGAACACCATTCTCAAACACGCGCACGAATCAGATGAACCCATTGAGACCCTGGGCCCCCTTATCCACAATCCCCAGACCATGGAGCTGCTCCGGAAAAAAAACGTCACCACAGTGAAAACACCGGCCGAAGTAACCGCATCCACGGTTGTCATCAGGACTCATGGCGTACCTCCGGACATCCGCGGCCAGATGGAGGCCCGGCCTGTGCGCATCGTTGACGCCACATGCCCCCATGTAAAACGTATCCACAAAATCATCGGACAGTATTACGCCAAGGGATACGCCATTGTCATTTTCGGCGACAAAGGCCACGCCGAGGTGGTGGGCCTGCTTGGTTGCGCAAAGGGCAAGGGATACCTGATCCAGACGCCGGACCAGATTGGAAAACTGCCTGGCCTCGGCAAGGTCTGCCTGGTCGCACAGACAACACAGAATCTCAGTGAATACGAACGGATCAAGGAACGCATCCGTGCGCAATATGCGGACGCGGCAATCTTCGACACCATCTGCCGCGCCACTGACCAGCGCCAAGCCGAGGTGGTTGCACTGTCAAAAAGCTCTGACGCGGTCGTGGTTGTGGGCGGGAAAAACAGCGCCAATTCAACACGGCTTGCCGACCTTGCGCGCGCCTCATGTACGCATGTGTTCCACATCGAGACCGAGGCGGAGCTGAATCCTGCTGATTTCACGGGAACCAGGAGTGTGGCCATAGCGTCCGGCGCCTCCACTCCGTCATGGCTGCTTAACCGGGTTTACGAACGGCTGAGTGAAATCGCGGACCATCAGCGACCCCTGTACCAGAGGATATTCATCGAGTCGGTAAAAATAGCCGTGAGTTTCAATATCTACCTTGCCTTTGGCGCGGCGCTTGCCGCGTGGACCGCATCGTACATCCAGGGCATGTCCGCGAATTACCTGCACATGGCCATTGCCTGGCTCTACATCAATTCAATGTACATTCTGAACCATCTGACCAATATCACGGAAAACCAGTACCAGGAGATATTCAAGACAGATTATATCTACCGTCACCGTAAAATTTCCATTCTGCTCTGCATGCTCACGGGTTTGCTGTCCATTGCGCTTGCCTACCAGTCGGGATTGAGCGAATTCATCCTGCTTCTGGTGGCCAGTTTTGCCGGCATATTGTACCACATGAAACTGCTGCCGAAAAACAACCTGCCCTTTCTCCGCAACAGGCGCCTGAAAGACATTACGCTGTCAAAAGACATCGGCATTGCCATGGCATGGGCGGTAATCTGCGCAGTGCTGCCCAATGCGGGCGTCAGCCTGTTCACTTCATTGCCTTCTTCCGGCGAGATAGTGGCCTTTCTTTTTATTTTCATTTTGGTTTTTATCCGGACCATATTCCGCGATTTGTACGACATTCAGCGCGACAACATAGTAGGCCGAGAAACCCTGCCTATTGTATTGGGTAAAAAACTATCGCTTCTTTTTCCCTATCCCCTCCTTGTTCTGTGCGCATTGGTTCCCATCGCAGGCTTTTTCACCAGCCTCATTCCCGCAAACAGCCTTCTGCTTCTGGTATGCCCTGCGTATCTTTTACTGGTCTATCACCTGTTCATAAAGAACAAGCTTGCGGGCTGGGCAGTGTTCAGTCTGGTACTCGACTTCACCTTTTACGCGCCCTTTCTGCTTATTCTGGCGGCAACCGCAGGCCTGGTTCCTGGTTTGTAGCAAATCATACATTTTAAATTTATATTTTAATTATGCTGAAAAAAGTGCGAGAAGTTAACCGTTTTCTGGTTGTAATCGAAAAAATTGGCAACAATTTCTCCGCGTATTCGCCTGATCTGCCAGGGTGTATCGCAACCGGCGATACGCAGGGCGAAACAGAACAAAACATGTATGAGGCAATCCGGATGCATGTTGAGGGTTTGAAGGAAGACCATTTGCCAATTCCCCCGTCTTCTTCATTTGCCGAATATATCGCCGTTGCTGTCTGATCCGCGACTCAGTCTCTGAACGAACTCCCCCGTTGCCAGACCCTGGTCTCAAATGAGTCCAAAAAGATCTTTCATCCGTTGATTTCCCGCCCATAGACGCTTATATTACTGAGTATGAAGCACCTCTTCCACTACATGGACTACCGCCAGTATATCCGTGATTTCTACGAAAACGAGAAAAAAAACAATACACTGTATTCATACCGGACCTTTGTCAAAATCGCGGGGCTCAAGACACACTCGCTTGTCCTTGAGGTCATACATGGCAGACGCAATCTTTCCTTGTCAACCATTCCGGCCTTTATACGGGGCCTTTGCCTCACGGACGACGCTGAAAAGAAATATTTTACGGCCCTGGTCAACTTCAACCAGGCAAAAACCCACAAGGCGCGGGCCGAATTTCTGGCATTGCTTCGCGGCGCCATTCCCCGGGTAAAACCGGTAATTGTTCCAGCAGATCTTTTCGCGTATTACTCCAACTGGTACAATCCCATTATGCGCGAATTGGCGTGCACTGGCAAGTGGAAAGACGATTTTACAGCCCTTGCGAGTTGTGTCAGGCCTTTTATCACAACCACCCAGGCCAAAGAGAGCGTGGCGCTGCTTGTTTCGCTGGGATTCATCAAGCGCACAAAAAACGGCACCTATATTCAAAGAGACCCGGTTATTACCACAGATCCTGAGGTTGTTTCACCGGCTGTGCGGAAAATGAACGGCCAGTATGCGGAACTGGGGTGCGAAGCCATTGAAGACTACCTGCCCAACCAGCGGGATGTGTCAAGCCTGGTCATTGGGATTTCGGACAAGGGGTTTGGCCTGGTAAAACGCGAGATACAGAAATTCAAGCAGCGGCTTATGGAAATTGCGGTGGATGACAAGGAATCCAACCAGGCATATATTGTGAATGTTCAGTTCTTTCCTGGTTCTAAAAAATGTAAGATTGATAATATAAAAGGTTAAAATAATATTTCCAAAAGCCACGGCCCCTGAGCGTAGTCGAAGGGCCGTGGCAACAACAGAGGCCCACATGAAACTCTTACTTCTCCTCACCCTTCTTCTCCTCCCAACCACGCTTTTTCTCTCCTGCAGTTCAGGCCCAACTGATGTTGCGGGCGGCGGCAGCAGCCAGGGAAACGCGCTGACATCAGGGTATATCTACAACTCAGACGGCACGCCTGCCAAACACGCTAAAGTCCGCTTTGTAACTGTTGACCACAACCCTTATGCCATTGGGAAGCGGTTTGCCATCGCTGATTCCGTCTACACAGATAGTACGGGCTGGTATGGCACAGACGATCTGCCCGCGGACACCTACAATGTCTTTGCCGAGGGCGTTGATGACAGCCTGGGTTATCTGGATTCCGTGGTGTTTGACGGCGACACAACAGAAGTGCCCACCGACACCCTTGCCCTGCCTGGGACCCTGCGGGGATTCATAAAGCTGCAGCCAGGAGATGATGCTACAAAGGTTATTCCGATCGTTATGGGGTCGAACAGATTCACATTCGTGGGAGCGGCAAAGGATTTTGCGCTTACTGACATGGCTGGGGGGACGTATCACATCAAGTTTTTCTCCACGCTGGATAATTACAACAATCTGGATACGATCCTTACGGTGTCTTCTGGGCAGGACATTCTGCTGGTGGATTCCATTGAAATGCCCTTGAAGATTCCCAAGGTAACAGGGCTTATCATAAGTTACGACACACTCAAGCAGATTGTGACCCTTTCCTGGAACCAGGGCGATTTAGCCCGTGTGAAAGGCTATAATGTCTACAGACAGCATATTGACTCAAACGATGTCAAACTCAACGTACAGGCCATTACAGACACGTTTTACGTGGATTCCACAGGGGTTCAGGACGAGACATATATCTACCGGGTAGCTTCCGTAAACCTCGCCGATGAGGTGGGCGTGAAGACGGCAGGGGATTCTGTTAAAATCGCAACATTCTTTATTGTTGATTCGATTTTTACAGGATATGGGACTGGTGGTAGCGGTTTTCACGCTGTAACCGATATTGCTATAGCACGAAACGGCGACATATACATCACTGAGGGTCAAAACAACAGGTTACAGATATTTGATAAAAATATGGGGTTAAAACGTCAATTTAATTTCTTGGACACATTGAGTTACCCCGTTACGATTGCCCTAGATAGCTCCAGTATCGCTTATGTTCTGATGATGCACGGGGTTTCTGCGGCCTTAAATTATAGGACTCTTGTTAGAATAGACTCATTGTGCAACGCAATAGACACTTTAATCCTAGATAACCAGATTTTCAAGTTGGATATACGGGGTGGAAACATTTTTGCTCTAACGCTTGGTGACAGTATTGTCGTGTTGGATCTCAACGGTCAGTATATACGAAATTGGGGCGGAAGCGGTTCGTCTATAGGAAAATATTTAAGTCCGAATAGTATCGCGATAAGTGACTTATATCAAATATTTGTGAGCGACGAACAAAATTCACGTGTCCAAATTTCTGATAGCTTGGGGAATGTTGACCATACTATCGATTTCCCAGACTGGACTGATAATGTAGCTTTTAGCAATCAGAATCAAACACTATATGTAATTTATGGAAGCCGCCTGATCGGTACTGCGCTTAGAGCTTATAATTCTCAATACGGCTTGATTGCCGAATACAAATATCCGTATGGTCAGGAATCTACTTCAATGGCAATATCTGATGATGGTTCCATCTATATTGCCGGCTATGGTTCGGATAAAATCATAAAACTTATTCCAGTATTTTAAATTATGCTAGAGGTAATTTGAAGACGGGCAGGTTGGTAGCAACGCCTGCCCATCCATATTATTACATCATCTATGCAGTTTAGCGATCAGCAATTACATACCATTGGGTGCCATTTGAAACAATCATCTTGGAAACCCATTGGCTTGATAGAACAAGGGTAGTGGCTCCGTCAATATATTCAGTTCCACCATACCCTTGGATTGTCACGTTGTAGGAATTGTCAATTTTTTTAACAGTATACACCCGGCCAGGGACAGTAGAGGCTTGAGGCAGAGTGATAGTAAAAGCGCCACCCGAAGCATTAGCAAGAATAACTGCCTCGTCAGCCGCTGTGTAGGCGGAGGTTTTCGTTACTACCTTAACCCCCAATGATCCCGCAACCTCCAGTTTTGACACAGGGGCCGTGGTCGCAATTCCTACGTTGCCCGCCGTGCTAACACTCAACACTACAGCACCACCGTCTTCCTTAAGATCTAACCGGCCATTGTCTGTTAACGTGATCCTTGCAGTACCCCCGGCATCCTTGATATCAGCGCCACGGACCCGAATGTCCCCATTCACATCAAGAGTGTCGCCGGGAGAAGTGGTGCCTATGCCGACCCTCTTTGTGGTAGTGATTCTCACCACTTCCTCAACATTGTCTTTATTGCCTCCTGCATCTGTTCCGGTCTCAAACACCAGGTCAAACGTGCCTTGCGACCTCGCATCATCCTGCCCAATCCTTGCATTGTTGTAGGTGTCTCCGCTTCCAGTCCAACGATTGAACAGCAAGCCGGGACGGTTTTTGTCCATGTTAGCCCGGATAAACATCTTTGTGCTAGCGCCACCGTTCAATTCCAGTTTTGCATCGTTACGCGTTATGGAATATGAATACCCGGTACTCAGATCCACATTATCCCCATCCATGGTTGCCGTGAAGTCATCAGTAATTGCCGTCAGATATCTTGTCGTTACGGGTTCTGTGTTGATGGTAATCTGACTAAGCAAAGGAATATTCTTAAAAATGGGGACTTTAAACTGGAAAGTGTCGTTCGTACCAAGCATCGAAGCCGTATCGGTTATGATTATATGTGAAGCATTTATCTTATATAATACAGTTGCATCATAATTGAGTGTGACAAAATGCACTCTGTGCCCATAATCGAGCGCGGCAAAGGCCGTGGAGCCTCCGGCAACGACATATCTGTATCCAGCGCTTTTATTGGGTCGGAACTTCCATGCTTGCGCCGGCGCAATGGTCACTTGCTGATCAATAATGACACTACTGTCGCTGATTTTTTGAACAACATTATAGACATTATTATTGACCCATATTTGCCAGCCGGGCCAAACCTTAGCAAAATCACTTGTTCCTCCTGATATGAGAAGATTGTTGCTGTTTGCACCGTTTGAGATTAATTTTGACGGATTCACGTTTCCTGTCCCGGCCAGCCATTTGGAACGTACGGTTGTACTCGAACCCGCATTGTCCACGCTGGCCAAGTTATTCCTGGCTCCTTCTCCGGTTATCATGAGATTGCTTGCCGCCTTCCAATCAGCATTTGCCCAGCCATTACTGTCGCCACAATAACTTCCCCAATAATAATTGGCTAGAATATTGTTCCGTCCATTGGAATTGTCTTTTATCTCTATCTTTCCTGGCGCAGGTCTGATTCCGGGCCCTGCAAGATTAAACCAGCATCCGGTAACTGTTGTTGCCTCTGAGCCTGGTTTGAGATGAATGCCTATAATATCCGTCGCTGCCCCTTCAAATGAAACTCCGCAAATGTAATTCGTGTGTGTAGGTGGAAGACTTGCATAGGCATCCTTGTCCACGGATATAAATGTTGTATTTACCCGGATGTCAGACATAATTTGGCCGCCGATGACCTTATTGTTCATTCCGGCCAACCGAATACCGGTAAGATTATCAAACACCTGGCAATTCAGTATATTCACAGAATTAGATTGGCTGCCCGGCATTGAAATATCGATGCCGGTCCTGCAATAGCTCACCATACAATCAACGATACTGGCATCAAACCAGCAGGCTAAACGTATGCCGGTCGTGAAGGCGTAGGGATTTATTGAACCGCAAATTAAAACACGTTCTATTGTAGCAAAATTGCACGGACTGGCAATACCCCAACTCCAGATTCGATAATTAAATGCGTTTATAGCGTGATCGTAGTCTCTGCATGCGCTTTGAATGTCCGAAGCACTGCTCAAGACCCGCGTGGCCTGATCAACCCCATCACTGTTCACCACCTCAAAATACGCATCTGTTACATTTGATACAATAAAGGTGCCATTATTCATATCGTTAAAAGTTGAAACGTTGATGACAACGATATCTCCAGATTTCATGCCATTTGTGGCAAAATTTGGGACGGTTCCCGAATTGTATGCGTATTGCACCATTGACCCAGTCTTGGTGATATCGATATAAGTCGTGCCATCCCCGAATCCCTTCATCATCCATGCGGTATTCCATTGACCCACAGTATCATCCCGTGTTATGGTCAGATCCGATATCTTAAACGGAAGATATCCTATTCCACAAGTATCGGACGGGTCTGCCGTGATCACGGTAAAAGAACTGACGCCATATGCTTTCAAATTAGCCTTCCAATGGCTGCCCTCCTGTCCTTTCAGGTGGACATTACGCTTAATTACAAGACCAGCAATGCAATATTTATCGTTTTGCGTGAATTGGTTATTGCCAAGGTTACCAATAATGCGATTTGTAGAATCAATCTGCCGAAGAGCCAGTGTCGTTGTCGACACAATACTGTCAACAACAGCTGCGCATCCCCGCGTGTAATTGATAACAACGTCACCGACTTTGATATTATTTGCTGAAAAATTCCCACTTGCATCAATGAGCTGAGTGGTGCTTGTGGTTGTTACCGTTCCCGTCACGCTCTCGATCCTGTATGTTCCGGATGGAATAAACACCACGCCGCCTCCTCTATTGGCCGCATCGTTTATCGCATCCTGTATTTGCATTCTTGAATTATTTGTGCACGACCCATCAGCCCCATAATCCAGCACGTTAAATGTTTTCTCCGTGGCCCACACGCGATCATTGGCCGGATCTGTAAGTTTGATGTTGCCGTCCACCTCAAGAAGGCCGTCTGTTCCGCTGCCTGTTCGTACACCAGGCCTTATCAGGATATTTCCTCCATTTCTATCGGTCCCATTACCATTAGAGCCCTCTATGGTCAATAAATTACCATTGTTTCCGGCTGTCGCATTTGAAAGCTTGTAAGTCCCATTTGCCGGCGTTGTGCTATTCTGTGTAATATCTCCATTTCCAGTTAGAGGAAGTGTCGCTGCCATAATAAATCCCTTTCTTAAAATAATTGTTTAATATGCAATCGTTTCGCTTCTACCATCAAATAACACAAATTCGGTTAATATGTCTTCATGGCCCTCCTTTTTTTGGTTTTTATGGGTTGATAAAGTCGTTAGGACAGACTGAACAAAGATCACAAAACCAATTGCGTACATAGTAGATATTGCACGACTGTTTGCAGCTGATAATTGGACGGATTTTATTTCTGAGACAAAAAAAAGAAGCTCTGACCAACTCTCAAGAAACCTGTTGGAAAACAAGCTTCCCGGAAGACAGAATATGACTGTGATAACATCCTGGTCCATGGTTTTCTCCCAGATTTTTTAACGCACTCCGGCCTCAAAAAGAGTTTCCCATGCTCTTTCCCGGCCCGGACAGCATAATGTTTCCACGTAACATGACAGGGACCCCATGGACCTAAGACCACTGCCATGCAAACGTCTTTGTTGACTTTTTTATAAATAAATACTCACCCCCCCCCCTTGGCAAGATTAAAAAATCTTTTTGGTCTGTTTTGAGACCACTTGACATATATCGTTTGTTCGCCGATACCCGACGGCATATAAAACATATCTTAAATACCCTGATCTCACCCTTCTATGGAGTTCTCAAAGGGTGTGATCAACGCCCAGCCATTGACATCGCCGCCCTCTGAAAGTATCTTTATTCCACACCCAATTATTGAAGGAGGAAGCATGTTCCGTACTATCTATGTAATCGCCCTTTTATGCACCTGGTCTTTCGCGCAGCAACCAACACCTGAAACGGCCCAGCAACCGGCCAACGACCTCATCGTATCGTTTATGAACGGTACTGTTGAAGTTAAAAAGGCAGGCAGCGAACAATGGGAAGCTATAAAAATAAACATGAAGCTCAGTGAAAAGGACATTGTGCGCACAGCCGTTGGCTCGGAAGCTGAACTCAAAACTTCTGACGGCGGAATCACTTTCAAGCTGAAGGAAGAGACCACTCTTGAACTGGATGCACTGCTGGGAAAAAAGAGCGTGACCCAGAAAAACGGCAGCGTCTTTTTTATTATCAAAAGCGTGCTTCTTGGAGCAGACGCCTTTACCATCAATACGCCCACTGCAACGGCCGCAATCCGCGGCACTGCTTTTGCTGTAGGATGCAAGGAAGGTTCGGCAGCCTCTTTTGCCGTGGTACAAGGCAAAATAGCGGTCAAAGGCACCCTGGGCGAAGAGATATTTGTCAAAGCAGGTGAGATTTCCAAGGTACTTGCCAATGCCGCACCCACCCCTCCGGCGGCACTCTCACCCGACGCGCTCAAGCGTCTGGAAGAATGGGGAGCAACCCAGTTCCAGGCATATTCGGAACCAATCGCGCAGGCCGCTGAACCAGAGGCTCCTGCCACAGACGCCGCAGCTCCAGGCGAAGGAGAGGGCGGAGCATCTGCATCTATGGCAGCGGCTGGCAGCCCACTAGAGCAGCCTATTGAAGCAGCACCCGAAGCAGGCGCCGCAGACCAGACAGCCGCTGGCAAGGGAGACGAAGCAGCCCAAGGAAAAGAAGAGGAAAAGAAAGAAGAACCCAAGCCTGCGGGAAAAAAAGGCGGGATCTCGTGGGGCCTTTCCGTGGGCTCGGTCACCATGGGCGACCAGCAGTGGACGCGCATATCGTTGCGGCCCGATATTCCCATATGGAAATTCGGCATCTGTCTCGACATCGAACTCTTTCTGAACGACAAGGGCGAACTCGATAAAACAGGTTGGGAATTCGACAATGCGACTCAAACCTTCAATTCTCTCCAAAGAAAAATCTATTACCTCAGGTTCGGTCATCCGGGCGAAAAACTCTACATCAAGGTTGGCTCGTTGGATGGTGTTAGCCTGGGGTATGGCATGATAATGTCCGGGTATGCAAATTCACTCCAGTATCCTGAAATCAGGAAAATGGGGCTTCATTTTGAACTGAACGACATTTCAGCCCTTGGCATTGGTGTGCAGGCGGTTGTTAACAATTTTCAGGATTTCCAGAACAAGGGCGCCCTGGTGGGAACACGGCTCTCGGTAAAACCCATCTCTTTTCTTGGCATGCCCATTATCAGCAACCTGACCGTTGGCGCATCCTACGTAACCGATCTAAACCAGCGCGCTTCTCTCCGCGACCGCGACGACGACAAGGTACCAGATCTGTTGGACAAAGAGCCTGTTGATAAGGATTGGGCTATTGTCAAGCCAGATTACTCGGACCGTGATACAATGAGCAATCCGGCCCTGGCACAGGCAGTGCGCACTTTCATCGCCGACGATCAGGCGAAAAACCAGAACAAAGTCGACCAGTTGAGGCAATACACCGAAGGAACCGACCCCTTCTCAATTATAGGCGCTGATATAGGGCTTCCTATAATCAACAAGAAATTCCTTTCACTCATCGCCTATGGCCAGTGGGCCACAACGGTCGATGACTCAACCCAGTACGATCCAATCAAAGTCCACGGCTGGGGCCTGGCATTTCCCGGTGTTGGCATGGGCATTGGACCCCTGAAAATCAATGTGGAATACCGCCACTTTGTCGACATGTTCCAGGGTGAATATTTTGACCAGACCTACGAACTTGACCGCATGAGGCAGATCAATGATTCGACTCTGATGGCAAAGGAGATTTCGCTCCTCAGCCGCGACAGCACTTCAATGAACGGTGTTTTTGCCCACGCGGGTCTCAATATTGCCAACATTATTGATGTCGGCGCCGGATACCAGTATATGACCATCACAGACAACCATAGCACGTCTATGGGTCTGCCCTCAAGCGATCAGAGCATAAACGGCACAGCCTCCGTGGGCGAAACCATCAGGACTGTCCTGCGTAAGGTGAAGGTTGAGGACGTGGCAGCCTATTATTATAAGAAAAACATAGGTACCTGGGTAATCGACGCCACAACCAGCGGTGATCCCATCTACGACAGCTTTTTTGAACCCACGCCCTATGTGCTCATGGGATACAAGATCGGATTCCAGATCGCCGCGTCTATTGTGCTCTACTGGGACAACCAGTATACCTATGTTCTGGACGAAACAACGGCAGATCCCTATGACCTGACGCTCACCAAGCGGTTGAACATTGAGACTGTGATTAAATTCTAAAAAAACTCTCTGCAAAAAACACGAGGCCCCTGGCGCACACCGCACCAGGGGCCTTTGTATTCTTTGCCCGGCTACATTATCCTTCGCTCTCTTGTCCTGTTGTCAGATTCACGATAATGGTCTTCGTCTCATCATCGCGTTTGCGCGTGACCGTTGCGGTGGCGGTATGTGTATCGCCGCTTGCGGAAAACTCGATGTGAATGGTACGCAGGGGCCGGTCTATGTCAATAGTACCCAATTCAGGGAACACGCCCCAGCGGCCGCCTTCACGCCTCCAGGTGAGATTATTTACTTCTCGGGTACGGTTGCGGATGGCGCCGCCAATGGCAGTGCCGTCCCACGATCCCTGGACCAGCCCGTTGCGGATGGCGAGCGTGTCGCCGCCATTCCTGATAATAGAAACGCCCATTGCCGCATTGATCTCGTCCTCAACACCATTTGCCCGGACACGGATTACGTGACGGACATGATAGATAGAATCTATGGTTGCGAATGACACGGAAGCCGAATCCATGATCCTGTTTCCGTTCGCATAGAAAGAGATCGTATCGCAACGGGTACGCGATCCGCCATAGCTGTTGGAGGCTGTGGCAGTGCGCACCAGAGCCCCGTTCTGTGCGTCCCAATGGCGATTTATAATAATATCGATGCTGACTGTTTCAGCAGTAACGAATGATTTTGCAAAACCAGCAGCATCCACCGTCTCGAAAGCGGCCGCGTTCATACTCCCCAGTTCAGTGGCCATGAGAGAAGCGCTGCCGTCAAGCGCATCGGCCCAGTTGTCGTTTGTGGGGTTTTTATTGCAGCCAACAAGAAGCGCAAGACAGGCAAGGCTGCAGGTAACTGAGATCAGCGACTTTGAAACTTTCATCTGGATCCTCCTCTTTTTATTTCTCTATTCTCTTCTCACTTTCGGTGGAATGCAAAATCAGAACCAAAGAAGCATATCATTTTAAACCAATGGATTACAAAAACATGGTCTGAACCATCAATAGCTCGATGTACTTGTCCGTACAGCTGGTTTGAACCTTGTGGTACGGAAAAATATGCAACATTAAATTCTCTCGGGGGTGAGGTCAACCACTGTTACCCTCTTTCCCCGCGGAGCCCAGACAGCCGGATCCGTTGCCTGAAAAATCGCCATGACCGGAACCCCCAGATATCCTGCAAGGTGGGCCACGCCCGAATCGTTTGAAACAAGACCGCGCGAATGTATGAGAACATCCGCCAAATCCGTGAGAGATTGCGGCTTTACTGTTGCACCGGCTGGGTTCATCCCCTGTTCTATCTCAACCGGACCCAGTAAATAGAGGCACTTTTCCGAACCAAGTTTTTCATAGAGACCGATAAAATTGTTCAAAGCCCAGTTCTTTTTTTTACTGCCGCTTCCTGGATGGATCACTATTTTCTCCCCTCCCTGCCAGAGGTCCCTGAATCCGGGGACCGCAAGATTTAGTTTTTCCAATTGGAGGAAAAAATAGTCAGCCGCGTGTATGCGGTCAGACCCACCGGGTCTGGGAAAAAAAACAAAGCTGGGAACCGCAGCATGGCTTTTAAGAAAAAGCCTGAACGAATTGCCAGGGTCAGCCACTGCCGCAATGATACAATCAACCCCCTTGAGACAGAGCGCCAGCGATTCACTATTACCCAAAAGCATGCTGCTTCCCTTGCCCGTTTCGCAGCCAAACCACGTTTCACAAAGCCCTAGCGCACGCGCAAGTTCACCGTGACTTTCGTGCGAACATATGGTTATAGAACAACCCACCTGTTTCAGGGATTCAAGCAGGGGAAAGGCCAGGACAAAATCGCCCAATGCCCCGCGATGGATGAACAGGACCTTCCTAGGGCCGGTTGTTCCAGTCAGAGGTAATAAATTCATACAATGCATTTTCAAGCCGGTCCACGGAACGAATGAGGAGCCATTCGTGGTCTGAATGGGCGCCGCCGCCCTTGAGCCCTGTAATGACAATGGCCTTGGCAGCTCCGGAAAAGTGGCGCGCATCGGTCGCTCCATTCATGCGGCCAATGCGGATGCCAGGATTGAGCCGCTGTTTCATACTCGATAAGAAATGGCGGACAAGGGGGTTGTTCTCTTGGACATAGAAAAATGGCGACACCATAATGCGCTGGACCCGCAGTCCAGACACCGCGCGTATTTTCCGCAGCAGTTCCTGGGGTCGCGTCTTCTCCGTAAACCGCGCATTCAGGACCATTTCAGCCCTGTCAGGGACCTGGTTTGCCACAGAACCGCCGGAAACAATAGTGGCGGCCAGCGTATTGCGCCAGGACCTCTTTTCGTTAACCATTGGAAACAGTTTCTTCACCTTCAGATAGCCGGTGATGAGATTGTCTATGGCGTTCTGTCCACGCCAAGGCGCCGAGGAATGGCAAGCCATACCCCGGGCAATAAGCTTGAGTGAGAGAATTCCTTTTTGCGCAATGGTCACCCGGTCCATATTACCGTCCAACACAATGACCAGTTTACCGCCATATCCCTTGCCCACCATATATTTTGTGGTGAGTCCGCCAATCTCTTCGTCGCAGGTAAAAATGGCGCCTACGGAAACTGAGGCCCGCGCCCGGGCAAGGAGATTCATGACCACAGCAACATGGCCCTTGCAATCGAGCACGCCCCTGCCTGTCAGTTTCCCCCGGGTTTCGCGCACTGCGAACTGTGTCCGCTCCCCCGGAACCACATCGATGTGGGCGTTGAAGAGAATATCACACTGGCGCGAACCGGTATTTGAGGCAAAAACGACCGTATACCCATTGGTGCGTTCCATGGCCACATGCAATCGCTTCTTTCTCAGGTACCGGGTGATAAACGCTGCGCACTCGTTAACGCGATTTTTATCGCTCGAAACGCTTGGAATCCGCACCATCTGTTTTATCAAATCTGTTGTTTTCATTTTCTTTCAGTCCTCCAGGTCTATGACCACACCGCCATTGCGCTCCTCGTCGCGCAGCAGCATACCGGCCTCTGATATCCAAAGTGTCCCGGCCTCTTTTCCGCCAAGAAAATAATCCACGCGCCTGCAGGGTACAAGCCGGGTATTTGTCTTGAGTTCCGCGTATCTGACCATGCGCAGTTCAAGGGAAATGGTTTTATACGAACCCACATGGAACACCTGCCGCTCCACGGAAGAGACAAGCAAGTCGTTCGTGAAAAAAACAGCCAGGGCAAACTGCCCAAGGTGATTTCCTTCGATGACATGGAAAGGGCCATGCTGCAGAGGCACGCCCATCTTCCGAAATGGCTTTCCGTCCTTGAGGACCTCGACATTCGCGCCGCTGTCGATGAACGCAATGGATACCTGATAGAACCCATTCATTGCGCTGTCAGCGGCAACAGTGAAGCGGGATTTCCCTGAATAATACAGTGGTGCGCCGGAAAGGGAGTAGACCACTGTTGTACGGGACGAGACTTCCATGCTTGCGTTCTTTACATAGACCGTTTCCGTGACAGCAAGAGCAGTCCGCTTTGCCGCCACCGTGTCAGCGATCCTGAACCGTGAGAACCCGCATTGCTCTCCGGCAACATATATCGAATAGGTGTATGTCCGTTTCTTCAGATACGGCAGATCAGCCCCGCAGGCGGCAATGTAAAAACAGATGAGAAGCAGGCGAACCATTGTGCTGTGAAAAATAACAAACTCCCCGTAAGAGTGACAATCGATTTCTCCTTGGAAATATATGTATTTTGCAGGCATGAAGCGTTTCGCAGAAATGCAGCTCGCGAAACTGGTGTGCGGCGTCATCCTATCGAAGCAGCAGGTCCTTGGCGCTGTTTTGGAAAAACTGGCCGCTCTCTACGGCCCCGTAGACTTTGCGAGCGAAGGCATGGATTTCAATGCGTTCACGGATTACTACAACGAGGAGATGGGCGCAGGACTTACCAGGCATTTTGTGTCGTTTGAGCGGCTGGTTGACCGTACAACGCTTCCCGGGATAAAACACGCAACGTGCGCCATTGAGCTGCAATGTGCGGTCCAGGGCAACCGCACGGTAAACCTCGACCCCGGGTACCTGACCCTGGGCCAGCTCTTCCTGGCTTCAACAAAAGACAACTTCTTCAGGATATACCTGGGGCAGGGCATCTTCGCCGAGGTGACGCTCTACTATGAACGGGGGGGGTATGTCGATTTTCCCTGGACCTACAGGGACTACCAAAGCGCGGCGTACAAAAACATCTTCCTGCAGATACGGGCCATATACAAAAAACAACTCGCTGTCTTGCGCTGATCAAGGGGCCACGGCGCTGTCCGCACGCATCCGATAGAGATCAATAGCGTTCGTGGCACCGTACAAATAGCTGTTTCCGGAAAACCCGGCGACTTTCTCAAAGCGCGCGTCACCTGCCACGCCGGGAATTTCCGAGGTTATATACACGGTCCGGTTTTTCACCAACCTTCTATACAGGGGCTTTGTCAATTCATCCGCGGCTGCAATGCCATAGCCCTTGCAGTCGGGAAAATAGTACTGGAACAGTCTGAAGGAAGCGCCTCCGAAAAAACAAAAGCGGTCGTCTGGATGCACGACTACTGCCCTGCACACAGCCAGCGAGGGCGAGACGCTCCGTTTGTATTCACGCACGCGCGTGATCGAAACCGCGGCGCACCAGCACGCAAGAAGGGCGATCGCGATCCGATATACTCGCGGCCGGTGCATCATGTCGAGTCCAGCTGAAATCAGGACAATACAGCCCGGCACCAGCAAGAGCGCTCCTGTTGTGGCAAAAAGATTGCCAAAGAAAAAGACCCAGGCAAGATAGGGTACAAAAAAAACCGGTAAATAAAAATATTTCAAACGCAGCCTGAACCGGACAAGATACCAACCCAGTCCCGCGGCCAGAACGGCCAGAGGAAGGGCGTAGAACGCCTTGTGGCGCAGTCCCATTCCGGCAAAACCGTTTGTACAGAGGTTCCAGACCACAAACCATGCCCGCTGGCCAATGCCCGCTTCGGCCGTGGAAATACGGGCAACATAGGGGCTGGAAACCAGACCAGTGACATGACCCAGAAGGTCCGCGACTGAAACATTGACCAGATATGGTATTGCCCAGATCCCGATGCCCGCAATGATCCCGTTTGCCATTTCAAAAAGTATCTTGGAACGCTTCAGTTTCACCAGGCCATAGATCGAAACGCAGAACAGGGAGATAAAAAATATGGCCGTGTGCGCCGCAATGCCCAGCATCAGGCCCATGCAGATGGCGCCCGCGTAGAGTCCCAGAAAACGCGTCTGCTTCCTGAGATAGGTTGGCAAAAGCAGGTTGCGGAGCACCATCCTGAGGCTAAAAAAGAAGGGGAAAAGCAGCAGGGCATACGGCAGGGGTTTAAGCGCGGCCATCCAGACTGCCGGGTTTACCGCGTAAAGAACAACAGCCCCCGCGGCCGCACCTATTCCGAAAAGGCGGCGCGCAAGATAATAGAGTGGAAACACGGCAAGGGCGCTGGAAAGAATGCCCGGCGCCACCAGGGCCATGACCTCGGACAGTCCGGCTGCGCTGCACACCCAGGTGAAGAAAAAATAGACCGGGTTTCCAGGAGGCGGCGGCTGATAGGCTGCAAGATCAAAGTGTCTGAGAGCAAAAGCGAAGTTCACGCTTTCGGCAGAGGGAAGAAAGGGACTGCATGTTACAAAGCGTGATATGGCCACAAACAGGGCCATGGCCCAGAGAAAGACGCTGACCGATCGTTTTGGTTTGATATCTATAGTCGTGGAATTGGCCATGAAGCCCCTTCGGTACTTATAAAATACATTTTTTGAATTTCAGGCCTTCAAGAAATTATATTATTCCTTTCACCTACCGAAGAGAGGATCATGTGCCGGTAAAAAAGGAGCACTCGGAAATCTGGACCTGGCATCAGGAAACAGGCGGATTGGGCTCACAGCGCACAAAAAATCCGCCGGTAAAAAAAGAAACAAAAGGCGCACTCAGAAATGAGTGCGCCTTTTGTTTTTGGGTTTTAAAAAAGGAGGTGTGAGTGATAGACGACATCAAAGGTATTCTCGAACTCAGCGACATAGACGTCCGTAGACTGGAACTCATGCGGAAAAGACGCGAATTACCCCTTGCCGTTGAGAAACTGAAAAAGGAGATTGCCGGCGAGGCAGGCATGGTGCAGGAATGCGCTGACCGTATAACCGCGCTCGAGGCTGAAAACAAGCAGCTCGAGGATACGACCAGGGAAGAAAAAGACCTCCTTCGCAAAAGCGAAGACAAACTGATGCACATTTCCACCAATGCGGAATACGACGCCGTCCATACGGAAATCACCGGCCACAAGAACAAAATCAACGCCATCGAAGACCGCATGCTCTCCAATATGGCCGAACTCGAGAAACTGGGTCCCAAAAAACAAGAACTTGAATCCCGGCTCAACAACGAGGATCTGACTCAAAAAAAGGAGATGCTTATACAGTTAAATGCTGAGACCGCGGCCCTCGACGCCGAATTGGCGGTCGAAGAAAACAACCGGAACGAGAAAATGAAAAGCATTGGAGGAAATTTCGTCCGCGTCTACGAGCGGCTCCAGAAAAACCGTAAAAACGGCAAGCATATCGGCGTTGTTGAAGACAAGAGTAAAATCTGCAGCGCCTGCGCCTGTTCGCTTACATCCCAAAAATATATTGAAGTGCGCCGGAACAACTCCCTTCAGCAGTGCGAATCATGCGGCGCCATACTGGTATGGAAATCTGAATAAAGGAACCCGTATGACCCTTCGCATTGAAAAAGAAGGACTAACCTTCGACGACGTGCTGCTAGTACCCCAAAAATCCGACATTCTCCCCAAAGACGCCAATGTCCAGACAGTACTCACCCGCAAGATAAAACTCAACATCCCGTTACTCACCAGCGCCATGGACACGGTCACGGAATCGGGCATGGCCATTGCCATTGCCCGCGAAGGGGGCCTGGGTATCATCCATAAAAACATGTCTATTGAACGGCAAGCGTACGAAGTTGAGGCGGTCAAAAGGACCGAGAGCGGCATTCTCACCAACCCGGTCACCTTGAGTCCTGAGCACAAAGTCGGCGACGCGCTTAAAATCATGCGCGAGAAAAAAGTGTCTGGTTTTCCTATTTGCGAAGGAAAAAAACTGGTGGGTATTTTCACCAATCGCGACCTCCGCTTCCACAACAATCCCAACACTAAACTCGGTACGGCCATGGTGCCCCAGGAACGGCTCATCACAGGTCCCGAGGGAATCACCCTTGAAAAAGCCCGGGAAATCCTGTACAAGCACCGGATCGAAAAGCTCCCCATTATCAACAAAAAGCGGGAACTCGTCGGTCTGGTAACCATACGCGACATCCTCAATAAAATAGAACACCCCTTTGCCTGCGTGGACAATGCAGGGAGCCTCAGGGTAGGCGCGGCCGTGGGCACGGCCGCTGATACCCTGGAGCGCGTTGATGCGCTGGTGTGCGCCGGGGCCGATGTCATCGTGGTCGACACTGCCCATGGCCATTCATTAAAAGTCCTGGGCATCATCACGAAAATAAAGAAAAAATACGCCTTGCTCAACGTCATTGGCGGCAACATTGTGACAGCACGGGCTTTGCAGGCCCTGGTTGACGCGGGCGCGGACGGGGTCAAGGTGGGCATTGGCGCAGGCTCAATCTGCACAACCCGTATTGTCGCGGGCGTGGGCGTTCCTCAGCTTTCGGCCATCCTCGACTGCTGCGAAACCGCGGAAAAATGCGGTGTGCCCATTATCGCCGATGGCGGGGTTCGCTATTCAGGCGACTGCGCCAAGGCCATTGCCGCTGGCGCGGACGCAATCATGATAGGCAGTCTTTTTGCCGGTACAGCCGAAAGTCCGGGTGAAACCATTCTCTTTGAGGGCCGCACCTACAAAAGCTACCGCGGCATGGGAAGCCTTGGCGCAATGCGAAAAGGGTCCGGCGACCGCTATTTTCAGGAAACCGCTGAGGAATCCAAAATGGTGCCCGAGGGCATTGAAGGCCGCGTCCCCTTCAAAGGGCCAGTGGCCGATTCGGTCAATATGCTGGTAGGCGGTCTCAAGGTGGCCATGGGCTATTGCGGGGCCAAGGACATCAAGGCCATGAAAAAGGCGGAATTCATCCGCATCACCAATGCGGGCATCAGGGAAAGCCACCCGCACGATGTAACCATCACCAAAGAGGCGCCCAACTACCGCATAGAGCATTGAGTAATTAATTAAGTAGTATGAAATACCTTGTACTCATCATGGATGGCGCTTCAGGATACCCCCTGCTTGCGCGCGATCAAAAGACCACGCTCGAACTCGCCCGCACCCCCGCACTCGATGCCATTGTAAAAAAAGGTGTGCTTGGCCTTTCCGCAAATGTCCCGGACGGCATGGAACCGAGCAGCGCTGTTGCCTGCATGTCGGTCATGGGATATGACCCAAAAAAATATTACAGCGGCAGGGGGCCTATTGAAGCGCGCGCCATGGGTATTTCTCTTAAGGAGGGTGAGACAGCCTTCAGGTGCAATCTGGTCACGGTCAAGGACGGCGCCATGCGCTCGTACAGCTGCGGCCATATAACGGACAGGGAATCGCATCAGATCATCACCACCCTGCAGAAAGAGCTGGGTTCCGTTGATGTTACCTTTTATCCCGGCGTGAGCTACCGTCACATCTGCGTAATCCGCAACAAGCCCGGCCTGCTTTCCGCAGTCTGCACGCCGCCGCACGACATCCCCAACCAGCCTATTATCAAGCATATTCCCAGGGGAGAAGGCGCGCGCACCCTCAACGATCTCATGATACGGTCAGAGGAGGTGCTGAGAAACCATCCAGTGAACAAGCAACGGATTGCCGAAGGCAAGGAGCCTGCCACAACCATCTGGCTCTTCTGGGGCGGACAACAGTCTGCCGGCATTCCGCCTTTTGCCACTGTGTATGGGAAAAAGGCGGCCATGACATCGGGTGTCGACCTTCTTCGGGGGATCGCGGACATGGCTGGTATCGAAAACCTAAAAATCCCCGGTGTTACCGGCGGGTTAGATACCGATTATGCGGCGCAGGCTGAGCAGGCTGTCAGGGCACTTGAGAAATTTGACTTGATCTTTGTGCACGTTGAGGCACCGGACGAGGCTGGTCATGGCGGCCAAATTGAGGAAAAAATAAAGGCCATTGAACAGATAGACGAAAAGATGCTTCCTGTCTTTCTTGGCTATGCAAAAGATGAACTGCGGCTGCTTTGTCTGCCCGACCATCCCACGCCCATTCTCACCCAGACCCATGCGCCCGAGCCAGTGCCATTTGTGCTCCACGGCCCTGGTATTGGCGGCAACGATGCTTCGCGTTTTACCGAAAAAGAGGCTGATGCCACAGGGTATTTTGTGAGTGAAGGGCATACGTTGCTGGGAAAGATGCTGTACACGTAAAACTAATGACTAATTGCTTTCTTATTACGCCACAGGCAGCGATCCAGCGGCAACCAGCTTCTTGCGCCGCGAATCGACAGTAAGATTTAGCGCCTCAAGCGAACGGGCGCCAAGAAGAAGCAGGTCCCCTTCCACGGCAAAGAAGGTCTCTATCGATTACAGGACCCAAAATGCGCGTTACGTCAGACCGGGTAATGTTGTGCGAATCAGAAAAATAAAATGCCGCTATCAGTTCATCGAGGAGCAGAAGGCCTACACCGGCAGCGCCGCCCTGAGGGACGACGTTTCCATGATCGCCATGAAATTGACGAACTCCTGAAACGCGTCACCAGGACAATTAATACCATTATTTTGTTATTTATATTGAATAAACATCATTAATAACATTATATTGTTATTATGATATCCGCACAAAAAGAATACCTGCGCAGGATCCGCGACTGCCTGAAAGAACGCCGTATCGCCCTGTCTCTGAAACAATCCGATGCCGCGGAAAAAGCGGGCCTCAGGCTGCGCACGCTGCGACAGTATGAACAGACCGGGAAAATCAGCTTTGACAAACTTCTCAAACTCCTCGCGGTATACCGCATGGACAGCAGGGTGCTCTCCTGTATCGAAGACCGTACCTGGTGGTCCATTGAAGAACTTGAACGGGCCGAGACCGGAAAGAGGGTACGGTGAACAAACTCTTTGTGCATATCAATTTCGGCACAACATCCCACTGCGTTGGTACGCTCTTTCTTTCAGAAAAAATGGGTCGCCATGTCTTTGCGTACAACAGGGACTTTATCGGCAAAGGCCTGGAAATTTCTCCCCGAAACATGCCCCTTGGCAATGCCACCTATGTTGCTGAAAGAAACAGCGACCTCTACGACCTTCACGGCGTCTTTGCCGACAGTCTGCCCGACGCATGGGGCAAAAAAGTGCAGGATGCCGAGTTCCAGAAAATAGGCCTGCACAATGCGTCTGCGCTGGACCGGCTGGCGTTCGTAGGCCGCTACGGCATCGGGGCACTGCGGTACGAACCTGCGCAGGAGTTCGAACAGGGAAAAAAAGCAGTTCAATGCGCTGACCTGCGCAAGGCAGCGCAGAAAATCATTGCCGGTCGTCCGGACACCGTTGTGGACGAACTGCTCCACAGCGGCGGTTCTGCCGGCGGGGCGCGGCCCAAGTTCCTGGTTGATCTGGATACAAAGTCTCTTGATATGCTACGGTACACGCGGGGCGCGCCTGAAGGCGATTTTTTTCCGGTAATACTCAAGGTCCCGCTCAGGAACGACGACCAGTACCAGCGCATTGAATACGCATATTCACAGATGGCCATTAAAGCCGGAATAAACATCCTGGAATCATATCTGCTCGACGGCAAGACGGACAAACGCGCCTATTTCGCCATGCGCAGGTTCGATATACTTGCAAACGGCACGCGCCTTCATACGCACACATTTGCGGGCCTTCTGGGCATAAACTTCAGGGAAGCAGTGCCCGACTACAGCACGCTGCTGCGGGTCACCGGCGATCTGACCAGGAACCATGTTGATGTAGTGGAGGCCTACCGCAGAATGGTATTTAATTATCTTGGTTCAAATCTTGATGATCATGCCAAAAATATCACGTTCACGATGGATCAAAAAGGCCAATGGGCCCTTGCCCCGGCTTACGATATCGGGTATTCAACAGCAGCGGACAACCTTCATGCAATGGCAATAAACGGCAAACGGAGAAATGCGATACTTTCTGACTTTAAGCATGTGGCGGAAGATTTTGATGTGCGCGAGTGGAAAAAAATTGTGGAACAAACAGCGCACAGCCTGAGAAAATGGCCATCTCTTGCAGAAAAATCAGGTATTCCGGCCAAGCAGGCAACCGCCATCTGGAACCGCATCCGGGAACACACGGACAGGCTTGGACATATTTAGCTTTCCTATCCCCATCTTTTTCCCTGATGTGACAGGTTTTGTCACATCTGATCGTTATACGCGTATATGCTCCTGCCCACCTCGACTCACTCGGCGAGGCGGGCAGGAAAGCCATGGCGGAGCTTGTTTGCCACTCATTTCAGGACAGCGCCACACCTTCGAGCTCAAGCAGCTTCCGTTTAAGGTCGGCCCCGCTGCTGAAATTGCCAGTCCTGCGGCTGCTCAAAATTACGCGATGGCACGGAATAAGCAATGGCAGCGGGTTTGAAGCCATGACCGAACCAACCGCACGCGCTGCCCCGGGATATCCTGCGGCGCAGCCCGGAAAAATAACCGTCAAGCTCCTTCTTCAGGCCTGAAAAATTAAAAAATTGTCGTGCGTTAATAACAACACGTTGTTTTATCAATACATATTGAATTTTAACGCGTTAATATTTATATTATTAATAATATGATTCGAATTGTTGAAAATAGGCTGGATCAATGGCTGTCTGATAAAGATCGCAAGCCTCTTGTTTTACGGGGTGCCCGTCAGGTTGGAAAAACCTGGCTTGTCAGAAATCTGGCAAAACGTACGAACAAACGGCTTGTTGAATTTAATTTTGAACGCGACCCGTCATCCAAACGCTTTTTCACCTCCAACGATCCCAAAATTATTCTGCGTGATATTTCCAGGGATTTGAATGCTGTCTTGGAACAACAGAATACCATCCTGTTTCTCGATGAAATCCAGGCTGCCGGAGAATTACTGGCCAAATTACGCTGGTTTGCCGAAGAAATGCAGGGACTTGCGGTCATTGCGGCAGGTTCGCTGCTGGAGTTCACGCTCGCAGACCACAGCTTCAGCATGCCTGTTGGCAGAATCGGTTTTCTGCATATAGAACCGCTGGGATTCATCGAATTTCTAACAGCGCACAAACAGGACCTGCTTATACACGACCTTCTGTCCTGGCGTCCGGGCAGGGAGTTCTCCCCGAATCTGCATGAGCAGGCATTGAAATGGTTTGATCGGTTTTTAACAGTCGGCGGTATGCCCGCTATTGTGGAGCGTGATGTATCAGGGACAGATGAGGCCGTCTGCCGGGAACAGCAGCTTGACCTTGCGGCCACATACCGTTCAGACTTTCCCAAATATGCAAAACGCATCGAACCCGCTGTGCTGGATTCTGTTCTTCGCTCTGCTGCGCTGTCATTGGGCAGGAAATTTGTTTACGCCAAAGTTGAAGATGGCGTAAAACAGCATGTAGTAAAAAAAGCCATTGGCCTGCTCTCCGCAGCCCGTGTTTGCCACCTCGTCCGCTATTCCGCGGCAAATGGATTGCCTCTGGGCGGAGAGACCAAAGACACCTTCAGAAAAGTAATCCTTAATGATATAGGCCTGCTGCATGCCCTTCTGCGGTTTCCTGCTCATGCGGGCCTGCCGCGATGGGATCTGGTGGCACCCCAGGTACGCGGCCAGATGGCGGAACAGGCAGTTGGACAATTATTGCGCCTGCTGGGGCCGGCAAGCGGTGATGGGCCGGAACTTTATTATTGGCAGCGCGAGGGAGGCCGGCCAGGTGAGATTGATTATATAATTCAAATCTGCGGCAGAATCATCCCGATTGAATTAAAATCCGGTGAAACAGGCACAATGAAGAGCCTGCATCAGTTCATGCACGACAAGAAGCTTTCCTTGGCTGTTCGATTTGACAGGAATCCGCCGGCACTGATTGATTTGTCCACTAAAACAACGCAGGGACAGGAAGTTAAATACCGGTTATACAACCTTCCACATTATATGGCGGAACGTCTGGAAACGATTGTTGGTCAAGGCATTTAACCGCAGACCGGAAATCTATTATTGGCATCGTGAGCAACCTGACAGCAATGCTGAAGTGGACTATGTGATCCAACAGGCTGAACATTGAGTGCAGGTTACACGCTGCCGGGAAAGATGCCGTATACCTGATTATCTCCTCAATTACACTGACTCTGAAAGCTGAAAACGAATTTATCCGTGAAGTCAGTACTAGTCCAACCCAAACTTCTCCCTGACCTCATCCAGCATGCCGCACAGACCATCGGACGAAAACGTCTTTTTTCCCAGCACCCTCTCCCACACAGCGGGTGTCTCCATGCAGAAATAGACCGGCGCATCAGGATGGTATTTTTTTATCCTGGAGATTATAACATCATATATATGCTCGCGTAGCGGCCTGAAGTAACGCATCTTTCTATCCTTGCCTTGCACAAACTCCTCATAGATAATCTTTGTGTGTGGATACAACCGCTGGACCACGGGTTTGAGCGCTGGCACAAACCTGAAGCACCCCAGGCTTATCCACCCAATGCACGAAGGCTCAACATGCTGGTAAATGAGGTCAACGACCTTGGTGTAATTCTCCTCCCAGTTATCGTGTTTTATTATAGGGTCAAAATGAAAGCCAATGATATATCCCTTTTTCATACATTCACGCGCAGCTGCCAGCCGCTTCTCCAGCGATGGTGCCCCATGCTCTTCTGCCTTTACAATAACATCAGGATTAACCGACCACGAAGCCATTATCTTTCTTTGAACCTCATACTTGATCAGATTATTAATATTAACGGTCTTTGTCTTGAATTCAAAAAGCAGGTTGCGCTGTTTCAGCAGAAAAGGAATCAGGTCAGCCGAAAGTCCGGTGAGATGGTCTAGGACCAGACTGTCGGTAAACTCGCCCGACCCTAGGCGCAAAAAAGGACCTTTCACAACCTCAGCAAGTTCCCTGAACAGAGGCTCTGTATTGCAATAGGCGGACATTGCCCGCGATCCAAGGTATTCGTTAAGAATACAATAGGTGCACCCAATAGGGCATCCAGTGCCGATGTTCAGAATCCGGTACCCGCAGCACACATACTGGGGTGTTTCAGGGCACTTTTTAACAAATGGGCCCGGATTGTTCATGAGAAACAGGGTTGAACCAGTATCATGAGGACCAGGAGCGCATGCCGGAACAGAAACAACTTCTGCACATGGCACCAGTGAGAGAACGCGGCGTGCGATAGCCGTATCGCTCACAACCGGATCAACAACCACCTTCAAAGGTAGATATCTCATAGGGTGTAAAATAGCTTTTTCGCTTGTATTTTGACAAAATTGTAACCTATTTTTCAGATATATGCGGACAATCTGCCTGATACTGCTTCTTTGCGTAGGATCAGCCCTGCCTGCAGGTGACCCATTTTTCAGCGACGACAAGGCCCAGCACTTCCTGGTATCAACCGTTGCTGTGGGCGCCCTGCACTATGCATTGACGCAGAAGGCAAAGGTTGACGATGGTCAGGCGCTTACCATCGGGTGTTCACTTGTCTTATCCCTGGGTATTGCAAAAGAGATCCGCGATTCGCGGAAACAAAACAATTTCTTCTCGCTCAAGGACCTTTTCTGGGATGTGGCCGGAATCTCGCTTGCCGCCCTGCACGTTCGATTGGCGGCCCCATGATCCTGAAATCATACGCAAAAATCAACCTTGGCCTCCATGTTCTCAACAAACGGGCCGACGGATATCACAATATCGAAACCGTATTCGCTGAAATCAGTCTCCACGATACCATACGGCTGAGTCCCTGCGCAACAATCCGGGTGCGCACCAATAACCCGGACATCCCCTGCGGACCCGATAACATCGCGTACAAAGCAGCCCTGCTTGTGCAGGAAGCCTACGGCGTTAAAAAAGGCGTCAGCATCCATATCACGAAAAGGGTCCCCCATGGCGCAGGCCTGGGAGGCGGCAGCTCCAACGCCGCTGCGGTCGTCAAAGGGCTCATCGATTTCTGGGACCTGGCTGAAAAGCCTTTGACCGCGCGAAGCATACTCAGGCAGCTTGGGTCCGATGTTCCTTTTTTCAACAAGGGAGGCTTTGCCTTGGCAACAGGCAGGGGTGAAAAACTCCGTCCCTTGCCGCCTCTGCCTTCCCATTGGATTGTCCTGGTGCATCCAGCCGTGCATATCGCCACGCCCGCGGCATACCGCATGTTAAAAAGAAGGTTGACGCCTGCCAATAAAAAATGTAATTTATACTTTAATTATCTGGACTGCGCTGCCGGACGGACAAGCGCGGCCGTTCTTTTACAGAACGATTTTGAAGGCCCGGTATTCAGGAAATATCCGCGGGTTGCGGCCATAAAGAACATGTTCCGCCGTTTCAACCCCGTGGGCGCGCTCCTGACCGGCAGCGGTTCAACCGTATATGCGCTCTTTTCTGGAAAACAGGACGCGCATGCGGCAGCGGAATATTTCATTAAACAAAAACAGCGGGTCACCATGGCCCGGTTTACCCATGCATGAGGAGCCGATTCAATAGAGCGGGCGGGCGAAAGACCCCCTTGGTATTCACCATTTGCAGAGGAGGAATCCGTGGAAATCACTGAAGTCAAACTCACCCTGCGCGACGAAGAGAAACTCAAGGCCTTCGCGAGCATCACCTTTGACAACGCGTTCGTTGTCAGAGGCCTCAAAGTGATCAACGGAAACAACGGCTATTTTGTCTCAATGCCCAGCCGCAAACGCAAGGACGGCACCTACCAGGACATCGCCCACCCCATCAACAACGATATGCGCAAGCGCATTGAGGACATTATTCTCGACGAATACGAAAAACAAAAGAAGGAAGGCGTGCAGCCTGCGCCGGCCGAAAGCCACGACGAGGCCGAAGTCGAAACCCAATAAGGCGTTGGTCCTTCTTAGTGAGCCCTGACAAACTGGACCTTTTTCACATCCTTGATTTGGATCTGATACGCCCCATTCGGGGTCTTTGCCAGCAAAAGAGTATTCACGTTTACATACGCCCCTGACCGCCTGCCATCGGGCAGCAGGTAGGTCTGTACCTTGCTGCCATCCGTAAGCCATATCTCGGCCAGGTAGTACAGTTCCCCATCATGACTTTTAGTCTCGCGGCTCGAAATATTCAGGTCATTGATCCGTTTGAGCGGTATGGTGCGGAAAGCGAGACCATCCAGGACCTCAATCGATTTTCCCCTGCTCGTGGTAACGTCCACCACCTCTTTTTCCAGGCCATTGGCGTCAAAAATGACGGCCTTGGTATGGCTGCATCCCTGTGCAAAAAACAGCGCTGCGCACACTGCAATCAGCCGGCTGATCACTGCATGTGCTCCTTGTCGAATTCCGCTTCCGAATCATAGGTCTTTATCAGCCGGTTGAGTCCCACCAGCTCAATGACCTCGCGCACGGTGGGCTCGGTAACGATCAGATAAATAGATCCATTGCTTTCCTGGACATCGCACAGGCAATGGATAA
Source organism: Candidatus Raymondbacteria bacterium RIFOXYA2_FULL_49_16 (assembly GCA_001789205.1). Lineage (GTDB taxonomy): Bacteria > Fibrobacterota > OXYB2-FULL-49-7 > OXYB2-FULL-49-7 > XYB2-FULL-49-35 > XYB2-FULL-49-35. The sequence continues at coordinate 23,163 of MFYT01000073.1, read as the reverse complement.
AGACCGACACCCCGCTCGAATCAATGCACGAAAGTTTTTCGAGGTTGAACACAAAGTGGTGGAAACCACCCTCAATAAGTTTCAGGACCGTCTTGTTGATTTCATCGTACCGTTTATTAATAAGCAGGTCGCCTTCAACATGAATCATCTTGAACCTGCCCTTGTCGGTTACTGTAAATTTCATGGTCGCTCCCTTCGTATATAAATCATAATTAATTCTCCAATTCCTTTTCAAATACTAATACCACTGTGTTGAGGTCAGGATCGGTCCTCGTATGGAGAAAAACCCATCCGTCGCGGTGCATGGCAGCGGCGGCTTTTTCGATCTCAGCAACCACTCTGTCCGGTTCCCTGATAAATCCCAGTTCGATCATCCGTTCCGTCCGTTCCTTCATCACCAGTCCTCGCGCTTTTCGAGCAATACCGAGGCCGTAGGATCGTTGGGGAGATTTTTCGCAATGGTGCGCAGGGCAGCGGCGATCAGTTCGTTTGTTGAGGGAAGGGTCTCCTTGTACTTGTCCCGTGCAAAGGAGGAAGCGACAAAAGCAAGGACCTCTTCAGCCTCCCGGATGTCGTACAGCCTGCCTGTGATGAAAATCCGTTTCTTGTATTCGTAATCAAGATCGCGATAATATTCACCCCGATCGAGTCTGCAGATAAGAATGAACTTGGGTTCGTACAGCACGCTGCACTGGTAATACCTCTCAATCAGCCGCTTCCGGAGCACGCCGTTTTCGTTGAATTCATTGATCCCTTCGAGCACATAGGGCGCCACGTTTGAATCCTCGGCCGCGGAAAGAAAGCGTTCAAATGAAATCAGGGGGATCTGACGCTGTTCAAGATGAATGATGGATTCGAGCTCGCGGGGCAAAGTTATCTGGCCCAGGCTGTCGTATCGTTTTGCCACAACCGGGAAAATGATGGTGCGCGCTCCCGGCTCAAGGAACCGTTTGACCGAAGGGGCTTGGCGCAGGATTTTGTAATTTGTGTAGATGCCGGAATCGCATCCCGCAACAAGGAGCAGACCCGCAAAAACAAGGGCCTTACCCGCCGAACCGATGGTTTTCCTGAATCCTGTATCCATTGACAAAATCCTCTACGGCCATCTCCTGCCGGTTTTCAGGTTTGAGGCGTATAATGCGTATCACACCCTCACCCGTTGCCACATCGATACCATTTTCTTTGACGGCAACGATTGCCCCCGGAGTACCACTTGCCCCCTGAAAACATGCGGCCTTGGCGACCATTATCCGTTTTCCGTTGAGTGTGGTCCACGCGCCGGGCGCCGGGGTGAATCCCCGTATGAAATTATATATTTCGCGCGCGGAACGGGTAAAGTCTATTCTGCAGTCATCTTTCCCTATCTTGGGCGCCTTGCACGCGGCAGACCCATCCTGCTCTGCGCGGCGCATACTTCCCGCGGCAATCCCGTCCACGCTGTCGACCAGCGCCTGCGCACCAATCTCCTGCAACCGCAGGGAAAGTTCACCGGCAGTCTCGTCCGCGCCAATATCAACGGGGACCTGCCGGATAATCTCACCGCCGTCAACAACCCGGTCGAGAAAAAAAACCGTTATGCCAGTGCGGGTTTCGCCATTTATAATTGCCCATTGGATGGGGGCTGCGCCACGATACCGGGGAAGCAGGGAGGCGTGGACATTGATTGACCCCAGCCGGGGCAGTGCCACCACATGCATGGGAAGAATGCGAAACGCCACAACCACAAAGAGATCAGCGTGCAAGGCCGCAAGCTGGCCGTGGAACTCGTGCGCGGCAAGCGACATTGGCTGTATCAGGGCAAGGCCACGCTCCAAAGCGAATTGTTTGACCGGGCTCACGCCGGTCTTTTGACCGCGCCCCTTGGGCGCATCAGGATTAGTGACAACAGCGACCACATCGTGGCTGCTGTCGCAAAGAGCGCGCAGCGAAGGCTTCGCGAACCCGGGCGTGCCCATGAAAACTATGCGTAACCGGTCCATCGTATGATGAATATAGTATTTTCTTAAAATTGTATTGAACTGATTTTAATGAAAGAAACTATTTTTATCCAATGGAACTGAAAAATATCACCATTCCAAAGCGTGGCCGAATCAGACTGCTGCTCGCGCTCGCGCTGCTCCTGTGTGTTGTCCAGTTCCTCGTACGGCAATGCCAGAGCGCAGACCGGCCAGCAACTGGTCCGCGCATGAGTTCCTGGAAACAGGAAGACGTTCACCGCTACATTGCCGCACAGGACTTTTCCAGCAACCTGAAGTCAGTCAATTACTATGTCCGCGGCGCTGATACCCTTGTGGTAAAAACCACGATAAACGACCATATCCAGAAAAACCTCTGCACACTACTCGACCGCTACCATCCCCGGTGCGGCGCTGCCTTGGTGTTTAAACCAAAGACCGGCGAGGTCCTCGCTGCCGTAAACTACCGTAACCCAAAGGAAGAGGAGGCCCTTCCCGATTCAACCAATATGCTGTTCTGGAGCCGGTATCCTGCCGCATCGGTCTTCAAAATTATTACCGCAGCGTCAGCAATTGAAAACGGACGTCTCAATCCCGACAATCTGGTCCCCTACTCTGGTTCCAATTATACGCTCTACCGGTACCAACTCGCTGATAAAAATGACCGGTGGACCCGCCGTGTCTCAATGCGCGAGGCGTTTGCGCGTTCAATCAACCCCGTGTTCGGTAAAATCGGCCAGGACTATATCGGCGCCTCGCTGCTGAGCAAAACCGCCGCCGTCTTTCTCTTCAATCAACGCTTTGACAGTGACCTGCGCGCGGATTCCTCCATATTCATCCCTCCGTCGGACGCGTACAGCATTGCCGAGGTTGCCTGCGGGTTTACCGCGTCTACCACACTATCACCGCTCCATGGCGCGCTCATTGCCGGCGCTGTATGCGCTGCTGGTACGGTGCATTCGCCATATATGATCAAACAAGTGCTGAAAGGGGGCAAAACCATATACGAGCCACGCGAACAGGAAAAGTATACGCTGGTTTCACCTGAAACAGCCCTGCTCTTGCGTTCAATCATGGGAGACGTGGTGCGCATTGGCACTGCCAGGAAAAGTTTCAGGACCCTTTTTAAAAGCAGTAAATACAGCGCGCTGAAAATCGGCGGAAAAACAGGTTCTCTCGACTCATCCGTGCCCGAAGGACGGTGCGACTGGTTTGTGGGCTTTGCCCTTGATCCCAGCGACCCTGACAACGCCATTGCCCTCTCGATTGTCACGGTACACGGCGCCTACTGGACCGTGCATTCATCGTACATTGGTGCCGAGGCCATTATGACTTGGTACAATAACCGGGATATTACTCTTTCGGCAACGGCGAAATAAGGTCAGCTAACAAATCGGCGATGGGGCTTTTCAGTTCCTTACGCAACTCGTCTTTGACGTAATTCATTGTCGAGGACACGGACCGCGCCCTGAACACCACCTGTCCCTTTTCAAAATCCCAAAGCTGCACGCACGCGCCAAGGACAAAACTGGCAGGTACCTGCGGGGTGCTCACGTCCTTTATTGCAATGCTCTCAATGACAAAGAAATAGCGCGTTTCCAGAAGCTTGGCGCACGATTGCATGGCCGCTTTCTCGTCTGGTGTCGCTTCCTGGAACATCTCCTTGCGGACCGCGCATATGCCGGCAATGTCCGGACTGGCTGCCTGGATTGCCGCTGGATAGATAAGTTTCCAGTTTTTCCGCGTGGAATGGATCGCCTCCTCAAGCGCCTCTTCGCACAGTTGCGCAAAATTGACGTTTTTCAGCGCATGGATCGTATGATACATGGGGTACGCGGACCCATCCAGGGCAACAACGCCGGCCTTGCCAATGGGCCCGGCTTTGACTTCCGGCTTGTACACTGAAAGCTTGAGGTTTGATGAGCAGCCTGTCAGGGCCATAGCGCCGCATACGCAGAGCGCGGCCAACAACATATTTTTCATTTCACGTCCCTTTTCCCATGCCAGGCAGCAGCGTCAGCAGACGGCCGATCGTCTCCCCGGCTTGCGTCATATGTTTTTTTCCCGATCCAATCGCGCGTTCAAGGGACATGGGGCCCGGGGTAATGCAATAGACCGCGCCAATCCCCTGATCATGGACACGGTGCGCTCCTGGTCCGATTGCGCCGCAGACAGCGATTACCGGCACCCCGCGTTTCCTCGCGCGCCGCGCCACCCCCACCGGCGCTTTGTTGTTCACGGTTTGACCATCAATGGCGCCTTCACCAGTTACAACAAGATCAGCGCTGGCAAGCAGGCTATCAAAACCCACGGCATCGAGCAAGGTGTCGATTCCCGGTAGCAGCCGCGCGCCTAGAAAAGCCACGAACCCGCCGCCAATACCGCCGGCAGCGCCAGCTCCTGGCATGCGTTCAATATTTTTTCCCACGTCCTTTCGAATGACACGGCACAGGTTACGCAATCCAGCGTCGAGGTGTCTGACCATGGCAGGAGTCGCGCCCTTCTGCGGCCCGTAGACCGCGGATGAACCGCGCGGCCCGGTCATGGGGTTGGCCACATCGCAGGCAACCGCAATGCGCACACCGGAAAGCCTGCGCCGCACACCTGAAAGGTCAATGCGCGCAATGGAGAGAAGATCTTTGCCTGTTGCGGGAGCGGCAATGAGATCTCCCTGCGCATTGTAAAAAATCGCTCCAAGCGCCTGGGCCATGCCAATGCCGCCGTCATTGGTCGCTGATCCGCCTATACCCACGGTAATGGTGCGTACACCCTGTTGGATCGCTGCATTGATAAGCTCGCCGGTTCCATAACTGCTTGTGCGCATGGGATTGCGTTCACCAGGTTTGAGCAGCGCAAGTCCCGATGCTTGCGCCAATTCAACCACAGCCTGTTTTCCCCTGTCAAAAATTCCGAAGTGCGCCATAATGCGCTTGCCCAGCGGACCAGTGACCATTGTTCTGACACGATGTCCCTTGCCAGTATGGAGAAATGCTTCGGTAAAACCCTCACCACCATCAGAAACCAGCAGCGTGGCAATAGAAATTTGGGGAAGAACCGTACGAATGCCCTGCTCAAAGGCCTTGGCTGCCTGGAGCGATGTCATTGACTCCTTGAACGAGTCAATAGCAAGAAGCATGCGCAAGGGACAATCCTTCATAAGTATGATAAAATACGTCTTTTATGGCAATTGGCGTAAGAAATATTTATTTTTAGACAATCATGAAGCTTTGGATGGACCTTTGTGCGTTTGTTCTCGCAACATGTCCGTTATATGCGGCTCATACGCTTGTACTTGGCGAATTCACGAACCAATCCGGTAATCCCGCACTCGACAGCATTCAAAGTGTCCTGGAAACAGAACTGATCCGTCAGGCAGGCGGCCATGGCCTTCAGGTGGTTGGCGTTTCCCAGGCTGGAGAGGAAACAGGTATTAGTGCTGCCGCGGACCGGTCTATACTCCATGTCCAAGCCAATGCCGGCTCACCTGCAATCATAACCGCGACCATTGAAACAGGCAGTACCTCAAAAACACATGAAAAAACCATCCTATATAATAGCGAAGAGAGCATTGCGCAGAATATGACAATTCTCATTGTTAAAATTCTGCATGTGCTCGAAGAACAGGCTTCAGCGCGGGTCCAGATATTTTCAGAGCCGTCTGAGGCGCAACTCGTTATAAACAGGAAAATCATGGCCGCAACACCCTGGGAATCCGTGCTGCCCTACGGCAGTCACCAAGTCAACCTGATGAAGAACAAGTACGCGCCAATCAGCGAAACAATCGCCGTGGTCCCGGGAAACAACCAATTCCGGTATACCCTTGCTGGCCTGCAAGCGGAAAAGCCGCGGATAACCCCCATTACCCTTGGTCCTGCGGAACGCCCTGTTGCGGTGTATTGGGCCATAATCGCAGGATCAGCTCTTTTTTTCGCTTCAGCGCAGTTTCTTCACGCCAGCGCTGACAACGAATATACAGACCTTGTTTCAGGCAATGCAAAAGACTACGATCGTCTTCACGAAAAAGCGCAACAGTATTTGTACCTGCGAAACATCTCAATCGTTACTTTTTCAGGGGCCTCTTTGTGGGCACTCTATAAGATCCTAAAATAAATCGTCAGCATAACACCTTGCTATAAAACATATTAGGCAAAGAGGGATGAAAAAACAGAATTTCGGGTCTAATTTAGTAGAGATGCAGACGATTGTTAAAGGCTGCCAGAACAATGAAAAGGCTGCTTTTGCAAAATTATTCACCATGCATCGGGCAATAATCGAAAATGTCGCGTTCCGCATTCTCCGGGAACGGGAAGAGGTAAAAGAGGTGGTACAGGAGGTTTTTTTTCGGATTTTCAAGGGCATCAACAATTTTAGCGGCAAATCCGGTATTTCCACCTGGATATACCGGATTACCCTCAACGAAAGCTTCAGAATGCTCCAGAAACGCTCTGGAGCGGACAGGCAGGTAATCGATATCGACACAGTTGAAAATGAGCTTACAGTAGACCACGATTACCTTTCAGAGATTGTTTCGCGCGAACGTTCCAAGGCCCTGGTCAAAACCCTGGAACAGCTCAATCCAGACCACAAGGCAATGCTCATCATGTTCTACTTCGGCTCAATGAAAACTGAAGAAATTGCATCAGTGCTTCACCTGCCTGTTGGCACGGTCAATTCACGCATTGCGCGTGCGCGCGATGCATTAAAAGTTCTTCTTGAAACAGAGAGCGTATAATGCACGTGCACGAGAAAATAGACCTGTTGGTCAATGGCAGCCTGGGCGCACACGATAGGGAAGAGCTGACTAGGCATGTTGCGTCGTGCGCGAGCTGCCGCGACTACCTCAATGCGCACCTGGCAACTGATGCGCTGATTTCAGCAGTCTCTCCAACAGGCATTCTCAACGACAAAGAATGGGACGACCTGATACAGGAAGCCGTGAAACATAAAGAACAAGGGCCGCTCTTTTCTGACGCTGAATGGCACGAACTCATTGAAACCGCCTGGGAAAAGCATGCCACTGCTCAAAAAACCCAAAGCTTGTTCAAACCTTTGTTCGCGCTTGCCGCCTGCCTTGTTGTTTTTGCAGGAGGGTATCTGCTCTATTCCAGGCACATGCGGCCCAGTCAGCAAAGCGTCCAAATACCTGTCACAGCCCCTGCCCCAGCTCCATCCTCTGCCAGGGAGGAAATACTGCCCATCACGGACAACGCTGTTGCCGTGCTGTCAGACAACGCTGACCTGGTCCTGAAAAAAGTCTCGTCTGACACGGTCTGTGTCAACCTGCGGCACGGTTCGGCCTTTTTCTCAGTTAAAAAAAATAGTTTTGCCAAATTCGAAATCACCACGCCCGACGCGCGCGTGCGTGTCACTGGCACGTCGTTCCAGGTACAGGTTCATGAAAAAACAACTGAGGTGGCTGTGCTGTCCGGAACTGTCATTGTCCAGTTCACCGCATCAGGAAAGACGCTTTTCCCAGGTCCGCTGCAACAGGTCCTATCTGAAAAAACAGGGCCTGTGCTTTCACCACTGCCCAAATCGATAAAAACCAGACTGGCAAAATACCTGGACCGAATGCCTCGCAGGCAACCCAACGCAAGCGGACCCAGAACCAGCGTTCCAGCATGCTCCTTGGCCAATGATGCGGCGCAACAATCAAACACAGCTTTGTCCGGTGCAGCGGAACTTTTAAGCCAGGCCTACGCCTTCTCTTCTGCCGGAGAATATGAAAAAGCTCTTGACTGTTTTGAACATATCAAAGCATTGCCCGAAAAGAGCAGGGTTGTGCAAACAGCATGGATTGAAGCCGCTTTTATAAAAATACGAAAAACCGGGGATCGTGAAGCAGGCGGTCATGATCTACAAACGTATATTTCCCGTTTCAGCAATGGCACATATATTGAAGAAAGCCTTGTAGAACTTGCTGACCTTGCGCGCAAAGAGGCCAAAATCGAAGGGCTTCTCTCCATTCTAAACGACTATCTGGTTCGTTTTCCCAAAGGCAGCTACCGGAACGATTACCTATATGAGACAGCGACCCTTTTGCGGCAAGATCGCAAGGAATACGCGCGGGCCATACCGCATTACACCCAATATATACATGAATGTCCTCAATGCTCAGAGGCTGAAAATGCGCTCTTCTGGCTTGGAGTCAGCTGCCGTGAGGCGAACGATCCTGCTGGCGCGCGCAGTGCCTTTTCACGCTACAAGGAACAATATCCCCGCGGCCGGTGGATACAGGAACTGAACGCGCTCGAAAAATAACATGAAAACCGCATGCCTTTTAACACTCCTGTCAGCGCTTTTCCTGGTGTCGTGCTCTCATGTGCGCGACAACCCCTATGACCCGAAAAATCCGGCATTCGCCGCGCTCATCCTGCCTGAAAAACTGACCGCAGTGCCGCTGTGTTCCACGGCAATTAAACTGACCTGGACAGACCAGAACAAGCGTGAAGAAGGATATGCGCTCTATCGCGGCGCCGACTCACTCGATTTTGCCCTGCTGGTTGAAACTGCGGCAAATACAAATGCCTATACCGACCGGACCTGTAAATCTTTTACCCGGTATTATTATAAAATTGGGGTCTTCGACAAACTCGAAGATACCCTGGTGTCAGGCGCCCCGGTCTCTGCGCGGACGTTCTATGGAAACCCGCTGCAAATGGGGGAAACAGACAGGCTTCTTGGCCCTTCAGACCTGCGCCTGACACGCCTGAACGCATCGACCCGCGTAAAACTCTCATGGAAGAACAGGGACAATGGCGCGTGCGGGTTTGCAGTCTGCCGCGGTCTTTCACCTGACTCCATGATATATCTCAAATCAGCCGGGCCAAACGATACAACCATTGCCGACACCATTGATAGTGACACCACGGTTTATTACAGCATCTGCTCGTTCGACACCGCAGGCGTGTCAATAAAAACTGTGGATTCAATCACGGTCATGATCGCCCCGAACAACCTTGGTCTGTACCTGGCCTCAAACAGGGACATCCGGCTTACATGGAACGGCAATGAAGGCACTACCGACAGCATTCTCGTGGAGCGTTCAGAGAACCAGGAAAACGCCTTTGTGCAGCACGCTCGGTTTGGCAGGGGAACAACTACGTTTCTCGATACTTCCCTGGTCTCGTTTTCATCCTATTGGTATCGAGTCACTGCATTTTCCGGTCCTGTGTTTTCGGGTCATTCAAACACAGAATCGCTCTCAGTTACCATGGTGAGGCCGGCTGTTGCTGATTCAAATACCATCCTTTTGCTCAGGTTCGATGAAGACCACGGTCCAGTGCTGGCGGATGCGTCAGGTAATGGTCATAATGCAACGCTGGCTACTGCGACAATTGCTGCTGGCAAGTTTGGTAATGCGCTTAGTTGCGGAAACAACAGTGCGGCATATGTGGCCGATACGCTCTATTTTCCGGATTCCACGCTTATGGTTGATTTCTGGACTAAACCAAAAACATACCTGACCACAGGGGCTGATACCATGGTCATGGTTGAGGCGAAAAACGGGCCGTTCTCAATCTTTTATGCGAATGGCTCTCTCCATTTCCAGTTGCACGCGACTAACGATAGTCTGTTTTCCATTGCCACACCGAAAGATATGCTGCCGAATAAATGGTATCATATTGCGGTGACATATGCAGATAATTATTGCGGGATCTATATTGATGGTATCATGTTTAATCGAACGTACCATTCATTAAAATTTCATATGGTTTCAGATACTGTGTACTTAGGACAAGCGTATGCGTCAACTCATTGTTTTTTCGCGGGATACATAGATGAAGTGCGCGTTCAAACTGAACCTGATATTTATTTTCGGAAATAATCTCTTTTAATGGATAGATTTTCTTTAAAGGAAGGTCTAATTTAAGTACATTGATATTGTTGAGTCTTTTACCGAGGAGTATAATATGAAGCATATCTTATTTGTATTCATTGTGTTATCAGTACTTTCCGTTGCTTTCTCGGACGATACTCTCTTCTATGATACCTTTTCAGATGGAAATGATAACGGCTGGACAAAACCTGAAGGTGGGGATTGGACTGTTGAGAATGGTGAATATTGCCGCAGTCTTGGCAGTTACCCCTCCACAGATGGACACTATATAAGTTATGTTGGGAATAGTTCTTGGACTGATTATTCAGTGCAAGCCCGAATCAAAGTTATTGATGATTTACCTGGGGGCTGGGGGGTACTTTGCTTCAGAATCCAGAATGAATCAGAATATTACATCCTTATGTTCGAACCTTCGACCCATGCCATGCATCTTGATGTTAAAAAGACGGGGAACTGGACCATGGTTGCCCAAGCTACGTATCCCTTTGAAAAAAATATATGGTACACAATCAAGGCTGTGGTCAGGGGCGATAGCCTTTTTGGGTATGCGGACAATCAATTATTGGTCACCTACAAGGATACCAATTTTTCAAATGGAGGCGCTGGATGCGCCGCATGGCATTCACACAGTCACTTCGACAATTTCTGCGTCACCACAAATAACAGGCCAGAGTTTTTTACTCTGGATACAAACACGCTAGCGCTCTGGCGATTTAACGAAGGGACCGGCGATACAGCGTATGATATAAGTGGAAACAATTACCATGGTGTCCTCACACCTGGAGTAGACTGGGCTACCGGTTTTTCCGGAACCTCTATCTATGGAGATGCAAATGGTGATTGGGTAAGGATACCGAACATCACGGAACTTGAACAGTGCGATAACTTTCGGATTGACGCGTTGGTCAATATCCCGTCGTATAGTTCCAGCGTCACGAATACAATTTTTTATTTGGGTCAGACCATGAACTTTGACAGTCTTGTCATTGCATTCACTATTGGTGAAGGCCACTCAAAAGTCCTTGGTCTTGAAACCGGCGGCCTCTATGCCGCTGGGATCAGTAATACTATTACGGCCCCCATTCCAGATTCGCTTTTTGGAACATGGATGACCGTAAGTGCGGAATACCTTAACGGTATCCGAAAACTCTTTCTCAATGGTGTTCTGATCGGACAGGACTCAGTCGCATCAATTTCTAAATTCCCAAAAACCTATGTTTCAAATATTGGGGACGATGTTCGCGGAGTCGATTCATGGTATTTGAACGGGTATGTTGACGAGTTGATGATTTCCCGGATCACAAGCAGCACATCCTTCTTCCACGATGATGCATATACAATGACTCATTGGACATTCAACGAAAACAGCGGAGACACCGCGTATGACATATCGGGTAACGGCAACCACGCGAAAATCCATGCTGCGTCCTGGTGTCCTGGGGCATTCGGGTCGGCTCTCGAATTTAATGGTAATGGGACCTATGCCGATGCCCCAAATGCGCCGTCCCTGTGTATTGCTACGAACGCATTAACGATAGAGGCTATTGTTTCTCCAACCTCTTTTTCTTCAGAATGGTCACATATTATCGATAAGCCAGGAACATATGCGCTATCATTCCACTACGGCCATCCGGCAATGCTTCTCGATGGAGTTAGTTGGTGGTGGACGCCGAACAACTACAACGCAACAGCCAATCAGTGGCAGCATATTGCAGTCCAATATACCGGATCTAAACAACAAGTTTTCGTGAACGGCAACCTTGTTTCCGAAACAGCAGCATCCGGCTTAATTTCCTATGGATATCAAAATGAGATCCGGATTGGCGTGGGCTACAATGCAGGAGAATACGACCATTGGTTTATCGGAAAAATAGACGAAATCCGCGTTTCGCGAATTGCCCGGTATGCCAGTACTCTTCAGACGCCCTTTATTTTGTTGCCCGAGGAAGGCAGCGAAGTAATTGGCGCTACCGCCATAGTGTGGACCGGGAGCGGCATGAACAATAGCAATTACGAACTGCAGATCTCCACAATGCCGTCCTTCTCTACCAGCATTGTCGCCTCGCAAACAGTACCCAATGATACTACCGTCATTATCAATCAATTAGCTGATATTTACGACATACCTCTATTCACTCATCTTTTCATACGTGTGCGTGCAAAGAACGGCCTGCAGTATTCACAATGGTCTCCCACGGCTTCCTTTTACCTGATCAGCAAGAATCCAATGCAGACGGAAGAGTCCGCCGTTGGAGAAGAAGACGCTTTTGTACTTGCTCCAAACCCATTCAACCCTGTAACAACATTATCATGGACTCTTTTAAATAACGGTCCGGTCTTCATAGGAGTTTTCAGCCTGGATGGCAAAATGGTCGGGAAGATTGCCGATGCAAACATGAAAAAGGGGAGATATACCGCCATCTGGGAGGCACGTGACTACAATCAACAAAAACTGCCATCCGGTATTTATCTGGTAAAAATCCGGACACAACAGTTCAATAGAACCATGAAAGCTGTGTTACTAAAATAGTATCAAGCCCGTACGGAAAGGAATAGACATGAAGACCGTTATTTGCACAATCTTTCTATGTTTCTCATTACTCACTCTTTCTTGCTTTGAAAAGGGGTATGAGAACAATCCAATTTCTCCCAATCAGGATACTGACGATAACCTAAGAAACGGACTGATCGCATATTATGCATTTTCCGGTTCTGCAATCGACAGCAGCGTCTGCGGCAATCATGGCACTATCCATGGCGCAACATTGACCTCTGATAGATTCGGTAATCCCAGCAGCGCGTATTTGTTCGACGGCAGCAATGACTATATCTCAGTCCTAGATACGGCTTCACTCGACCTGACAACGGAACTCACCATCACCGCATGGGTAAGGGCCGATATCACTCCTCAGGCTGTCGGAGCACCAATAGTATGCAAAGGAACAGGTGCTGGTGGGGAGACGTATTCATTCGATTTCTATGCGGACAACGACCTGCGCCTCTATATCCGGCCCAACGGCAGCCTTCATCAATGCATGCTCTATGATTGGCTTGATCAGGACAAGGTTGGGGAATGGCAATTCCTTGCCGCTACCATTGCGTCTGATGGTTCTGCGAAGGTCTATGCAAATGGGGTGGTAATAGCCACCAGCAGCTTTCCTGATATAATCCCAAATGATCACGAACTAACCATAGGCGGAAGACAAAGCGGGACTGGCGCATATGACGCTATCTTTAAAGGCGCTCTTGATGAGATCAGGATATACAACCGGGCCCTCACACAAGTAGAAATCAACACCTTGTATCACGAAACCAATGATTCCACACACGAAATTGACTCAACCCTCATAGCATATTACGCATTCTCCGGATCAGCAATCGACAGCAGCATATACGGAAATCACGGCATTGTCAATGGTGCAACATTGACCTCTGACAGATTCGGCAATCCCAACTACGCGTATCTGTTCGACGGCAGCAATGACTATATTTCAGTACCGGATACCGTCTCACTCGACCTCACAACGGAACTAACCATCACTGCATGGGTCAGGGCTGATATAACTCCCCAATCAACAGGTGCTCCCATACTTTGCAAGGGAACAGGGGCCGGAGGTGAAACTTACGCATTTGATTTCTATGCCGATAATGATTTACGCCTTTTTATCCGTCCTAACGAAGAACTGCATGAATGCATGCTTTATAACTGGCTTGATCAGGACAAGGTTGGGGAATGGCAATTTCTAGCCGCTACCATTGCATCTGATGGTTCTGCGAAAGTCTATGCAAATGGGGTGGTAATAGCAACCAGTAGCTTTCCTGTCATGATCCCAAACAATCACGAACTAACCATAGGCGGCAGGCAGAGCGGAACAGGAGCGTATGATGCTATCTTTAAAGGCGCTCTCGATGAAATAAAAATCTATAATCGGGCACTATCAGCCACTGAAATCCAGGCAGTCTACGACACGTCCAATGCATTATAATACAATAAGTTATAGTATGTTCTTACAATTCATGGATAAATCTGGAATTTCTCGGGTCTAATATTAATGGAAAGGCATCGTGCCATTTCCATGGACGCGCCTTGTCCCTGCGGACAGACCCCTGCGGGGACAAGGTCTTGTTTTTTAACCTCATGCAACATATTTATTGACTCGTGGCAAGAATTAATATAGATTAAATACCACCATAACTTTTTGCGATAATTTTCCGGAGGGTCACGTGAATAAACTCGTCGCGCTTCTATTTCTTACGTACATCTCCGCTTTTTCTACAACCCATGTATTCTGGTACACGGCAGCCACAAATGCTTATGACATCACTTATACCGACGGCAGTGGACATGGCCCCAGTCTGCCTTCGGGTACGGTTCTTCACGAAGGAAAAATTGTAACCTGCAACAATTCTTCAGGTCTGGGGTATGCGGGAACTGGATTCTCGTGCGGTTCCTCAGCCAATGACGACCAAGGATGGAACTGTGCCTTTTTCTCTGCTGATCTACATACGATGTCCGAAAGCAACGTGACAAGTGCAAAAATCAGGGCTGAATATGATGACTGGGCGGCCGCAAATGGCCCTCTCTGCAATGGTGGATCCATCGCCATTAGGGCAGGTGTTGCCAACATCTCCTTTGGTATTTCAATGTGGGGTGGCCCTGCAAGCCTTCCTGACGATGCAGTTTGGGCCGATCTTGACCCCATGTCTACACTTAACTACACCATGTCCCTTTCCGGCGCGGAAGAGACAATAAATTATACCACAAAACAAGGGCGAATTTCCAATGACACACCCCCTCTTCTTGACAGCCAATTTATCGAAATCGACGTTACCGATCAGGTTAACTGGATACTGAGCCATAAATCAGGCAATACCTACTATGCTATCGTTCTTCTCTCGCCCATTGGAGCAGGGAGCACCGGAAAGTTTACCGCATTAGCCGCGGAAAACAGGGTTTGTTACGACCAATCCGGACTCACCATCCAAAACTCACATTGGTCAACCGACTGCAATACCGCGCACCTGGTCGTTGAAGTCACGATCGAGCCTCCTGTTATCACTTCAATTGTTCCTGATAGCGGTGACAAAGGCGGGAGCTACAGCGCCATCATCTACGGTTCCAGTTTCTCCTCTGGCATGCAGGTTTTTTTCGGTTCAACGCAGTCGTCGAGTGTCACTTACAACAGCAGCACGCAACTGATGGTCATCGTACCCTCCTCTCCTGGCAATGCCATTGTGGATATTGTGGCGAAAAAGGACACACTGGTGGACACCCTGATCAATGGTTTCTCGTACTACACGGACGAGCCCCCCGAAATAACGAACATTCTGACACTAACCGACACCGTTATACCTGAGAATATCCCCTATACACTGGACATTGACGCGACCGATCCCAACAGCGATATTATAACCTATTCTCTACCAATCAAGCCCTATTCCATGTCTATAAATACTTCTTCCGGTCTTATCTTATGGACGCCCAACAGCAGTTATGTGGGAAGGAATACAGTCAGGGCTATTGCATCCGATAACCACGGCATGTACGATACTCTGGATTTTGCCATTCACGTAACCGATATAAACGACACTCCAGTTATCTCTTCTACCTCTCCTGTCAATGCCTATGCAGAGCGCGCATACACATACACCATTATAGTGACTGACCCGGATGCAGGTGATTTACAGACTTTTAGCCTTTTAACGCAACCTTCCGGCATGACAATAACAGGAAATGTGATTTCCTGGACACCCCAAGTATCACAAGTAGGCGATACAACCGTGTCCATCCGCGTCCACGATTTGGCCGGTGCGTCAGATACGCAAACATACACGCTGCATGTACGCGAGATCAGCGGCGATGGTTATTTCAGCATCGACGCTAATACGATTGCACTGTGGCAGTTCAACGAGAACGGCGGCGATACAGCCTTCGATATCTCCGGAAACAACAACCACGCACGGATATACAACGCCCTTCCCGTTTCGTCTCTGTACGGCTATGCGCTCGATTTCAATGGGACAAACGCCTACGCAACAGCCCTTCACTCGACATCACTGGCCTCCCCGGCAACGCAACTCACTATTGAAGCTATTGTATGGATCGATGCAGCCACAAATCAATGGTGTCATATTCTTGACAAGACAAGTGCCTACGCCGCATCATTAAGCTACGGTAAACCAGCGTCTTTTCTTCAGGACATTGGGGGTTGGTGGACACCCTCTGTCTCTCCTGCGCCCACAGGGCAATGGGTGCAAATGGCTATACAGTATAATGGGTCAAACCAACGTATCTATATCGATAGCGTCTTGGTTTCAGAACGCTGGATCTTGGGAACAATTAACGAAACAAACAACCGAAATCTTTTAATCGGCGCAGGCGTCAGCGGAAGCACTCCAGCGTACTGGTTTAATGGAAAGATTGATGAAATCCGTGTCTCTAACTGCGCACGATATAACACCATTCAAGACACTGCATATTTTTCCCTTGATACAAACACGATAGCGCTATGGCGATTCAACGAAGGGTCAGGGGCCACAGTATTAGATGCTAGCGGAAAAGGATACACAGGTACCATACAAAATAGCATGGATTGGTCAGCGGGAAAATATGGGAACGCTCTTTTTGGAAACGCAAATAACGAATACGTCTCCATTCCACGGCTTGTTGAGCTGGAAACCGCCGAATATTTCAAAATAGAGGCCATGGTCAACATACCCACATATAACGCCAGCATAGCAAACTGCATCTTTTATCTCGGTCAAGTGCAAAATCCCGATAGTTTGGTGATCTCCCTCTCGGTTGGAGGATCCTCCAAAGCGCTCGGGTTTGAGACTGCCGGTCTTTACGCTGCTGGCACGGGAAAAATCCTTTCAGCAGCTATCCCGGATTCGTTTTTTGGAAAATGGAACGAAGTGGGAGTGGAATATTATAATGGCATCCGAAAATTGCTATTGAACCATCAAGTAATTAAACAAGATACAGTTGTGTCCATAACCAAGTTTCCAGGCACATACCTGATACGTATTGGGGATGATACCCGAAGTGTAAGCTCCTGGTATCTTAATGGATACGTAGATGAAGTAAAAGTTACGGCCTATAATCCACAGGCAAACCATGCCCCTATCTTCGTATCACAGCCGGATACGGTAACCCTCGAAGATTCTCTGTATTTATACCATGCTTCAGCCACTGACCCTGATCTCGATACGGTTTCGTTGTCACTCCAAACAGCGCCAGTAGGCATGACCCTTTCCGGCGATACCATACTGTGGATCCCCATGGACGCAGGAGTGGGTTCCCATACCGTGATCATACGCGCCTCTGATGGCAAAGGAGGCATCACCAACCAGACCTACACCCTTCGCGTAGTCAACACACCCGATCCGCCCGTATTCACATCATGCGTCCCTACGACCGACACTTCCCTTGCCGAAGGCGATTCATTGGTGTTCAGAGCCAGGGCAATTGATCCTGACAATGCTGAAACAGTGGGATATTTCTGGTTCTATAACGACACCTATATGTCGAACGAGTCCACCTATACACTGCGCCCCAATTTCAGCGCATTCGGACCTTGCAGCGTCCGGGTCGTGGCCTTTGATGGCAATGGTCAAACCATACATTCCTGGAATATTAACGTGACAAACACGGGCATACCGCCTGCCATCATCGCCCCGATGAAAAACACAGCCATTACCGGAGACTCAACAATTGCCTGGGGTCTTTCCGCAGATCCTGATCTTGATAGTGCATCAGTCAGATATCGCGTTGAATTTTCCACCACCTCTGCGTTCTCCTCACTGCTTGCATATGCTGATTCGCTGACCAGCAGGTCGTACAAGGTTCATGATCTTGTTGTTGCAGGAACATTTCCTGAAATGACGGTCATTTTCATGCGCGTTGTTGCATACGACACCATGGGGTATTCCACGGGTTTTAGCGCCAATCAGCATTCATGTATGTTTTTATATTACACGAATATTGAGAATGCCCCTGTTCTTCCAAAAACATTCGTCTTATACCAAAACAGCCCAAACCCGTTCAATCCTTCGACAGGCATAAGATTTGGCGTGCCTGCACTGGAAAACAAGAAACAATGGATGCGCATGCAAATTTTCGACATTAAGGGATGTATTGTTCGTACGCTTATTGATGGCGAAGCGCTTCCGGGGTATCATGCTGTGGTCTGGGACAGCAGGGACGATCAGGAAAAAATCTGCCAGAATGGCGTCTATATCCTGAAAATGGCCTGCGGACCATACAACAAGTCCATAAAAATGGCGCTCATCAAATAACGGATGCGGACAACGTCCCTTCAAAAGGCCGCGGTTGCTTTACTTTCGGTCCTCTTTTTTCTACCGCCCCTGATCTTCTGGTCAGGGTCTTTCTCCATTATCGATATCAAAGTCTTTTTTGTCAAAATATTGATCGCTGGCATTGCGGCCGGACTTGCCGTGGATTGGTTCATTAATAAAAGGATACATGTTACTGGGTTGAAATCCGTGATAATTGGACTGGTATATGGCGGACTGATCCTGGTCTCATACGCTTTTCATCCATATTCTGATCCGGAAACAACAGTGGCACAGCTCTCTGCATGCGCTTTATTCATTCTCTTGCTTCTCTCTGGTTTAGGTACCAGCGCCATATATCCAGTGTTGGCCGCATTTTGCGCATCAGCTTTTTTTCTAGCGGTCTATAACATTACCGAATATTACGCACTATTCTCGATCAACACGCTGACAAATTTCACAGATGGCTCAGGGGCCTCAGCGCTTGGCCATAAGAATTTCACCTCTACCTTTCTTATGGCCGCACTGCCCTTTGCTCTCTGGTTTGCCCATGGTGTTATAAATCGGATCGCACGGGCCTTCCTGATCATTGTGGCAACAATAATCTTGTGGGGTACTGTTCTAACCTTTTCGCGGGGCGCCGTTGCTGCACTGTGCATCAGCGGCTTGTTGTGCGGGCTTGTTTCGCTTAAAAGACCTGGGAAAAACCTGGCATTGGCCATTATTGTTACACTTGTTGTTCTTCCCTCTGTTCTTTTCATGCCTGCTCTTTTCAGAGAATCGTTGGTTTCCAGTGTCATAAATCCGAGTAATTCTTCTCCACTCAGGTTCGACATCAACAGGTCCGCAATACGAATGATCCGGGAAAAACCCCTTTTCAGCCATGGAGTGGGGGCGTTCTTTCACCTCTATCCTGCATATAAAAGTGAAAATGCCAAATGGGATATTGAACGGGGTATTTATATTAAACATGCGCACAATGAATATCTGGAAATATTGGTCGATGGCGGCCCTGTCCTCTTACTCGCGTATCTTTTACTTGTATGTCTAGCGTATGTCCAACTTTTTAAAACACGGGATGGGCCTCTTTTTTACCCAATATTCGCCTCCCTTTCCAGTCTGTTGCTCTTTTTAATGGTCACTGTCTCAGTTCGGTATCTGTTTATCGGAATTATACCATGGTTCTTCCTCGCACTGCCTCATATGAATCAAGCACCCAGTGCATATAATCTCTCTGGAAAAACAAAGTATGTGGCTTTACTGCTTCTTGGGTTCTCCCTGTTTCTCATCCATAATGCCATAATTGAGTTCCAAATAAAGACCTCGCAGAAAAAAAACTTCGATCTTTTTGCGATAGGCCGCCATGAAGAGGCCATTGCCGCGATGAATGCGCTTGCATCGCGCGCGCCCAAGAATCCCCATGTCATATACGAGCAGGGGTTCATGCTCTATACAACGGGACGATTTGCTGAAGCTGAAACTGCCTATAAAAAAGCATTGGCCGTGAGTCCCTTTTTTCTCGATGCGCATTATCATCTTGCCCTTTCCCTGAAGCAGCAGAGAAAATACGCTCAAACGCTCAAAGAGCTCGAAGCCACGTTTAAAATCCGAATGGACCAACCCCCGGAATTCCATATCAACTATGCGGAGACCGAATACTATCTGAATAAGTGGGACGAGGCCCTGGAAACACTGTCCTGGATGTTCAAACAATATCCTGACAACAAAAAAGGCCGCTTCCTCGATGCATTTATCCGTAAAAAGAAGGCCAACCGTGAAAACCAATTCCCGCCAACCTCCCATCCTGAACAATAGTTTACTGTTTACTTCAACCCCTTGAATATCTTAATTTATTAAGCTTTTGTGTTTTACCTTTCCCTGGAGGAAAAGATGCAATCTAAAAGAATCTTGTGCGCTCTTAGCGCATTGCTCTCTATCGCCGTATACGCCGCATCCCCTGTTGTCTTCACCTATCAGGGTGTTCTGCTCGATTCTGCTGGCAGGGGCGCTGTAATCAATGACAGTGTGTACTTCGGCCTCTATACCAGGACCTCAGGAGGCGGAGCACTCTGGAACGAGACCCATTTCATTCAGGCAAACAATGGTGTTTTCTCCTTGAATCTTGGCGCAAAAAGCACAGTCAATCCTTCCCTTGTCTGGAACAATGATTCGCTTTTTCTTGAGGTGAAAAAAAACAATGTTGTCATGGGCCCGCGTATGCACCTTACCAGCGTTCTGTATTCCATTCGCGCCGGTTTCGCCGATTCAGCGCGAGTGGCCGGGTCGCAAGTGTGGGAAAAGAATGGGACAAACTGCCTGTTTCCCAACGGCAATGTGGCCGTGGGAACAGATTCAGCACGCGAAAGACTGGAAGTTTCCGGTAATATTCTTGTCAGCGTTGACACTGGCTCTGCCGCGCTCGCGATCAGATCAGCCACTAACCCTGCCCTGTATTTCCAGCAAACCGGAAGCACTGGCCCCAACAGAGCAAAGCTCGCATACAGCAATAATGCCTTGTCTCTCAATATGTGGGACTCAACCGGCGCAAACGAGAGTATTGGCATACTTACCATGCGGCGCCACGGCACGGTCCTCGAGGCAAAAGGCGTTATCAAAGCGGAAAATTTCATGGTCGGCACAGCAACTCTTACCGTACCCGATTATGTATTCGACAAAGAGTACCAGCTGCTGTCTCTCGACTCCATTGCTCGGTATATCAATGACCATGGCCACCTCCCCAAAGTACCTTCAGCGCAGGAGCTGAACGCATCTGGCCTTGATCTTGCCGCCATGAACATGCTGCTCCTTGAAAAAATTGAAGAATTGACCCTGCATGCCATTACCCAGGACCGTAAGATACTGGCGCTTGAGGAAAAGCTGAATTCGCTCAAATAAAATTGATTATATTATTCATAATTATGGTCTATGTCAAAGCTTGCGGGATGACTAAAGTTGAGGATGCGCGCTATGCGTCGCATCTTGGGTATCACGCCATTGGCCTCATCTTCTATCCCAAAAGTCCGCGGTATATCGATCCTGAAAAAGCGAAGAAAATCGTCGCGGAAATCCCGCCGTTCATGACCGCGGTGGGCGTCTTTGTGAACGAGAAGCCCGAAACACTCATGGAAATATGCTCTTTCGTCAAACTTTCTTGCGTGCAGCTGCACGGTCACGAAACACCCGAGTACTGCGCTGCCATGCCCGTGCGGGTCATCAAGGCCTTTGGTATAGACGAATCCTTTGATTTCCGGGTGCTCCGAAAATATGACCATGCGAATGTGGCCGCCTTTCTACTCGATAAACATTCGCCTGAGCTGGTGGGCGGCACAGGACAAGTGTTCGACTGGAATCTGGTGCAAAACGCCAAGGAATACGGCCGCATCATTCTTGCCGGCGGCATCACGCCCTTCAACGTGGAAAACGCCCTCAAGGAAGCCGAACCCTATGGGATCGACGTGAACAGCGGGATCGAAATCATGCCCGGAGAAAAGAACCGTGTGAAGATGAAAGAATTGATCGAAAAAGTGAAAAGATTTAAATAACACTCATAATAATTTCAATATCTGGAACAATCCAACACAAGTAAATACATGCGATACTCTGTTTCTTTCCTATGCATATTCTTGTCGTGTTCTATTCCTTTATATCCACAAGACGCTGTTTTTTCCATTGATGAACACACTATTGCCCTTTGGTGTTTCAATGAAACAAACGGAAACACAGCCTTTGACTCATCAGCTTATAGAAATGACGCCGGAATAGCCAATGCGTCATGGATTACGTCCCCACACGGTCACGCAGTATCTTTTAATGGCACCAATAGCCTGCTTACTGCTCCTTATTCTCCCTCATTGGCCTATCCTGACAGTCAGGTGACAATAGATGCTCTAATATATATTGATACTATTGCTGGTGAATGGGCTCACATTATCGATCATCGCAGTGTTTATGCGCTATCTCTGCATAATGGAAAACCGGCTTTCTATTTAAGCGGCATACACGAATGGTGGACACCCGAGACACCGATTGTATCGCCTCACGCATGGCATACCATTACTGCGCAATTTGACGGAAAGAAAAAGCAGCTGTTTGTTGACGGTCTATTAATAGCCGAACAATCTGATAGCGGTCAGATTTTACATTTATTGCAAACAGATATTCAAATTGGAGCTGGATCGGCCTACGGATATCCTGCCTATTGGTTTTCCGGTAAAATGGATGAGATCAGAATATCCGATACCAGTCGTTATCACGGAACCGATTCAATCGACTATCCTCCATATATAATAACATCTCCTTCTGACACGACTGTGCAGGTTGATAATTTATGCTCACTTCGAATCAAAGCATATGACGTGCATGGACTCAAAATACATTATCTGCTTATCGATAATCCCGACCTAATGACTCTTGATCCTGATTCAGGATGGATTTCTTGGGTTCCGTTCGATACGGGTGTTTATCCTGTTCGTTCATTAATTGTAGATGAGAACGGGATGCACGACACGACGCGTTTCATAATAAATGTCATAGGAACACCGTCAAACCATCCACCGTTAATCACTACCATTGTTCAGGCCGATACCGCTATCTTATTTAATTCTTTTTTCACTATCCATATCCAAGCTACAGATCCGGACTCAGATACGGTAAGATTTTTCTTACTTTCCGGGCCTTCCTCTATGGCCATCGATTCTATCTCAGGCTTTCTTCAATGGATGGCCTCAGATACTGGCGGCAACAATATTTCCATCCGCGTTACGGACCAAAAGAACCGCTACGATACCCTTTCGTTTCTCCTTCATTCATATAAAAATTATGCACCTTCATTCACAATTGTATTTTCAGACTTGGATACAAACATTTTTACAGATAGCGTTTTTATCCTAAACATATCAATCATAGACCCTAATGGCGACAGGGTAATTCTTGAAGCTATTGATAAGCCCGGTTCGATGAACCTTTCTTTAGACTCCGGCGTTCTCAGATGGACCCCGCAGATATCGGATACTGGTCGGCATCTTGTTGCTATTAAAGCCTCGGATACCCTTGGCGCTTCAGACACTTTTGCGT
>MFYT01000072.1:9115-40629 GCA_001789205.1 Candidatus Raymondbacteria bacterium RIFOXYA2_FULL_49_16 | reverse complement strand
GTTTACGAAGGACATTGATGGGGAGATCAGGGGTATACCCAGTGATAGCCTGTGGGACATTGGGGCGGATGAGAAGAGATGAGCACGTGAGCTGTGAGCGAGTCAGCGAGTGAGTGACAGAGAGACAGCCCATGTCAGACTCTGATTGCCATGCAGGCGGCAATAAGGTATCTTTTTCATGATGGAGAAGATATATATTGAAACCACAGTAGTAAGTTATCTGACGGCTTTTCCAAGCCGTGATATTATCGTGCTTGGAAAGCAGGAAATCACCCATGAAACGTGGCCTCTGATTGCGGACCGTTTTGAGCCTTTTATTTCAGCGTTGGTTTTGCAGGAAATCAGCAAGGGCGACGCGAATGCCGCATCCAAGAGGCTTGATGCGGTCAAAAACCTGGCATTGCTTGGTATCACGGCTGAAGCTGAATCCGCTGCGGCACTGCTGCTGGACAAGCGGGCTGTGCCCGCTGAGTTCCCGGAAGACGCGCTCCATATAGCCATTGCGGCGGTCAATGGCATGGAGTATCTGCTTACCTGGAACTTCTCGCATATAAACAATGCCTTTACCGCGAATATGATACGGCGGACCGTTGAGGCAGCGGGGTATTCTTGTCCGGTTATATGCAGTCCGGAAGAATTAATAACGGGGTAAAGATCATGAAAGACCCAATAGTTGAGGAGGTCAGGAAGGCCAGAGAGGAACATGCCCTCAGGTTCAATAATGACCTTTCCAAAATCTGCGCTGACCTGAAGGAACAGGAGCGTGTATCCGGAAAAAAGATAGTACACCTCCCTGCCAAGCGGTTTCAGACAACCGGAAGCTGATGTTTCGTGCTGGCTTAAATAATAAGGGCTACACTATCCTCGAAGCGCTGCTTGCGCTGATGATCATTTCCATCCTTTCCTTTCCCCTGTATCGTGTCCTGACCACTGAGAGGAAGATTTCCATTGGTGCCAGGGACCGGACAACAGCCTATTTTCTCGCAACAGGAGAAATGGAAAAGCTTTGGGCATTGGACCTGCCTGTTGCTGACCTTGCGGACAAGGAATACCGGCAAACCCTGAACAACAGGGAATTTGCTGTCAAACAAACGGTGAAAAAACGGTTCGATGAATTCGGGACAAGCCTTGATGAAGACTCCCAAAATCTGCGGGAAGTGACCATTGAGGTGTCATTAAAGGACCAGAAACTGGCCGCCTTTACCAGCTTATTTGGAGGGCTTGCGCATGCTGCCGCGGATTCTCTCTAACCGGAAGGGCTTCACTGTCATAGAGCTTGTGGCTGCCCTTGCGGTCACATCCGCTGTTATGCTCATTCTTTTCAGCGTATACGCTTTCACAGACCGCATGTATCAAAAAAGCGTGGGATATAGCGGCCTGAACCAGATTGCCGCGGGATTGGCAGCGGCCGTGGAGAGCAACCTTTTTGAGTGCAAAGGCATTGTTTCCGCTTCACCCGCTGAAATTGTGTTCCAGAAAAAGAATAAAAACACCGGCGCATACACCATAGACGAGGGACGGCTGTTGTACAATGGTACGTTGTTGGGCCAGAAAGCCGCACAGATCAGCAGCGTATCTTTTGCCTATAGCGGAAAGCCCGAAGACCCGGCAATGGGAGAGGACTATGCCGCGGTTTTCAATGCCTTGGATAAAAACCAGGATGGGGTCATTGCAGAGTCTGAACTCAGCGGCCTAAGGCTTATTTCCGTTGCCATGACCATTAAAAGCGGCAAAGATTCTGTTGAAGTGGCCTTCAATGTGCATATCAGGGGAAAGGCTGTTTTGTAATTGACATTTCATGACCCAATAAGTTATTTATATCAAATAAAATACAAACATATGTATAAACGAATAACCGCATTTTTTTTGCTATTTTCAAGTCTATTGTTCTCCGCTGGCAGCGGTTTAAGCTTTACCTCGACCGATATCCGCGATGTTGCCAAGGCCCTTTCAATTGCCAACAATGTAAACCTTGTTGTAGACCAGGACATAGACCTCAAGGTCACTATTTATATACAAGACCTGCCGCTAACGGGTATTCTCGACGCTCTGACAAAGAGTTATAATCTGGTATGGGTAAAAGAGGGCGATATATACCGGATTAAAAAATCATTTGAAGAGCAGGAACTTATCATAAACATTGAACGGGACACTGTTATCGGCACCCTGTCCGCGAAAAACGTGAAATTGAAGGACTTTGTCGACGAAGTTGTAAAAAAAGCCAAAGTCAGTTTGCTTATTGAAAAAGGGCTGGGCGGCAAAGTAAGTGGAACGTTGAACAATATCTCCGTGCGCGAGGGGCTTCGGACCTTGTTCGAAGTCAATGGCTATAGCCTGAAAAAGCGCGGGGAAGTATTTATTGTATCGTATGGGGACGAGACCGACGAATCGGGCCAGCGTACGGCAAAGGCCACGGCAAAACGGAAAAGTTTTGATATTGAAGTTGAAAACGGCAGGGTCAATATGAGCCTGACTGGAGCAGACCTTGGGGAAGTGCTCAAGGAAATAGCAGACCAGACCAACATGAACATCATCACCTATGGCCAGATCAAAGGGTCAGTGGACGCAAACCTCAAGGACATTCCCATAAACGAAGTCATTGAACGTATATTGGCGGGAACAGCATATACATACACAATAGAGAACGGCATTTTACTGGTGGGTGAGAGAAATGCCACAACGCCCTCGGGGGAAGCGCTCTCAGCTGTGAAACTTGTCCATCTTAAGCACATTAAAGCCGAAGGTATTCCAGCGCTCTTGCCAAAATCAATTCCAGCGGGCAATGTGCAGGTTATTAAGGAACAAAACGGCATATTGGTCATGGGAACACAGGTTATTATACGGCAAGTTGTTGATTTTATTAATGAAATAGATGTCCCAACCCCTCAGATTCTCATTGAAGCCATTATTGTCGAATTCCTGACAGACGATATGTATGAGACCGGAATAAAACATGCGGGGACAAACAGCGATTCAGGTTCAATTGGCGGAACCTATGTTCCAGGCCTTTCGCTAACCACAGACAGAAACGCTATTTCAAGAACAGTGAAGAACATCAGGGACAATGGGTTCAAATTCGGGTCCATTGGAATTTTACCGCGCAATTTCAACATAACCCTGCGTGCCCTTGAAACTGATAAACTGGCGCGAGTCCTTGCCAGGCCAAAAATAGCCACTTTAAACGGCTACAAAGCCTCTATAAACGTGGGAACAAGCTCGTACTATAAAGTTACCACAGGTAATGTTGAAACCCCTCTTACGCGTTTCCAGGAGATAAATTCAGGCATTAAACTCGATATTACTCCCTGGATATCCAGAAGCGGCCAGATAACCGCTGAAATAAGCCCTGAGGTGAGTAATGCGGGCGCCCTGAACACGGAGAATTACCCTGATATTTCGCGCAGAAGCATGTCCACCACTGTCCGGCTGAATGACGGGGAAACCATTGTCATAGGCGGTCTCATCAAGTCCGAGGAACGGGTGACCAAGGAAATGGTCCCATTCCTGGGCAAAATTCCGTTTCTTGGCTGGCTCTTCAGGTATACTATCAAGAGCAATGTTAAAAGCGAGCTCCTGGTCTATCTTACTCCCCATATTATCACTGAAAAAGACTATGTTGACCTGAACGAGGAAATGAAGAAGTGGCTGCAAGTTGATGAGAAAGATTCGACAATGATTGATGATAATGAAGAGAACGACAGCACAACGGTGATAGAGAAAAAATAGCAAGGAGCACACCTATGGCTGATTTCGATCTGGTGAGACTGGTAGGCGAAGAGCGGCGGGCAGGAACCACCCTCGCGAGCGTTTCGCGCCACTGGCAGGGCGATAAGGAGCGTTTTCTTTTTGTCAGCCCGCATGACGACGACGTGGTCCTGGGCGCGGGCCTGCTGATGCAGCTTGCCGTGTCCGAAGGCGTGCCCGTACATATCGTCATAGTCACCAACGGCAGCATGGGATATTGCAGCAAAGGGGAAAAGACCAGCATCTCAGCGGCCCGGAGGAACGAAACGTATAACTGCTATACCAGTCTTGGCATACCAAAGGAAAATATCCACTGGGCGAATTTTCCCGACGGGTCACTTAACATACATGCAGGCAGACGGTTTGCGGTCCAGTCCGATTTACCCGAGTGCGTCATTGCCGGAGCAACCGGGATACAGAATTCCTTTACCCATTTTATCCGGAGAATACGGCCTACCCAGTGTTTCCTTCCCACGTTTAACGACCTGCATCCTGACCACAAGATCACCTACCAGGAATTAATGATCAGCCTCTTTCATGCAAGCGGCACCATCTGGCCCGAGCTGGGCGACCCTATCGCCAAGGTGCCCCATATTCACGAAATGGCCGTCTACTGCGACTTTCCCGCGGCACCCAGGCTCAAAGTAGCGTCTGCGGACAGCTATTTTGAGAAGAAACTCGCCGCAGTGCTCATGTTTGAATCACAGAAGCAGATAGCCTCACTGGTCGAATCCATCAGAACAACGGGCGCTGTCGAGTTCTTCAGGAACGTGGAATTCAACCTTTATAACCCGTTCAAATACCACCAGATGTTCGATGAACGCTTCCATGTGCATAGTTTAAAATAACACCGTTGGCCATTATCCTGTTGACACCTATGGTGCGCAAGTGATATTTTATTAGTTCTAAAAATTATGGCAACTACAATAAAATTCAGTAAAAAGCACAAGATAAAAGAAGACAAGTTCGTCGAGAACTTTATGCGGGTCAGGCTCTGGTTCGAGGAAAAGCGGAAACCGCTCCTCGTAACAGCCGCCAGCATCGCGGGCGCCGCGCTCATTGTCTTTTTCGCATTTACCCTCAGGGGAAACCGGAACGTTGACGCAAACAATTATTTCGGGCAGGCCATGGTTGAGTACGAGAACGGCCGTTTTTCCAACGCAATCACCAGTCTCAAGAAAGTGGCGGACAACTATGGCGGGTCTGCCGCAGCTTCGCGGTCGCTCTACTGTCTGGGAAACATCTACTACGAGCTGGGCAATTATTCCCTGGCCATTGATGTTTGCAAACGCTATATTGAAAAATACGAATCTTCCAATTTTCTTACGCCAGCTGTCTATAAATGCATGGGAAGCGCTTATATCCAAACCCGGGACTATGCCAATGCCCAGACCGCTTTTGCCACGGCAATAGCGAAATATCCCAAAGACTTTTCCGCGCCCGAACTGCTCTTCAAACTTTCCCAGTGCGCAATAGAATTAAAGGACGCATCACAGGCAAAAGAGACACTTGATCGTCTGATTACCGGCTATCCTGCGTCGTCATATGTACACGAGGCCCGGCTCATGCGGGCGGGATTGTAAGAAGGATCGTATCCTATGGAAGATTTTACCAGCGATACCACCCCGTCCTCTTCTTCCAATAAAGACAATAAGCTCTACGCCATGGTTGCGTACATCCCGTTTCTCTGCTTTCTGGCGCTTTTCAGCCCTCAGAGCACGGAATATACCCGCCAGCATGGCAAACAGGGTCTTATCATCTTTGTCATCGAGATCGTGGCCCTGCTCATGCTGCTGCCTATAGGCGCTTTTATCTGGAAAACAATCTTGCTTGCCTGCCTGGTCTGCGCGGTCGTGGGCATTGTCATGGCATTTTCCGGAAAGCCATTTTGCATCCCCTTCATTGGTACGTGGGCCGACAAAATTTAAAAATAAAAAAGCATTTTGGACTCATTCGAACTCGTTGCCCCCTTTTCCCCTTCGGGCGACCAGCCGCAGGCCATTGAGCAGATTATCGAAGGTGTTTCGCGCGGTGTTCCCTGCCAGACGCTGCTTGGCGTCACGGGCTCGGGTAAAACCTTTACCATGGCCAATATCATCGCGCGGCTCAACCGGCCCACGCTCATCATTTCACACAACAAGACTTTAGCGGCCCAACTCTATGGCGAATTCAAGGAATTCTTTCCCGGCAATGCGGTCAGCTATTTTGTCAGTTACTACGATTATTACCAGCCTGAGGCGTATATTCCAGCGTCCGACACCTACATTGAAAAGGATTCGAGCAGAAACGATGAAATAGACA
This sequence comes from Candidatus Raymondbacteria bacterium RIFOXYA2_FULL_49_16, assembly GCA_001789205.1. Lineage (GTDB taxonomy): Bacteria > Fibrobacterota > OXYB2-FULL-49-7 > OXYB2-FULL-49-7 > XYB2-FULL-49-35 > XYB2-FULL-49-35. The sequence continues at coordinate 34,584 of MFYT01000072.1, read as the reverse complement.
AGCTGCGTCTCCGGGCAACCGCGTCGCTTTTTGAACGCCGGGATGTGATTATCGTAGCCTCAGTATCGTGTATTTTTGGACTGGGATCGCCCATCGAGTATTCGGGACAGGTGGTGGCAATCGAGCGCAACCAGCCCCTGGGGCGCGACCCTCTTATCCGGAAACTGGTTGACATCAATTATTCGCGCAACGATTACGAATTCGGCCGCGGCACTTTCCGTGTGCGGGGCGATACCTGCGACATTCATCCGGCCTACGATGACGAGATTGTCCGGGTCGAATTTTTCGGCGACACAGTGGAACGGATTGTCCGCATCCACCATATCACCAATGCCGTGCTTGCTGAAATGCCCCGGACGGTCATCTATCCAGCGACGCACTTTGTGACCCAGCGCGAGAAAACCGAGCGCGCCCTGGCACAGATCGAGCTCGAACTTGCGCAGCGGCTCGAGGAACTGCGCGGGCAGAACAAACTGGTCGAGGTGCAGCGGCTGGAACAGCGGACCCGGTACGACATGGAAATGATACGGGAAGTGGGGTACTGCTCGGGCATCGAGAATTATTCGCGTATCTTCGATGGTCGGCCCGCTGGATCGCAGCCCTACACGCTCCTCGACTATTTTCCCAAGGATTTCCTGCTTTTCATCGACGAATCGCATGTGACTATCCCGCAGCTTATGGGTATGTACAAGGGCGACCGTTCACGCAAAGACATGCTGGTCGACTATGGCTTCAGGCTTCCCTGCGCGCGCGACAACCGGCCACTCACTTTTCCAGAATTCGAGGCAAAGATCGGGCCGCTCATCTATGTTTCGGCAACGCCAGGATCCTACGAACTGGCAAAATCCCAGGGGATAGTCGTGGAGCAGCTGCTGCGACCCACGGGTCTGCTCGATCCCGCGATCATCATTGCGCCGGCAAAGAACCAGATCGACCACCTTCTGGGCCTAATCCGCGAACGGCTGGCGCTCAAGGAACGGGTCATGGTCACCACGCTTACCAAGAAGATGGCCGAAGACCTGACCGTCTATTTGAAGAACCTGGGTGTGCCCGTGCGTTACATGCATTCAGACATACAAACCCTTGAACGGGCCGTGATTATCCGTGATTTCAGAAAGGGCGTATTCGAAGTCCTGGTGGGCATCAATCTGTTGCGCGAGGGCCTGGACCTGCCCGAGGTTTCGCTTGTGGCCATCCTCGACGCGGACAAGGAGGGCTTTCTCAGGTCAGAGCGGTCTCTCATCCAGACCATGGGCAGGGCGTCGCGTAATAGTAATGGAACTGTGGTCCTCTATGCCGACACGATCACTGATTCGATTTCACGCGCAATGGCTGAAACCAGCCGCAGGCGCGCCCACCAGGAAACGTACAACAAGGCGCATAATATAGTCCCGCGCACTGTGGTTCGTAAGATAGAGGAACTACTGGTCACAGTAGAGGAGCGGGCGCCCGCGAAGACCGTGGCTGCCTGGGAAACAGAGACCGATGCCCAGTATCTGGCTGATCTCATGCATGCGGCGGCCGCTGACCTGGATTTTGAGACCGCGGCGAAAATCCGTGACAGGCTCAAGGGACTTGTCACCGATGTGCGGGAGATATTGAATTAATTATCTTTTCCTCCACAAGGAGCCCTTGTATGAACATCATCATTGTCGGCGCGGGCACGGTCGGGGCGCATCTTGCCAAACAGCTTTCCGAAGAGAGTCACAATGTTGTGATCATCGATTCCGACCCCGGATGCGCTGAACGGCTCGCTGATCTCGATGTCATGGTCATCCATGGAAACGGCGGCAGCACCGACAACCTTATCAAAGCGGGGGTCGACAAGGCCGACCTATTGCTCGCGGTCACAGAGTCTGATGAAACCAACATCATCGCCTCAATGATCGCCTCGACCCTAGGTGTTGAGACGCGGGTGGCGCGCGTCCGGAGCAAGGAATACTTCAAGGGATCCGCCATTATCCAGCCCATTGACCTGGGCATCGACCTTCTGATCAATCCCGAGGAGGAGGCGGCGCAGGAGATCATTAACCTCATCGAACGGCCCTATGCCACGGAACGCAAGCTTTTCTGCGAGGGGAAGCTCGAACTCATCAGTCTTATCATCAGCGAGGAGTGCCCCCTGGTGGGCAAGCCCCTGAAGCAGGTGGGGACCCTCATCTCACGCGATTTCAGGATTTCGCTCATTGTCCGGAACGATGAACCGCTCATTCCCGGCGGAGAGACCGTGATTGCGACAGGGGACCGTATTTTTTTCATCGCCTTAAGCGGATCGGTCGAGAATATCATCCGCGATCTCAAAGTCGCGTGGCGTGAAATCTCATCCATATTCATCATCGGCGGCGGGGTCATTGGCGCAAGCATCGCCCATACCTTTGAGGAAAAACGGCGCTTCAAGACCAAAATTGTGGAGACGAAGAGGGAGCGGGCGCTGCGGCTTTCGGAAATGCTTCCCAAGACCCTGGTGCTCGAAGGCGATGGCACCAATGTCGAACTGCTCATACGCGAAGGCTTTGCCGATAGCGACGCTTTCATCGCAGTTACCAGCGAGGACGAGGTGAACATCCTCTCGTGCCTTCTGGCGCGCCAGCATGGGGTGCCATACACCATTCCCCTGGTACAGCGCACCGACTATGTCCCACTTACCGCGTCCATGCGCCTCCAGGCCATAAGCCCGCGCGAAATCACGGTTGAAAGAATCCTGAAATATGTGCGGGGAAAAAAAGTGGTCTCCATGAACACCCTTGCCGAGGACAAGGCCGAGGTGCTCGAATACCGGGTAAGCAAGGAGTCGGTCATTGCCGGCAAGGCGCTCAAGGATTCCCGGTTTCCGGGGTCCGCGGTCATCGGCGCCATCATCCGCGACAACGAACCGGTCATTCCCACGGGCGAGACCGTCGTGTTGCCCGATGACCGTATTTTTGTCTTCACCCTCAGCGCCACTGTCAAACAAATCGGAAAACTTTTTTAGGCCCTGCTTGAAAGAATTTATTTCCCGCGCTATTCTTCCCCTTGTCCAGAAGCCCCAGCGCTACCGGGGCGGGGAGATCAACGCCATAGTCAAGGACCGCGGCGGCCTCGCGGCCTCCATTGCGCTCTGCTTTCCCGATCTTTACGACATTGGCATGAGCAATACGGGCTTGTCGATATTATATCATTGTGTAAATAGTGACGCGCGCTTTTCGGCCGAGCGGGTCTTTATGGTCGATACCGACATGCGACACCAGCTTGTATCGCGCAATCTTCCCCTCTATTCGCTGGAGACCTTTACCCCTTTGGACCAGTTCGATGCCGTGGGCTTTTCCCTCCACTACGAAATGTCCTATTCCACGGTTGCGGACATGCTTTTTCTGGGCAGGGTACCGGTCATGGCGCGTGACCGCAATGACAGCCATCCAGTGGTGCTTGCCGGCGGTCCCTGCACAGTAAATCCCATGCCTCTCTCGGGCATAGTTGACGCTTTTGTCATTGGCGACGGCGAAGAGGCGGTGGTCCAATGTCTCGAAGCCATTGCCTCGGCAGGCGCGCGGGAGGAGCAGCTTGCGGCGCTTGCCCGCATTCCCGGCGTTTTTGCGCCTTCGCGACCAGCCGCACGCTTTGCGCCGGTGAAAATACCGGGCCTCAAAAAGGAATGGACCCCTGAAAAACAGCTGGTGCCCCTTGTGGAAGTAGTCCATCAGCGCTACGCGGTCGAAGTGATGCGCGGGTGTTCGCACGGATGCAGGTTCTGCTCAGCGGGCTATTTTTACCGGCCCGTGCGTGAGCGTGACGCCAATGAATGCGTGCGCGCCGCGGCAGCGGGAACAGGCCAGGAAGGGTGGCGCGACATTTCCCTGCTTTCTCTCTCAACCGCTGATTATTCCGAACTGGGGCCTGTCATGCGGCAGTGCATGGCGCAGGCGCCTGATACTTCAGTCAAATTCTCCCTTCCTTCAACACGGCTTGACAGCGTTACAGCGGAACTCTTTTGCTCCATGGACCTTTCGCGGCGCCAAGGCATCACCTTTGCGCCGGAGGCGGGGAGCGAACGGCTCAGGCGCGTCATCAACAAGGACATTACCGATGGCGATATGATCACGAACATTGATTGTGCGCTGCGGAGCGGGTTCAAGGTCGTCAAGCTCTATTTCATGGTGGGGCTTCCCACTGAGACAGAGGAAGACATTGACGCGGCCATCGCCCTTATCCGGACCGTGGCGGGCATGGTACGCCGCTACAATGACCGGAGAGAACTGCACGTGTCAGTCGCGCCCTTCTGCCCCAAACCCCAGACCCCTTTTGAACGCGAACCGCTCATGTCGATTGAAGAGATGAAGCGCAAAGGACAGAAAATCAAGCAGGCGTGCAAGGGACGAGGCGTGGCGATCTCATGGCGCGACGCTGAAACCGCTGTGGTCGAGACCATTCTTGCGCGAGGCGGCGGCGAACTCTCCCCGGTCATTGCGCGGGCGGCGCAGGAAGGGTTGGTCCTGCAAAGCTGGGAGGAGCGGTTCAACAGCGCGAAATGGAACGAACTTTTTTCGCAGGCCGGCATCGATGTACACGCGTGCACGCAAGCGCTCCCCGAACACAACGCGCTTCCCTGGGATTTTCTCAAGGAACCGGAATTCGCCCGTTTTCTGCGGAAGGAGCATACGCGCGCGCTTGCGGGAGAAATAACGCCTGATTGCAGGGACGTGTGTCCGGGAATGTGCGGCAGGTGCGCGCATGGACTGTCGCACTTGAAAACCGCGCCCCTGGTTGCGCCTGTCAGTGCGACCGCTGGGCCGCGCACAGGCAAAGAACAGGGCTTCCGCTATCTTTTTTCCTATAAAAAAGGGGATGAGGCCCGGTTTATCGCCCACCGCGATATCATGCGTCTTTTTGAGCGCGCCTGCAGGTGCGCGCAGGTCTATCCGGCGTATTCCGCGGGTTTTTCGCCCCATCCGGAATTCAGCTTCACCTATCCGCTGCCGCTTGGCTGTTGCGGCGAGGCTGAACTTTTCACCGGCCTTTTTTATACTGAGATCGACCAGTCTGTTATCGACCGCATCAACGCCAATTTACCCGTGGGATTGGAGATAAAAAGCAGGGAGATTTCAGAAGTGCGCGCTGCCCTTGAAGAAAGAATTTTTGCCGCTGAGTACACCGTGCAATTCGAGGTAGTGGGCCAGTCCATGCGCGATAAAGCCGCTGCGTTTGCCGTAGCCTCTTCCTGGCCCGTAGTTGTTGAAAAAAAAGGCAGCACTATTCAGACCGACTTCAAGCCAGGTGTACTTTCCTCCGGATTCGACGGAGAAATGTATTGTGCTACTCTTGCCCTGGGTCAGAAGGGCGCTGTGCGCATCACGGACCTTGTGGCCTCGGTGTTTGCAATGGATCGCGCGGCTGTTCTCTGTCTTCCCATATGCAGAAAGCGGTTTGCGCTCAAATGAGCACCAGATCGCTTATAGGCGCGTATATCGCAGCCTTATTTTTTGTGTGCTGCCAGGACCATGTTCCTGCCGGGCCCGCGGCATCGGAGGAACGGTGCTACGGCGACACTGTATGCGCGACCATCAGCTATAGGGATGAACTCGATTCCACGGGTTGGAGCGTTGTGGCCATTTCCGCGGAACTCAAAAATATTTCCGGTCGCACATTGTCTATTGATTCGACCCAGAAAGGCACATATATCGAGATTTACGATGAAAACAGTACGCTTGTTTGGATATCGCCCCGTTCATGGTCAGGCGACTCGACCGTACAGAGCGTCACCCTCCCAGCCGACAGCACGCACAGGTATACTGATGTGTGGGAGAGGATTGATTTTAGCAGCATGCCTGTTCCCCAGGGCCGGTATAGCATACGCGGATCGATTTTGAGTAAAAAAACAGGCGAAGTCGTGTATACGGAGTTGTGACCGCTTATTGCGCGGTGTTTCTGTCCGGCAGCCAATACGTTATTTTCAGCATTGCTTGTTCTAATCCTATTATACTGTCAGCCTTTTTTCCCCCCTGTCCGCTGTTGGTTGGCGCGGACGTTTCATGCGTGTATCTCGTTCGCAGGGGAATTCCCTGGTCAAAGCAAAGGCGTGCCGCCCATGCGCCTCTGCGAAACTCCCAGGCGCCGCGATAGACGAGAAAATCAGCGAAAATTATTTCTGATTCAAGTGTGCCGTTGGTGGAAGATGTGAAAAGCGGCCTCTTTTCCCAATCCAGCGCATAGCCGGGATAGATCCTGAGCAGGCCGAGTGACTGTTTTATCGTGTTCCAATGCATGAATTTTATATTCGCCCCCAGGGCGCACATCCATGCCGTAAGCGAGGCTGAGCCGCTGCAAAGATAATTTCCTTCACTTATTACCTCGTATTTTGCCAGATTGAATTTTTTTCCGGATACTGAATCCAGTCCGATTGAGGCATGGCCCACGGTTGCTTCAAGGTCCAGCCAAGAAAAAAGTTCCATGCGCGATTGCAGGAGTGCGCCAAACCCGGTTCCCTGGGCTGGCATATTCGAGACAACGGTTGAATACCCTATGCTGCTTACATTCAAATAATAAAGATCTAAAAGGCCGTTGTACGTAAAAAAACCCAGGGAACCGGTTGTGGTTGCCCTGCCAATATCGCAGGGCAATTGGATGAGGTCAGCGCGCAGGTCAGCTCGCAGCGCCAGACTATCATCGTCAGCGTAAATATACTTTGGGTCAATGTGTTGCACTGCCCGCGTGAGCACAATGGGCCGCTGTTGCCAGGGGGTGTACAACCCCGTGCCAAACAGCCATGTTTGCCGGTTGAAAATCGTTCGGTATTGAAACGGGTTTGACGAAATCTGAGTACGCACTGTGTAGACACTATAGAGGTCAGGAAAATCCCAACGAAAGCTGAGAAACGGCGCGGCAAAAAGCAAGCGCGTTATGCCCGCAAACGTGGCATTGACCTGGCCGCTGACAGGGCTGTTGACGCCATGAACAACAGCGGAAATGGAGTGGTCTGTTCCCTTGTGTGCCAGAAAACCCAGGGAGGCCCCTGCTTCGTTATTCGCGTTTGCCATGTCCAGGCGCACCGGATAGTCGTCCGGAAAGGTGATGGATTTTGAGCAGTTTCGCAAACGATAATGATCGAACAGGGCGGCCTCAATGAGGAAATTGGGGTTTAACCGGTATGCGGCCCGTAGTTCCCCTGACCGGTCTTCGATGAGCAGTTTTTCGGGTGAATCGATATTACGCGCCCATTCATTCAGGCCCAGTCTGGTTTCAATACACGACCCTGTAGCGGCCTTTTGCTGGAGTGAATAAAACGGGTGAGATTGAACAATGTTTTCGATAAGTGAAAAGGCGCTGGTTTGGCCTGGTGGACAGAGTAGAATAAAAAGGACAGCTGCACATGCAGCTGTCCTTAAAATGCGTGCGAACATTGAAGCGCGCGTTTGGCCTTAGAACAACTTCCTTGCAGACAGCGCCTTGAGCGGAGCAGACGGACTTGGCTCTTCTGAGTTCCCCATTATGGGACCAAAGAGCGCTTCAAAATCCTGAATGCTGTCCATGTTGGGAAAGAGGCCGCCAAAGGTCCAGTCAGGCATCTGGATTTTGTAGACCAGGCTGTCATCGTCAATGGAAATGGGTTCTCCCGCGCCATCGATAAGGTCAATGGGCATGAAGGAGGTTTTTTCCTTGATCACCTCAAGGACAGTATCCTGCCAGATGGTATCCTTTGTGGTTTCGATCCATTCGGAATCAGGACGCCACGCATGGAGCGGCAACAGAGAACGGAGGTCCTGGATCGGATTGTTGTACAGCGCTGAGAGATTGACCGTGAGGCTGGCATCGGCCGTTGACGCGTCCCCGTCAAAATCTTCGATAAAGGTAAAGGGCCCGCTGATGATCTCAGTGACCTTGTTGAGAAGACCTTCGATGGTAGTGACTCCGCTTAAAAAGTTTGGCTTGTCATCCCCGGAGCTGATGTCGAGGTCTCCTTCCTGGATGTCAGTTATTTTCAGACCGTCGTTGTACTGGTCGTCGGTTTCAGCGCGGATTGAGGCTATGCTCAATTTTGCCGAGGTGATGGCTGATTTAAGATCTTGCAGAGCGCTGCCCAGCTGCGCCGCACCGTTTGAACGAAGGGTGAGGAAGTCGGGGTCGTCCTCGAGCATGTACTGCACGCGGTGTACAAGATCCATGATAGCCTGAGAATCAGCCGTGCCCGTGGAATCGTCCGCGTTCATGAGCGAATCAATGTCATTGATCCAGCTGTAGCTTCCGTTGTCGTCAAAATCGAAATTGTACGCGGTAATGGAGCGTACGCTGCTCCTGAGTATCCTGAGGGCCGCGTCAAAGAGGTAGATTTCGCCCATGTCAATTTCCACGGAGTCCTGGTTTGAACCAGCGCAACCCTGGCCCAGCAGCTGGGGGGTGACCAGGAATTCGAAGGAATCAGCGTCAGCAAGCACCTGCAGCCTGGCAAGCGCGTAGTCTATGGCCGGGACAACAATTGAGGTAAGGGAGTCCTGGATTTCGCTGAGGCGCGGAATGTTCTCCGTGGTTGCGGCCATCCTGGCGAGTACCAGGCCCGTGTTTTCCGCGATCCTGACATCTGGAACAAGGCGCGCGGCCTTGAAGAGCGAGGGGCTTTCAGATCCGTTTGACCCTATGGTGAAGAGCGAATCGAACTGCGCCATAATGGTCGACTGGTTGAGCATGAGCAGTTCAGTGATGGCAGCGCCGAATTGGGCCTCAAGATTATTGGCGTTTTTGGCGAGCGCAGCCTTAAAATCAGCGCTGATTGCCGAGAAATCGGCGTTTTTGAAATCTGAGCCGCCTTCGAGACCGCAAAAGAGATCGACAAGATCCTGTTTTGCCGCATCCGAGAGTGTTTTTGACGAATCAACGGTTTGCTGTGAAACAACTTTTTTTGTTTCAAAGACCGCCAGAGCACCCGCAAGGTCGGAGATGGCCTGGGTCACCAGTCCTTCGGTGGCAAGCGCGTTTGCAGAAACTGTTTCAGCCGAATCAATGGCAGCCATAAGCGCTGCCTTTGACCCTGTTTCATATTGACCGGTGACAGAGCCTTCGACTGCGCTGTTGTGGATCGTAGTGGCGTAGGCGATGAGTGAATCCAGTACTTCCTTGCCAACAGCCTGGACCTGCTGGTCCTTGAATTCAGCCATAGCAGCAGCGAGGTCAGTGATTGCTTGGTCAATGGCGCCCTGTGTTGCGTCAGCATCCGCAGAAACCGCTTCCGCAGCCTTTATTGCCAGGAGAAAGGTCGCTTTTGAACCAGCGGCATATTCGCCCAGATCAGTGCCTTCGATCGCAGCGTTGTGCTGCGCGTTGGCAACAGTGATCAGGGAATCGAGGATTGTCTTATCAGTCTCTTTGCCAACGTCCTCAGGGTTGTTTACCGTACAACTCCACATACATAATGTAATGAAAACCGCTGAAATGATGGGTAACAGGAAAAAACGCTTCTTCATACAGCCTCCCTTGGGTGAAATAATCAATATAATAGATATAGAGTAACGTAAAACTAATAAAACAAAGGGTCCTATGCAAGTGTTTAAATCGCTTTCTCGATCTTCAGGATTTTGTATTTAAGAGTGCCTGCTGGCACGGTTATTTCCGTGATATCGCCAACAGCTTTGCCCACCAGGCCTTTGCCAACAGGTGATGACACTGAAACCTTGTTTTTAGAAAAATCAGCCTCTTCCTCGGCAACAAGGGCATAGGTTTCCTCCTCGTTGTATTCGAGGTCGAGAAAGGTGACCTTGGTGCCAATGCATCCCCTGTCCGTGGTCACGGTCGAATAATCGAGGATGCGCGCGGACGAAAGCTTGCCCGACAATTCACTGATCTGGATTTCGTTAAAGGCCTGGGCCTCTTTAGCTGCCTTGTATTCGGCGTTTTCCTTGAGGTCGCCGTGGGCGCGTGCGGTCTCTATTTGTTGCGCGATCTCGCGGCGACGCACCTTTACCAGGTTGTTAAGCTTTTGTTCCAGCTCTTCATAGCCCTCTTTTGACAAATAAGAGACACTCATCGCGATTTTCCTTGGTTTAAGAGTTATTCGACCGTGACCGATTTGGCCAGGTTCCGCGGTTTATCGATTTCACATCCGCGCAGGCGGGCGATATGGTAGGCGAGCAGTTGCAGGGGTACAATATTAAGCATAGGGGAGAGGAACATGGAGGTCCCGGGCACCTCGATAATGTAGTCGGCTTTTTTTCGCACCAGTGAATCGCCTTTTTCCACCACGGCGATGATGATGCCTTTCCGCGCCCTGATCTCCTCGATGTTGCTCAGTATTTTCTCGTAGCCGTCGTCTTTCTGCACAGTGAAGACCACGGGCATTTTACGGTCGACCAGGGCAATGGGGCCGTGCTTCATCTCCGCGGCTGGAAAGGCTTCGGCGTGTATATACGATATCTCCTTGAGTTTGAGCGCCCCTTCGAGTGCTGTGGGATAGTTGAGGCCCCTGCCCAGGTAAATAAAGTTCGCCGCCCGCTTGAATTTTCTGGCTATTGATATGATGGTGCGTTCATTTTTAAAGATTTCAGTCACCAGACCGGGTAGTGCGCGCGCCTTTTTAAATAGGATGTCGGCCTGGGCGCCCTTGAGGATGCCGCGTACGCGGCCAAGATATATGGCAAGAAGATAGAGCGCCATGATCTGTCCGGTAAAGGCCTTGGTACTGGCAACGCCGATTTCGAGGCCCACGTGGATATAACTGCCGCCGGTCACCTCGCGGGCAATGGTGCTGCCCACGGAATTGACAATGCCAAGACTGTAGACGCCGAATTTATTCGCCTTACGCAGGGCCATGAGCGTATCAATGGTCTCACCTGACTGTGAAATGGGGATGACCAGGTCGCGTGACCCCAGATCGTCCATTTTACACAGGAATTCCGAGGCGTATTCGACCTCGACCTGGAACCCGGCGAATTTTTCAAGGTAATATTCGGCCACAAGACCCGCGTGCCACGATGTGCCGCAGGCAAGTATGATGACGCGCTGGAGGTTGTTAATATCATATTCAGGGATATTGAGACCGCCGAATTTTGGCATCATTCGCCGTGCGTCCCATTTGCCCCTGAGCGCGTTGGCCAGGGTTTCGGGCTGTTCGTAAATCTCTTTGAGCATGAAGTGGGCAAAGCCCTTTTTCTCAATGGCGTCGAGCGACCAGGTGATGTTCTCGATTTTCCGGTTAACCTCTTTTTTCTCGAGATTGAAGATTTGGTATCCCTTGGGCGTGAGCACCGCTATGTCGCCGTCCGAGAGATAGACGATCTTTTTAGTGTATTCGCCGATCGCGGTGACATCCGAGGCAACGATATATTCGCCCGTTCGGATGATGCCGATGATGATGGGGCTGCCCTTGCGCGCCACCACGATCTTGTTCTCCTTTTCAGCCATGATTGCCAGGCCATAGGTGCCCTGCAGGTCTTTAAGCGCAGCCACAACGGCGTTTTCAAGGTTTCCCTGGTAAAACATGCCGATAAGATGGGGAATGGTCTCAGTGTCGGTCTCTGATGAAAAGTGGTGGCCTTTGCTTTCAAGGTACTTGCGCAAGGCGGTGTGGTTTTCAATGATGCCGTTGTGTACAACAACAATGTCTTTCTTATGACTGAAATGGGGGTGGGCGTTTTTTTCCGATGGCTTGCCGTGGGTCGCCCAACGGGTATGCGCAATGCCCCGCGTGCCGGAAAAGGAGAGACCGTGGATCCTTTTGCGCAGATTCTCGAGCTTGCCTTTGGTTTTAAAAGAGACGAACCGGTTATTTTCGCTAATGGCAAACCCGGCGCTGTCGTATCCTCGGTAATCGAGTTTGGCAATGCCGTTAACGATAATAGGAACAGCAGGACGTTTACCAATATAGCCGACTATGCCGCACATAACGTTCCTTAGTGATTAAAAGGTATTAATAATATATATAATTGCTCGGTTGCATGGGGTAACAAGCATAGATACTGTCGCGGTGAGGCCAGTACCCCCAACGCGGGTCTTTTTTTCCATGCACCAAAGCATGTATTTTATTCTATCCTGGAACATTTCCAGTCGCAGGAGTCTTAACATTATATCCCGGAGTTATCATGGCCATTGACCAGTTAACCTGTTTTCAAGCCACTATGGCGCATAAGAAGCACGAGGCCTTTCTGTTCTATGCCGATTATACCCAAGATCTCCGCAAGCGCATGCTCGAACGCTACGCAGTTGCAGATACCCGCGCTTTGCACATGCGCCAGGGAATGTATACGCCCGAAGGCCTTGCCCTGCGGCAGCCCGAAGGGTTCACAGCTCCTGATTTTTCAACCTACCATGCAGGCACTGCTAAACCGCCCCGTGCCTTTATCAACGAGATTGGGGTTCTTGAAATTCCCGGCAGTATGTATCATTTTACTCAATTTGTGAGTCCCTTGCACAACGCGGAGCGCTTCGAGGAGATAGAATCATTCCCATACCCGAGTGTCAAAGATTTTTCAGACACCCATCTCAGGGCCGAAGTTGAGGCCATCCACGGCCGCGGCCATGTTGCCTCAGCATGGATTGGCCACATGTACGAGGATTCCTGGCAGATCAGGGGATATGAACCGTTTCTCATGGACATGATCAGCCAGCCTGAATGGTGCGAATTTATTCTCGACAAGCTTATGGAAAAGAACATCGCGGTTGCAACCGCCATGGCCAGGGCCGGTGTTGACGTTATTGTCACGGGCGATGATGTGGCAAACCAGAACACGCTCATGTTTTCACTTGACCAATGGAAGCATTTCATGAAAGGCCGCTGGGCAAAGGTCTATGCAGCGGTGCGGGCAATAAAACCTGATATCCAGATATGGTACCACAGCGATGGAAATATTGAGACAATTATCCCCCACCTCATCGAAATCGGCGTTACCATTCTCAACCCAGTGCAACCCGAGTGCATTGATCCGGTCATGGTTAAAAGGAAATGGGGCGACAAGCTGGTGCTCGACGGCACTATCGGCACCCAGACGGTCATGCCTTTTGGCACGCCTGCTGACGTGAAGAAGAATGTCAGGGACATGGCTGAGGCCCTGGGGCAGGATGGCGCGCTCATACTGTCCCCAACGCACACTCTCGAACCTGAAGTGCCCATAGAGAATATCGAGGCGTTCGTGGATGCATGCAAAGAATACGGGATTTTAAACCCGTAGGCATGGACACCCGCGGCCTCTTTTCCCCCTGCTCATTCTTTGGCTTGTCCTTCAACAACCGCCTGGCCCGTTCCGCAACCGCTGAGCGGTGCGCTGATGCGCAGGGCAGCGTTGGTCCGGAATATGTCTCTATGCACCAGATGCTTGCGCAGGGCGGTGTGGGCCTCATTATAACCGGGCATGCGTATGTTTCCCCAGAGGGCGCCACAACGCCCTCTATGACAGGCATTCATAACAATACGGTGATTCCCCGCCTCAAGCAAACAACTGATACGGTCCATACCTATCCTGGAGTAAAGATTATCATGCAGATCAACCACGCGGGCAGGCAAACGCCCTATGTTCCCGAAGGGCTGCATGCCATTGCGCCGTCAGTGGTCCCTGCGCCAAAGTGCCTTGTTCCCAGCGAAATGTCTGACAGGGAGATAGCGGATACCATTGATAGATATGTGCAGGCAGCTGAACGTGTGAAAGCAGCGGGGTTTGACGGGGTCCAGCTTCATGGCGCACACGGCTATCTTATCAGCCAGTTTGTGTCGCCCTACACCAACAGACGAACAGATGATTTTGGCGGGTCAATTAAAAACAGGCTCAGATTTGTTACAGAGATCATAACCCGGATAAAACGATCCCTGGGAGACTCATTTCCGGTTTTAATCAAATGGAATTCCGAGGATTTTGTTCCACAGGGCCTTTCGCAGGACCAAAGCCTGGCAATGGTTTTTGCGCTTCAGGAGACCGGCCTTGATGGCATTGAAATAAGCGGTGGCATCTTTGAAAGTTCGGCAAAGATTTGCAGACGGCATATAAAAAAACCTGAGGACGAGGCGTATTATGCCGGGTTTGCTAAGCGCCTCAAGCAGGATGGCCTTGGTATCCCGGTCATTCTTGCGGGTGGTTTCAGGTCAGCGCAAAAAGCCGGGGAAATCATCAGCTCGGGCATTGCGGACCTTGTATCTTTTTGCAGACCGCTGATCAGGGACCCGGCATTGCCCGATCGCCTGCGGCATAACCCATCATTGCGGAGCGACTGCATTTCGTGCAACCGGTGTCTCCTGCAACAGGATGGACCGACAAAGTGCTGGAGATGAAGAAGCTTATTTCATAAATATAATCTGTTTTACCAGGATTTTTTCTTCTATAATTACCCTTATTATATATGCGCCTGAAGGCTGGGCTGATGCGTCCCATATGAAACTAGCGGACAGTCCGCCCAAGGCCGGACGTGCAACTGGCAGTGATTGAACATGTTTTCCATGGATAGTAAAAATATCTATTCTTGCGTTCTCTCTTTTCACTGCCTGCTGCCCGTTGACATCCTCTACTGTAATAGTGACGGCGGAATTAAACGGATTCGGCATGGCCGTGATTTTTATGTTTCCGGCAGACATATCACTGTTTGTTTCTATGGCCGGACCAGGGCACTGGACAACCACTGAATTATATTCGTCAGCGCCAATATCCGTTAAGGCGTCTGTCGCTGCCCGGCAATGGCCGTTCCAGTCATCGGTCACCAGATTCGCAAGGCCGCTGTTGACAGCCGCTGTCGCAAAGGCGTTCAGATGAAGATCGTTGGTTGCAGGGCTGATAAACCAGTTTTGCATTGTGGTCCTGATCAGGTTCCGCGCAGTGTCGACCACCGCGCCGCCATTACGGTACAGGTTCCCGAAAACAATGTTGTTTTTAAACTCATTTCCGCCGCCGGGCTGGTAGTAGCTGATCGCCAAAGAATAGGTTGGGACAGTGCTATATACGGTGTTGTTGAATGTTTGAATGTTTGAAGATTGGCATATTTCCATGGCCTGGCCTGCCCCGCGGTTGATGAAGTTGTTCCTGATGATCCCGCCAATAACATAGCTGCCGCCTGGATTGCCGTAGCATATGCTCCTGTCGCAGCCCGCAATCGTGTTCCGTTCAGAGACCATGTTTTCGGACATTCCCCATAGGAATATGGCCCCGCGTCCGCCGCCGCTCGATCCCTTGATGTTGAGAAATACATTGTCATGAATGACCCAGTTCCGGCCATACATGATATCGATGCCAGCGATATAATTGCCGTCCTGGTCCAGGGAATTGCTGCCGCACCTTGATGCTGATGGTATCTTGGTGTTTTCAAAATGACAGTGTCGGAGCGTGCAACTTTCTGAGAAAGGAACATTGGGATGTTTGATCATGCGCTCGCCCACGTTCAGGAAATGAACATTGTGGAACACTGTGTTATTGTTTGCACCGCTTTGGAATTTAACGCAATTGCACCGGCATTCAGATATGGTAAAATCGGCCAGCAGGACATCGGTACCGTATAACTGCAACATTTCTTCTTCAACATCATCGCAGTTTTCAAACCCCTTGCCGACAAGGACGATTGCCGTGGGATTTCCCGACATTCCGCGGATGGAAACGCGCGGCGAATCGATCCTGAGCGGCTCAATCGACGCGATGTTGTATGTCCCATCTTTAAGTACAACAGCCCTTCCTGGCTGCTGCGTGCGTAACGCCATATACAATTGCGTCGAGGTTGAACAAATGACCGGGTTAGCCGGAGCGGCCAGCACTGGTACGCTTTTGTTGTCCCATGTTGTCCATGCAATGATATGGGTTGTAAACATGAAACCAACGAGAATCGAAAGAAAAATCCTCATAGCCCCCCCCCTAGAGTTTATGCCATATACTTCGAACAGTTACTGCCTGAATAGCCCCATGACGCTTTTCACATTTGTCCCGCAGCGCAAGCTGATGACATAGGCGCCCGATGGAATCGGCTTTCCGTTGTCGTCAAGCCCGTCCCAGAGCGCAGCGTGACAGCCTGGTGTCGCCGCTGCCCGGTGCACCGTGCGTATGGCCCGGCCTGCCATGTCATGCACGGAAATACAAAGGTCGTTGCCCGCCATTGTGTGCGGGACTTTGTATCGAAGGATTGTGACCGGATTGAAAGGATTGGGTTCTGGTCCGGCAAGCGCCAGGCCATCCGTTTCGGTGATTCCATATCCCTGTATCGCGTTATGGGTGAACGGAGATTCGTCAGCGCCTATATCATACGTTCCTGTGCGCATAGTACCGTCCCAATCATCGGTCACGGACGAGAGTGTTGTCCCTGCGTCGACCGGCGCGCAGGTGTCGGACTTAATATGCAGGTCAGCCTGGGCCTCATCGCCAAACCAGCGCGCCGCAAGGGACCGCTGCGACCGGCCAAGGGAAATATTGTGCGCTGTGTCGGCTGTTGAAGCGTCTGACGAGATTCCATTGCAGATGATGTTGTTTTTTATCTCCGCGTTTTGTGTATTGTAGAGCCATATGGTGCCGGAATTCGTTGAAAGCGCGCTGAAGGAGGTGTTGTTGAATATAAATGGACCGGTGCTGTTGGCGATTTCAATGGCATTGGTGGTGCCCGGCACAATGAAGTTGTTCCGCGCTGTGCAGCCAATGGTGCCGCTGCCGCCGAAATTACCAAAGGCAATACTGCGGTCGCATCCGATGTACGTGTTCCGTTCCACAATCATGTTCTGGCTCTGGCCCCATAAAAACGTAGCTGCCCTGCCCATGCCTGTGGCGCCTTTGATGTTGAGGAACATGTTGTCGTGAATGACCCAGCCGTCCCCTTTCATAATATCCATGCCCGCGATATAATTACCGTCCCGGTCAATGGAATCAGCGCCGCTGCTGCCGCATCGTATGGCTGATGGAAGCTTTGTGTTCTCAAAATGACAATATCGCAGAGTGCACTGTGCCGCGACAAGCGTGCCAGGGGCTTTGATCATGCGCTCGCCCACGTTTAAAAATCGCATATTATGAAAAATCGTGTGGTTGTTGACCCCCCCTTGGAATTTTACGCAATTGCACCGAACTTCGGAGAGTGTCATGGCAGCGAACGTGATGTCCTGCGCGAACACCCTGAACATCTCCTCCTCAACATCAATGCAGTTCTCAAATCCCTTGCCAATCAGCACGACGTCCGCGGGATTGCCCGTGGCGCCCCTGACCGTGATGTTGTTCACTGTCAGGTCCAGGAATTCTATGGATCCCACGCTATATTGGCCCGCCGCAAGCACAATGGTCTGTCCGGCCTGTTGATTGCGGAGCGCCATATATAACTGCGACACATTGCTCACATTGACCACGGTCCCTGACAGGGGAAGATCGGGCACTGTTTTACCGTCGAATGTGACATATCCGGAAGGGGCGATCCAAAGCATGCAAACGAGCATTATGAATAATGGCATGGCATAACCTCCTTGAAATTAAAAAAAAAGCAGCGCCCGGCCATATGATGAGGAGGGGGGGGAGGGCCGGACACTGCCAGATGACGGACGCATTTTTATTTTCTTATTTGACAAACGCTATTTTTTTAGACAGTTGGACGTTGTTTACCCGTGCCCGTACCACATATACGCCAGTCGGCTGGTCTGAAGCGTCCCAGGTAATGCCAGTAGACAACGGGCGGCTGGCGGCCGGCAGGTTTTTCACCAGCCCCCCTTGGACATTATAAATAGCAATCTCCATTTTTTGGCTGCCTGCCGCCTGCTGCTGGATAATTGCTATTTTGACAGCAGAATTGAACGGATTGGGATATGCCTCAATGGCTGCGGTGCGCGGCAAAGCCTGGTTTTTTTTCACGATCGTCACCGGATTCCGGTAGGTGTTCACGATGCGGATGGTTTTCGTGGTTGTGAGATCAACATCCATCGCCGTCACCAGCCGCGCCGAATCAGCCGCAACGCCGGTTGGTTGTTTTGTCCCGGCTACATATACGTCAAAACTATCGCCGGGATTGGCGTAAAACATCTGGCAGCGCCGCGGTGTGATGTTGCATGTCTGGCCGACCCCCGCTATGGTCATGGACCACACTGAAGGGGAATCCGCGACCATTGTCCATGTTGCGTTGACAAGGGTGTTGCTTTCGTTTATGCCGCTGAATCCGGGCATGGACACGTTTCTCCTGAAAATATACGGGGCGCTGGATTTCGTGACATTGTCGCCAAAGAGCTGGAGAAAATTGACTGAGTTGAATTTTTGGTCATTATGGACGTCATCATTGACAATGTATTTGAATGGCCGCCGTGAATCGCGCAGCACTGGGCCGAACGGGGCCCCCTGTGACGACCAGTTGATCGCTATATCGCTTCGGCCGTGGGTCGTGCAAATCAACGGCATGTCATCACCGGCGCGCGTCATAAGCTGTTGGCGAATGTTTTGCCATTCGTACACCGGCGTTCCATTGTATTGCTGGAGAAGCGCATCAAGCTCGGGATGGGCCAAATCGTCAAATGGGATATTGTATATGGGAAGATTCTCCGCCAGGGAACCGTAATTCTTCCGTGCATCGCCGTTGAACGCGAAATCAAGGTTTGACCAGTCCGTGGCGGGCTGGGAACAGTATACCGCGGAAAAGACCGAAGGATAGCGCTCTGAAAGTGACAGCACGCCGCTGGCGCCCATGGAATGGCCGCAGGCAAAGACCCTGTTCTGATCACCTTTGAGCTCTGCGCAGACAAAAAGGACGGCTTTTATAACGCGGTACTCAGTATAGTTGTACACAGCGCTGCTGTCCTTGTTGCGATACCCGTAATACCAATCCTGCAAGTCGCTTGGATTGCCGCTCGTGGGAATCCCGACCGCTTCCACCTGCATGCGGATATTGTTTGTGGAGAGGGGGTAGGCGTGAAGGGCCGGAAGCCGCCAGCCAATGCCGTCGAATGACCTTCCGTACATATACAGAAAGACCCCAAGGGGTGCGGTCGCGGTGTCCCATGCGGGCGGGAAGGAAACTGAAAAATTGAAGATATACCCTTCGTGGGCCGCGTTCCAGATGCTGTAATCCATGAATTGCGCATAGTGAATGTTGAGCCTGTTGTTGTTGGCGCTGTCATATTTGCGCCATATGGGAATGGGCTGTGTCACCATTTTCTGTTCAGCGATTGGTCCGGTTATATTACCTGAAATAGCGGAAGAGCCGCCTGAACAGACCGCGTAATAAAAGTTTCCGGAAGCCTCTTTTATCGTATGAACGAACAGGCCCTGGGAATCTGTCAGTTGTGCGCCCAGGCCAGTATCTGCGGTTTTTGGTTCGATGATCCAATGGGTTTGCCCGATGTTGCCGCCTACATAGTATTTTGTATTGGACGACTGGCTGTCCACTGTGGCGATTGCAACAGCCTGCGCAATGTTGCCAGCGGTTATTGCCTCTGTATGGCGGTAGATATCGTAGGTGGCGGACCCGTCCTCGGTCCAAGTGATAAAGGTCTGGCCATCACGGAAAAATGCGGTCACATTGGACGGAACAGCGAATACAGAACCATAGAATGCGCACAGAATTACTATAGTAATGCATGAAGCGGTTTTGAAAGCGGTCATTATATATACCCCCTTCTATGTTGTATTATCTTGATCAATATTTACTGAATGGTTTGGTAAAAACCTTTTAAAACATCAAACGCCATTTTTTTCTTTCCATATTCATCAATAATCCCCTTGCGATTATACCCGTTCTGGAGACGGCTCAATCGCCGGGGTTCATTGAAGTCTTTTAATATCCATGGGCTTATTCCCTGAACAAAGGGGATTGTTTTCAGTTTATTCAGGTGGTGCTTGTAAAATTCAGCCTGGTAGTCTTCGGTCCATTTCTGGGTAATGCTTCCCCGCAAACCATATATCCCTTCAGCGCCCACTTCAGAAATTATTACCGGCTTGTCTTTAAACCGGCCCGGCTCCCATTCCAATGAATCTATGATAGTATAATCGTTTTCATCGTACCAGCCGTAATATTCGTTTAATCCAATGACATCAAGAAATTCAAAAAGATGGTCTTTGAGCGTCAGTGTATGCCCTTTCTTTTTGGCTGAACCAGCCGCGGTCACCCATCGCGAGGGATCGAGGGAGCGGGCCAATTCCGCCAAATGCATGGTAAAACAATGTCTGTCTTTCTCAAACTCAAAATCGTCCCATGTTTCGTTGGTTACGGACCATAAAGCGCAGGAAACGCGGTTTTTGTCCCTCTGAATCAAACGTATAAGCTGGTTACGGGCGTCTTCAAATGTTTCAGGAAGGTCGAACCGGACCTGCCAGTATACTGGAATTTCCTCCCAAAGGATTATTCCCAGGGAATCGGCCGCATACACCGTGTGTTGTGAATGAGGATAATGGGCCAGTCGTGCAAAGTTCCCGTTTAAATCTTTGACCTGTTTCAATAGCGCATCAGCCTCTGCCCTGGAAACGACCCTCCCTTCCCTGCCAATGGGTTCGTCGTGCAGGCTGATACCTTTCAGGAAAAGCGCTGCGCCGTTTAAAAACAAATCACGCCCTTTAATGGACAATGTCCTGAGTCCGATTTTATCTTCATAGACATCAGTGCCATAGGATAATGTGAGTGTGTGCAGGAACGGGTCTTGAGGCGACCATAACCTGACTTTTTTTACTGGAATAGAAACGCGGCCCTGTCCGGTTTTGTCCAATTGGATGTCCCTGGCTTTGACCAATCCCGGAATACCCAGCCGAACCATCCCGTCTCCAGAAGACGCCTGTACAATAATATCGAGGACGCCCTCATTTTTCCCTTTCAAGGCGAACTGGTAATGATAATCCTGAATGTGCTTTTCTGGGACCGTGTACAATATGACATCGCGGATTATGCCGCCCCAATTGTTCCAACCGTATTCGGCTGGCGGTACGCGCGTATCAAGGATGCGGTTGTCGACCATTACAACCAACTGGTTGTCTTGCGGTTTTACTGTCTTTGTTATGTCCATGACAATGGGAAGATATCCTCCCACTGATTCACCGGCCAGTGAACCGTTCAGCCAGATTTTTGCAGCGTAATTCACCCCTTCGAGAACCAGATATGCCGCATTACCGTTTTTTTGCGTAAAATCGAACGAGCGTTTATACCACGCATATCCCGAATAGTATTTCAGGTTTTCTCTCTGGGTGGTAAAACTTCCCGGTACTTGGATCTCGGGCCAGTGGTCCCAGTCGACCTCTGTTGACATAGGGTTGTTAGAATGCGGATCCCATGGCTGGACCATGTAGAATTTTCGCCGGAACCCCGCGCCCATGACGTCCTGGACCATTTTCCAGGGTCCCGCAAGCGATATTCCTGTCCTTCTTCCGGGTAAAAACCCGTTAAAAAGACTTGCCGGCCGGTTATGTATCTGTTCGATTCGTTTTGTGTTAAAAAACCGGTTCATGTCCGTTTGGGCGTTTGCCGGATCCATGGTTTGGAGAGATTTCAAATCAAGTCCCTGCGGGATTGGATTTTCGTGTTTTGCGGACGCCGCAACGCTCTCGTCCTCTACTGTGACAGGGGCGTCGGTGGCCATATTATCGGCGGCATTCAGCGTCTGACTGCTTATCATAAGCACCGCCAGCAGAATACAATAACCATTCATGGTCCTCCAAAGGTTTTTAGCGGATTATCGCGAACATTTTTGACATGGTTGTTTCCGCGAAACGCGCTGTGACAAATTGTTATTGCCGTACATCACCTATGCATTATTTCATGAAAACAACATTTGTGGTTACGCTTTTTCCCCCTGCTACAAGCTTGATGACATAGGCGCCGCTTGCTACTTGCACGCCGTTATCATCCTTTGCGTCCCATTGCAGAGCGTAGTTGCCCGCAATGGCAGCGCCGCGCTTCAGCATTCGAATCAGCTTGCCGCTGGTCGAAAAGACCGCGCATTCAAACGGTTTTCCGCTCCCGGCGTTTGTTATCCCATATTGCACCAGGGTATGGGGGTTGAAAGGATTCGGCTGCGCTGGCGAAAGGTACACATCATCCAGATTCGTAAGCCGGGGATCAAATGATTGGATGAGGCTGCCGTTGCCGAATTCATCCGCGCCAATATCGAGCGTACCAGTGCGCGGGGCATTGTCCCAGTCTACAGTCACTTCGGGAAGTGATATCCCTCGGTTAACCGGTCTGCATGTGTCGGATTTAATATGCAGGTCGCCATTTGCGTTGTCAACCAACCAACGCGATAATAACGCGCTTTGTGATCTTGTCACAATAAGATTGTTCAATGTATCGGGCGGTGTGGCGTTCAGGTTGGCTATGCTTCCATAAATCAGGTTGTTTTTTATCTCACAGCCGAGGTTGGACCCGCCGAGGCTGGCGTTCTGATATATGATAGAACCGGTATTCGGACCGCACAGCGTATTATTGAAGATGCGCACGTTCCGGGTCCAATACAGTTCAATGGCGTTTCCAGCGCCCGGAACGATGAAGTTATTCATTATATACGCGTTGGAGTCGGATGTGGACGAACTGCTGTAGTTACCATGGGCGATGCTGCGGTCGCATCCGATAAAAGTGTTTCTCATTGTCCAGCTATTTTTGCCGCCGGTCCACAGGAACACGCCTGCGCGGCCGCCGCCCGAGGCCCCTTTGATGTTTAAAAACACATTGTCGTGTATGGCTATCTGGTCGTATCCCATGATGTCCATACCGGCGATGTAATTGCCGCCATCGTCCTCCCCGTCACAAAGCTGGCCGGTGCACCGGTCAGATGACGGGATTTTCGTGTTCTCGAAGTGGCAGTACCGGATGGTGCAGCCGGGGGCAAGTTCCACGACGGTCCGCGGGCCTTTTATGCTGCGCTCGCCATTATTGATGAACCGGACGTTGTGAAAAAGCACGTCGCTATTAGGGCCGCTTGAGTATTTGACCGCGTTGCAGCGGCATTCGGAAATGGTGATATTGGCGAAAACCGGACGGTGGACGCCGGATAATTTGATACTCTCCTGGTCGACACTGTTGTTATTCTCAAAACCATTGCTGACCAGTATCACTTTCGAAGGGTCCCCGGACTCGCCGATCAGCGCTACATTATCGGCCGTAATATTTATTGATATTGTGCCAAAATCGTACGTTGCGTCGGCAAGGAGAAAAACAGTGTTGGGTTGCATATGGTTGCGCAGGTTCAGATAAAAGCTCACGAATGTGGAACAGCGGTACACGGTGCTTCCGGCGGGAATGGGAAAAGGCGGCACTTGTTTGCCGTCGTAGGTGACATATGCCTCGGAATACAGGGAAGCCGCCAACAAGATAGAAATACAGATGAGTGTTTTCATTTTAAGCTCCTTTTGGATATAAGATATAATATATATCGAATATTTGGAAAAAATGTATATTAATTCAGCGAAAATTGATAAGGACACTATAAGGTTATTTTATAGAGATGAAATATCTTTCCATATATAAGAAACTCCGTAAAGACATTCTTGGGAACATATACCCCCCTTCTACCCAGATGCCGCACCTTATTCAGCTGGCGCAGATACTCAATTGCTCGCCGGGCACGATAAAGAGCGCCATGCGTTTGCTGCAACAGGAAGGGCTTGTGGTGGGCATTCGGTCCAAAGGTACGTTTGTCCGCGACAATGCCGCGCTATTGCGCGCACCTGAGCCGCGGAAGAACAGGTTGGGTGTCCTTGTTCTCACGGTATTCTCATCGCTCGCTGGTTCCTATTACCAGAACATTTTCAAGGGCATAGAACACGTGTTAAAAAGGGCCAACTGCCACCTGTATATCATTAGAGCGTGGAACAAGACCATTCAGGAGTTGTACCGGGAGATCCACGCGTTGGGTATAACGGCCCTCATTACCGTGGAATTTGATGACCGGCCGCTCCGCAGAGAGATTGAACGCTTGCGTATCCCTATTGTGCACGCTGATCTGTTCGACGTGTACAGTAAAAGGCGCATGGTGCTGCCAAATAATATACAGGGCGGCGAGCTTGCGGTAAAAAAGCTATTTGAAAAAGGGCATAAACGTTTCCTTTTCCTTCACGCTTATTATGCCTATTCCCAGAGGTCCAATAGGGCGAATATCATGCGATGGAAGGGCGCGGCAGAAGCGGCAAGGAAACTGAACAGCGTCTGCCTGTGGAAAAAAGTGGTCCTGAGGAGAAACGAAGAGCCCGTGGTTTCCGCGGGCCGTATTATCGAGAAATATTCCAACTGCAAAGGCATTATTGTCCCGGATTCCGACCTTCTCGAGGCTGTCCGGGAATCGCTTCTTGAAAAGGCGCCGACCGAGGCCGCTGCATACGATGTCGTGGCGTTTTCACTGAACGAGCGGCCCATGCACATACATCAGAAACCGGTCTGGTACTGCGCATGGGACACTGAATACATGGGCCGCCAAGCAGCTGAAATGGCGCTGGGAAAGGCTGAAGAGGCGCCGCGCGTTCAGTATTTGCCCATGTATCTGACCACGCGGGTTTAGCATCTGGCCGCTGGTTACGTAAGATTTCGTTTATTGTTGAGCATTTGTTACAAGCGTCATGGGGATGAATTGCACGCGCGGTTCGGGCTTTACTTTTCCTACAAGCGCGTGCGCGGCCATTTTTCCCATCTTTTCCGCGTCCCACGTACAAAACCAAACCGGTCTGCCGCGAACCATCAAGGATTCATCGTTCAGATCGAAAACGACAATGTCGGTTTCCGCGGATCCCGGCAAGGCCCCTGTTTCAAAGGCTTGTCGCAGCCCCTCGAGAATGCTTTGGTTGCACGCGATGAACCCCATGCATTTCTGATGTTTTCTCAGGGCTTGTACCACAAGTGCGCATATGTTTTCAGTATCCATGGAAATGAACGCCTGGTGCGCGGAAACGCCGCATGCCCGCGCTCCTGCCTGAATACCCTGCCATGTGAGTCTGTTGGTCTCGTCGGTTTTCCGTTCGCTTTTTTTATGGCCATGCAGAAAGAGAACGTTGGTATGGCAAAACTTTGCGAGCTGTCTGACGCTGAGTTCTCCGCCGTGGAAATGGTCGGCAAGAACCATGGGATCCTTGCTTTTGAAATCCACGAGTTCGCAATGCACCAGGGGAAGCTTCATCTGCTTGATGCCGCGTACAAGCCCTTCGTCTTCCATTTCAACGCAGATAAGTCCATCGATCGCGAGCGCGTTGATCTCCCTGATGACCTCATGATTTGTTTTATGGAAAACATCGATGGGAAACCCGTGCATGCCCGCTTCGTATAAGACGGTTCCCATGCCATGGACCATTTTTTGTATATAATGCGTCTCAGCAATGACGAGCAGCACTGGCCGCCGTAGTAACACGCCGATCCTCAGCATTTGTTTTTTTCTTGTTTTACCCCCATAAAGCGGTGGCTCCCCCGGGTCTCTTACGAACAGACCCTGCGAAGGGACGCCCTGAATGACCCCTTCCTTTTCCAGCATATTCAGCGCATGCTGGACCGTGCAGCAGCCTGCTTTGAAGGCTGCCATTAGTTCCAAAACCGAAGGCAGCTTGTCGTCGGGCTTGTATCTGCCTTCTTTGATCTCCCTTTTCAGGGTACGGTATATTTCAACATAGCGTAGCATAGTTATTACTGGAAAATAA
>MFYT01000072.1:7231-9104 GCA_001789205.1 Candidatus Raymondbacteria bacterium RIFOXYA2_FULL_49_16 | reverse complement strand
ATTTAATATGAGTAACTGGATTTTCCGGATTATTGATAGCATCCGTATTCTGACCGCCAGCCGACAAACCGCTTCCGTATAGCTGCGCGCCAGGTGGAGTTTCCGCGGCAACACGCGGTTCTGGTTTGCCCGGCGCCCTTGGTTCTTCTATTACAACGGAATCACCGCCGGTCGCGCTTAACATGGAACTAATCACAAAGCGCGCGATGCCGAACGCGGCTAAAACAATGACTAAGCCGATAACGCCCGCGCTCATTAATTTCTTGGCGGTAGCAATTTTTTCCTCGCTCCCCGCCGCCGTCATCCATAAAAAACCGGCGATTAAAATTAACACCACGGCGATTATTCCTAAAAATCCCAAAGTAACATTAACGACCTTGGCGGCCGTTTCCCGCGGGTCTTGCAGGCCCAAGCCGCTCTGTTCGGACAATTTTTGGACGTTAGTAACATCGCCGCCGAACAAATAATCGGTATTTACCGGCGCGGCGGCTGCCGGTTTAAGCCAAATCAGCAAAGCAAACATACCGGCTGTGATAAAAATTATTTTTCGCGTCATGTTAAAACTATTAAGGCGCTTTTTCTATAGTTAAGCCGTCAATAATTTGCTCCCCACTAGTAATCGACTCTATAATTAAACTACTGATAATAATATTGCTGTCAATTGGATTAAAGTTAGAGCCGGCGCATGCTTGTCCGCCGACCATATTTATTGCCACAACCGACTCCATCAAAGCGCAAATTTTACCCTCTACTTGGCCGTTCGCATATTTAGAGTATTGATAAGCATAAGCATGGCTTCCTTGCGGCAATCCGCCCGGCACCGTGCCGTTAAATTTTTTATTTTTCTCGTCCCAGCAAGTAACGGAATCATAACCGCCGCTGCAGCCGACAAGTTTATTGATCGGGTCGGTAGGCAAAGTTTTGCCTAACTCTTTGCCTAAAGTCTGCTGCCAAGACGGCCAAACCGAAATGCTTTTGTTGGCTAAGTAACTGCCGGCCGCAAGCTTGGGATAGTCTTTATTTTTAGCTTGATAACTGTCTAAAGCGGTAGTAATTTCTTTTAAATCCGCGAGGCGCCGGACATCACGGGTAACGCGCGCTTTTAAGCTGTTGCAATACAGCCCGGAATTTTTGCCGCACTGCGCGTCCGTGTAGCATTTTTTGCCCGCCGGATCCCGATCATTGTTCGCTATTTGCAGACAAAAGTCTGCTTGGCTGTCAGCGATAATATTGGTGTTAAAAGTCCAGTTGTTTAACAACTGGTTAAAAATTTCCTTGGTGTCGCTACTCGCGTCTTGGGTGTAGGAGATGATGTGGATGTTGGTGTACAATTTATCGCCAACAACATTGCCGGTATTGACATAAACCGTCCGGCCTTCCTGCAGGGCATCGTAGCCGTCCACGAGCAAACGGCTCGGCGAACCTTGTTGTTTGATGTTTTTTTTGTACCACTCCAGCGGGCTGACATGCTCGGCGTTCGGCATAATGCGCACGGCAATGCCGTCGCCGGCGCCGGTTTCCAGGAGAGTTTGGGCCTGTGCCGCCGTATTTTCTTTTGCTATCGTAAACCACGCGAGCCAAGAAAAAATGGCGATAAATATGAGAAGGAGGAGTCCGACTCCTTTAAAGGAGTCGGACTCCTTTCTCTTCTTCTGCTTATCATTACTCTTATTCCAAATCATATTTTTCTAAATTTTTAATCTTCTTAATTTCCGGGATTAAATCTTCGCTTAATTTAAAATATTCCGGCCGGCTGATTTCGTTAAAAATTGATTCTTGCTTGCAAAGCGTCCCCCGCCTTATTCCATTATAATCCAAATAACCGCTCCAAGGCCAATTTTGCGCTTTGGCAATGTCGTGGATTTCCGCGTTG
>MFYT01000072.1:6910-7193 GCA_001789205.1 Candidatus Raymondbacteria bacterium RIFOXYA2_FULL_49_16 | reverse complement strand
ATAATTTGGACTAGGGGTTTAACCCCTCTTAAAGGGGTTAAACCCCTTTTAATTTTGTACAAACTCCCTACCGGCTCTTTCTGATTAAATTCCCTTAAACTCTCTAAAAATCTCACATAATCCCATTTGTCCAAAAATATTTTTCGCCTGTCCACGCCGCGATTATAAATATGATAATAATAAATATTATTGAACTGCATGCTAATAAAATAATAAATCCTACTCTACTTAGGAGTTAGACTCCTTTAAAGGAGTCTAACTCCTTCTTCTACATCTCATCAAT
>MFYT01000072.1:1881-6889 GCA_001789205.1 Candidatus Raymondbacteria bacterium RIFOXYA2_FULL_49_16 | reverse complement strand
CGTAGGGTTGTGACATCCGATGTCGTTCAGCGACATCGGATGTCACATCTATCATCAGATGTCTCTATTTTTATCTAAAACCGCGATTTGGCGCTATCGTAGTCAGCTTTGATTTGTTCCGGCGTGCGGACATAATTATATATTTTTACTTCCGCGATTTGGCCTTTGAAATATGAATCGTCAACACGACCAATTTCTAATTTATTTATACCGTAAGGATCATTATTTTTACATTCTTGACTATCAACATTTTTGGGCTGATATGCTCCAATAAATTGATTGTCAAAATAAACTTTATACTGGCTGGCATTTCTATCATAATTAACTGCGACAAAGCTCCATACGCCTTTTTTGAATAAAAAATCGTTGGTAATAATATTGCACCATTTGCCGTTATCATTACTCGTGCCAAACCCTGCATTTAGTTTCCCGTTCGACATGACAAATATGGAAGGATAGCGATTTTGCGCGCCGGGTTTTTCTTGATGTCCCAAAACACCAAAATAAATAGAGGCGGCGTTGTTTTGAGTGATATCAAAAGTAATGTCCGGCTTTACCCAAACGCTTTGCGTAAAACCATTGACTGGCATTGATAAATTCAAATAATCAGAGGTGAGGAATCTAATATAATTACTGCCATTAAAACTTAAAAATCCTGTTTCATTCCAAGAAGCGCCAGCTATTATAAGACCATTGATGCTAAATGGACTACTATTTTTAATAACAGTACTTTTCCCTTCATCTAGTTTCCAATACCCTATCGGCCCTAAATTTATTCTTATTGTATTGTTAGCATCGCTTTCTTTACCACCAGCCACAGCCATTACCGCGAAATAATAGGTATGCTTAAAATCTAAATTCTGCCAAGCGTAATTATTAACATTGCCCGCGTCGCGCACTTCATTTTTTTCGTCTTTATCTATGCCTAAATAAACCTTGTAATTACTGACATCGCCGTCAATACTTTTTGTCCAAGTTAAAACTACTACGTTATTACTAACCGACGCGGACAAATTTGTCGGAGCGGCAGGCCCAGCCGTGCGTTTAGGCGTCACGCTTACAATGTTAGAGAACGCGCTTTCTTCGTTTCCTACAGCAGTATTTTTAATGCTTGTAACTGCAAAAGTATGGGCGATATTGTTTTCTAATCCGGTGATTCTTGCGGTACAACCAACTATTGTGTGATTATTTAAAAACACACTGCCACACCATTTATGGGAAGTGGAGTCATCTGGTGTCGGTATTACACCTGCTTTGACATTAGCCAATAAATCACCGTTTTGATAAATATTGTATTCTTGACTAGGAGTGCCATTCCAAATGAGATGCGCAGTACCATTTTGAGGCAAAGGCCTTTGGTCGTGCGCCAACTGCTGGAAAAACCAATCAAAATTGTCCGTTAATCCATCGCCGTTGCAATCACCTGTCCAGCAATCTGTTCCGGCCAATGGCCCAGTATAAACCATTAGCCGCGGCGCTTCCGGTTTTCCCGGGCGGGTGAATAAAAATTCTTTTAAAATACCCGCACATAATTGCGGCGCAACTGCTCCATCTTTTTTGCATGTGTTAGCGTCAGCAGTACAGGCGACTCCGGGATTATCAGCATCAGCAGAACAAACAAATCTTTTGCCTAAAATCACGCCGTTGTCGCTAATCGCCGGCAAGTCATCATTAAACAGCGCACTGCCTTTGTCGCGGCAATAATAGGTTTCAAAATTATAATCTTTATCTTTAAACGGCCAGTTTGCCGGATGTTCCGGGTCAAATGCCGGCCAGGGATTTTTACACATAAAAACGTTTACTGGCGCCTGCCCTTTTTTTGTATCGTTTGCCACGCCGGTAACTTTGCTCGTAATAGTTGCGGCAGCTTTTACATAGGTTTTGCCTTGCACTGCTGACTTCGTTTGTACCAAAGCTGTTTTCTCAATAGTTTGTTCCGTAGCTTGTACGAGTTGTGGATCGTCAGACGACCACTGCCACGTCCATGAGTAAACATCATTAAGTGAGGCCAAATCCTGCCCGTCGGCCGACTGCAACGTTGCGTTGAATGCCTTGTCGTTGTCGGTGTCAATCGTATCGTAGTTTGTCTCATCATTGGAATCGTCATCGCGCGCGTCGTTTTGATTTGAAAAAAACGTCCAGGCGGCCGGGTCAATAGAAACGTGCTCGCCGACACAGACGCCCTGGTGCAACGCGCTCGCACCAAGCGTGGTAAAATCAATCGCCTCGCCGTAGAAGCTATTGCCGTTGAATTTGCAATTGTCTTTTCCGTCGCAGTACGTGGTAACTGTTCCCGTCTTGTCTTTGCCGCGCAATGTTACGCCGTTGATGCTGACCACGCCTTTTTTCACCCCATCACTGATGTTGTCATCGCCTTTGATTAAAATCACGTGTTGCGTCCCCGCCTTCAAGAGCACATTCGGCGAAAAATGGATGACACCTTTGCCAAGTTCATTGCGGCCGTCAACCGTACCGGTAATGGCGCACCAGCGGCTGCTGTAATCTGTAGCTTGCACGCTCGTAATACTGACTAAATGGTTAACCAACGGCAGTTTAGCAATTTTATTTGCCAACCAATTTG
Source organism: Candidatus Raymondbacteria bacterium RIFOXYA2_FULL_49_16 (assembly GCA_001789205.1). Lineage (GTDB taxonomy): Bacteria > Fibrobacterota > OXYB2-FULL-49-7 > OXYB2-FULL-49-7 > XYB2-FULL-49-35 > XYB2-FULL-49-35. The sequence continues at coordinate 4,308 of MFYT01000072.1, read as the reverse complement.
TCAAGGCCGTTAAGGTTTCCGAAACCTTTAAGAGGTTTCGGAAACCTGAATTCCGGCCGGCATCAGCCAAGAGCAGGTAGTTTGTTCCGTCCGGACAGGCGTCCGCGCCGTAGTTAGCCGCAACGATGATGTTTTTATTCAGACTCGCAATATCCATGGCCGTGTCAAATTGCACCGAAAGCATCGCATTTCGGCAAATATTGCTTGCGCCGTCCGCCGGCGTTGAACCACTGACCTGCGGCCGCGGATAACAGCAGGTGTTGGCGCCGACGCCGTAGCCTTCTGTTGCGGAATTCCCATTGGCATAAATACACTGGTCATCACGGTTAAACCCGCACTGAATGCAAAACTCTGCCGTATCGCTTTTTGCAGTTGCATGTTCTTTCGCTGTAATATCGGCTGTTTGTTTATTATTACTGACATCACCGGCCCCGACAGCTTTCACAATTTCTGCAGGTTCTGCAGGAGCCTGTGAGGTATGCGTAGATATATCATTATTGACATTTGGATTAGGCGTGAACTGACCGACCTTGGCGGATTGCGCCGTCCAATCCCAATTAAAATCCGCCCCTTTCAGCCGCTGGCCCTGTGTTGAACACTCATCCGGCGAGCTGAACGGCGTTGCGCCATAGTTTGCAGTATCCCCGATTAAGCTAACGCATATATCCTGCGGAGCAAGTGAAACCCTGTTTACTTCGCAGGTGGTATCTTTGGTTTTGAACACCCACGAGTATGAGTCGAACCCGTTTGTTGCTGAAGGCTTAGCTGAATTGAAATTGAGACGCTCCAATGCCTTATCGTCATCTCGGCTTGTTACGGTATTTTTAATAATAACCCGATAATAAGTATTTTTCTCCAAATTGCCGCTGTTCTGCAAATCTAACTTTTTTCCTGATGAATCACGCAACACATGCGGCGCAACCTGTATTAATTGATTATTGGTCCACGAGTTACACGCCGCATCAGTGCATTTAATCAAAGAAACGTTGCCAATGAGTGAGATGGTTTTGACAGGAACGCTGAATTCAGCCCCGACCGCCGCGTTCAGACAAGCACTCTGGCAGGACGGCCATGGCGTCACAACGTAAAAGGGGGCGAACGTAATGTAGAGTTTGCCGCTCCCCTCTTTGCCTTTCTTTGTTTCGGTGGCAGTTATAATGACTGGCGCCTGGGGAGTTGTTTCGGCAATTGTTTTTGCGAGCGCCGTATAACTTTTGTTATCACTGTTTTCTTTACTATTAAAAACACTTTCATCCGGGTCTACCTTTGCTTTGTTCTCATCGCTTGATTTCCAAGTAAAATCATACCCTGACACGTTTATTAAATTGCAAGCGTTGTCTTCGGAATCGGCAATCGTGCTGTATGGAATCAACTCGTTTTGCTTGGTTGAAGAATATACGTTCGGCACAACGCCCACGCAACCCAGCTTGCATGCATCAGCGCTGGCGCGCGTTTTGAAATACCAAACGTAATCCGCGCCGCTATTGCCAAAAATGGGCAAACCACCGGCCGTGGCATCTGATTTTATGCCGTTATCGCCGCCGATAAGTTTAACCTGATACCACGTATTGGTATCTAAATTTGCGCCGGGCGTTACGCTGAAGCCACTCTGCGGGGTAGTGTCTGAAGTGTCAAATTTTGTTAGTGCCCACGAGCTGGCGGCATCAATTTTTTGACATGACTCTGCATTAACTGCTCCCTTGTCGTCAGCACCGCACTTGCTCACTGTAATGGTATTACTGTTAATACGACTCAAATCCATTTTCTTATCAAAACGCGCGGTGATGACCGAATTTACACAACTTAATGAGCGGTTAATACTGGTATCAAAATTTGGCGTCCACGGTGACGGGCTGGGTCCGGCGGCGTAGGGTTTGCAATCGTTGTTCTGCCGGTCGCACTCCTCAATCACTCGCGGCGCTTTTGGCGGCTCGCACACGCATGTCTGACTGCACGTATACCCCAAACCTAATGTGTTGCATAAATCAACGTTTGGATTGCACTCCACTGTCGCCGCGTTGCCGTCGCAGGAAACCTGTCCGGCGCTGGCGGTGCTGAATTCTATGTAGTACTGTGAATACGTACTGCCTTCCACTGTGCCGCAATCTTCTTGTTTGGCAACACAACTGCCGGGCAACTGCGTATTTTCCGCGCAACAAACACTGTCCTCTCCGCACATAGAATTGTCACTGCCGGCCTGCCCATTTTCCAAACAGGAACCAACCCGGAAATTCAGCGGGTTGCTTTGCAAATCACTATTATCTATAACGCGCACGTCGCCGCTTTGCGTTTGCAGTGGCACGCTGACATTTATAATAGTATCCGTCCAATCAGCGCCGACTGGCGTTGCTAAAGCGTTACTATAAAATTTCACGTTTTTCGGTGTATCGCCAAAGCGCTCGCCGTAAAGCGTAACTTTGGTGCCGA
>MFYT01000072.1:0-1872 GCA_001789205.1 Candidatus Raymondbacteria bacterium RIFOXYA2_FULL_49_16 | reverse complement strand
GCGAAATGTATCGCTTGCCGTAGCGGTAAACTCGCCAACACTTACGGTTATGCTATTTTTATCGCCACTCACCGTCGGCGGCACTTTAACAATAATTTGGTTGTCCTGCCACACGTTTTGCAAACACTCGGAAGGAAAATCAGCGATTGCGTTCACCGCTCCAATCTTCACAACGTCATTGATGCCGCTACCGGCGCCAAAATTTCCCCCGTAAATCGTAATATAGTCGCCAACGTGTCCGACTTTGGGCTCAATGTTGGTGATGTAGGGCGCCTGCGAACTGCCGTCAATTTGTAAATACAAACTGTTGCTGCGCTCGTTTTCCTGTATAACGGAGATAGTCGTACGTTGCGGCGCGAGTATGGGCACGCCCACATTAGTGATTGTCTGCGCCTCCCAGCTGCCAATTGACAAGCTGTTTAACTCTTCAATAATATCTTGAGTATTTAGGTCATCAACGCCAAATTTTACATTTTCAAACGTGCCGCTACTGCCAAGCTGGATGCCGTACAGCGTGATGTTTTTGAGCGGCTCTTGGTGCGGCGTCTGCTCGGACGGTGTCGGCGGTGTCTGTAAATCGTTAACTTTACAAAGACCGGGCCGCTTGGTGGAATTTATCTGAAAGTCAGGCACGGACTGTCCAACGGCATTGTCCGTTGTGTCAGAAACCCCGTCAGCGCGCACCACTTTCAACGGCCCCTTGCTTGTGCCGCTTGGCACGATAGCGATAATTTGATTGAGCTTCCACACGTCCGTGCACGCTTCGTTGCCCGCAATTTTGTCATTTGCCAGGACCGCTTCAACTGTACTATCACCGTAGTCAGAGGCGAAGAAAACTTTACTCTTGCCTTTTTCATAATCCCCAAAATAACGGCCGCCAATCGTAATGAAATTCCCTTCTGCGCCGTTGGGATTATCCTTATCATCAACCGGCGAAACCCAGTCAATCACCGGACCCAAATCCTCGCAAGCCATACAGCCGCTCGCGCCGCCGCAGTCAATGCCGGATTCGTTGTCGTCTTGAGTTTCATTACAGCACTGCGCCGGATACAACGAAATGCTTTGTGTCTGCTCGGCTGTGTTGCTGTCCGCATCCGTAACGACGGCGCGCACGTTCAGAGCGCTAACGTCAGGAAAATCAGCTAAGGACAAATCCAGCGTTCCCGTTCTCTGCCACCTGCCATTACTCTGCCGTACCGGCTGCTCTAATGAAGCCGAGCGCGGCTGTGTTTCATTATTTACAAAAAAATCAATTTTTCGTATGCCCGCGTCATCTTCGCCGGTAACCGCAACCGAAGTATCAGTCTCCGAGCATACCTGCTGGTCGGTATTGAAGCTGACAATGCGCGGATTTTCCACATCAATAATGTCATTGACCTCAAACTCAACCTGACAGCCGTACCCGAACGCCGCGTTCTCACTTAAATTACAATTCAAGATTTTTCCGTCCATACTCACGATGGCGGCAGTGGTATTTGAGCCAAGATTATTTCCAACAAGCGTTACGCGAACCACGCGTTTGTCGTTATCTGTTTGGTCGAAACAGAAGCGATTATCATTTGGCGCCGGGCAAAGGCTATCGGGACTAAATTCAATGCTTCGCCCGCTTGCAACAGGCTTGCCATCAATAGCGGCGGTACTGTCAACTTCCGTCTGCGCGTCATCTTTATACGTTACGTACTCGGCTTTGAACGTCGTGTTTTTAATAACGGTAGCCGAGTTAACTGTTTTATTGAATTGAAACGTTACTACGGAGTTACGGATGAACGTCCGCGTATTATCGTTGATAGGGTCATTATTGGTAATGTAAAAATCAGCATTCGGGTCTTCGTCGTCTATGCAGAGCGGGGTGCAGGCGCTCCAAAAACCGCT
>MFYT01000071.1 GCA_001789205.1 Candidatus Raymondbacteria bacterium RIFOXYA2_FULL_49_16 | reverse complement strand
TTAATAAGGAAGGTAGCTTTTTTATTGCATAACATAGTAACTCAGGCATTGGGCAGGCCGAAACCAATGTTGAGGGAAAAAAAGGTCAAGGCCAAGGCCGAGGCTGAGGAGAAGAAGGCCAAGGTCGAGGTTGAGGAAGAAAACAAAATGCCCTTCGATACGCCTGCGGTGTACTCAGGGCAAGAATGCTGGAAGAAAAGTAAGACTGAACGCTTTAATCCCCCCGCCTTGCTCGCCTCGCTTACGCGAGAGCGAAGCGGGCCGGCGAAGCAGGCCCTTTCCCCCCTTGTTAAGCTATCTATTACCCATAAGTGCGGCACCGCGGAGGGCGCCGCCTAATCAATGTATTTTAGGCCTATTTATAGCGAGGCCAGACACGGCCAGCGGGTAAAGAGGCTGAAGTGAGAATTGTGGAAAGGTTACGGGAACTATCGAATGATATCAGTGAGGGGAAAAGCGGGCAGAAGTATTTGGAAGCGGCAACGAGTAATTTTCATGAAACATATACACGGAACTTATGGAAGTCTTTCAGACGGGGCGGGTTGAAGTGGTTTTTGCAGCGGTTGATGACCCTAAAACCGCATCACGTACGAATACTGATTTCAGGATTCTTCAAAGCAATTAAGCGCAACGCAAAGTCATAAAGGATTTTGTTATCTACTATGCCGGGAGCACTTTCAAAAGTTGACGGATGTGTTCACTCAAAGACAGTATGTGCCCGCGACCGGGTTTCTCCACAACAAGACCGTTTTTCACCATTGCGAGAACTTCGTTATAGACCGCGCTGTACGCATAGCCGATGTTCCGCGCAAGCGCCTGTATGGCCATGCCCGTCTGCTGTTCCAGGAAAAACAAAATCTCCGCACGAATATTAGACCCTAAAAGCGCCCGTAAGGCCAGAAGAGGATTTTTTTGCAGCACCTCTCTTCTTCTTAATGCCGCATCTTCATAGAAATCCATCATTGTACAGTAAAGCCCCCATTTTTTGTAGGTTTCCAGACCGTTTTTTATTTCCTGCGCCCGTAACCCTTCAAAAGCGCCCATTTTATGGAAAAGAATCTGCGGTTTCACATAAGGCCCACATTTCTCCGTAATGGTCCTGAAGTTCCGGGTTGCCCCATGCGCCATTGCAATATCAAAAACCGCCCCAAGCACGGGCTTATCCGCCCGATCTAATAACCGAAGCACCTTTTTGATATTAATAAGGTCCCAGTAATTTCTTGTAAAAGTCAGAAGCCATTCAAACAAGCGGTCATCGTGCCGGCCCGCATGCGTGGTTTCCACAATGGTTTCTTCCGGATCCACATGGCCGTCATATGCTTCCGCATCGACGTCCCAACCGAGCCGCCGCCATTTCCGGTAAAGCGTCTCTTTTGTATTTTCATCCAGCGCGTTCATTCACCGCCCCCTTGCTTTTCCCGATAGGCTAAATCCCGCTTTGCCGTTTCCCTGTCACCACGCTCTATACACTCCGCCATTTTTCTGTCCAAACGAGCGACAATTCCCGCACTGGTGTCAGTCATGGCTAATATCGCGTCCTCCCATTCCCGTTGTTCTGCTTCCGTTATTTTCAGGCCGTATCTTTCAACCGCATATTTTGTAATCGTTTCTGCTCTCTGGTATCTGCACCCTTCTTCATCTTTCACCAATTCCGGTTTGAACTCCTTAAAATTCGCCTCTATCAAAAGCGCCCGCACGTGGTCCTTTTTCGCCAATGCATTCAGTTTCCGGTACAGTTTTTCTATGTCCTCTGGTTCGAAAGCAATTTCCTCTATGTCCCGACTGTCTCTCAATCGTATCCTCTCGTAATAGGCCAATTTTGTGATGACAAAATCGGATTTCTCAATAACAACAGGGTGCAGTTTCTTGAATAGTCCGGATAAGGGCTGCGTGTCCGGGACATAGCCTTTTGGTAAATACTCATACACTTTTTTTGCATGATCGTTCAGCCAATGCTCGCTTTTCCCGTGCGCTTCTCCAATGTCTTCAATGGCTTTTTTGATGCCCGGGTCCACAAGCGGCGCCGTGGAATTCAGAACATCAATATCCAACGACTGCCGCCGCAGTCCATAACTCAAAATAGCCGCAGAACCCCCGCAAATGACTATGCCAAGCGGGCCTATCAAGTGCAGCATCCAATTCATGGAGCATGACCACCATTTCATCGTGCCCCAGATTATTACCCATTACCACCTCTTGTTGTATCTGTATTAAAGATACTTTGTTTCCATTGCCCCGTCAATAGATATTACTGAAAAAAGGAAAAAGGTTGAGGCCGAGGTTAAGGCCGAGAAAAGGCAAAACCGAGGACGAGGAAGGAAAAGGCCGAGGCCGAGGTTGAGGCCGAGAAAAGGCAAGACTGAGGACGAGGAAGGAAAAGGCCGAGGTCGAGGTTGAGGCCGAGAAAAGGCAAAACCGAGGACGAGGAAGGAAAAGGCCGAGGTCGAGGTTGAGGCCGAGAAAAGGCAAAACCGAGGACGAGGAAGGAAAAGGCCGAGGTCGAGGTTGAGACCGAGAAAAGGCAAGACTGAGACCGAGGAAAAAAAGGCCAAGATTAAGACCGAGCAACTGCAGGATCAAGACCGAGAGAAAATCCTCCGATAAAACTCAAGGCAAGCGAGCTATGAGGGAAAAAGGCATTTAAATGGGAACGCTTTCTTCATAAAGCATATCTGGACAAAAATCCTGCCCATCTGGCCATTGGATGCTCCCATGAAAAGGCCGTACTGCGTTAAAAATACTTTGTTTCTTTAGATCAACAAATACTCCCGTGCTCAGATAAGGTTTAACATTGAAACGCCGTTTCTCGCCATTGTTGAATATTAAAATTAAATTGTAATTTTTTCCAGGCGTAACAGCTTTGATCCGTGGCAGCATGGTTTCCCCCTATTTTAGAGGATCGATTTTGAAAACACCCTCGCCCTTGATTGCCAAATCCCAATCAGCGACAAGTTTTACCATCAGGTATTTGAACAACCGCTTCGTGCTCCTGGTATTTTACATGAATGTGAGGCAGCTTGTGCCGCTTTTTATCGAGAAAATAAAGCGAAATTATGATTCCATAAAACATTGAAATTATCGCCATTGTATTTTCCTGAAGAATTTATACCATCTGAATATATATATTTAAAATAGCTTTTTTGCCAAGAAATATCAACATGCAACCGACAAGTCAAATATGCCGTCTCCTTGCCGTGGGCGATATCATGCTTCATGGAAAAATTGGCAAGGCCATAGAAACAGGCACTGACCCGTTCGCCCCTGTTGCCCCTCTCCTGCAGAAAAAACACCTGCTTTTCGGCAATCTGGAGACCCTGGCATCCAAGGCACGCGTGCCGCATAATGCCTCTGCTGGTAAGTATGTTTGTCCGGACAGCGCAATACCCCTGTTAAAGAAACATGGATTTAACATCGTTAACCTGGGGCACAATCACCTGTATGATTGGGGTAATGAGGGGGTTGAGCATACCATGGCCCTGCTTAAGGAGGCTGGAATCGCGTTTGGAGGGGCTGGAAAGAGCCCGGAAGAGGCTGGGCGCCCTGTTTATGTCACTTGCCCCGGATGCGGCCTTAAATATGCCTTTTTATGCTTTACGGGCACGTATAACACGACTTCGGCCAAAAATGGGTATCTTGGGTGCCCTCCGGACCATAAATGCGTTCCAGGGCTGTTTGCCGAAGCCAAAAGGAATGCTGACATAATTGTCGCTTCGATCCACGGCGGAACCTGCATGAATGAATGGCCTGCCCCGGATATGCTAAAAGCGTGCAGAAAGGCTGCTGATCTGGGGGCAATGGTTGTTCTTGGGCATCATGCACATGTTTTTAATGGGATTCAGGAATACGGCAAATCGCTGATTGCCTATGCCCTACCCGATTTTGTCCGGCCAATGCCGTTTGATGATGATGAATTGCCCAAAGGAATGGTTCACGACAGCCATGATTCGTTCATCCTGGAAGTGGATATTGCCAAGGATAAAATACCTAACTGGCAGATTTATCCGTGTGAATTTGATGACAGGCCAGAGACACGGCCAGCGGGCAAAGAGGCTGAAAAAAGAAGTGTGGAGAGGGTACTGGAACTATCGAAGGATATTAGTGAAGAAAAAAGCGGGCAGAAGTATTTAGAAGCAGCAACGAGCAATTTTCACGAAACATATACAAAAAATCTATGGAAATCTTTCAGGCGGGGTGGATTGAAGTGGTTTATGCAGCGGTTGATGACACTAAAACCGCATCACGTATCGATACTATTTTCAGGATTTTTCAAAGCAATTAAGCGCAACGCAAAGCCATAATCGAAATCATGAGGCAAACCTGCGTTTCTACGTGAGTTTCAATAAAAATTCCCTGACATGCAGGTGTTGAATGCCTTTGTATGTTCCACCGGCCGCCTCGTCCATAGAAACAACAATTTTCGGAAAATTGTCATCAATTTTCAGTAAATTGCCGAACTCGCGATCATGGGTCGAATCGCCGGCTATCTGGTATGCGACCTGCACGTACATGCGTTCCCCGCCCCGAAGCGCAACGAAATCAATTTCATAATTCCTGCCCTGTCCCACATATACATCATATCCGGCAATACAAAGGTGAAGATACACAATATTTTCCAGCACTTTTCCGATATCATTTGCATTGTAACCAACAAGCGAATGCCGCAATCCCAAATCCTCAAAGTAATATTTCTCGTTCACCTCAAATATTTTTTTGCCCTTGATATCCATCCGAGGCACCTTAAAAAGGAAGAATGCGGAACAGAGGTAGGAAAGGTAATTCAATACTACAATGGGTGATATCTCTGTTTTCTGGGACTTCAGGAAATCACTGATCTTTTTCGCGGACACAAGACTGCCCACATTATCCGCAACATAGAGGACCAACCGCTCAAGAAAAGCCACATCCCGGATACTGTGCCTGGCAACAATATCTTTAAAAAGAATCGTAGCATAAATATTTTTTAAATAGTCGTAGATTACCTTTTCATCGTCTTTTGGAAGGTGGATGAGGTATGGAAGGCCGCCATAGCGGACATACCGCATAAATGAATCATTCGAATCCTTCAAACCGTGAAACTGCAGATGTTCTGAATAGGACAGCCCAAATATTTTCCGCTCAATATACCGTCCGGAAAGATGATGGGCCACCTCGCTTGCGAACATCGCGGCATTGCTGCCTGTGCAATAAATATCATACCTGCCGGTCGCGGCAAAACTCCGCAACGCGGATTCGAAACCTTTGATATCCTGAATTTCATCAATGAGCAAAACTTTGCGGCCCCTGCCGCCCGTCTGTTCCTCCACATACTTAATGAGCGAATTCGCGTCCTTAATCGGTCCGAATTGATGCTCTTCTTTATTTACATAGATGATTTTTATCTTCGGATTATGTTTGCGGATGGAATCTATCACCTGGTATAGCATATAACTTTTGCCAACGCGGCGCTGGCCAACAATGACTTTAATAAGGTCCGTACCCTGGAAGGGCCTGATTTTATTAAGGTATAGTTGCCTGGGTATATATGTGTGCATATTTTTAATTTAAGTATAATTAAAATATGATACAGCAATCAATAATATTTTAATCATAAATGAATCACCCCGCAGCAAGCTACAGGGTATCGGGGTATCGCGTAGGACTTGACCTGGAACTCATCCCCCAACCCCCTTCTCTTGGAAAGAGAAGGGGGAGAAAAATATCGCAAACCCCCTCTCCTTTTAAAAGGGGGGCGAGTTCCATGTTTTGCGAAGCCGCAGCAAGCTGCGGGTAATTATACTCATTGTGATTAAACGAAAAAATGACATGTAATATAAAATTTACTGTGTTTTATTTAATATATATAAGATAGTGGCTATATCTTGCACCATAGATGTAAAATAAAGCTTATTTATTACATCTTTAGCAATCAAAATTGGAAAATTGTCGTCAATCTTCCAGGGTCCTGACCCCCAGAAGTAATCCCGTAAGTCATGAACTAAACTCATACCGGTTTACGAATTCATCAAGAGAGAGTAATCTTCCGGTTTTTTTTCAATGGCAGCGTGTCTTTTCTTTAATTCGGTCAAATGCCAGGCAGGTATGGGAAGCGCAGCCTCTTTATCAGGGATGTTGTCCCACAAATCTGATATTTTTTGAATTTTATCGGCGATTCGCATCCTCTTGATTGATTTCATTTCGGCTTGTTTCATAGGGAATCTCCAATATTTAAGCCAGACAGATAATTTCAACGACTAGTTATAATATAATTTCTTTTGCCCGCCAAAGCACATGGGTTCGGACGGGCCGAGGGTAAAACTGGGAAAGAAAGTCAAGGCCCATCCGGTGTGACAGTTTTCGCCCGAATCTGGCCGACACCCTTATTTACCGATGAATAAGCTCCAGAGCATCATTTTCTATAAGTTGAAAGAGACGGTAAACGGGCGGGGTTGGCTTCGAGACGCCCCTTTCCCATTTCTGCACCGTAGAAATCTTGGCATTACAAACAGAGGCAAAGACAGCCTGGCTCATGTGCATTTTCCTGGTACGAAGCGCAACAATATCATGCGTTGTATAGTTTCGTGGTTCCTTGTATTGCAGCGCATCAAATTCCCTCATGGTCTCTTTAACGTCCTGGACGTGCCCCAGCGCGCGTATTGCTTCTCTAACGGTTTCCGATAATGACAGCTTTTTTTTCCGGTTCATAACGCAACCTTTCCATCAGTGTTATAATCCTAATATTGCAATATCTGCTATGGTTGTCAAATAGTATGTACGGCTTTACGGCTTACCTGTAAGCAGTGAGGTGGTTTGAAGTGGTTTTTGCAGCGGCTGATGACACTAAAACCGCATCACATATCGATACTCATTTCAGGATTTTTCAGAGCAATTAAACGCAACGCAAAGGCATAAAAGATTTTGTCATGGAGAAAGGTCAAGGTTGAGGTTAAGGCCAAAGGCACGGCCAGGACTAATGCCGGGGAAGAGCAGAATAAGGAACCAACGATTTTTACTTGGTCCGCATATCCACACTGATTGAATGAAAGACTCGACCTGTTTAAACCAGATTGATTTCCCAGTTAGCGCCAATCTTCAATAGATTCCCGAACTGATGTCATATTCTAGGCGCCACGCAAAGTCATTGGAATTCTTTCCCGATCCTTGCCGAAACCGCCAGTGAAGCGCTGGCGACCAGGCGGTGGCCTATATTGTCGACCATGACCGCAAAACCTTCCAGTGTCCTGACCCCCAGGAGTATCAAGTCCCCTTTTTGGCCAAAAACAACCTCATCAATGGTTTCAAATTTATCTACCCGTAAAATGGCATAACCGACTTCACGCTCTATCCGGTCACCAGTTGCCGTAAGAAATGTTTTTTTGCGCAGTGGAGTTATGCCGATCAATTGCAACACTTCCCCGGGCAGCCATGTCAATTCAGAGCCGGTATCCACCAATCCTTCGATTGGCGCTGAACACAATTCCTCTTTTTTAGGATTGGCTACTGTGATCTCAACTTTAAAAATGCTCATAAACTACCCTTTGTTGAAAATTCCTGTTCTATCGTCAATATAAAGCCTTTTATCGCCTATGTTCAAGCACGGAAAAGAACTTTTTGCACTGTCAAGCCCTTGGCAAGCAGCCATTCAGTCAGCTTACCATTGGCCTCTTCAATTGTTTCAGCTTTATATTTAAAATCAGGCTTCTTTTTATAAATAACATTATGCTCGCGTTCGAAAAGATGCAGAGCATAAGGCATTTTCAGGTTAATACGGACTATTATGTAATAAAGAATCCAGAGGAACAAACGTGTAAATCCTGCGATTGAAAATATCTTTTCTTCCTGAAGATATGTACGGAATTGACCGCGTAAATTTTTAAACCGGGTCATGGAATGAGGTGAATTTAAAAAACATTGGGCATATACTGCAAAAGGCTGCATATTCTTTATCAAATGCTCCTGGCCTGAATCTTTATAGGCATCAAGTTTGCACTTGGCATATAAGCTTACAAAATCCTTGGTTTGGGGGATTGATGAAGGCCATTTTTCCAATGTATAATTCTTTTGTTCAATGGAAACAGCGTTCTTTTTAAATTTTCCTGAATTGCCTTTCATTGAATAACCGGCAAGACTAAAAGGGTAATCAACAATCGCATATTTTTTTACAAATGGTGCAAATGCAAAAGCAAAATACAGATCCGGAATGGCACTGCCAACATATCGCCCTGTTACTGCCTTCATCCGTTCAAGCGTAGATCGTCTTACAAGCCCATGGTAAATTTCAGGTTGTAGCTGATAATGCAGCATTTTGGGACCAAAAGAATTCTTTATTATGGTCTTTTTAATATCGGGAAAAGATATCCTCCCATTTATATCCAGACCGATTACGGTACCTGCATTTTTAATAGCTGGGTAGCTTGGCCAATAGTATTGAACATTGCCATTCCCTAACACGTTATCCAAATTATGCTTTTTTGCCCATTCTGCGAATTGCAGCACCTCTGGCCTTATGGAATCGTCGTCGCCAATAATGATTAGATACTCCCCTGTTGCACGACCAATCGCCATTTCCCAATTTTGGGTCATTGTAAGCGGTTCTGGGTTTAGAAACCAGCGAATTCGCGAATCCTGAAAAGTTGCCGCAAAAGTGGGCACATCTATTGCATGTTGGTTCCCTTGCAAGTCATCATCAACATGGAGCACGATCTCGATGTTCGGCGAGGCAATAGACAGCGCACTCGCAATAGCTTGCCGGGAAAGCTCATCAAGCCGACTTCGTTTTGTTGGGACAACCACACTAAGCAACGGCTGGTTCATAGATAAAAAACAACCTCCGCAGCATATGGCAACATTATGAACATGTCGCTACTTCTACTTTTCATAAATAAAAACAACGTTTTTATAGAAGTCTGGCAGCTTATGAATTTTGCACAAACTAGCCCCGGTAAACTGGAAACATTTATAACCCAGCTCTATCATCAGCGCAAACAATTCTTCTTGCTTTATAAGACTTTCTTTATCCGCACCTCCGCACTCAATAGCTATTACGGGATGCTTTTGCTTTAGCAATTGCTTGCCGCCACGAAGAATCGACAATTCAGCGCCTTCCGCATCTATTTTAATAAAATCCGGTTCATGTGCTACAACACCCGTAAAGCTATCAAGCACAACGGCATTGACGGTTAAAGTAGATGATTTTACTTTTCCTCCGAGCAACACATCGGATCGTCCTTGATTAAACGAATTAAAAGCGCAGTATTTCTCCCCATAATCATGAAAAGTTATTTCCCCAGGAATGTCAGAAAATGCATTTTCATGCACAGTAACATTTCCCTTATCCGCAACATTCTTTTGAAGCAATTCGCGTGTCCGTGGAGTTGGTTCAAAAACAGCGACATAACCATCAGGACCTACAAGTTCTGATGCCAAAAGAGTGAAATAACCAAAATGACCACCAATATCTAAAACCCGCATTCCTGGCTTAATAAAACTAATAAAAAATCGGGTCATGTCTTCTTCAAAAAAACCATTACGATAAATTGACCAGGAAACCTCTTCGGGAAAACGAACTCGCATTTTCTGACCCCAAAACAAATGCGCATTCAAATACTGACTTTTCCCAGTAAAAAGTGCTACCCGGCAAAACAAAGACGCAATTGCCCTTTTATTGAGTTGAGTAATGAATCTTGACAGACCAGTCTTATTAGAGTCTTCAATAATTTTTCCAAATTTTTCCATCAAGTTAATACGTGACATAATTATTTTCCAAAATTTTAAAAAATGAGACGGGGCACATTTCAAATTCCATTAATGATTTTCAAAGTCGGCGCCAATAAACGCTGGATGCATCTATTTTAACAATCGTATCATTGACACTATTTTGTTTTCTATAATCATCGATTGCCTTTTGGCATTCCGCAATACCATAATCATCAACAATGATAAATCCACCTTTCGAAACCTTTGGATACAGATTTATCAGACCATCCATTGTTGATTCATACATATCGCCATCAAGCCGTAAAACAGCCAGATTTTTTATAGGCGCACCAGGAAGCGTATCCGTAAACCATCCCTTAAGAAATTTAACCTGATCATCCAACATTCCATATTTTTCAATATTTGCTTTAACGCTTTCCAATGTAACCTGAAGAACCTTGAACTGATGAAATCTGGAACCAGCATCAGCAGGGTATTTTTCTACATCCGGTGCTGGCAAACCTTCAAACGAATCTGCGGCCCACACCACACGATCCGTTACCCCATGTGCCTTTAGAATTGCACGCATGAAAATGATAGCCCCACCACGCCAAACTCCAGTTTCAATCAGATCACCCGGAATTTTGTCTTTGATAACGGATTCAACGCAAAATTGGATATTATCCAACCTTTTTAAACCAATCATAGTATCCGCCATCAGCGGCCAATCCAATCCATTCTTCCTTTTCTCGGGATCAAATTCGGAAAAATTCGCCAACTGCATATGTCTTTTCTTTAAATAACCAAGAAATCTGTCAAAGATGGCTTTTTTTATTGGGTTTTGCGGTTCAAACAAGAGTTTTGCAGCAGCACGGTCTTCCCATAGATAAAAGGTCAATGCTTTTTTTAATAAATCAAGATATAGTTCTTTTGCATTGTCCATAATAACCCCTTATTATTTATATGTAATTTCAGTTTCCGGCGCAATATTCGCCCATCTATTTGACAACTTTGAAAGTCCTAAAATAAGTTTTAGCACTCTCCATGAGGTATCACGAATAGCATAATCCGTTGGCAAACTTGTAAATTTACGTTCCGTTGTCTCATCTAAAGCCAATGAAACCGCATTAACTATCGTATCCATGTCATGCCCGGTCATGATGATACTCCCAGTATCCATAGCCTCTGGCCGTTCAATGGCATTGCGAATCGTCACTGCAGGAAACCTGAGTATCGATGATTCCTCGCTGATGGTTCCACTGTCAGATAAAGTGCACGCAGCATCCATCTGAAGTCTAACATAATCAAAAAAGCCAAATGGTTTTAAGAACGATATTCTGGAGTCAATCTTGAATCCTTTCAACGCTTCCAGCCGTTTGCGTGTCCGTGGATGGGTTGTAACGACCATAGGATAACCATACTTTTCTACAAGTGCGTTCATTGCAGACAGAATACGCTTCAGATTCTGTTGATTATCCACATTTTCCTCACGATGGGCACTCATTAAGAAAAATGCGCCTTTTTTCAGCTTTAATTGACGCATAATCGAAGATCGCTTAATTCGTGGCAAATACTCGTTTAAAACCTCGCACAACGGTGAACCTGTCAGATAAATCCTGCGATGCGGCAGACCTTCAGACAAAAGATGTCTGCGCGCATGTTCTGTATAGACAAGATTGAAGTCAGCAAGATGATCAATGACCTTTCTGTTAATTTCTTCTGGCACATTTGCATCAAAGCACCTGTTGCCAGCCTCCATATGGAAAATAGGAATACGAAGCCGTTTGGCAATAATACACGCAATACTGCTGTTGGTATCTCCAAGAATCAGCACTGCATCGGGTTTTTCTTGCAATAATACTTTTTCAGATTTTATTAATATTTCACCCAGCACTATACCCAATGAAGACGTATTTACTTCCAAGAAATAATCAGGCTTTTTCAGCCCCAAATCTTTAAAAAATATCTGATTAAGCTCGTAGTCATAATTCTGTCCTGTATGGACCAGCTTATGATCAACCTTATTATCTAAAAGCTGGATAACTTTTGCAAGCCTGATAATCTCCGGCCTGGTACCCAGGAAAGTCATTACCTTCAAACGTTTTGCCATCATACAGCCTCCATAAAGGTATCCGGATCATTCGGGTTAAAAATTTCATTGGACCAAAAAAGTGTAAGCATTGGGGTTGTTCCGGTATTTGTAATGTTATGCGTATGCCAAATAGGCATATCCACGACAGAAGGCTCATTCCCCGATACCTTATAATCGATGGAAACAGCCTGATCTATCCTACGTAACCGAATCAACCCCTCGCCTTGCAAAACACAAAACCGTTCAAACTTTCTGGTATGATAATGGTTGCCACGGGTGATGCCAGGATGCGTCATTGAAAAGAAACATTGCCCGCCCATAAAAGATTTAATGGTTTCTACGAGATACCCACGAGCATCTTCTTTTCTTTCAAGTTTAAATGGATAATGTGAAGCAGGAATAAACGTCCTGAAGGTATTGAAAAGACGCAGTGCAAAATCATCAGCAAATAAAGGGACAATGCCAGCGCCAGAATATTTTGTCTTGAATTCTAAAAGCAAATTTCTAATTTGACTTATTTGAACTTGAAAATCAGACTTAATTGCTATTTCTGGCGCATTTCTCCGTTCGTCAATGGATTGTGCAATGCATTTGGATACAGTATCCATATATACAAATCCCAAACTTGCGTCCACATCCACAACAGGTTCCTGGCCTATTACGACCTGATGGCAGAAGGTTGAAATCACAGAGTTGTGGAAAGGCCGCCCAAAAGGGCCAAAAGTATTGGGAATAATAAGGCCAGAAAACCCGGAATTATTCTGTTTTGCCATTTCCGAGAATTTAATTCGAGCCTCTTTTTTGGAACGGCCATATCCAGTTTGGCGTGACTCATGCGGGGATGATGCAAACACAATGTAGGGATATTTTTTCTGGGCAGAACACGCACTAATCAAATCGTCAGCCAGGCCAATATTTGTTTTATAAACTTCATCATCCAGCCCACGGTTTAAACCTGCCAAATGGACAATAGCATCGCATTTTAAAACAAATGCACGAATTTGATCTTTATTTTTAAATGATTCTCGGCTAATGCTGACAATTTCAGTTTCAGGGTAATGGCACTTGAAATAATTTCTCAGGTTTATACCCATAAACCCATTGGCGCCGGTTATTCCTATTCTTTTCAAAGTTACCTGCCTTCTTTGTTTACGGATGATACATATCCGAGATTAAAAATACGCCGGATAAAAAGATTACACCCAAACCAGCGTGACCAAATCGCCTTCTTCAGCCGATTAAACAGCCATCCGTGTTTAGTTTTTAAATATACTATTTGTTTTTGAAGTTCATTTTGAAATGTCATGTTTTTTTCAATTGCAAACTGCAGTATTTTCTCCAGCGTTTCGCTGTCTTTATATATTGCTGCCCGGGACGCCTGTTCAAAAAAGAACTTTTTAAGATCGAGTTTCTCAAAACCCCTTGTTACAAGGTCATAGTGCATGCGGAGTGAGGTGAATTCTCTTTTTCCGCTTAACTTCGTGGTCTGACTGTTGGCATGAAAACGAAATTTATACAGATATTCGTTCAGTTGATATACCGGACCGGCAAGATAAAGGAATCGCATAAAAAAATCAATGTCATTTACTTCCCTGTATTCATGTCGATATGGTCCTGCTTTGCGCGCCCCTTCAGCAGTGTACAAAAAACATGTAAATGTATAGGTCGATTTTCCAGTTATTTTTCCATTCTCATCAATTTTAAAATAACCGGCTTTAACGATGGGGAAATTCGGGTGTGATTCTAGGACTGCAACCATTATTTCTACTGCATTAGGCATAAAAAGGTTGTCGTCAGATGTCCAAGTCCAGTATTTACCACGGGCTTTCTCAAAGCCGTGGTTCAGGGCGTTTGAGTGCCCTTGGTTTTCCTGAACAATGAGGATAAGCCTGCCGTCCTGAATAGATTTCAGATATTCATGGGTTTCATCAGTACTGCCATCAACTACAACGATTAATTCAATTGATTTGAATGATTGTGTAAGACAGGACTCCACCGATTCTTTAAGGAAACGTTTTCCATTATATGTAGCCATCACAATAGTTACTAGGGGTATGGTATTCAAAGAACCTCTATGTTGATAGAAATATTTTGAAAATTAATAATGTCCAACGTGAATGTTTTTTGTTTTTAACCATAAGTTGCATACTGGAACGATTAATATGCAGATGCATTAAAACTTAGAATCAAACCAAACGCGATTAAAAAACGTCCAACATCTTAACAAAGTCATCAATCTTACGCTTGTTATTCGTATAATAAATTTCTGAAGCTTCAATCACATTTTGTGGGGAAAAAGAAACCTTTTCGTCACGCACCACGGCCCTTTTTAAGCTACGAACGAGAAGAGTTCGCAATCGAAGCACCAAAGTAAAAATCATTAAAACCAATAAGCGCCTTAAAGAAGCGCCTTTCCTCATAATACCAATGTATTTTAGTATTAGTAGTTTTTTTCGGCCATACTTAACATTCATCAAACAATCGGAATAAGGAATCTCCATTCTCAAAACACTAATCTTTATTGGGACTTCAAAATTACTAAGAACACGGAATATGGAATCATAGAAATATAGGGATGGTAAAAAAACGTCCATATCAATGGGTGGCAAAACAGACTCGAATGAAATCACTTTATCAAATTCCGAAAAATGTTTACGATTACCAACACCCTTTATCGATATTGCTGATGAATTTGCTTTCCTAGAGGTCCCTTGTATAAAACATGGAACATCAAGAAACAAATGCTTTTTGGTGAGGAAACCGATTGAATACGCAGCATATATATCCGGGCAATAACCATCCAACATTTTGTTCGTTTTCCGCGAAAGAACATCAAATAAATCTTTTTTTACCAGCCCATAGTAAAGCTGTGGTAACTTATAAAAATAGTACGGCTCAGTAAAACGTTCAATCGAAGGAAGAAATTCACTTGCTTCGGTTGTAAAAGAATTCCAAAATAAATTACCTTTTTGATCAGCTCGTGTTGATGGCCAATCATAAAAGACTCTCCTGGAAAATGAAATTGTTTCATATCCCTTACGAAAACCCCATTTTGCAATATCGTACAAACAATTCAAAACACCATCGTCATCACCAAGAAACGAAACATAATACCCGCTACACTGACAAATAGCATAATTCCAGTTTTGAGTCATACTGGTTGGAGCAATCTTAACGTACTTGATACGGGGATCGTTAATCTGGTTAAGCAAACGCTCCAAGGAGTTGTCATCACCACAATCATGAACCACAATCTCAAAATCATTTGAATCAGATACTTTAAGTGCGCTTTGAACAGCATAAATAGCAGTATCTTGTCTGTTTCTTGTTGGAATTACAATTGACAATAAAAGCTGTTCTACCATTTAAAACTCCAATTTTTTGTCTTAATTAGTTTTCTTGTTACGGGCATAACCCCTGCAAGTAATAAATAGCCCAGAATTACTGCAGAACTAAATCGAATCGCAATTTTAAAATTAGTATGCTCACCTTTAAATAAGAAATTAACTAAAATTACAGCGCCCAACGATAAAAGGAGTGGAATAAAAATAGACCAAAAATACCATTTCATTTTTTCCCCAATTAAATACTTTTGGAACATAATATGCGCACCTATTAATGGGTAACTAAAATTATAAATTGCCCATGTAGAGGCACCACCCACAATGCCATACCTCTTTGTGAGATAAAATATCAAAGGAATAAGAATTATTAGAGACACAAGATTATACCAGAAAGCAAAACTAGTCCAGCCATTTGCGATTTGAACATAATAAGGTGCATGCATGAATGCATGAAACATACTGCCTAATATGACCAATATAAGTACAACATAAGCATGTTCGGCAATTTCTGAATTACGGGTCCATAAAAACAAAATATCTTTCGCGAAATACGCGACAGTAATAACAATTGGAACTAATAAAAATGATATTAATTGTGCGGCATCATGAAATGAATGCGAGAGTCCGACCCTATCATCTTTTGCCACGAATGAAACAAATCTCGGATAAAAAACAGATGTAATTGGACCAACAATCATCGAAATAAACCCAGCGAATATCGATGCAATAGCATAATAACCGAATTCTTTTAATGACACAATTCGACTTAGCAACAACTTATCTAACTGAGTAAGCATGAGTGATAAAATCGAAATTCCCGACATACCAACCGCAAAACGCCACCGTTCTCTAACCAAATTAAGATCAAATTTTGAAGACTGTCCTCCAACCGAAAGTCTATTTCGTAATAATAATCTTAAACTAATCATATTTAAAAAATTGACGAAAAGTTGCCAACAAAAAAAGGCAATTAAAGTTGGCGAAACAAAGTAAAGAACAGCAACTGCGCCAAGGCCCCTTAGTGTACCCATCAGAACACTTAAAATATTAATCTCTATTTGGCGCTGCAGCGCTGTCAATCCGCCTAAATAAATATTGCCCGGTAATCGAATTACCATACTTAAACCCATAATTACTGTGGCGTAAGTTATCGTGGCTTTGCTTAAATGTTCCGGTCTTAACCAATGATTAGTAAAGACTGGGGCCAATGTCGCGAATAGGATTCCTGAAACCAAGGCAATACCCCAATAAATCGTTGCGAATGTGCATGTGAGATCTCTCATTGACTGAGATGAATTCGTTCGAGAAGAAAGACTCGCCATTTCTCGACTAAAAGTTGAACTAAGACCCAAATCGAGTAAATATAAAACTGATTGAACTGATACAAAAAAACCGATTATCCCATAAGCCTCTATACCGATATATTTAATATACCATGGAACAAACAATAAACTCATCAGTGCGTTCCACCCTGCACCTACGTAGTTTGCAATAATATTGTAACGAATTCTGGTAGCATTCATTTTAGAGATCTAACTACTTTATGCGCATTAGCCATGCGCCCGGCCAATAGGTCGCAACATGTTTGTTTAATCCATTGCTTTCATTAAAAGGCCAAATAGGCTCTTTAATAATAAAATCATGGTTTTTTGCAATAAATTCTCGTGCAGCATTATATGGATTATTTTCCTTCCAATCCAATTGACTGCGAGGAGCATTTTCTAAGTCTTTCATAATTCCATCAGTGACAACAATAAAAGAGCCTTTTGTAACTAAAGGTGCATATGCTTCCAACTCTAATAAAACATGTTGGCGAGTATGGTTAGAATCCAACAATATCAATACAGTTTCTTTTTTTGCCACTAGTTGTCGTACTTCTTCTACAAGCAAGGGAGCAACTGAACTTCCTTCCAAAAGGGTGATATAAGAGGATAATTCGTGTTCTTCGATGGCTTTTTTATTATGAGACCTTATCTCAATATCTATACCAATTACCTGCCCTTTCCCAATTGCTTTACAGAGGCTTGCATAAAATATTAAAGAGCCACCATGCGCAACTCCAGTTTCAATAATAACATCAGGCTTAATCGAATAGATTATTTCTTGAATTCTTAGAATATCATCTGGAAGCTGTATAATGGGTCTACCAAACCAAGTAAAAGTATACACATATTTCGCATCCCAGCCACATCTCAACCAGGCCTTGGCGGCGAGTTCGAAACCTTCAGCACTTGCCATTGAATATCGAGCGTTTTCAACATCGTTACGCATAAGAACAACTTCGCCAGTCTTAAAGTCAAATACAATTTTCATTTTTATCCACCTTTTTATATTCATCTATCAGGTTTCTAACAGCAATCTTGAGCGACGTTTGAGTTATTCCAAATTCTTTAACCATGCGGATATTATTGATTATGTGAAATTTGTTTTCGGGTCCACCTGGCGTCCATTTTACCAGACAGCCCGTTGCATCCATAATCATTCCAACAAGCATTTCATTGCTTATATTTTGCCCATGTGCAACATTGTACACCTTATACTTCCCCTGTAATGCTATTTTATACAAAACCTCAACTACATCCGCTAGAAATATATAGTCCTTTTCAGAATTGGGTGAGCTGTCTATTTGTAAAACACCACTACATACGGCGTCCCTAATCAAGGAAAAAAGAAAATTTGGAGAGGACCAATCAGCACCGATTACATTCGACAACCGCACAATCCTTGCCCTATTTCCTGCTAGTGCATGACAAGCAGCTTCCCCTGCAAGTTTTGTAAGATTATACAAATGTCCAGGATTGCTAGGTTGAACATTCAATATTGCATCTTCAGAAGTATCGTTAGAACCTTCATAAATACGAGTTGAGGAAAGATACGAAAAAGTATCGTAGGTACACTGGCTTAAATATTGAGTTAACAAACATATATGCGCATCCAAAGTATCGTACGGTCGCGTTCTAAAATCAGCTGTAAGGCCGATACAATAAACTAAATTTCCCAAGGGTTGCACCTTTGATGGCTTGAAATTTCGAGGCGGACAAAAAACCGTTTCTCCGCGCTGCCTGAGATAAGTTACTAATGCGCTGCCAATAAAGCCCGATGAACCGAGTACGGTAAACACTAGTTTCGTTCTCCTATTTTCCTTAAAGGTGACCCGACATAAACACCAAAGCATTCCAGCTGATTAGCAACAAGGGAGTGTGCACCAATTACGCACCCTTTTCTTATTATTGCCCCATCAACAATCACAGTATTAGCTCCAATCCATACATCATCTTCAATAATTATTCCACCTTTACTAGGCATAAATCGCTGCTCATGAATAGTCTTGCCCTTTGAACGATACTCATGATTAACAGGTGCAAGAGTACAGTTGGCTGCGATCAACACATCATTGCCAATTAGTATTCCATTTCCACTATAAATGACACAACCTGCATTGATGTAGCTATTCTTACCAATGATTATATCACCAACACCACCAACAAATTTTACTTTAACAAATGAATCGATCGTGCTTCCAGAACCAATAATAAATTTTGAACCTTTTGTCGATTGTTCGATATCGGCAAAAGGCGAAATTTTAGCGTTTTCTGAATTCATAACCATTTATAAACCTCCTAAAAATGGCAACACCATATCTGCATGGGAAATAATTTCAGGTCGTATTGGCCATTTAATATTCACTAACGGTTCATTCCATCGGACGCCGCGCGAGCAATCGGGATAAAAGAACTCCCCCATCATATACAGCACTTCAGTGTTAGCAACCAGTGTGATAAACCCATGTGCCATACCTTTAGGGATGTAAATACTCACGCCATTATTTTCTGTAAGCTCAACCGCATACCATTTGCCATTTGTTGCAGAACCAGACCGCAAGTCGAGGATGACATCATAAATAGCCCCACGTGTACAACGGACAATCTTTACCTCTTCATGCGGTGCTGCCTGGTAGTGCATACCTCGTAAGGTGCCTTTAAGCATATTAAAGGAGGTATTGGACTGTGGAAAGTATGTTTGCAGACCATGTGCAGCAAACTCTTTTTCACAGAAGGTACGGGCAAAATATCCTCGTTCATCGGTTTTCAAATCAGGTTTAATAACCCAGGCACCGGCTAGTGGTGTTTTTTCAAAAACCATTTCTAATACTCTTTCACACTTGGAATGGGCACGATAAAACGGGCTCCAAACTTTTTCACATTTGCCATCTGTTCCATTACTTCATCTTTAATGTTCCATGGAAGAATAAGGATGACATCGGGCTTTAATTCTTCGATGGCAGAGGGCGCTTTAATCTCGATAAGCGTGCCGGGAAGAAACTTACCCTGTTTATGCGTGTTTTTATCAACTACAAATTCAATAAAATCTGTTCTTATGCCGCAATAATTCAGAAGAGTATTCCCTTTTGCAGCAGCACCATAGGCAACAATCTGTTTACCCTGTTCTTTATATTCAATTAGTTTGGATAAAAGATCTCTTTTGACTTTTTCCACCAGCATTCTGAAGGAGTTGTATATCTCCTCCCTATCGAGACCATACGCCCTCTCCGCCTCAAGAACCGTTGACACTGATTTGCGTATCGTAACCCCATCCCGAAGGTGCGTTGCAAAAATTCTAAGAGAACCTCCATGAGTAGGGAGTTCATCAACATCAAAAATTACAAGTCCAAATTCCTTAAACAACGGAACTAAAGAAAGTAATCCAAGATATGAATAATGCTCATGGTAAATGGTATCAAACTGATTTCCCTGCATCATGCGGAGTAAATGTGGAAATTCAAGGGTGATGACACCTTCAGGTTTAAGAGTGATTTTAAGAGCCTGCACAAACTCTCTGAGATTTGGATTATGGGCTAGAACATTGTTACCAGCAATAAGATCTGCCTGTTTGCCGGTTGCGACCAGTTTTTTCGCATAGGGAATATCAAAAAAGCAGATATCTGTTGGGATGCCTTTTTCTTGTGCGACTTTGGCTGTTCCGGCTGCCGGCTCAACGCCTAGTACCGGGATATTCTTTACCTTAAAATATTGGAGAAGATACCCATCGTTGCTCGCAATTTCCATGACAAAACTTTTATTGTTAAGATTCAACCGATTAACAATCATATCTGCGTAGTTGCTGCAATGCTTAAGCCAGGATGTGGAGAATGATGAAAAATAGGCGTATTCTTCATTGAAAATATCAGATGCTTTTTCAAATTCCGTAACCTGCACAAGATGGCATTGTGGACAATGATAGACATCGAGCGGATACGTCGGTTCCATATTGCGAAGCTGCTCCAACTTCAGATACGCATTGGAGAGCGGCTGATTGCCCAGGGATAGAAATGGTCCGGGTAAAGGCGCAAGGCAGCAGCGGCAGATGAAGTTATTCAAGTTCCCCCCCCTATCCCCCGAAGGATTCTATTGTGAATGCCCCGCTTCTTGTTAAGGGGGGCGCACGGAGCGGACACAAAATACCGTCGAATACTTTCTTGTCTTGCAGTAAACAATTTCCCCTGAAAAACGGACATTTGCCTGTATTCATCAACAGTTTGCGCAACAGTAGCCATAAAATCCAAGCGTGGCGCCCATCCCAGCAATTTACCGGATTTTGAACTGTCCAACCGTAACATGCCAGCCTCGTGCAGCTTCAATTTTGGCTTATCAATTTTAATACTGCCATTGCCCCAGGCTTTGACAACAGCTTCTGCCAGTTCTTCAACCGAACGCATTTGCCCCTGTGAAGGGCCAAAATTCCATGCACCTGAAAACCTGGCACCGTTTTTTAAAGCCAAAGCACTTCCAAGAAGCAGATATCCATACAAAGGTTCTAAAACATGCTGCCAAGGGCGAATGGCTAGTGGATTACGCAAAATAATCGCTTTTTTTGCCTGAAGAGCCCTGATGCAATCTGGAACAATGCGATTTGCTGCCCAATCCCCACCGCCAATGACATTTCCTGCCCGCGCAGACGCGATTTGAGGGCCTTTAGGGTCGTTAAAAAAGGAATGGGCATACGATGCCGTGACTATCTCCGCTCCTGCCTTGGAGGCGCTATACGGGTCTTTACCGCCCAATGGGTCGGTTTCTTTGAAAGCGCGCCCTTTTTCCGGATTGTCATATACCTTATCTGTGGTTATCACCACACCAGAACGAACCGAAGGACAGGCGCGTATAGCTTCAAGAAAATTAACCGTCCCTTGCACATTGGCTTCAAAGGTGTAGGATGGTTCCTTGTATGAATCAAGGACAAGGGGCTGCGCTGCAAGATGGAAGGCAAAGTCGGGTTTTGTTCTTTTAAAAAGACTGGACAGCTTTGAGGCATTCCGAATATCCCCATAAATCTGGGTGATTTTCGATTCCACAGATGCGGCAACAAAATTATCCTGCGCTGTTTTAGGTTTTAGAGCATAGCCGATAACATTGGCGCCCAGAGAGGTGAGCCAAATGGAGAGCCACGAGCCCTTGAATCCGGTACTGCCGGTTACAAGGACTGTTTTATTGCGGTAAATGGAGAGGCTTGACATGTGACACTATCCCCCTGCCCCCTTTCCCTACAAGTAGGTAAAGGGGGATTGTTTCACCATTTTTTCCAGAAAGCTCTGCCGGTGTGCCAGAGATTATTCAGATAATCAACATCTCTGAGTGTATCCATGCAGGCCCAGCTGCCAGGGTGTTTGTAGACCATAAGCTGGCCTTCTGCGGCCAGTTTTTCAAATGTTCCAAATTCAAGATCACAGGATTCTGATTCAGAGAGATAATTGAAAATTTTGCGGTTTAAAATCATGTAACCGCCATTAATAAAACCCGGTGCAGTTTCAGGTTTTTCGCTGAATTGGGTGACCTTATCACCGTCTATCTTAAGTTCTCCAAACCGGGAAGCAATGCTGACACCGGTGATGGTGGCAATTTTGCCATGTTTTTTATGAAAAGCCTGAAGTTTTGTAAGATCAACATCGCAAAGACCATCTCCATAGGTGAGGCAGAAATTATCGTCGGTAATATATTTTTCAACTCTTTTAAGGCGCCCACCCTTGAGTGTTTTTTCGCCGGTATCTGCCAGGGTTATTTTCCAGCCATCTTCCTTATGCACATGATGAATTGTTGTTTTTCTGCTTCCAAGTTCAATTGTAAAATCATTATTGAGGTATTCATAATTAAAAAAGTATTCCTTAATCATATCACCCTTGTAACCCAAGGCTAGGGTGAAATCTGTAAGACCCTGCATGGCATAAATTTTCATAATATGCCAAAGGACTGGTTGGGTACCGATATTGACCATGGGTTTGGGGCGGAATTCAGTTTCTTCTTTAAGACGAGTACCGAGGCCACCGCAGAGTATGATTGTTTGCATTGCTTATTCCTTTTTGAAAAATTACCTCTTAAAGATCAAACCCTGCCCAGTAGGAAGCGCAAGAACTTTGACGCCATGTTTAACGGCAAATTCATCAAATGCCCTTCGCTGTGGCAGATGCCATGCGAAATTATAGTCATCCAGCACAATAATAGCTCCGGAAACCAGTTTATCCCAGAAAAATTCGGCAGCAGCAATTTCCGGTTCAGTTATATTCATATCAATTGAGAGATAACATACTTTTTCAGATTGTACCTGTGATAATGTTTCTGGAACACGACCTCGAACTATTTGTACATTTGAAAATGGTTTAAATGTTGCATTAACAGCTTCAAAGCATTCAGAATACCCACCGGCCTTGCGGCCAAATCCAGCTTCTTCTTTGGAAATCTGTTCTCCGGGAATTCCTTCAAATGTATCCAGTAGCCAGAAACGCTTCCCATTTAAATTAGGCCCTACATATTCTAGAATGGCCCGAGCATAACCACCTCTATTTACACCGCACTCCACGAAATCACCTTCAAGGTGCGAAGTATGATTTGCAGCCCAACAAACGATATAGGCTCGCCAATGAATCTCTGAATAACGAATCCAACTACCAGTCTTCTTGCCAACTTTATAAGCATTTAAAAACTTGCCATCTGTCATAAAATCGGCGCTCTGATCCCATGTGGCAAAACCATCTTCATTATAGGTGAAAGGTCCGGAAACAAAATCAAGGCGTTTAAACAATATTCTAATCAGCCTGTAAAATCGCATAGGGATCAATTCACGAAAGAATGCTTTAATCATAACCGAACACCTTGTGCATGGGTTGGAATAATTTCCCTTTGTATCAGCATATCACAGAACGTCAGAAGTTTATAATCCAAATATTTCTTTGCCGTTATTTGCATGCCAAAAGGAAGCCCATCAGATGAGCGGAATAAGGGCACATGAACAACCGGAAGGTGGGTCATTGTCCACATAAGCGCAGGATCCGGCAATTCCTCGGTATCACGCAACGGTGCTGGACCTGCTGTGGCATGCGACACCATTACATCAAATCCATCAAGAAATCCGTCCATAGCCCGCCACATCTCTTCCTGTGTATTTAAAGCTGCCTGGTATTCAGATACTGTTATCTTATTCCCATGTGCGATCAATCGATTCATAATCGGCGAAACTAATTCAGCTTTCTTGAACTCTTCGTTGAAATAATAAGCCAGCGTCTTATCGTATATGGTCGCATGCACCTCATGCGACTTCTGCATTATAGCCGGGAGTTCAACTTCATGAATTTCAATATCTTTTTCACGGGATAACCGTGCAATCCATTCTTCGATTGATTTTGCTTCCTGGTCAGGGAGATTTTTCCATGTACGCGTCCTTACGAAAGCAATCTTCCACGGCCTACCTGAAGGTGCGGACTGCAAAGACGTATCAGAAAGATACGTATCGCTGACAGGATAATTGTGGCCATGCACACGAAAGACTTCAAATAAATTTTTTAAATCTTCGTAGTGATATGCCATAAAGCCTACAGTATCGAGACTGTCTGTCGTTTTCAACAAGCCAGTACGCGGAATGAGTCCAAAAGACGGCTTACAGCCATATATACCACAGAAACTTGCTGGCCTGACTATGGAGCCGGCTGTTTGTGTTGCCAGAGCAGCAGGTACCATTGCAGTTGCAACCGCAACCGCTGAACCACTTGAGGAAGTACCAGGTGTACGGGTAACATCATGAGGGTTCAGTGTCTTTCCCAGAGTATGTACTGCAAACTCAGCAGTGACCGTCTTTCCAGGAACCAAGCCGCCTTCCTGTTTAAGAGAAAAAACCACCCGAGCATCATTGCCGGGCGTGAAGTCCTTCCATATAGGGCTGCCCATCTGAGTTGGGAAATCAATAGTGTTCATTATATCCTTAACGCCAATTGGGACAGCCTCAAGTGACCGCACAGGCTGGCCGTCAGACAAGCGCGCATCCGCAGCCTTCGCTTCAGACAGTAGTTTGTCACCGTTGAAACAGACCCATGCTTGTACCTTCTGCTCCAGTGCTGTGTATTGTTTTATTGATTCCTGCGCGATTTCAACAGCTGAAATCTTCTTCTGCGCCAGCATGCCGGTTATCTGGTGTATACTTTTATCATTAAATAGAGCCATTACTTAGCCTTTCCTGGTTGCTGCCTGTATTTACGGATTATCTGTTGTACGTGTGGCACAAGCTTCTCTTTTACTGGTTTGGTACGCTGTAAAACCGGTACGTCGATCCCCTTAAGCTTCTGTTGACGTAATTTCTCCATGGTTTGATAAAACTCTTTTTCAGACAACCCGGTTATTTCCAAATAATAATCAAGTGCATCCGGACGAGCAGCATCATGCTCATTTGCCAGAGCAAAACCCTCTTCACGTGTCAAAAGACCATTTCTGACATCAACACATGCCTGATAGGTACTCCGACCATAACCTCTTTTCAAATAACAGGTAAAATCATGCATACCCGGCATAACGCACTCGGCGCTTTTATACTGCTTATAAGCCCCTTCGATCTCGGTTTCTTTCCATCCATACGTATCGCGAATAAATTCAGTCTGACGTTCATCGTCCCAAAAGATATAGTCTCCCAGATGGATTCCATATACCCCTACGGATTCAATATCCTCAACGCTTGGCACTTCAAAGGGATACAGGTCGCGACCGCTCAGATATTCACATACCATCTCTGAAGGTTTGAGTTTTGCTGACACTTTCGTAAAATAATCTCTATCGAATTTCCGCACCGGCTTGTAATAAGAAGCACGGCCCGAAGCCTCTGCAATCGATTCCCCATAAACCAGCAGTGGTATTTTAAATTTTGTGGCCACCTGCAGCGGGTATGCTCCACACCCGGCATGGCAATGCCAGCAGACATCCCCAATTCCATCAAGCGACCTGCGGGCGATCCTGTTGACCAGGTCCCTGTTCGGCGTAAACATCATATGGTCCAATTTAAAAACTTCCAGGGCATTCTGCAGATTATACCAGCCGGTTTCACTGAACCAATTATGGTTAAATGTGACTGCAAGCGGTTTCATTTTATACACGTTTACCAGCACATGCAGTTGGAACGTGCTGTCCTTTCCGCCGCTGATAGGCACGATACAGTCATAACCGTTCCCTGCTTTTGCCTTTGCCTCATCAAAAATAGCACGCAAAGAACTTTCTCGTTCAACCCAGTTTATATGAATCTTTTGTTCCGAGGACTGGCACGCCTGACAAATACCCATTTCATCATACTTTATTCCCTCCTGGGTTTCAGGCATACAACACCGCGAACAATACTGAAGATTAGAAAATCGGGGTTTTCCTGACGTATCACGCTGTTTCATCATATGGCTCCATCAGTTATTTGAAAAAATCGTTTGAACCGTTTGTCGAAATCGTTGCCCAGCCTTTCCATCATCAGGCCCCATTATCTGCATGGCAGCACTCTTACTTTTTTGAAGGTAAGCCTGCTTCCATGCGGGTTTTTCGATCTGTTCTAATGCAGATTCGATATCTTCCGGCGACTCGATATTTATTCCAGCACCACAATCCACATACGGATCCCAGAAATATTGATCAACAAGACCAAATTTTGGCCGAATCTGAATCAATGGAGCGCCTGTGGCAAGAATAGTATAAATACAGGTTGAGGGAAAAGTAATACACGCACAAACGTTTTTATAGAAAGACTCAGCGATACCCTGAACAACAAGGTTCACCCTTGGCTTTCCAGATAAGATTTCTTTAACATCCTTCATTTCTTTTTCGCTGGTAAGTGGATGCACTTTATAGATCAAGCTATAACCTTTGCTGTCAATAATCTCAACCATACGGGCACGAAATTTCTGAAGAGCCGCATAATTAACCGTACCCTTGGGCAATGTCAACCCGGGCAGATCAAGATATAATATCGTCTTATTTTCGAGAAATGGTCGGGCATCATCACTGTTCCGTTTTGCCGGATCTTGCCGAGGATCCCCAACGACAAACACATTCTTCTCTAATGCACCGTGACGGATCGCCTGTTTTTTATCAAACTCACCCCAAACCGCAACATAAACAGAATTCTGGTAAAATTTTGAATACCGCGCGGGTTTGTAATATATTGCTGAAACAAATTCAAGAAGCAGCTTTTTTACCCTTACCTTTAGCGGGAATGCATAGCTGAAGGTCCAGCTGCCTTCCTGGCATCCCAAGCTTGGGATTTGAATCTCATCTGCGACAAACGAAGTCCATTTTCCAATCGAATCATTGTCCCATCCAATAACAATTAAATCCAATTGCAAGGCTGCCAGAAAACTCTTATACCTGCCATGTAATTGTTTTTGTTTACGGACGCGAGAAAATTCTCGGATGCCACCATTCTGCAATAAAAACTGGTCAGTGACAACTCGAAATCCCTGGTTTGCCGGTTCTTCTCCTGCGTCAGCGACACTGCCGAATAGTGTTGTCCTTAAAAAAAGACATTCATACTCATCCTTCAACGCTAATGCATATAAAATCAACAAGTCTGCGTTCCGCTTTGTTGCTGGTACAAAAAGCACTCTCTTTGTTGTCATCGTGGCAGGGATCCAATATTATCTGCTACCTTCACGACAGCAATCGCAACATCTTCCACATCTTTTCTTGACAGGCTATGATGAACCAGCGTTGTAAAAACCAGCTTTTTATAATGCATTTCCTCAGTCACCGGACATATCCCCTTTGCATACGAGACTTTTCCTTTATACTTTGGGCAACTATACGAACAGATACTTGCGCGCTTCTGATAAATCGGCTGCATATAGAGCGGCTCAACATACCCTTGGGCAAAAGGAACACCCTCTGCCGCAACCGCCTTTACGAACGATTCCCGTGGAACCCCCGCCAGTTTTTCATCGTACTGGAACGGCAACACATAGTAGACATGCCTGCGGCCAGCCTGTACTGTAAAAGGTTTAAGCCAGGGAATCCCTTTCAATTTATGGTTAATATATTCAGCGGCCTGAATCCTTAATTTTGTAAACTTTTCGAGCTTTTTTAACTGTTCAGCAGCAATAGCAGCTTCAATTTCAGTCATACGATAATTAAACCCTATCAAATGCGCAAGATGCCGGTCGCCTTTGGCCTTAACAACTGTTTCAGCATGATTCCTGATAAGCTGAATACGATTTGCCAGATCATCATTGTTTGTTACAACAATGCCGCCTTCACCGGAATGAATTGTTTTGTGATAATTAAGGCTAAAAACACCCACATCACCCAGGGTCCCAGCCCAACGGCCTTTATACTTGGCACCAGGTGCCTGAGCAGCATCTTCAACGACCGTAAGCTTATATTTGCGCGCTAACGCCATTATTCCGTCAAAATCAGCAGGATATCCAAAAATATCAACAACAACAATGGCTTTTGTCCGGCGAGTAAGCACTTTTTTGATGGTTTCTGCTGATATGCAATATGTTTTCGGATCTATGTCGGCAAACACAGGGACAGCACCGCATACAAGGATTCCTGCAGCAGAAGCAGACATGGTATAGGGCGAGACAATGACCTCATCACCAGGCCCAACGCCAGTGGCTGCAACTGCGGCATACAGGCCGGATGTGGCGGAGTTAACAGATATTGCATGTTTTACGCCAAAATGTGCGGCCCAATTTTTTTCCAGTTTCTGAACACCAGGCCCACCATAGAAGTCTTTATGCCAGACGCCGAGAAACTTGGACAACACACCGCTCTTTAATACGCGATTAACCGCAGCTATTTCTTCTTTTCCAATATTTTTAACAGCTGGAAACGGTTTCGTACGCACAGGCTTGCCGCCTAAAATTGCTAATTTTTCCATAATCTACCTCGCATTGGTATCTAAAACAAGCGAAACAACACGATTCGCAGCACCAGCCTGTATCTCAATACTATTTAAAACCTTTTTATGAGCATTCTGAAAGGTATTATTAGTTAAAAATGACTCTAAGGCTGATTGCAACTCGCTTCGTGATTTTGTGCTAACACTCCAGCCAGAGGCATTGGATACCAGATAATCCTGACCTTTAAGGTTTGGTTGGTGACTTATAACGGTTTTACGCATCAGGCAAGCTTCCATCAGAAGCATTGAGTTCATGCCTATTACTATATCTGCGCTCAAAACAGACTCCCAGGGCAAATCGCTTTTCAATATCCGAAAATGCGGGCCAGCCAGATGGGCATATTTATTCTTAACTTCTTTCGAAGTTTCTCTTGGGTGCGGGAGAAGAAGGATTTCTAATTTTCCATAACTTTTTGCGGCTGCACAAACGTCTTCGCACGCGGCAACTTCATCAAACCCATATTTCTCCGCATATCCCATTTTGCGGATGGGTTGCGAAGCAAAAAGAACCAGAATGCCGGAACTCGTCAGGCCGTATTGGGTAATCAGTTTTGACCGTAATGAATCGGCCTTGTTGTCCTTCCCGAACAGTTCGGCGTCTTCGAGCAAGGGATGCCCGGTTACAAACAGCCGTTCATCAGGAAACCCTAAACCAACCATATGCTTCCGTTGGCCTTCATCAAGCACTGCAAGCGCATCCGGCAATACCATGGAGCCGTCTTTGCCGGTAAATCGCTCGCGGATGTTAGACCAGAAATCTATGAGCGAAACAGAATATTTCCCTGCAGCATGCGCATTTTTAATGCAATCAAGTTCACGCATTTCAGAATTGACGCTTGTGCCCGTAAGCAATAAGTCATATTCGCTATCCTGATTGACGAACATGTTTAATCCGGCATCAGACCAAATGGATTCGGCAAGGCCATAGGGTTTCAATGCCACGGTAAGTTCATTGGTTTTCAATAATTCCGTTATGACGGGAACCAAAGCCGCTGCTCCGCCGGCATCACCTGCAACAACTGCTATGCGCTTCATAATCGTTTCTGATTCTTTCTGCAATTCTAATAGCCATTAAACCATCCTGCCCATCGCATAAAAGCGGTGCACTGGTATTCAGTGCTGCAACAATATTATCAATAGCCCGGTACAGACAATTTTCAAACGGCTGTGCAAAGCAAGTGGCTTGTGTATTTTTTTCAATATAATTCCGGTAGTCACGGAAATAAGGGCTCTCGGTATTATCGTAAAAATGCCATAGTGCGCCGCCGTTTGTAAAACCAACCCTCCCCTTTTCAAAAATATAATCGCCCTCAAATACAGTGCTTACTCTTTCATCAAAGGCCCGGAGTACTGCCTTAAAACCCGTTTGGAACGTTAAAACACAGGAATAACTTGCATCAGCAGCAGGGCCCCAAATTTTCTCAAAAGGTTTTTCACTGGAAAAATCGCCGAACCAGTACCGGAGAAGGTCAATTGCATGCGTTCCATTATGGAAAAGCCCTTTTCCATAGGTCATTGTGGCCTGAAGGGGGTTGCCGTAAAGGCCCGCAGAAATATTGTCGCGAACCTTCTGAAACGCTTCAGAATATCGCCTTGTATAATTCACGGCGATCAGACATTTTTTGCTCTGGGCAAGGGCAAGCATCTTTGCTCCGGCATCCGCGGTCAGGGCAACAGGTTTTTCCATAAAAATAAGCCTGGGTGATACAGATTCAAGAAGAGAACAGGCAATTTCATCATGGGTATTATCCGGGGTGCAAATACTCACTATATCCGGCTTTATTTCTGTGCAGAGCCTGATATAATCACTATCACTCTTGACTTTGAAACGGCCAGCAGCTTCCAAGAGCCTGCCAGGATCTGCATCGCAGAGGCCGGAAAGTGTGATACCGGGATGTTTGGAATAAGCTTCGGCATGCGACTGCATGCTGCCACCAGCAGCCCCGGCGCCTATTCTGCCGCATCCAATTACAATGGCCTTAAAAAGGTTCATGGTTGTCGAAATGCCGCGAAATAGACAATATCTACTTCCTGGCCTTCTAAAAGATACTGACCTTTGCGCACTCCATCAGGCACCATGTCCGCCTTTCGCATAATTCGCAGCATTGGTTCATTGGCAGACATTGTCCCTGCGGTTATCTTCCTTATATCAGTGTTTTTGAATAAAAACTTCATGACAGCTTTCCAAGTTTCCAGGCCAAAGCCCTTGCCCTGCAAGCCGGTCTCACCAATCATGATTGCGATGTCCGCAGTATTATTTTTCGAATCAATATACGCTGAAATATTGCCAATGTGGCCTTCGGAAGGTTCTACAACAGCCCAAAAAAAGTGGCCGCCCTTCTGCATGGCTTCCCAATATGAACGACAGGTCTCGATTGTATGGGCTTTATGCCTCTGTTCGCTGTATTTTACAACTGCCGGATCATTCAGCCATCCAACATACTTTAATGTCAGATACTTTTCAGCAAACGGTTCAAGCCGCAGTCGGCCGGTTAATATGTCGGGGTGATTCATGTTTTTTTCTGTTGAATATGGGTATTTACGGCAAAAAGGCCAGGCTCTGCCTTTCGCAAAGCAAGAATATCATCAAGCCCAAAACCAGGGTTCTTTGGATATAATCGTTCAAAAACCGCACAAATCAGCCTGAAATCAGCGTCAGTGTCCACTGTCAGGCGCATTGAGTGCACATCTTCTGTAATCCCGCTTTCCACATCCCTGATTTTAAATATTTCCGGATGTTCATAAATAAATACAGACACATGTTCATGGTCTCGCGGGTCGCGCGTGAGTGAGGCCACCTGCTCAAGGACCTTTACCGGAAAAACCTGAACATCCATGCCAATCGGATAAGTTCTTTTCAGATGGTTTGTGCAGTAATCTGTATCCCCGGCCATAAAAGCTTGCACGACCTTTGAAATTACCCTGGGATCAACAAGCGGATTATCGCCGGTGAGTTCAACAATAAGATCCGCATTAACAGATTGGGCAGCCCGCAGCACACGGTCCAGGACATCTTCTTCACTCCCGCGAAAGCATTTTACAGCGATACCTTCGGCTAGCTGGGCGATTGGATCGCATGAAGGATGCACTGTCGTGGCAATAACAACTTCGTCAATTTCCTTTGCCTGTCTGATCCGCTCTACCAGCCGTTCAAGCATGGGTTTGCCTAAAATAGGCAACAACACCTTTCCAGGAAGGCGCGTGGATTGCATTCGTGCTTCAATAGTGCAGACGATTTTCATTTTCATTCTACCAGGCGGTCCATCCGCCATCAACCGGAATATTCATATCTGTCACAAAAAAGAAGGCCGAGGCTAAGGTTGAGGTCGAGGTCGAAATTATTCTCGGCATAAAGATTTCTTGAATTATTAAGGTCATGAATTTTATTGATTATTATTGGCTGATCCATGGTAAATTTTCTCTTTGGATTTTTTTTCTAAGCGGGCATTCCCTTTCCACGGTTCACCAGTAAGTTTTGATACAAGTTTATCATGGATCGTTCTCATAGCGCCATGAGGATCCCACATAACACCCTGGGCTAAAAATGGTTCTACCTCTCTCCCAAATGAATGGTCCTTTGATTTATCGTGAAGATTGGATTCGAAATTTGCCCGTGAGGGTGTTTTCCCCTCCCTGGCTGTATACCACTGGAAACATTCTACTATCTTCCTGCTTTCAGCATCAGTGTTTTTAAAAAAATACCACATATCAAACAAATCCCTGCCTTTTTTCCTCTGATAGAGCGCCCGCATCTTGGTGC
Source organism: Candidatus Raymondbacteria bacterium RIFOXYA2_FULL_49_16 (assembly GCA_001789205.1). GTDB lineage: Bacteria > Fibrobacterota > OXYB2-FULL-49-7 > OXYB2-FULL-49-7 > XYB2-FULL-49-35 > XYB2-FULL-49-35. The sequence goes on along the minus strand of MFYT01000071.1, from coordinate 82,380 downwards.
CCAGCAACTCTTCCAACTGATATGTCGGTATTTCAGTTTTTACAGAATAATACCGTGATACAATGTTCAATGGCCGGGTCGCAGTTCCATAGAGCGACCCATGTTCCCGGGTGTTAATTTCAATTTTCAGCCGAAGCGGTATTGACGGAATGTCCTCGGACTGAAAACGGTAAACAAGCTTAACACTATCTTCAACAAATACACGTCTTGGCTGACCGAGCCATGGGTCTAATAGTGAGCGCAATTCATCCACAATCTTCCCAATGGCCCCGGGTTTTGCCTGCACAAGATCAATATCTTCCGAATAGCGCACCTGACGGGGACTGTAAAGCTTATATAATGCTGTCCCGCCCCGGAAGACCAAATGTTCCCGTATTATCGAGTTCCCAAACATCTCACCCAATGCTCTGCTGATAACAAGGTCTTGCTCCACCTGTGCATCATGCGTCCAAGGGGCTGTCCTGCGCCATTCGGTTATATAGTCTTTTGGTATCATTTCTCAAATTGCACTTTTTTGTTCAGCAAGAGCTTCCAGGTGCGCAGATAGGTCGTAGGGGTATGCCGCAAATATGGGTCCAACAACGCAGGCGCTTTTGCATGTTTGGCAACATAACTGGCCAATACCTTTTTAAGGTCCTCCGCTCCCACCAATTCTAAAATATACCCAAGACGCTGCACCCAACTGATAGGGCATGCCTTGGCTGCGGTTACCAGTTTATCCGACTTCATTGATTCCGCAAGTTCCGCTATTATTCCTGCCACATTACTCAATCCACCGCAGTGGCCTGGGTAACCAATGCAGTCCAGTGCTGTTGCTTCTGATGTAGACACGCACAGAAATCCTCGAGGTGTGTTAATGTCCATGGTAGCCACATTGGACATTCTTTTCCGTGCGATAAACGCAATTTTAACACTGCCACATTCGATTCGTTTCCGATTTTTCTCAACCATAACTTGAAATACCTGTGGTCGTTGATGCGCTGCTCCATGATACTCAGCCGCGCTCAAAAGAGCGACATAATAATTTATTCCGATATGGGCGGCTAGTTGAGGGATGAATTGCGGTGCTGGAAGACAGCCCGTGCTGCGGTACTCCGGCGGCACAATCACATAGAAACCTCTAAATGGACTGGTAATATCACCACGCCTGGCAATCCTACTCAATGCTGCGCGAACGGCATGCACGGAAGAACCCAAGCCTATGCAAGCATCTTTGGTCGTGAAATGATATTTACCAGAAGCAACCAAATCCCTTGTAAAATCACTTATATGGTGACCATTGTTATTATTAGTCATTACTATCTTAAAATAATACTTTCGGTGGCTTTGGGCGAGTAAATACTATTTTTGCTCCCTTACGAGGTGATAAATTGATTATCACCACGCAGTCCACCCGCCATCAACCGGTATATTCGCTCCTGTAACATACGAAGAAGCTTCTGAAGCCAGAAATACCAGCGCCCCCTTCAGTTCAACGGGATCGCCTATGCGCCCCAAAGGGTTCTTCTTTTTGAAGTTTTTAAGCAACTCAGGAAAAGAAACCTTTATCTGTGCTTTGGGAAACGGCCCTGGGGATATGGCATTGACACGGATGCCCTGGCTGCCCCATTCGCAGGCTACGTAGCGGGTCAGTTGCAGTAATGCGGCCTTTGCTGCGCCGTAATACGGCGGATTCTCATGTCCCTTACCTGCATAGATACCAAGGTCCGGACTGACCGTTCCATACATGGAACAAATATTTATTACGGAAGAGAAAGATTTGGATCCCTGCGTTCCCAGGCATAAATACTTCTTTAAGCCTTTCATAAGGCTAAAAGCTGCCACAACAGCTATGTCATACGCATGGGTGAAATCTTTTTCCAGAGACGTTTCCATGGTCCCTGTTGAAGGGTTGTATGCGTTATTCACCAAAATGTGCAGTTTGCCGATTTGTTTTACAGCATTAACGATAATCTTTCTACCGGCAACAGTCGTGATATCCGCCCTGATTGAATGAATATCATACCCTCTGCCCGATAATTGATCATTAAGTGCTTGCAGGGTTTTGCCATCCCTTCCATTGATAAGGACTCGTGCGCCAGCTTCACAGAGCCCCTCTGTCATGGCTGAACCCAGGTGGCCGGCCGCGCCGGTGATAAGGGCGACTCTGCCTTGGAGTGAAAAAAGTTCGGAGATATGCCTGTTTTGTAATGATTGAATTTTCACTTTTTGCCTCGCTTTTTTATTGCTGGGTGAGCCACTGGCTGCCCAGTCCCGCTAAAATCCATCATCTCTCTCTTAATTTCAGCTTTCAATTCCGCTTCGGTCGGCAGCAGCAGTCTATACCGGCTGGCAAATATTTTTTCCCGGTCATCTGTGCCAAGCGTATATTTAACTACCGCATCATTTTTGTCGGTACATAATATCAACCCTATCGTATTATTATCACCGGGAGCAAGCCTTTCCCTGTCGAAATAGTTTACATAGAGTTGAAGCTGGCCAAGATCCTGATGGGTCAGCTTGCCGACCTTTAAATCGATCAATACATATCGTTTTAACATCGTATGGTAAAAAACAAGGTCAACATAGAAATGGTCGCCGTCAAGGGTTATGCGGTCCTGGCGTGCCACAAACGCAAAACCTTTTCCCATTTCCAACAGAAATGTCTGGAGATTATTGATCAGCGCCTCTTCAAGGGTCGTTTCAACAAGTTTTGGACTTTCCGGAATGCCAAGAAACTCGAGCACGACAGGGTCCTTGATCGCATCTGAGGGATTTTTGATTTCATGGCCTTTTGCCGCAAGACCCCGCAACCCTTTCTTATCCCTGCTTAAGGCGAGCCGTTCAAAGAAAAGGCTGTTTATCTGCCTTTCCAGTTCACGGGCGAACCAATTGTTTTTAACAGCCTCAATTTCGTAAAAAGCGCGGGCATCCTCTTTCTTCACTCTGAGCAATGTTCGATAATGCGTCCAGGATAGATTTGGATTCAAACTTCCAGGCACCCACGATTTTCCACGCAGTGCGTGGAAAATCGGGAATTCCATGTTACGGCTGTCCGGAATGGATTTCCCACGCGATGCGTGGAAAATCCTTGGTCCTTTTAAAAGCGCCGGATATTCAGCATAAAACTGACGCATGTAGAAGAGATTCTGCAGGGAATAACCATGGCCATATCCGGCCGAGAGCCTTTCCGCAAGCTCTTCCATCGAACGCTTGCCGTATTCAGCCCTGAAACGCCCTTCTTGTTCCTCCTCGACGATCTCCCTGCCTATGAGCCAGTTAGCGACCACTTGCGTTGAATTGACTGACCGGACAGCATTGACCTTTGCGGCATCAAGTATTTTAACTATCCGGCGATATAGATTTTTTGTCATTTTTCCCGATTCGCCCATTGTGATGGATCAAGCAATTCAATGGGAATATTTTGATCAAAACCTTTGTGAATAATTTCACATTGTTCCGGCGTAAGCTTTGGTTTTAAAAACAGTTCCATGTTTTCTTTAAGCTGTGCAATGGTTTCCAGGCCAATCACAAGGCTGGTTATCCATGACTGGGCGCGGACATATGCAATACATAGATCTGTTATATTTTTCCGTTTAAACGACTTGGCAAATTTATCCAGCATTTTTATAGTTGCCCTGTTATTAAAACCATGTATTACCGGCCATATCCTTGCAGGAGAGATAAGCAACCCCTGCAATAGAACACTGCGGACATGAATAATGACATCCGGCCTTGTTTGTATGGCTTTCTGAACATTCGGCTCTCGCCAGCGCCAATCAAGGATATTAAAGGGTAGCTGTATATGTGAAACGACTTTTTCCTGCAGGGCTTCCATAAGTTCTTCGGGGTTTTGTACTGAGACGCCGATATTCTGCACAACACCAGCCTTCATGAAATCTACAAGCGGTTCCCAGGCTTTTGAATATTTATGCATGCCCCAGCGATGGAGAAGAACCGTGTGCAGTTTTTTTTGTACCAGGTTCCTGCATGACGCATGAATACTTGCTTCAACATCAGCGGCGGTTGTGCAATTTGGTGCGAGCTTGGTGATCACCCTGACCTGCGAGGCCAACCCTCCTTCAAGCGCTTTTCCAATTCGCTTTTCAGCCTCACCATAAGCCATTGCCGTATCTATTGTTACGACGCCATGTTTTATTGCTTCATGGATAATTTTGGCAGCTTGTTTCTCCAACGGCATGCCTTTTTTATTTGCGACTCCATAAGCCAATCCAAGCTGAACAGTGCCCAAAGTCATGCTGCTGTGTACTACCCCTTTTTTGACTGAGAAGGGCACCCTGAATAGCGGCTCTCCAGGCAGCTTGGCCAATTTTTGGAGATCCAGCCATGAGACCTTTTCCGGGTTTCTACACCCCTTAAAAAGCCTTTGGATGCGGTTATAATCGGCTTTCGTGTCGATTGTACATCTCAAATGGCTGAAATTGATCCCCTCCTGCCCCCCCTTGTTAAGGGGGCATTCTTCTGTCTGAGAACCTGAGGCTTGAATAATTTGCCTGAATTATCAGCGCGTAACTTTGGGGTGACGTGTTCCAAGACTGCCGGATCATTGGCATATTTTTCCATGGATCGCAGGGATGCCATAGTGAAGGCTTCGGCGCTGAGGCCATAGGGCAGGCTATCTTCGGGCGATGATGTGCCAAGATAATTCAGTCTTTCTTTCCGCAACTGGTCCACAAGTTCCTGAATAAAAGAACCATCCGGAAGCAGGTTATCAGCCGTAAGCCTGACTATTATATCAGCATCGGGGAATTGCGCAGAAGCCAAGAGAAATCGTTTAAAAACATTATTCAGTGGCCCACGGAAACATGGGATATCGTATCGTGACAATACCGCTTCAACAACATCATCTGTTTTATCTGTTGAAGTCAGTACAGTCACATCCAGGCCTGTGTTGGCAGCGCGTCTGGCGCATAACGCAACAACGGGCAATCTATCAACAGGCAGAAGCACCTTGCCCGGAAGCCTTGTGGAAGAGAAACGTGCTTGAATAAAAATATGTACGTTCATTCTAGAACGAATTTCCTGGAATCCTGGTACTGCGAAAGTTCAGTGTTTTCAATTTCCTTGAAACCAGCCTTGAGAAACATTTTAACAGACGCATCGTTGAAAGATTTTATATATGCTGTTATTTTATCCACGAATTTTTCAGTTTTTACGTCCACAATCCCCATTTCGAGCAATTTTCCTCCCAACCCTTTGCCTCTCCATTGCTTGTCCAGATTGATGCCAACCACAGCCTGTTTCCCTGATCGTTCAAATCGGACAACGCCAACAGGATCGTTGTCCTGCCAGCCGATCAATATTCTTGAATCAAAAGAGGCAAGTTTGCCTGCAAACCAGTTCTTGTGTTCAGCCAGCCCGATTTCTTTAGTGGAAAATGAATTTTTCCGAACATCAGGGTCATTTGCCCACCTGAAAAGAACCATCATGTCTTCAGGCCGTGCGTTTCTTAATTCCATATCTATGCCATATGGCCCTTTAAAAGCGGCGTACCACGCGGAATGTTCATGCTGGCCTTCTTCCCTATTACGTCAGTCATAAACCTTGGCAGCAGGCCATGACCCGGCCGGATCGAACGGACATTTTCGTGAGAAAAGCGTTCGCCTTTCTTCATTTCCGCTGTAACAAACAGTGATTTCCTGAAATTTAAATTTTGCGCCTCGTGTTTACCTGTTTTAATGGTATCTAATCCCTTGATTTTTTCCAATTTTCTTATGGATTTAACCATCAATACAAGTTCATCCGGCTCCAGCGAAAAAGCAGCGTCTGGACCGCCATCTTTGCGCGATTCAGTAAAATGCTTCTCGATTATACACGCCCCCATTGCTACAGCAGTTACCGGCACCAGCGGCTCCATGGAATGATCAGACAAGCCAACCGGGACTTTAAATTCATTGGCCAGGGTCTGCATGGCAGCAAGGTTTATTTCATCCAGGGGCGCAGGGTAGGCGCTGGTGCATTTCAGCAACGCGAGCTGTTTGCACCCTGCTTTTCGCGCAGTTGAAACCGCCAGCCTGATTTCATCCAGAGAAGCCATGCCCGTGGACATTATAATGGGCTTCTTTTTCGATGCCATATAACGGATGAGTGGAATATCTACAAGTTCAAACGAGGCGATTTTATGCACTGGGACTTTCATTTTTTCCAAAAAATCGACCGAAGTCTTGTCAAAGGCCGTTGAGAACAGGGTAATACCGATTTTATCAGCATAGGCTTTGAGTTTTGGCTGCCATTCCCACGGCATTGCGGCCTTCTTGTAGAGACTGTAAAGGGTCTCCCCTTTCCACAAGCCTTTGTTTATCCGGAAATACCTGTTGTCGCAATCAATGGTCATGGTATCTGCCGTGTAGGTCTGCAGCTTGATGGCATCGGCACCGCACTCTTTGGCGATCCTGACCATGCGTTTGGCCTTGGCAAAGTCATGGTTGTGGTTCGCGGACATCTCGGCGATGATGAAACAGGGAGATTGGGTCATGGGAAGGTTGAGGTTGAGGTTGAGGCCAAGGAAGAGAAGAAGGTCAAGGTCGGGGTTAAAACTGAAAGCACATTATATTTTTTCATTTCAGAATCTCCCAATGTCCTTTTCGAGTATTTCCAATCCATCGAATAAAATTTTCCCTTTTCAACTTTTCCAAATATTCTTTCACCGTATCACGTTTTAAATCAAATCGTTGTGCAATATCACTGCTCAATAGATTTGGTTCCAATGTAATCAGCTGTAGTATCCGCTCACTCAAGTTTTTTCTACTTGTTGTATCGTCGCCAATTGGGGGGGTGATTGGGGGGGTGATTGGGGGGGTGATTGGGGGGGTAGCTTGGGGGGTAGCAAAAACTGTAATCCGGAACCCTTCTCCAATCTCAACAATTTCAGGCCGCCGGGCGCCCATTTCGTTAAAAGCGCGAAATATGCGCCTGATGCCGGCCCCGTACTTTTCAATAAGGCCAGCCTCCTTGAATATTTCCGCAATCTTTTTATTTCGGGGAGTGGAGACATATTCCCCGGAAACAAGCTTTTCGACAGACAAACCCACGGGCAGTTTTCCGGGATTATAGAACTCAATTCTATCATCAAAAACCTTGATGACCGTATCCGAACTGAGAGAATAGTCCCTGTGGATAATGGCATTTATGATAATTTCCCGAAGAGCTTCAATGGGGTATTCCCAAACCTCATGGTGCTGTGGATCTCCGGTGATAACAATATTTTTATTGATATGTTTTTTGATGAAGGCAAGGACCCCGTCCACTTCGGCAAACAAATCAGTCTTAAAGCGGGCGCCATCCTTGATAATGGTCTCTGTCTGGAACCTTCCAAGCTCAATTGTTGAGAGGGAGCTTTCACACTCCATGAACAAAAGGAAAGCCGCGTAGGTAATCCGGTCGTCTCGAAACAACTCGTATTTATACAGAACACCCAAGGGCGGGTCAATAATAGGGTTTTCCCTTTCCTGGTTTGCCCGTGCCACGAAACGGGCGACTTTTTCGAGCGAGATGCTGTCCAGCTGATGCTGCTGATCCGGATAGCAATCCCAACTCGTATTGCATGCCTTTAGATGCGAATTGACAACTTCCGTAACGGACATCTGAACGTTGGCGTTTTTAGCGCGCTTATAATAGCGCCCCTTGCATGCAACCGGCTTGATTGGATATTCCTGCACAGTGAAAGCCACAACGGTTTTCCCGTCAAAATCGACTTCTTCAGTATCTGGAACAATGGAAGGCATTGTCGTGTTTTTTATTTGATTTATCCATTGCTGAACGGTTTCCTTGCCGCAAACCACTCCTTTGACAGCGCCATTATCGGAAACGCCAAGCAAAACAGAACCGCCGTTTGTATTGGCAAAAGCGCACAAAGTTTCAATGACATCAGGCGCCATTGAAAGCTTAAACTCAGCTGACTGGGACTCGCCTTTGGCGATCAACTGCATTATGTCACTATTTGTCAGCATGCGGTCCACTCCCCATCAAACTAATTAAAAAAGAACCCGTTAAATACAGGCCATGTAATTTCAGGATAAAAGTGATGCCCTCCCCTTCCTTCCACCAATTGACACTGGCCAGAATCATCAGAATGAGCGTATATCTCCTTTATCCTCGAAAAGGCCGCGCGAACGCCATTCACTGGAAATATCTTATCTTCGACACCCGCCACAACAACCAGGGGCCTTGGCGCAATAAGCCCGGCCAGATCGGCCATATCAAACCACTTTAGAACGCCGGGGATATAATTATCCATGCAATGGTCCCGGGTGCCAATCGAGCTTTCATATGTACAGATTGCGCCAGAAGCCATAACGAGCTTAATCCGGGCATCTAAACAAGCAGCATAATATGCAATTGTTCCACCTGCAGAATGGCCGATACATGCAATTTTTGCAGCATCCAGTTCCGGAAAGCTGGCCAATACATCAATTGCCCGCATAACATCCCAGATACGCTCTCCGATCATTGTACGGCCTAAAAGTAATGCTGTCATGGTCGCGTGATGGCACGAATGGTTGTTCTGCCGGAATTCAGGCGGCCGCTGATCCTTTCGTTCGCCAAAGCACCGCTGTTCAAGCGCCAGCGCCGCATATCCCTGCTTAACAGCCTGAATGGCATAATCCCTGCCGCCATATTTGATCTTGATCCAGTCCTTTATTGAGGATGAGCGGCCTAAAGATATGCGCATTCCAGGGTTGTGCCCTTGAAGGCAGACAACCACGGGAAAAGGTTTCTTTCCTGTGCTGGGAACAAGCAGGTGGCAAGGGACTCTTGTATTCTTTTCGGATAAGAAGGTAAACCTGATTTCCTCAAACGCTGAATGGGGTTTGCGCCACTCGATTTGCAGTTCCGGGTCAATTTTATCGGGAAAATCGCCAAGAAGTTCGAGAAATTTTGTTTTAAGTTCATTCTGCCAGGATTCAAAGTTCCGGGCAGGATCGAATGCGAAAGACCTGGGCGCATGACGGATGAGTTCGAGATGGGCATGGGATGGGTCGTGGGTCATGTCAGGTCAAGGTCGAGGCCGAGGTTGAGGAGAAGAAGGTCAAGGTTGAGGTTAAGGCCGATGAGAAAGAAGCAAGTCGGTTATGCATCATGTGATAGCTGAGAAAAAGGAGCAAGTAAAAAACAGATATTAAAGCTTTTTTATAATGGGCAGTTTGTTTTGAAACCAAGTTTTTTAACAACAGAGCATATCGCCATATCGGACGCAACCATTATCCAGTCTCTTTCAGAAAACAAGGCAAAAGATGCGATCTGCAAAGCATCTAAGGTGCGCAGCCCCGCGCTCTTCCCGAACTTTTTCATTAATTTTTCACCTGCTGTCGATAAAGTATTTCATATCCGGTCTGCGCGTACGGCATCCAGGTCCTGGCTTAAAGGTGTTTTGCATCCCGCAAGCATTTTTCGTATGCGGGCCACCCTCTGCATGTTCATTTTCTTTGGAAGAGAGAATGACTGGGAAAGCATATTCACGAATTCGCCTACCAAAACGACTTTATTGGCTGGCATGTTCTCAATTTCCATAATCAGATTTTCTTTGATCTTCATTTTAACCTCGCTTGCAATTTATCACTACACAAAAACATAATTTAAATTATTAATAAAAGCGCTAAATATCACCATTAAATGGCATCCGCGCCGCACTCCTTTGCGATCCTGACCATGCGTTTTGCCTTGGCAAAGTCATGGTTGTGGTTCGCGGACATTTCGGCGATGATGAAACAGGAGTCAGGAGCCCTTCGATACGCCTGCGGCGTACTCAGGGCGAGTCAGTAGTTTAGACATAAAGCCAAGGTTGAGGTCAAGAAAAAGACTATGAACGATCATTTCTCAAGGTTGCCGCACCCACCCCAAACCGATCCAACGGCTTGAAAATAATCACGCGTCACGGAGCATTACACAACAGCCTTCTCGAATTGCTGGTAGGTAATGTCCGGCAGATGAGCGTTCTCCCTTGCGTGCTCAATGGTCATGTTCACCGGATTGCCGCTTACGTCGAGATCAACATACAAATTCTCTGAAATAACTTTTGTTTCTATCACCAGATTGTCCGTAAATTCCACCAGAGCCGTATCCGTGTCGTTGAAATATTTAATTTTCATTTTCCCTCCTTAAAATCCCGATCAAAGAAAGCATTATGGACAGTCTCGCCGTCAGGCAACAAGATAACGCGCAAATATTTATTTTCCTCTTTTATTCTTACCCACCTTCGTATTCTATTGTCAGATTGTATTTCCGTTCGAATAGGCTCACTTATCGCGCGTTGTATCCATTCATCTTTTATGCCGGTTCGGTCTGGCCGTATTCGTGTGTAATTAAAATACTGGGTATATTTCATATCTCACCTTCACTCAACCTACTGGTAAATATAGAATATTCTGCCAGTATATTGTAACGAATGCTGGGTATTGATCCAATTTTTTTGCATAGGCCTTCAGTTTTGGCTGCCATTCCCAGGGCATTGCGGCCTTTTTGTAGAGACTGTAAAGGGTCTCTCCTTTCCATAAGCCTTTGTTTATCCGGAAATACCTGTTGTCGCAATCAATGGTCATGGTATCTGCCGTATAGGTCTGCAGCTTGATGGCGTCTGCGCCGCACTCTTTGGCGATCCGGACCATGCGTTTTGCCTTGGCAAAATCATGGTTGTGGTTCGCGGACATCTCGGCGATGATGAAGCAGGGATGGCCGGGGCCCAGGAGACGGTGGTTGAGAAGGACTGGTTTCATTTGCTTAAGGCTAAGGCTAAGGTCGAGGCCGAGGAAGAGAAGGCCAAGGTTGAGGTTGAGGCCGAGGGGAAGAAGGTCGAGGTCGAGGTTGAGACTGAAGACAAGGGCAAGGTCAAAAAGACTAAGACCAAGGTCGAGAAGACTGAACAGAGGTGACCGGCAGTTCCAGCAATCAGGGCGGCTTTGCCCTTGATGGAAAAGAGGTCTAAAACACGTTTGTTTTTGGAGGGGTTCAATTTCACTTCTTGCCTCGCTTTTTTATTGCTGGGAGGGCCACTTGCCATCCGATACCGTTAAAACCCTTCACTTCCCGCTCAATTTCAGCTTTCAATTCCGCCTCCGTTGGCAGAAGCAGTCTGTAACTGCTGGCGAATATTTTTTTCCGCTCATCCATACCAAGGGTATATTTGACCACCGCGTCATTTTTATCGGTACACAATATAAGGCCTATCGTATGATTATCACCAGGCGTAAGCCTTTCCCTGTCGAAATAGTTTACATAAAACTGTATTTGACCAAGATCCTGATGGGTAAGTTTGCCGACTTTTAAACAACCACATAGCAGCGAAGGTTGAGATGATAAAACAGAAGGTCGATGTATAAATCCTTGTTTCCAATCTCAAGGTGCACTTGGCGGCCCACAAAGGCAAAGCCAGTCCCTAATTCCAGCAGGAAACGCTGCACGTGATCCACAAGAGCCTGTTCTACCTCTTCCTCTTTCCGGGGATCAGCGGTCCCGAGGAAATCGAAAAGATAGGGATCTTTGAAGACCTGGGCTGCCATATCGGATTCCAGCGGCGGAAGGGCCTTTGGGAAATTAGTGATGGCCTTGTTTTGTCGGGCGTAAGCTTGGCGGTCAATCTGAAGGCAAAGAACGGACTGTGACCAGCCGTGCAGGGAAGTCTGCTGAGCATACCAGAGGCGGTCTTTCTCAAAATTCAGCTTTTCTAATAGGGCAATATTATGATACCATGTAATTTGTGCAAGCGGCCCTTGCACAATTACAGAATCCGGCCATGCGGCCGCAAAGGCCCGCATGTATTTCAGGTTACGAGGTGAAAAACCCTTCATGTCCGGAAATGCCGTTCGCAAATCCGCTGATAACCGGTCAATGATCCTGGCTCCCCATCCTTCCTTGTCCTGTCGGGTAAGAATTTCACGTCCTATGTCCCAGTAAAGGGCAACCATGGAGGCATTGGCGGCCAGCACGGTACGGACTCGTTCCTTGCTGATACGATCTTTGATGCGGCCCAGTACTTTTGCATAGTTTGCTGGAAGTCCGGTCTTTGGAGGGGCAATGGGGAATATGGCGTTGTCCCTGGTTCGGCCGCGAGATTGGCGCGGACCTGTCAAGCGTTCGATAGGTGTGTTGGTTGTTGCTCTGGTTGACATCCGTGCTGTTGGTTTCACGTTAAAGAAAAAGTCTATTAAATACAGCCATGCTATTGCAGGATAAAAGTGATGCCCTCCCCTTCCTTCCACCAATTGTTCGCATAACATCCCAGATACGCTCTCCGATCATTGTACGGCCTAAAAGTAATGCTGTCATGGTCGCGTGATGGCATGAATGGTTGTTCTGCCGGACTGCAGTTCCGGGCTAATTTTATCAGGAAAATCGCCAAGAAGTTCGAGAAATTTTGTTTTAAGTTCATTCTGCCAGGTTTCAAAGTTCCGGGCAGGATCGAATGCGAGTGATCTGGGCGCACGACGGATGAGTTCGAGATGGGCATGGGATGGGTCGAGGGTCATGTTCATTGGTTAAATACAGGAGTCAGGAGCCCTTCGATACGCCTGCGGCGTACTCAGGGCAAGTCAGGAGTTTAGGCATGATGTGATATTTCCAACTATATTTCAAAATCAGTCCTGGGTAATCCCGATTGCCGCAAGATGGACATTAAGGTCCCAATTTTAATTTCAGAATGATTCGGCACCGGGACAGTGATGGTAGTACCCGGAAGCCTCTTTTGCATGGCAATATGACTACCTCGTTGGCGTACGTTAACAAAACCATTTTTCTCAAGTATCCTGCAAACATCTTTCCCTGAAAGCCTTTTAAGTTTACCCAACAGCAACCTCCATCTGGGAAACAAAGATATCCTTATGAAGCCTTGACCGGAGTTCGGCTTTTGAGGCGGTTTCAAGAAATAACTCAACAGCTTCGTTTAGATTGGCCTTTGCCTGCTCAATCGTTTTTCCCTGGCTTGCAACATCCAGTTCGGGGCACAGTGCGACAAACAAGTCCCCCTCCTGTTCGATAATGGCCGTAAACGAGTACCTTTTCATTTTTCCTCCATTTTATATAATATTTTCAATTGTCATGGTAAGTCGTGATTGTGGTTCGCGGACATTTCGGCGATGATGAAACAGGAGTCAGGAGACAGGAGAAAGGAGCCCTTCGATACGCCTGCGGCGTACTCAGGGCAAGTCAGGAGTTTAGGCATGATGGGATGGTGAGGTTGAGGTTAAGGTCGAGGTCGAGACCAAGGAGAAGAAGGCCAAAACTAATGCTGAAAAGGAGAAGAAAAAGGCCGAACCGAAGTGACCAACGGCACCAGGGATCAGTGCGACTATACCCTTTAGGGAAAAGAGGTCGAAAATAAATGTCGTTATGTATTTTTTCATAGTAGGCTGAAAGTAAGTATTAAATGTTATAGTTAAGAAATAGAAAATGGTCGAGGTTGCGAGTCATAGTTAATCAATTACGCAACGATCCATGGATAAACTCCTCCATCTCCCGGCAGAATCTATTGGCAATGGCAGGAAATAAATCGCTGAGCTTTTCCACCCTTCCCGGATCAAGACTAAAACCGTAGATATGCCGCACGATATGCCTGAAACCCAGATAGTTTCTTAGTTCTTCATACATCCGTGAGGAGAGAAGAGCCGGTCGCTTTCCGATCTGAAGAGACATGTCGTATAGAAGAGTTTTATGCCAGTTTTCACCTTTTGGTACGCCGCCATTGAGCTCTTCCGCCACAAACCTGAAGATTTTTTCGCAGGCATTATAGAAATCCTCCAAATAAGATGCCTGTGCCCTTATTAAATGGCGGTCAGAAATGGGATATTTTTTCCGGAAATCAGAAAACTCTTTTTTAACTTTACGGACATTCCCCAGTTCTGCCGCAATCTCAGCAGAAATACGCGCCAGCAAGGCCTCATCTTTTTTCATAGACAACCTCTCCATTCTTGACAGTTTGAAGCATACGCTCATTCGCTTCTTCTATTGGAATGAGGTCGACATTAAACTCACCGGCGGTAAGCAACATTTCGCCGGCAGCGCAGAAGAAGCTGTCCGGCGGTATATTTTCTACCGCCAGGTCAATGTCTGATTGAAAACCGAACCTTTCCGGATTCGCACATGAGCCGATCAGCACAATTTTTGTAGCGCCATATTTTTTTCGCAATACAGAGGCCAGCTTTTTAACAGTCTGCATGGCACGCCGTCTCCGGCCGCGTATCAGGCTATTCCTTCTAGAAAGAATTTCATTCATTGCAACTATTTTAGCCACTTTTCCCCCATTTCGAAGGATCCAGCAGTTCAACCGGAATATTGCTTTTAAAATAACTATCTGCAGCAGCACATTGCTTCACCGTGAGCGCGGAACGCAGAAAAAGCTTAATATTTTCTTTCAGCTGCCCAACAGTCTCCTGCCCTACTACAGCGCTAGTTATCCATGCCTGAGCGCGGACATAGGCAAGACATAAATCCGCCTTGCTTTTCCTTTTAAACTTTTTTACCAGCGCATTCAGGCAGGCAAGAATGGTTTTCGCTTGTACACCATTAACCTTTGGCCATACCCTTGCAGTTGCAATCAGGATACCCTGCAAAAAAACACTTCGGACATGAATAATTACATCAGATCGTTTCGTTAAAGCATTTTGCACAAATTTTTCCCGCCAGCGCCAGTCAAGAATATTGCATGGAAGCTGTTGTGGTTAGCGGACATTTCGGCGATGATGAAGCAGGAGTCAGGAGACAGGAGAAAGGAGCCCTTCGATACGCCTGCGGCGTACTCAGGGCAAGTCAGGAGTTTAGTCATAAGGTCGAGGTTGAGGCCGAGGTCGAGTCAGGAAAAAGGATGAGACCGTCTCTTTTATAACTGCAAATGTGTCTTTAAAGCAGCTTCAATACCAGCCATGTCCGTAAGTGTAACTTCTCCGATACGTTCCTTCAAACGTAGCTTGCTTACGGTGGTAATTTGATCCGCCAACGCTTTTCCCTGCCTGTTCCCTACGTTAACAAATGCTTCACTTGGGAAAAGCCTGCTGATATTGCTCGAAATCGGAACGACCTGCACTCGATTAAAGATACTTATTCGCGTGAGAATTGCTGATAATTACTGCTGGACGGACTTTTTGGATCTCACCCCCAATTGAAGGATTGAAATCAACCCACCAAATTTCACCTCTTTTCATCCAAGCGTCCCTTCGGCCCATTCAAAGGCTTCTGTTTCCCGCTGTTTATCTTGAGACATCTTTTTATACTCTGCGTCCAAATCCTGCTGAATAACATGGGGGGCAATCACCGATTCGACAAATTCACTGATTTGGGGTCCTCGGACGCACTTTCGTAACCTCTTATAAACGCGCTCATCAATGGAGACTGTTAACTTTCTTGTCATAAAACCCCCTGAAAAATTTTATACCTTTCACTTTTCTAAGATAATCTTCTGGGCAACGCGAGTCAAGCGCTCGGCTTAATCCGGGCATATAAACGATGGTTTCTTTCCTGTGCTGGGAACAAGCAGGTGGCAAGGGACTCGTGTATTCTTTTCGGATAAAAAGGTAAACCTGATTTCTTCAAACGATGAATGGGGTTTGCACCACTCGATTTGCAGTTCCGGGTCAATTTTATCAGGAAAATCGCCAAGAAGCTCAAGAAATTTAGCTTTGAGTTCATTCTGCCAGGTTTCAAAGTTGCGGGCAGGATCGAATGCGAGTGATCTGGGCGCATGCCGGATGAGTTCGAGATGGGCATGGGACGGGTCGAGGGTCATGTCAGGTTAATAAGGTCGAGGTTAAGGTTGAAGTCAAAGCGCTTCATCTTGCCTAACCAAATCAACATCACCCATTTCAGGTCATGCCAACTTCTTGAATACATCCAAAACCTTTTCTGATACTTTTATAGATTCGTAAGGAGGAAGATGGGAGCTTATGGTTGATAGTATCCCTTTTTCAGAAGTAACAATATTGGCCCAATTTTTAAAAGCCTTCTTAAGATGAAGCGGAAAGGCCTCAAGTTCTTGATAAGATTTCCTATAAGCCAGGACGTTCACGATATCTTCAAAATCATGGCTAGTGTAGAAAACCCCATTGCCCCTATCAAAGAAGGCCTCAAATTTAGTCGCTAGAAAAACCGGAAGTTCCAATATCCTAATTCGTGTTTTTCCGGGCAACTCAACTTCGATGGTATGCCGCATGCCTTCGTGGAACCACTGAGAGGATAATCCTCAAGGTCATTTGGCTTAAGGTAATTTGCCATAGTCCGCGAAAGCTTTTTTGAGAAGTTCAACCGCGATATTTCTTTCTCTGGCTTTGCCTATTCTCAAGACATCCACGCAAGCCAGAAGCCCATACAGATCCGCATCTAAAGAAGAGGCTGCGGGGGCTGCTTTGTATAAGGGTTCAACGGAGAATCCCTTGTTCTCCGAATTAGCATCAGGCCAAACATAAGCGTCTTGAGGGTTTGGTTTAAAGGAATCTTTGAAAGCGGGCGCCGAATGTGCGGTCAACATACCACGGACAACGCCACCTGCTTTAACCGGGAAAACAACTTTGACCCCATGCAGAAGAAATTCCTCAAGCAGGCTGTTATTAAGGCATTTGTATTCTTCGATAAAAAGGCCGGAGAAGGCCAGTGCTTTTACGGATCTATGCAAGTTGGATGGACTAATCTTAAGACTTTGGGCGATTTCTTCGTAGTTCCATGGCTTACGGCCATAAGCCAGAAGTTTCAAGGCAACAAATATTTCCTGGGGCTTCATAAAGTTCCTTTATTTTAAAACTTTCCAGATAATATACATTCTTAATTCCGTAAACGGGAATACTTATTCTCTATTCTGGAATTGGGAATGCTAAATCAAACCCAATCCGTTTTATCAGCCCTTTCCTTAAGCACGGCATCTGCGCCGCACTCTTTTGCGATCCTGACCATGCGTTTGGCCTTGGCAAAGGCATGGTTGTGGTTCGCGGACATTTCGGCGATGATGAAGCAGGGAGATTGGATCATGGGAAGATTGAGGTCGAGGTCGAGGTCGAGGTTGAGGCCGAGGAGAAGAAGGCGAGAGAAAGCGTTCTGATGAAATCATATTGAAACGCCTTAATCAGCCGGTTCATTTATTATCCGTATTCATGGCATCCGCACCCTCTCGGTTATTTTCTTGCAGTTCAGCCTCTATTTCCTCAATACTGGGCAGGCTGGATTTCATTTCTTCAGGCAGAAATTTGGTGATTTTCGTCTCCCATTCGGCAACGCCAATGGGTTTCCGGATGTCCCGCAACGCATATTCGACCCGGACCTTATCACGCGAACGGCAAAGCAAAAGTCCGATACTCGGCTGGTCGTCAGGGTGTTTAAGCAGGTCGTCCACCGCGGAAAGATAAAAGTTCATCTTGCCGGCATGTTCCGGCTTAAACATGACCGCTTTCAATTCCACAACAACATAGCAACGCAAGTGCACATGGTAGAACAACAGGTCGATGAAGTAGTCGGTACCGCCCACCGTAAGTTTCACCTGATTGCCGATAAAGGCAAAGCCAACACCGAGTTCAAGCAGGAACTCCCTTACATGAGCCACCAGGTCGCGTTCAGTGACCCGCTCATGCGCGGCACGGCCCACTGTCAGAAAGTCGAAGGTGTATGGGTCTTTGAGTACCTGCTGGGCAAGGTCAGCCTGCGGCCTTTTCAGCGTACGGGCGAAGTTTGTTGTCGCCTTGCCCTGCCGGATATGCGCCTTTTTTGCAATCTGTTCTTGAAGGATGGCACGGCTCCAACCAAATTCCCGTGTCCGTTTGGCGTACCAGAGCCTGTCCTCGATACGATCCAGTTTCTGCAGGAGCATGATATTCTGACCCCACGGAATTTCTGACACAGCCTGTGGCACTTTCTTTTCAGTAAGCCTGACTCTGGTTTCTGACACAGCTTGTGTCAGTTTTTTCATACCCCCTGACCACGCAAGGAAAAAAGCGCGCATCCTCCAGATATTGCGGGGCGAAAACCCTTCAAGACCTGGAAAGGCCCGGCGCAGGTCATATGAAAGACGCTCGACAACGGCATCACCCCATCCGGCCCGCATCTGGCGTTCCACGATCGTCGCTCCTACATGCCAGTAGAGGGCAATAAGCTCCGTGCATACCGAGAGAGCTGCGCGGGCCTGTGCAGCGGCAATCCGCTGCTTCAGCCCGGAAAGCACAACGCCATAGTCAGGCGGCATCTCGCGCAAGGATAGCGGAACAGGGAATACTGCCCCTTCCCTTGTACGACCGCGAGATTGGCGCAAGTTCGCCACGCGTTCTACGGGTTTGATGGTTGTTGCGCCAGTTCCCGTCGTTTTTATTTTTGTCTCTTTCTTGTTCTTCATTATTTATCTGCTTTGAAAAAAGGCCTTGTCAAAGTCATGGTTGTGGTTCACGGACATTTCGGCGATGATGAAGCAGGGAGATTGGGTCATGGGAAGATTAAGGTCGAGGTTAAGGTTGAGGCCGAGGGGAAGAAGGCCGAGGTCAAGGTCAAGGTCGAGGTCAAGGTTGAGGCCGAGGCTAAAATCAAAGATAAGGCCGAGGTTAAAATATCAAGTCTCTGATTAAGCATTAATTCTTTCTACAGCTTGAAGGTGCCTGCGCCCTTTATCAGTCAGACGGTATTTCTGCAAACGGCTATTGGGCTTGCCGGGGATAGTCATCTCAATATAGCCTGATTCAAGAGCTGGAACCAGATACAATTTTCTGAAATTCTCCTCACTCTTTAGAAGGAGCCTATCTTGTAATTGTTTACGAGTTGTTGACTTGCCGCACGCCAACAATAACTTTTTGACTTCCCCTGTGACTTCCCCTGTGACTTCCCCTGTGACTTCCCCTGTGGTATGCTTGAGTGATCGTTCTGGATCGCGGAAAAATGTTATGGAAAAATATATTCCACCTGAAATATCCGGCTGGGGAAGCCCGTCTTCTTTGACCATTCGAATCATTCGCTCTAATCCAGTCCCCGCTCTTTCGACAAGTTCTATACGGCCAAACGCATCGGCAATCGCCGGATTTCTACGCGCTGATATATGCGCGGATCCGTCCAGGACAACACCGGGCATTACTTCGCCGGGATTTGTAATCACTACCCTGTCATCAAAGACTTCAACGGAGACATTCGAACCGCGCACCGAGTAGTCACGATGAACAATGGCATTTATTATCGCTTCACGCAATGCATCAATCGGAATCTCATATTTATCATTCCGTATCGCATTACTGATTTCCGTCCTGATGTTCAAGTGCTTTTTAAGAAACGCCATGGCCCCGGAATACTGCGCGAGCAAATCATCCTCGACATCAGCCCGATCATAAATATCAACTTTGCGGGTCCCTTTAAAGGCGAGCAAAGAAATGCGGCATTGCGGCAATATCCGTGTCGGGGTTTTCGCAAACAGCAAAACCCCCGCATTAAACACTTCTACACTCGAACCGAAATTTAAACTCCGCATCACATTTTTTACATCATACTTTTTAAGGGATATGCCCGTCTGTTTAAAAAACGCCTCTATTTTCTGTTTTGAAATATCCTGGGTTGCACAACGCTTACAGGCCATATCTTCAAATGAGATCACTGTTGTAGCTTTGAACATCGCCCTCAATTCCGCGCTGTTCATTTTTTGCGTTGCGCCATCAATTCTGCGAAAATGACCGGATGAGCAGGCGTACGGACGCGCATGGCCTTCAGCGACCTCGACGACGACAACATTCCCGACTTGTGAAATGCGTTCAATGTCTATCATGGGATCGCAGTTGCGCGCAATCGAAAGAATCTCCGCCTTCATCGCGTTCGTTAATGTCTCACCGCACACGCGCCGGTCATCTGCAACACCGAGCAGCAGGTACCCGCCTTGCGCATTAGCAAAGGCGACAATATCCTTATCGATCTTTGTGGAATACCGCTCTTTAAATTCTACTCGCAACCCCTCACCTTCAGAGATGAGCAATTTCAGCATTTCATGAGTCATGTATTTACCACGCGCTTGGTTTTGGCATAATCATGGTTATGGTTCGCGGACATCTCGGCGATGATGAAGCAGGGAGATTGGGTCATGGGAAGGTTGAGGTTGAGGTTGAGGTCGAGGAAGAGAAGAAGGCCAAGGTTAAGGTTGATCCCAATATGAACCCAAAGAACTCTGAAGTTACTCTGATGTTCAGCCCTTCAGAGTTCAATTCAAAAATCACTGGTGTATCCAGGCTGGCGGGAGTCAAAAACAAGGACCAAGCAGGTCTTGATCATAATGCTACGAGCCCAGCAAAGCCAGAAATGCAATAAGTTCCTTCTGTAAACCTTGTGTAGCCGTGGGCAGCTTATCAATAAGGGGTTTTATCTTTCTCGGATCCATATTGAACGCATAGATATTCCGTACGATATGGCGGAAACTCCGGTATTCGCTTAAGCCTTCCTTTGTTGCATGGGAAATCACGGCCGGTCGCAAGCCTGAAACTTCAGTCGAAAGTTGGCCCAATAATTCGGAGTGCCAATTTTCGCCTATGGGCAGGTGTCCGTCTATCCTTTCCGCAATGGCTTTGAGCATATTTTCGACTGCAGAGTAAAAATTTTGGAGGTTTAGCGCAACACTGTCGAGCAGGAACTCGTTCTTCGTTTTTTCATAGGCGTCCCAAACTTTTAGGACTCGCTCCTGCACCTGCACTAAGTCGGTAAGGTATTGTCGAATCCGCCCCGCAAGGTGCTCCTTGAGGTCTGTCATAGTATAATTCCTTTTTCAAGAATTTCTCTCAGCAAATCCGGCCTGCAGTCATCCACATCCACAAGGTCAACATTGAATGGCTGGAACATTTCGGAAATTCTTGCATAAACACGGAAATAAAACGAGGGCTCAATACCTTGATATGCTATGTCCAAATCAGAGACGGCTGAAAAGGCGCCATTCGCCAACGATCCGAACAGCCACACCTTTTTGGCGCCATAGTCCCGTGAAAGAAACGCCGCCATCTCCCTGGCAACTGCTTTGGCACGTTCAACCATCTGAGGAGACGCGGCCTTTAAAGGATGGTTGGCAAGCATATCGGAATACGATTTCCTGCCGATATCGTCAAGCTCCAGAACAGTTCTTTCACTCATGAGAAATCCACCTCGATAAAGCCTTCAGCAAAGACAACGAAAACCTGTTCTTCTTCACAGTTAGAATATAATTTATAATAACAGACAAATCGAGGACAAGCAGAGACAACACAACTGCGTCTTGGCAGAATCATTGTCGTGGTTCGCGGACATTTCAGCAAAGAGTAATTCATATTTAATTTTTCACGACCTATCACATTCTCACCTTGCCAAGTAGAAAATCCTTGTATGCCAGGGCAAGGCCTTGTTTGAGCGAAAACTTTGGCTTCCAGCCAAGTTTATGCAATCTGTTTGAGTCGAGCAGCTTGCGGGGAGTGCCATCGGGTTTGGAAGCATCAAAAACAATTTTGCCTTTGAATTTCACCACGTTTTTAATGGTTTCAGCAAGCTCGCGGATGGTAAATTCCTGGCCGCTGCCAATATTGATGGTCTGATTGCCAATGTATTCGTGCATAATGAACACGCAGGCATCGGCAAGATCGTCGACATAGAGAAATTCGCGGCGGACTTTGCCTGTGCCCCAGATGACCACCTCGGATTTTCCCGCGACTTTTGCCTCGTGAAAACGCCGGATTTGTCCGGGAATAACATGGGAATTCATGGCATCATAGTTGTCGTTTGGGCCATACAGGTTTGTGGGCATGCAGGAAATGAAATTTGTATGGTATTGCTGGTTGTATGCCTCGGTCATCATGATGCCCGCTATTTTGGCAATGGCATAGTATTGGTTGGTGGGCTCAAGAGGGCTGGTGAGAAGGTGTTCTTCTTTCATGGGCTGGGGAGCGTGCTTTGGATAGATACACGAGCTTCCCAGGAAAAGCAGCTTTTTTACCCGGTAGATATGCGCGCAATTGAAGATATTGTTCTGGATCTGGAGGTTGTTGTAGATGAATTCAGCAGGATAGGTGCTGTTTGCGTAGATGCCGCCGACTTTGGCCGCGGCAAGGAACACATAGTCTGGACGTTCTTTGCGAAAAAATGCGTCAACAGCAGCTTGGTTTTGCAGGTCCAATTCCTGGGACGAGTGGCCAATGACGTTTTTAAAGCCTTTTTTGTTCAGACTGCGGGCAATTGCGGCGCCAACCATGCCATAGAGGCCCGCGATATAGATTTTTGCTTGTTTTTCCATAAGTGACTCCTGTGAATATTGAGACTGCTAAACATTACGCTCTGACCAATGCGTCATGGCAATGGTATCGGTCACCGGCATTGTCTCACGGGCCAATGACAGAATCCTGCCTGCGGCAACGGCATTGTCCTTCCCAAGCGGCCAGAAGCTCGACAAAGGTTTGAAAACGCATAAGATCGCCGATATGCTTCATATTCCTGACATCGCGTTCGAGATACGAGGTCAGATACGCCGCATGCCATTGTGCAGGTTCCAATTGGGTATTAATAAGAAATTCGGGGTAGAACCCCTGGATAGTTTGTGTTGCCATTCTGGAGGCATCATATATTTCATCATGATCGCGGCCGGGGATGGAAAGCATTTCTTGCCATGTGCAAGGATAGAGGGATAAAAACGCGGCCCTGCCAGCCAAACTTTCACTAATTCCCTGCATGAGCGGAAGGGATTGTGAACCCGTGAGTAAAAACCGTCCATAAGACATAAGTATGCGATGGAAAACATTGAAGCAGCAGCGTTGTTTTTCCTGTCTGCCGCGCCCCAGTAACCAAAACAACTGGAAACTGTTTTTGCAGTTGTAACAGTTGATCCTGAATTTCTCTACATACTTAACTCCAGAGCGCTGGATTGAGGAGCTTTTCAGGCGTACTATGCTTGAAACAATCCTGTACGCGCGTGCACTGTTCCTGAGTAAGCGGAGACCGGAGCATGAGTTTCAAATTTTCCCTGAGCTGAGCAAGACTTTCCTGGCCTATCACAATGCTCGTTATCCAATCTTGAGCGCGTACATAGGCCAAGCATAGATCAGTCTTGTTCTTTCTCTTTAATTCTTTTACCAAAGTATCGAGCTTCTTCACTGCCTGGCTGGCATTGAACCCTTTAATCTTTGGCCAGGCCTTTGCGGGGGAAATGAGCACTCCCTGGAGCAGGGCGCTTCGGGCATGGATAATGATATCTGGCCGCTTTTTTAGGGCATTTTGTACTTTGGGATTGAGCCAGCGCCAATCAAGCAGATTAAAGGGCAGTTGAATGAGGGACACATCGCGGTCTTTGAGCGCATCCATAAGCTCTTTTGTGTCCTGAACAGAAGCGCCTAGGTCCTGAATAATGCCTGATTTTTTTAAGCCAACAAGATGGTCCCAGATCTTTTTGTCCTTGTGCGTTTCCCAGCGATGCAGCAACAGTGTCTGCAATTTGGTCTGTCCAAGGTTTTTACAGGATTTATATATGCTTGATTCAACATCTGTGGGGGATTTGCAATCTGGGGAAAGCTTGGTAATGACCCGCACTTGGGCGGCAAGGCCATTGGCAAGGGCCTTGCCAAGCCTGGCCTCGGATTCGCCATAGGCGCGTGCAGTATCAAGGGTGACAACACCGTGTTTGATTGCCTCGTGGATAATAGTGATTGCCTGCTTTTCAGAAGGCATGCCGCTCTTGTTTGTTGCGCCATATGCCAGGCCCAGTTGCACAGTTCCCAGGGTAATACATGAATGCACAGTGCTGTATTTTATGGAAAAAGGCACACGAAATTTTGGTTGGCCAGGCAGTTTGGCCAGCTTTTCACACAGGTTTGTCCACGACAGAGAAGCAGGGTTTTTACAGCCTTTGAACAAGGCAACCATGCGATCATAGTCGTCCTGCGTGTCAATGGTGCAACGAAGCTGGCTAAGGTCTTTTTCGAGCGATTTTGGCCTGAAAAGCTCTTTTGATCCATAGGCACGCAACATGGGCGTTACATGCTCCATGACAGCAGGCACATGGCCGTATTTCGCCATTGAGCGAAGCGCTGCCACGGTAAAGGCCTCTGCGCTAAGGCCATAGGGCAGTCTGTCCTGGGGTGAGGAAGTGCCGAGGTATTCGAGACCCTTTGCCTGGAGCTGGTCAACAAGCTCTTGGATAAATGCGCCGTCAGGAACAACATTGTCAGCAGTGAGGCGTACAATGACATATGAGTCAGGAAGCATTTCAGCGGCCTTGATGAACCGTTCCAGGACATTGTTCAACGAACCGCGAAAACAGTTGATCTCATGCTTGCGCATGGTTTCTTCGATGATCTGGTCTGAGGGATCGTTTGAGGTAAGGACCGTAACCGGCAAGCCTGTGTTTGCCGCGCGTTGTGCGCACAGAACAACAAGAGGCATGCGGGCCATGGGCATAAGAACCTTTCCCGGAAGCCGGGATGAAGTCATACGCGCCTGGATGAAGATATGGACCATGAGATATTTAGTTGTTATTTAGTATCTGTTCAAAATTCGTTGAATCCGGGCACTAAGCGAAGTCGAAGTGCCCGCATGCCCAGATAAACGTTCGTTTCGACTCCGCTCAACGAGCGTTTATGCCGATTTTGAACAGAAACTATTTAGCATGTTTCTGACATACCGTACATCAGTAACAAAATCATCGAGATTATCCTTGGTGTCTTTGAGCGTTTCCAAAGTAACCAGTCCAGCCTGAGGTATGAGCGAGAGAATCCATGTCAGGTCGAGATTACCCAGGCCCAAGTGCAAATGAGAATCCATTTCTTTTCCTGAATAACTGTCGGACACATGAAACATGGATGGGTTAAGAGTCATGAAATCCGACACAAACGCTTTTTCGTCTTTTTTCAGTGATGCGGCAGCGGCAAAGGCGTGGCCAAAATCGAGGCAAAACCCCACTCCCACCTGGGTCATGATTTGCGCGATCTGTTCTTGTGAATAGCCAACGCACTGTTCCTTATGCAGCCCGATTTTTGGTTTGTTTTCAACAAGCGCGCTTGCGAATAACTCGGGATATTGGCTTTTAAATACTTTCAGTTGGCGTATTGCTTCATCGAGGGTTCCGTCTAATCCGGCATGGAAAATCGTGTATTGGGGATTAAGCTCGCGTTGAAAGTGGTCCACTTCCCGCATTTTTTCATGGTTATTGGCCTCGTGTTCAACCTTGGAGAGGTTCATGCCAGCAAGGGAATGCGGGCCGTGGAAAATATAGGGAATTTTCTTCTGTTTCCACAGGTGAACAAACCGGTCAAATGTGCCTGGAACAATAAAAAGTTCAATGTAATCAAACGCCTCTTCTCCGTATAAACGGTCTATTTCATCTGAGTAATAATCGTTGTTTGTGCCGACTTTGAGGCCGAGGAGCATTGGGTAAAGGCTAGTGTTAAGGTTAAGGCCGAAGACCTTTTTATACAACAACTTCTACAACTAATTCTACGATCTTTTTTATCTGTGGTTTGGTTAACTCCGGATACAGGGGCAAGCTCAGACATGCATTGTAAAACCGTTCAGCATTTTGGCATAGCCCTGCCTGTTTTCCATATTTCTCAACATAATACGGCTGCATATATACGGGAATGTAATGCACTTGCGCGTGAATACCATTTTCCGCAAGGGTATTGTACGCTGCCATGCGCGCGCGCGATCCATTCGCAAACCAGATTGGGTACAAGTGCTGGCAGGGAGAAGCATGTTTTGGCCATGGCGGTGTGACAATGCCTTCAATGCCCGTAAAAATCCGGTTGTACTCCCGTACAATTGCCTGACGCTGTTTTTTTATTTTGCCAAGCCTTTTGAGCTGTGAAATCCCAAGCGCGCACTGAATATCCGTTATCCGGTAATTAAAACCAAGGTCGACCATTTCATAGTACCAGGGACCATCCTTGCGTGAAAGCAGGGCTGGGTCTTTTGTCATGCCATGGGAACGCAGCAAACGCAGTTTGGCCGCAAGCCTGGCATTGTTTGTCAGAACAGCCCCTCCCTCACCGGTTGTGATGTTTTTGACCGGGTGGAATGAAAATGTTGCAATATCCGTATGTGCGCATGACCCGCATTGATACGTTTTTCCATGGTACGAATATGTTGAGCCAATTGAATGTGCCGCGTCTTCAATGACCATGAAGCCGTATTTTTTCGCCAGCGCATGTATGGCAGGCAGGTCCGCGGGAATGCCTGCATAATCCACGGGAATAACGACTTTGGGGACCTTGCGCGTTTTGCAATATTCATCGAGTTTTGCAGGAGAAAGGCAAAGCGTTGCCAGGTCAATATCGACAAACGCTGTTTTTGCACCGCAGTATTCGATACAATTGGCTGATGCGAGAAAGGTCAGAGGAGATGTTATTCCAATATGGCCTTTGCCAAGCCCAATGGCCAAACAAGCCAAGTGCAAGGCCGTGGTCCCATTTGAACACGCAATAGCATAGCGTGCACCGGTGAGCTTGCATAAAGCCGTCTCAAATGCCTCTACAGCCGGCCCAGTTGTCAGGTATTTTGACCTCAACACCTGGGCGATTGCATGAATATCCTGCCGGGTAATCTGCTGTCTGCTATAAGGAATCATATTAAAAAAAGGGGCAAAGGGTTAAAGGGGCAAGGGTTATGGATCATGATGTACGTTGACGAATGACCCGATGAAGTTTTGAAAGCATACGCTCCATTTCAGAAGTTTTTTCAAGTAACTGCTTATACTGTTGCCCTTCAATAAAACCCAATTCTTTGGCGATTTCAATTTGGGTCTGTACTTCATAAAGAGACCCTAATGCTATGGACAAAAATCTGGCATAATCCTTACGACCACGACCATAGCCTTCTGCGATATTACTCGGGACTGAAATGACCGCACGACGCAGCTGAGAAATCAAACCAAACGTCTCTGACTTGGGAAACTTTTTTAAAGCTTCATATACGTTTTTTACCAGTGCAATACCTTGTTGCCAAACAACAAGATCTCGATATGTCTTTATTTCCATGGCTGCAACTTTTCCATCCACGCCTTTGGCCCTCTGGCCCTTATGCCTTCTTATATTCCTTCCCCAACCATGTCCTGAATTGCGTTTGCGTCATCCATTCCTGGTTCGTCCCGCTGTTGTAACTGAACCCTTCCTTGCATGGTTTGCCCTTGCCTATTCTTCCGGGCTCCTTTGCCCATCCGTGGATTTGGGGTAGAATCTTGAAATGCGACGGGTATTCATAGGTGTATGGCGCGTCCTCAATACTTACCATTTCCTCATGGAGTTTTTCGCCAGGCCTGGTGCCAATAATTTTCAGTTTTGCCTTTGGCGCAATTGCCCGGGCAATGTCCACAATTTTCATTGAGGGGATTTTTTTCACGTAGATTTCGCCGCCAATGCAGTCCGCAAGCGCGTGCCAGACCAATTCGACACCCTGTTCGAGGGAGATCATGAAGCGGGTCATTCTCGCGTCAGTTATGGGAAGGACGCCGGTATGCGCTAGCTCCCTGAAATACGGTATGATGGAGCCCCTGCTGCCCATGACATTGCCATAGCGGACAACGCCAAAACGGATATCATTTTTACCTGAATATGCATTACCCGATACAAACAATTTATCCGAGCATAGTTTGGTCGCGCCATAGAGGTTGATGGGATTGCAGGCTTTGTCCGTGCTCAAGGCAATGACGCGCTTTACTTTGCGTTCCAGAGCGCATTCAATGACGTTCATGGCGCCATTGATATTGGTTTTAATGAATTCAAAGGGGTTGTATTCGGCTGTGGGCACAATTTTAAGCGCAGCGGCATGAATAATGAAATCAACCTCATTGCACGCGCGGTAGAGTCGTTCCTTATCGCGCACATCACCGATAAAAAACCGCAGTTTGGGATGGTTGTATTCCTTGGCCATTTCCCACTGTTTCATCTCGTCCCGGGAATAGACAATGATCTTTTTGACCTTGGGGTATTTTTTCAAGGTCATGGAGATAAACTTTTTTCCAAACGAACCAGTGCCGCCAGTGACGAGAATGACGGAGTTATTAAGCATGTTTGCTCCCACGTTTTATGTAACAAGCTTATGTAAGGTTTTTTCCCGAATATGCGAAACGATTTTTGACATTTCTTCTTTGTTGAAATCGTTGCCGTAGTACCTTCTGAAAAGCCTTTCCCTCGTGTCCGCCTCGGTGAGCCCGGAGGGAAATGACGCCTTGACTATTCTACGCGCAAAATCACAGAGAGAAACACCGAGCAAAAAACGCTCTTCACCCGTCTTTTTCAGGTAGAGAGAACGAAGTAATTCTTTTACTTCCGGTGCAGTGTCATCCACAGCGGCATTTCTCCAAAAGACCGGCAAGCCCCAATTCCGCAGCCCATGAATCGACATAGGCGGCATCATAGCCGGTAAACATAATATTTCTGATGTCTGCCATCTGCATATCGGAAAAAGTGTCCCTTGCCCAAAGCATTTTGGCTAGTATAAGATCCTCCTTGCTGCTAATCCAGACTTCGCAATTATCAATATCACCTTTCTGCCTTCTTTGAAAAGCCTGTTGGTGAAACGGCGAATTCTTCTGGATAATCATATCGATTTTCAGCAAGGTATCATTGTGTATGATATTGAACATTGAATTTCTATCCAGTGCCTGTCTTACCGCATCCTCGGATATGTAAAACTCCCCTTCAAAGGCGGCAACAATGTCGTTGGCTTTTGTTCGAGGAAGCATTATTACAATATCGATATCGCGTGTCATACGGGGAACAGCATAATAGTTCAATGCAAACGAACCGGTCAGCATATAGGGAACACTGATTTTGTTCAAGCGCCCAATACATTCTTTAAGAGCGACGACTTCTTCCATCATTGCAGATCTTCTAAAATTGTCCCGCAGATATATTCCACGCCCTCATCTTTGAGGCCTGGATATACTGGCAAGGTTATCAAGCGCCTAAAGGCGTTGTATGCATTGGGAAAATCCCCGGGTTTATATCCGTATTTTTCCCGATAATACGTGAATGTATGTATGGGAATGAAATGCACGCTCGTGGAAATTCCCTTGGCATTAATCTTTTGGATAAGCTCATCGCGTTTTTGGTCAGCATGGTTCTTAAACCTGATGGGGAAGATATGCCACGACGATTGGTTATGTTCCAGTTCCTCAATCATTTGAATATCGTCCTTGTTTCCCAGCAATTCCCGGTATGTTTTCACCACCCGCTTGCGTTCTTCCCAGAAACGATCTGCCTGGGCCAATTGGCCAATGCCAATTGCGGCTGCAATGTCAGTCAGATTGTATTTGTACCCCTGAGCAATCACATCGTATTGCCAGGACCCCTTTGACTGATATCTGTCTATGGCATCGCGGGAAAGCCCATGAAGACGCAAAATTCTGAACTTCGCGGCCAGTTCATCATCATCTGTTGTGAGCATGCCGCCTTCGCCAGTGGTTATGCATTTATTGGCATAAAAACTGAAACACGCACCATTGCTGATTGAGCCAATGGGCCTGCCTTTATAATACGCAGGGGTCACGTGAGCAGCGTCCTCGAACACAGGCAAACCATGTTTTTTGGCAATGGCCAGGATTTCGTCCATTTCACAGGGCTGGCCAGCAAAGTGCACTGGAACAATGGCCCTTGTTTTTGAAGTTATTGCTTTTTCAATTTTGCCTTCATCGATATTCATTGTATCTTCACGTATATCAACAAATACCGGTTTTGCATTAAAGTATTCAATTACCTCAGCTGTGGCCACAAAAGTATAGGGAGTTGTAATGACTTCATCGCCTGGTTTAAGATTAAGCGAGGCCATACAAAGGTGGAGTGCGGCAGTTGCTGAATTGACTGAAACAGCGTGCTTGGCGCCAACATATTTGGCAAAGGCAGTTTCAAATTCTTCACATACAGACCCAGTTGTAAGCCATCCGGAGCGTAGAACTTCGCTTACACGAGCAATAGTATCTTCGTCGATAACTGGTTTGAAGAAAGGAATGGTTGGCATTGTAGGGACTAGGGACTAGGGACTAGGGACTAGGCTTAAAGAGGTCATATATATCTTTTCTCTTGGGCGAACCGTGATCTTGTTTTCATTAAAGAACCAAGCATTGCGGCAATTTCTTTTGTTTCCTGAACCCATCTTTCACATTGTTTTTCCGGGATATAGCCAGCCTCTTTGCCAATCATAATCTGTGTAAAAAGTTCTCCGCACGAGCCTTTTGCATACGCAAGAAAATGGACACATTCTTTTGTCATTCCACGCTCAAAACCTTCTGCAATATTGCTTGGAATCGAAAGTCCAGAGCGTGTGATCTGGTCCCGAAATGAATAATCCTTTAAATGTTTCAATTCTTTGTATAATTCAGCGCTGATTTTAACAGCCCGTTTCCATACCACTAAATCTTCAAATTGCATTATTCTAACCTAGTCCCTAGTTCCTCGAGCCTAGTCCCTGTTAAAATAAAGTGTATATAAACGGCGCTATGACGCTAGTTTCGGCAAAGACAATGAGCAGTCCCATTAAAAACAGGCAGAGAATGACTGGTAGAAGCCAGAAACGTTTCCGGATCCTTAGAAATTGCCAGATTTCCGCGATTAATGAATCTCCTTGCATGATTAATACCTCTTTAAAAACCGTTCTTTTGACTGGGCAAACTCTTCGCGCGCAACCCAGTAAGATTTTGCGTCCTTCTCAATGTTCAACGCAAGGGGTGTGCTAAAAAGAAGGCGGCGAAATACCGCAAAGGGAGTCAGAAATAAATAATAAAAAAGACCCAGGACCAGGACGTTGATCACTTTGCCGGCAGTCTGGCCAAGACGCGTCCACAGGCAATGCAAGGGCCTTAATTGCAAGGGAAAAACAATTAATAAAAGGCCCAGAGCAGCCAATCCTAGAAACACATTGGAAGCAATGATCTTTCCTGTGTGGCTGCAAACAAGGCTCGCAACAGAGAAAAAAAGCAGGGCCGCGGTCCCAAACTTCCGGATTTCTGTTTTTTCTTTCATGGGACTAATCCAATACCAGGTCTTTTTTCCAGGCAACATCTTCGTTCCATGCGGGCTGGTCATTCTTTTTCAGGATAAAATCTTCAAGCACAAGAACATCGAGGTCTGTGCGCATAAAACATCTGTATGCGTCCTCGGGCGTGCAGACAATGGGCTCACCACGCACATTAAAGCTGGTATTTATAAGAACCGGACAACCGGTTAATTTGTCAAAGGCTTGCAAGATACTCATAAGAGCTTCACTGGAATTATTATTCACTGTCTGGAGCCTGGCAGTATAATCGAGGTGTGTGATTGCCGGAAGGCTGCTTCTAACAAACTTCAATCGATCGAGTATGTCCTCATCATTGTCCACTGGCTGCTGGTTGTGTTGTTTGAGTTTTGCAACAAAGAGCATATACGGGCTGGGTGAATCAGTATCAAAGTACTCTCTTGCCCTTTCCTCGAGCACAGCGGGCGCAAAGGGTCTGAATGATTCCCGGAATTTTATTTTCAGGTTCATCTTTGATTGCATTTCAGGATTGCGTGCGTCTCCAAGAATAGAGCGATTGCCAAGAGCCCTGGGACCATATTCCATGCGGCTGGAAAAAAGACCAATGATTTTTCCACAAGCTATCTCCTGCGCAATAAGAAACGCAAGGGCGCTTTTATCATGCTGTTTATAAATAGCCTTGGACTTTTCCAGTACTTCCCTGATCCGCTCCTCTGAAAAAGCAGGACCAAGCAAAGAACCTTTTTGGGAATCCAGGCCATTATGACCTATTTTTTTCCCGTTTCCCAGAAATCTGTGCCATACGGCAAGGGCAGATCCCAATGCGCCGCCCGCATCGCCCGCTGCTGGTTGTATCCAGATGTTTTCAAAACTGGTATTATGGAGAATACGGGAATTTGCAACGCAGTTGAGGGCAACGCCGCCTGCAAGACAGAGATTTTTTAGCCCAGTCTCGTGGTGCACATGGTTGGCCATGCGAACCATTGCTTCCTCGGTGACCGCCTGTATGCTTGCGGCAATGTCCATTTCGCGCGTAGTAATGGGCGATTCGGGCATGCGTGCGGGCCCGCCAAAGAGCCCTGCAAAACCAGCATTGGTCATTTTCAGGCCACCCAGAAAGTTGAAATACTTCATATTTAACCGCAGAGAGCCATCGTCTTTCATATCTACTATTTCCCTGAGAATCAGTTCTTTGAAACGCGCTTTGCCATAGGGCGCCAAGCCCATGAGTTTGTATTCACCGGAATTGATCCGGAAGCCTGTGAAATAGGTGAAAGCAGAGTAGAGAAGGCCCAGGGAATCGGGAAAATGAAGTTCCTTGAGAAGCATGAGTTCATTGCCATTGCCAATGCCATAGCTGGCTGTGGCCCACTCACCTACCCCATCTACAGTGAGAATGGCCGCTTCCTCAAAGGGTGATGGATAGAAAGCTGACGCAGCATGGGCTTCGTGGTGCTCGGTAAAAAGCACTGGGCCCTGAAATCCGTCCAGTTCTTTGCGCACTATCTTTGGAATGTGAAGTTTTTGGCCAAGCCAGAGGGGCATGGCAGCAATAAAAGAAACTATGCCAGTCGGAGCAATGGACAGGTATGTGAGCAAAAGACGTTCAAAACTGAGCAGGGGTTTATCGTAATAAACAATATAATCGAGGTTTTTTGCTGATATCCCAGCCTCGCGCAAACAATAGGCAGCTGCATTGGCTGGAAAGCGCGGATCGTGCTTTTTGCGGGTAAAACGCTCTTCCTGGGCAGCGGCAATGATTTCACCGTCTTGCACCAGGGCAGCAGCGCTATCGTGATAAAAACAGGAGATTCCGAGGATATTCATGGAGTGTTTGGATAGGCTTCGCCCCTTTCAGCGGCACCTTTGAGAAAAACCGCCTACAAGGGGCTTTTAAACGACCAGGCGGACAGGCTACTTTGCCGCAGCCTCTACATTCTCTGTTTCGCTCTTGAGCGCGTTGAGTTCCGCCTGGATTATGTTATATTCCTTTACCAGGGAATGGAAGTATTCCTGGGTAATTTTCACTTTTTCGCTAATGCCTTTTGGTGTTAAATAGTATTTCCACCGGATTTTATCGTGATGATCCCTGACTTTTTTTGCCTGGATTGAGCCTTGTTTGATAAAACCGGCAAGAATATAGTTGATTTTTCCAACGCTGACGTCCAAGGAACTGGCAAGCGTGCGCTGAGTGTGGGAAGAATTGCGTTCTATTTCTTTAAGTAGTTTATACTCAATCATATAGATACACCTTGTTCAATCATTGAACAAGATAATATAACTATCAGAATAAAAGCAATAAACTGGTACCACCATCAAGGGACAACAGCTACCCGCGTGTAACCTGGAATGCCAGTCCTGCTGGGATCACATTCATCTCTTTAACGGATAAATCGAGGTCCCTGCACCAATCGATGAATTCGTCACTGGTGTGCCGGTGAGAATATTTTGGTCTGTACCAATCATAATTGGTCATGAGTGAGAAGTCGTAATCGATATCATTGTTCCAGAAACATTTCATGATTTCGTAGAAGAAAAAACGCTGAAGATTGTATGAGCCTGCCTTAATGCCAAGGACTGGAATGTCTTTGCCGATGACCAATGGCTCCTTGTACTTTGACAATTCTTTTCCCAGGTCAGTAATTGCGCGGCAGAATTCCCAACACTCGTTTTCGCTGATCGCTGAGGTGTGTTCAATAAGGTAGGTGTCCACTAATTCCCGGATTGGTCCCTTTTTCCTGTAGATGTAGGTATCCATGATTCCGTCCTTGGCTAGCAGAGAGGATATTTTACTGAAGGCGACTTGCGTTGAGCGCGTATGGTGTAAAACCGCATTGGCGATGATATAATCGAATCTGGTGGTACGCGGGAAGGGAAGGTTGAAAATATCCGCCTGAACGACATGTACGTTCTTCATGTCTTTGTGATTATTGAAGACAACGTCGACCGATTCTGAAATTTCGAAGCTGATAACTTCGCCCCGTGTCTTGCTGAGGTGACACTGAAGTATGCGGCCAAGTCCGGAGCCCACGTCGAGTATCAGTTTTCTTCCTTCAATGAAACGGTCATATGTTTCACGAGTGTACCAGGTGTAACGTTCAAAAAGGAAATTCATCGTGAATTCAACGCCCATGGTGAGTCCGAGGTCGGGCCGCGCGTTCCATTTTGAGCTGAAGGAGTCTTTGACCTGCGAATGGTCCTGCTGTACAGTATCCGCGAAACGCGGGATCCCCTTGCGGATTGGAAACCGGTGGTGCCCCATTGGGCACGACAAAGAACCTTCCATGACATGCATGCCCTCTTTTTTAGCCGTTTCCAGTGTGAAAGCGCGGCTGCAAACCGGGCATGCTACATAATCAA
This sequence comes from Candidatus Raymondbacteria bacterium RIFOXYA2_FULL_49_16, assembly GCA_001789205.1. Classification (GTDB taxonomy): domain Bacteria; phylum Fibrobacterota; class OXYB2-FULL-49-7; order OXYB2-FULL-49-7; family XYB2-FULL-49-35; genus XYB2-FULL-49-35. The sequence continues at coordinate 48,153 of MFYT01000071.1, read as the reverse complement.
GCAATTTTTCGTACATAAGGTTCACTCCTTTAAAGGTATTATTAATGTAAGGTAAAATAGAAGATTTTAAAATAGTAATGCAAGACCATGCCGAAAAAAAGTAGCGTATATGTCACCCTCATGTATCACTTTCTAACCAACTTATTATCAAAGCCTTAGATTTATAAGTTTTATTAAATAAAAGTCCAACTCTTTCCGATAATATATTATGGATTTATATACGAGGAGAATCCCATGAAACGGAGTGCAATTGGTTTGCTTGGTAAAGGGTATACTATAAGCCAGGAGCGGTTTGAAGAGTATAAAAAACGCATACCCCTCCCCCTTATCCAACTTGTTCTGACAAACTACTGCTCACACGGCTGCTGGTATTGCAACCAGGGCAGCCCCTATATACTCGACAAGTCTAGTGTCATCGACAGCATGGGAGAATCCGCCTATATCGCCGAGGTCTTAAAACTCGCGGGACAATGCACGTGTGAGTATCTGCTGTTTGGCGGAGAACCCCTGGACCATCCCTCCTGCGTGAATATCACCACAGCCTTGTTGGAACGCGGGCATACCGTGAAATTCCAGACTAACGGCACACGGGTCGCCCGGCTCGATGACCTTGCTGCTGAGCACCCGGAATGGCGCAATCGCATTAAATTTCAGCCTTCGTTCCATATTGGCGATTATCTGTTAAAAAAAGACGGCATAACCCGGATTACCCGCTACATACAAGAATACCTGCCGCGCATGGCGCGTTGCGGTTTCAAAATTGAAATGATCGTGGTCCTGACTCCCCATGCGTTGAAGGACCCTCAATTGGAACAACTGCTGGACATTGTGCTCAAGCGCGTGGAAACCATGGACGTGGATTTTGAATACCGGCTGGTGGAATATATTGGAGAGATGAACGGCCTTCAGTATCCGGCAGCGTTCACCGCCGGAGAGACCGCGCGCATTAATTACCTGCGGCAAAAATACCAGCGGCTTCTTGACGGAAAGAACGCTGAGGAACTGAATCAGGTGAACAATGAGCTCTTATTGCAGGGCATGCCCTGTTTCAACATGACCAGGCTCATTGTCGTGGATGCGCGCGGGAACCTGCGCAGGTGCAAAACCAACGCGGGAATACTGGGACAGACAGCAATGTGCGCTTCAGACAGCATTGCACCGGCCCGATGCCCATCGCCGGTCTGTACCTGCGCCAGCATGGGCTTTGGCTCCAGTCTTCAGCCTCATGGCATTTCGCTTGGGGAATACCTCCGCGAACTCTGTGAGGAGAGTCCACAGCCGCAAACCGCCTGAGAAAACGCAAAAAGCGGTTAGGCCCGCCCCGTGCCAATAAGTTATATTTCCAGCAGAATCAAACAGACCGCATATGAACAATACGCTCGACGAAGGCATGGTATTTTTCGCGCAGGGCGATCTTTCCCGCGCTGAAAATTGTTTCAAGGCGCTTATTGTTTCAGACCCCCGAAACAAGGCGGCACTGAATAATCTGGGAGTGATCTCCTTCAAGCAGGCCAACGATGACGCCGCCGCTGAATATTTCACCCGCGCGCTTGAAATTGACCCCTTCTATACTGACGCTGTCCTGAATTTTTGTGAAATTCTCAAGCATAAGAACACGCTCCCTTCGGCATTGCCGCTGTTGAACGCAATTGCGCAACGGCAACCAGAAATACCGGAAATCAAACAGCTCATTGACGCCGCACACAACTTACTGCGGAACCACCGCTCTTTTTCCCACTTTCCCAACCGGCCGCTGCGAGAGGTTGTTGATTCCTCCAATCCTCTTAAAGGGGTGAAAATCCTCCACGCTCCCTGGGAGATTGCCGGTAACATGGGCCGTTTGACGCGGCTTATCAGAAACGCCGGGGTCGACGCGACAAGCGTTGATTACAAATACGTGCCATCGTTCTACCCGGACACATGCGACAAAACCCTTAATCTCTGCGCATGCCAGGACGATGAAAAAGTCAAAAGAATCGAGGCCTTTGCAGTAGAGGCGCTCCGCACCTACGATATTTTCCATTTTCACTTCGCGCACTCCCTGTACCCCGATCTCAGGGACCTTGAGATGATAAAACAGGACGGAAAAAAGATCCTGTTTTCGTTCTGGGGAAGCGACGCGCGCAGCCCTGAATGGATTTATTACCACCAAGCCAGGTTTCTCGGGTTTTCTCCCCCAAAACCGTACTTCATGGACGCGTCACTGTACAAGCTGCACAAAAAAATAAACCGCTATGCCGACGTGCTGCTGGGCCCAACCTGTATCCCGCGCGGACTCTTTATTCCCGGCCTCATTTCCTTGTCAGATTGGACATTAGCGGAGAAAAACAGACTCGTCGATAAAAAACTTCTTATCAAGGACCCGTCAAAAGTCTACTTTGTCCACGCTCCTTCCCAAAACTGGAAAAAGGGTTCCTCTATATTGTGCCGGCTCCTTGAAGAATGCAAACGTGAAGGGCTTCCGGTTGAACTTCTCTATGTGCATGGCGTGTCACCCGCCAAGGCCCGGGAGCTGTACGCATACGCCGATTATGCGATTGACCAGGCAGGCGTGGGTACATTCGGCCTTTTCGGCGCTGAAATGATGAGCTGGGAAATACCTGTTTTGACATATCAGACAGGCTTTTGGGACCGGCTGAGAGACAATCCTCCGGTCGTCAGGATAACGAAAAATACGTTTAAACAGCAGATACGCGCATGCATCGAGATGGTCAAGTCGGGTGAGTACGAGGGCCAGGGGCGCGCATCGCGGACCTGGGTTGAAAAACATATGGCCATTGAAACCCATATTCCGCGCTACATCAGCATATATGGCGAACTAGCCCAGGGCAAGCGCATACCGCAATATATCAATACCTCGTGGCTTCAGCAGGAAGAAGCGCTTCAGGACGGCGTCAAATCAGCGTTTTATCAATATATGAAGGAATACAAGGTATTTGATGAGCTTGGGTCACCGGTCCCGGTATACGATACAAACCTCTACTATTGACCCTGCTTTTTATTCAGCGAGTAATAGGTGTTCTTCCTGTCCCGGGGTTTCTTTTTTTCCCGCGCAAGCATGGCGTTCCACAGCGGCTGATCACGGAATTTCCCCAAAGTCTTGCGGCATTGCCTCACCATCCTTGCCGCTGCGTCGACAACCTCTTTTTTTGCCCGGCTTTGGGCGATACATTCAAAACAGGAAAGCGCAAGGTGCATTTCTCCACCTGTGAAATAGGCTGTTCCGGTCTGGAAAAGCGCCTCGGGCGCCATTTCGAGCAGATCGTGGAATTTGGGCTGGACCGGCGTATCGTTGAACATAAGGGCGTGTCCGCCCGCAAGGCTGCGCGGAGACTGGCTTTGCATGTTCCAGAGCCAGGTGCATTTGTGGCAATAAAAGCCGTCAGCCGCAAGCGCCGCAAATTTTTTGCCAGCCATTCGTTTCCTGAACAGGACGTATTCCTCGCTGTTCCAGATTGACGCGAACGATTGCTTGGTAATATCGCCAAGAAAACGGTTCTCGCGCGGTTCGACAAAGCAATAACTCACCTTGCCGTCGTGGCAAAAGGTGATTGCGGACCAGGGATAGACACAGCAGGGAAACACCTTGTGCGGCAGGCGGTCGTAGATTTCCATATTGCCCTCGGCTATTTCACCCTGGAAATTGAAAACCGCGTGAAAATCAACTGACGCAAGACCGGGGAAACGGCTTTTGTAGAATGCAACAACATCGCTCTCGTTTTCATCAGTATTCGCGTTCTGTTTAACATAGTCTACAAAAACATGCGGACGCCGGTCCTGAGGCATGCCGCAGAGAAGATCTGACATGGCCGTGAGGTTGGTGAGCACCTTCTGGAAATTGGCCGTGCCATGCGCCTTGAAATAGGTTTTGTCAGAGATGCCGGAAATTGAGATGCCAAGCGAGGAAACATGGGGTAGAATACGCGCCAGGCGTTTGCGCACGGCCAGGATGCCGTTTGAATGGATGGCAATGTGGATATCAGGGCGTTTTTTATGGAGATATTCGACGAACATTTCGAGGTTTTTATTGGCAAAAGGCTCGCCCTGTTTCATAAGATAGACTTTTTTGACTTCGCGTGGCAACTGATCAACGATCCTGGCGAACACATCCATGGTCATAAAACCGCGTTCGGACCGCATGGTTTTTTTGTATGCGCAGACAACGCACCGATTGTTGCATACATTGGTGGTACCGATATATACCAGCCAGGGAAAGGCGCGCACCTTTTCGCTGCCGTTCGCCCAGTCTGCCACGGCTGATCTGCCGCAGGATTTCTCATACTGTTTGATGTTCATAGCGCTCCTCGTATTCAAAAACTATTGTGTGCCCGGCTTTCCGTCCAAGTTCAATCGCTTCCTGACGTGTTTCACCGCCGGCAATGACGAATCCGGGCCTGTCTGGACCAGTCCGGATTGCGGGAATAGCGTCACCGGGTTTAACGAATACCTCTGCATCAAGGATGTTCTTCCACGACCGGACCTCCTCAAGTCCATGTATTGCTTTGATCTTACCGGGCCGGGTAAAAAGAAAATGATAGACACATCCCTTTTCGTGGAGTGGTACAGTCTGGTGCGGGGCCTCACCTACGATGATCCGGAGATATTCCTCAAATTCATTCACCCCAGTAAAAAAAGGAACAATCGGATCGGGAATACCTCCGCCGCCAGGACGTGCGCCCAGTTCAAATAATTTTACTTCTCCATTATCCAGCGTACAACATTCTACGTGCGCACACCCGTTCCGCCAGCCCAATGATTCGACGCATTCCCGCGCGGTCTGTTCGAGCCTGGCGCGGCGTGCACCGGTCAGTTCTGTTGGATACACAATCTCGGTATTTACGCGATACGGCCACGCCTGTTTGCTATTATCTCCCATGGCGATAACGTGGCCTCTGCCATTGTATATGATCACTTCAACGCTATGTTCAATCCCTTTGAGACACTCTTCAACCAGCACGTCAGTCTTTGCATACGCAGCGGATGCAAATGCATACGCCTCCTGAATATCCTTTTCTTCGCGCACTGCCATGACCCCCCGATTACCGCCCATGCTCATGGTTGGTTTAAGTATGACAGGAAGACCTATTTCACGGCATGCATCCCGGCATTCTTGCAGGGAGAAGACGATACGGAACCGGGGATTGGGCTGTTTTGCCGCCTCCCATGCCTTGCGCAGCAGTCCTTTGTCAGTTGCAATACGCGCAAGCTCGCATTCTATGCCGGGAAGCCTGAGTTTTTCCGCAACATAGGCAGCGGTAAAAACGCCATAATCATTTATCGCGGCAATGCCATCAATGCGCTGGTGGCGAGCGTAGGAAAACATTGCTAAATAATCCGTAATATCGATGACCTGCTTTTCATCCGCATATGCGAATCCCGGCGCATGTTCATCCCGGTCAGCCACAATGGTATAATAGCCGAGGTTTCGCGCTGAATGTATCACCTTCAGGTTATAACGGCCGCCGCCAAGAATGAGTATTTTCTTCTGTGACATTGGTTCTCTATGATTTTTATTTAAAAACGCCGCCGCGAGTATCAACACCATCATTGGTATACATATACACCATGAATTCAAAGGGCAAATAGTCGTGGCGCATCAGTACCCGCCGTGACAAGGACTTGGCAATGGCGCATAGCTTCTCAGGCTCCGCGTGAAAAGTGGTTTTGTTCCTGAAATCAACATAGCTGCTTATAAAATCGCAGGCAACGCCTTTGCGCGAAAGGGACAGCATGCGGGCCATCATCTTCCGGATATACGCATATTCGCCTTTTTCGTGTTTGAGACGGGTATTGAAAATCCCCGAGCTTACAACAAAATCGAACCGTTCCACAAAGGACCGTGAGAGGATATCGGCGTTTTTGACCCTGATCTGCGGATGCTGTTTGCGCGCCTCAAGCAGAAAATCGTCCACAAAATCAATACCAAGGTACCTGCCCTTCCACCCCTGGCCCTTGAGATAGGCTTGGAAATCGCCAAAACCGCATCCCACATCGAGCACAGAATCAGAAGGACCAATGCCAATTCCCGCCATGGCTCCAAATCGTATCTTTTGCCGTCCTCCCTTGCCCCATCCTAGTGAAAGAGGCGAGTACCCGTGTTCCCTATAGCGATTCGCGTACCGCTTGATTGTAAGGGCCTTGTCCTGGCTGTTCATGACAGCCCTTTCCAAAAAAGATCGTGCGCGTTTCCGTGCGCAATCCGTTCACGTATGCCTACGTCCAGGGTTCCGCTAAGTTCGAAAAATTCTTTTTTAGCCTCTTCAATGCTGACTTCGGGAAAATCTGAGCCAAAAAGGACTTTATTCCCGGTCTTTTCAGCGAGAAACCGCAGATCGTTGTATACCGACGATCCCTTGAAAAAGGATGGGGAATATGAGATGTCCGTATAAAATCCAGGGTTGCTTCTGCACATGAAGAATGTGTCCATGACGCGGTGCGCGCCTGCGTGGGCGAGTACGACGGTAAGGTCAGGATATTTTTTTACCATAGGCTCGTACGCAAGGGGAAGAAGATCGCCAATTCGGAGGTTAGGGTTTGAGACCGTGTAAAAACCATCGACAAGCACGGGCATGTTCCGCGCGTTTAGTTCTTCCCACAACAACGAGAATTTCGCCTCGCAGACATTAACGCCCTGAAGCCTGGGATGAATTTTAACTCCGCTGAGTCCCATGGCCGCTATTTCATTGATCTCTTTGCGAATGTCCTTTGAAAAATCGATATGCCCTAATCCCTTAAACCGTCCGGGATATTTTTCGACAAGCGAAGCGATAAACGCGTTGGTTGTGGCGCCGGGCATTGAGATAATAACGGCCTTTTCGACTTTCGCGGCGGCCATCTGGTCATCGAGCCGCTGGAATGAGGCGTCGTGACCTGTTGAAAACCATTTTCCATTGTGCGTAACATTCACGTGCGCGTCGATCATAACGTAGCGCGTCCTTCCCCATTTCCGGACTTGGTTTTGTTCCATACATGGTTGGAATATATGAGATAGGCGTCTATGTAAGCGGCGCGTTGCGCAACCACATCCTGAATTATTGAAAAGACCGGCTTGCCCTCACTGAACCACCATAGAGGATGGATAAGAATCTGAAGCCGGGGCCATTCTCTGCACTTCAGCTTCTGAATGAGTTCCTCTTCCCTGAAACGCTGGTTTGAATCAGAGATATATTTTGTCTCGGGCATCCAGAAGGCCGGATCATACGCGCTCACGTATCCTGACCCCTTACGGCAGATGACCTTTTCTGAAGGATTATGAAATGAGACCACGGGTTGTGCAAAAGTGAAAACAGTGTTCAGCCATTTCAGGTCAGCAAGCACACCAGCGTCGAGTTCTTTTTCCGGCCCGGGTATCCTGCGCTCATCGCAATGAAGGCCAATCACATGGCCAAGCTGGTGAATTTCCTGGATCGCATGCCATGATTCAGGTTCCATGATGTTGTACAACGGGCAATGGAGAAGAAAAAAATAATGGGCGCGCACACCTAATCGGTGTTCCATGCGCGCCATCTCAAGGGCATAGCCGATATGCTTATCTATATCATGGCGCAATAAAACACGTCCCTCACCTGTCGCGCTTTTCCCGAATTCTGAAAAACCATACCCGCCGGTTTGTATCGCCCTCATGAGCTCCTCGTATCCAGTGGGGGAAAAAACGGGCGTTGATGGCATTAGGCGCCCTCGTCAATCTTCATTTGCGCAAGTTTTTGCCTGCTGGCATTGGGGAGTGAGGTAAAACGCATACCGCACGCGGGCTGCCATGCGCTGGTTGTTTCGCATTCAAGCACCAGAAGGGAATCCACAAAACACTTAACCACGAACGTCTTGTCTGAAAAGGCCTCAACAATGGTTCCAGGAGCGGCTTCAGGGTATTCAATGCAGGAATCAAACGGTGCTGCCTGCCATATCATGATCCGAGTATTCTCAAATTCGGTATAGGCGCCAGGATAGGGTCTGGCAACCGCACGGACAAGAGCGGCAATCTCGATTGCGCTACTCTGTTTCCAATCAATGGCGCCGTCCTCAAAGGTCCTTTTAGGATAAAAACTGGGTTGTATCGCCTTGTCCTGCGGAATAGACGTTATGGCGCCATTGAGTATTGCCGGAAGGTTCTTGACAAGCAATTTGTACTGGCTTACCGAGTTCTTGTGCTGCAGCGAACGAATAGTATCCCATGGATTGATATCAAAACGCTGGCAATCAACTATTTCTCCCGAATCGATGCCTGCGTCGTATCTGAACAGATGCGTATAGAAACGGTCCCTGCCTTCGATAATGCTCCAGTTCATTGGCGAACGGCCCCTGCCTTTGGGCAAGGGCAGGGCGCTGCCATGCATACCATATACTCCGCATGGGATTTTCAGAAGGAACCACTCTGGGATAAGCCGCTGCCAGCCCACGACTGTAACTACATCAAGACACACATCGGAAAGCCTCTCACGCGTTACAGGATCTTTCATGTCATATGCGCCAACGTGAATACAAGGAATGCCATTTGCACGAGCAAAAACGCGAAGATCGGCGTAATCAGCCACTGGCGCGCTCATTTCAGGCGGCAGGGTAATGAGGCGGGAAATGGCATATCCTCCGCGCATGAGTCCGTTTATACAATTGATTGTGGACGACTGGGCGCCGACAACGCCTATCCGTTTTCCCGCGAGATCAACCATCCTATTGCCTTTTCATTGAAGAAACCGGGAACACCATTCCTCGATATTCAACAACGACCAGACGAGAAGCCTGCGGTTGCACTTGCCGTCCAGGTGGTCGTTGATCAATTCCTGCACTGTTTCGCGGTCCATATATTCATAGAGCCGGGCATTCTGATTGAACAGCTTTTCCTTGACGTATTTCAGACTTTCACCCTTAAACCAGCTCGCATCGGGCGCCGAAAACCCCTGTTTCACATATTCAGTCACTTTTTTGGGAATATATTTGCTCATCATTTTACGCAGCAATATTTTTCCATCATTGGTTTTGGAGAGATACTTTGACGTCTTGTTTCCCGGCTCGTTTTCATTGAACCTGACAACCTCCTGCAGATTACCCAGTTTGAATTTTGCCGGTAATTTCATAGCAAAATCGACCAAATCATTGTCAAGAAACGGGACGCGGGTCTCGAGTCCATAGGCCATGGAAAGTTTATCTTCCACAATCAGCAAGCCATGAAGAAATGTTTTCGCTTCAAAGTACAACGAATGCTGGACATAGTCTTCGGGGCGTGTAAGACGGTACGCGTGCTTTTTGAAAACATCCCTGAAGATATCAAGGGTCCACACTTTATTGACGTCCCTCCATACAGGCTTGAACACTCTCTGGATCACCGCGTTGGGAATGAGCCGCTGCCAGAAGTCGTAATACTTGTCAACATAATCCTCGAAGTCATCGTTCACTACGGCCCGGTAATAGCGCCAGGGATACCCGCCAAACAACTCATCTCCGCCCGTGCCGGTCAAAATGACTTTGACAAACTTGCTGGCCAACTGGGACACGTAGAAATTCGGATAACTCTGGCCCACACGCGGTTCTTCCAGGTGCCAGACCAGTTTGGGAAGACAGCGTTGCATGTCGCCGGATTTCAGGACCAGTTCATAATGCTCGGTTTTGAAGAGATACGACATGTATTCGGCCTTTTCACGTTCGTCGAAGGAGCTCTCGAGACCGGAAACAGAGTGAAGATCGAACCCGCAGGTAAATGTCTTGATATAGGGCAGTCCCAGGGCAGCGAGCGCGGTTATGGAGCCGGAATCCAGACCGCCGGACAAATAGGTCCCCAGTTCAACATCGCTGACCAACTGCCGTTTCACCGCCTGCTGAAAGAGCCGGTCCAATTCCTCGAGATATTCGCTTTCGTCCCTGGCCTCACTGGGCTCGCTGAAATCATAGTCCCAATACTGGGTAAAATCGCTCAGTTGCGATTTACCAAGCTGCAGCCTGGTGAACGAGGCTGCGGGAAAGAGCCGGATACCCTTGAAAAGGGTTTTATCGGTAAAGAAATTCTGAAAGGTCATGTACTCTAGTAAGCCCTCACGGTCAAGATCGGTCTTATAAGCGGGATGGGTTAAAATGGCCTTTATCTCAGACCCAAACAGAAAGGTATTATTCTGAATGGTATAGTACAGCGGTTTAATGCCATACCGGTCACGCGCTAAAAAAAGTTCCTGCTTTTTCTTGTCCCAAATGGCAAAGGCAAACATGCCATTGAACCGGGTAAGCGCCTTCTCTCCCCAGGCAATGTATGCGTTTAAAACAACCTCTGTATCGGTCCTGGAATTGAATACAAAACCCATAGACTCAAGTTCGGCCTTTAATTCCTGGAAATTATAGACTTCACCATTATAGACTATCGCATATTGACCGTCTTGAGAAACCATGGGCTGATGACCTGCTGATGATAAATCGATAATGGCCAGCCGTCGATGGCCCAGTCCAATGAAGCTGTCTATGAAAAAACCTTCAGAATCAGGACCGCGGTGCGCAATAGAGTCTGTCATCTTGCGCAAAAGCGCAGACGACGCAGGTTCCCCGTTAAGGTTAAAAATTCCAGCTATTCCGCACATAATTTTTTAGATTGACCGGCCTTCCCGATTGGCCGAAAGAAAAAGCATCCCGCTATCTGCCTGATATATCGGCACTTTGCCAAAATTTCTGTATTAAAACCTCTTAAAAAGTTCCTTGAGGTTTTCCTTTACATAGACTCCGTCATCTTCTTTAAAATCATGGAATAGTGGAAGGGTTATAGAGAGACGGTCAGCCATAAAAGAGAATGGGTAGTCATTGTCTTTGATAGAGTATTTGGTTTTATAATGGCCCAGGGTATGCACAGCATGGGTTCCCTGCCGAACAGTAATCCCCCTCTGTTCCAGCTCTGCCATTATTTTATTACGTTTCTGGTTTAAAACAGAAACATTCTTAAAATCAGGGATTTGACCTTGTTTGTCTGTTAATAAAACAACGTAAGACTGGTATCCGTGAATATATCCTGAAGGTACATTTGGCAGCAAAACCTGAGGCATATCAGCCAGCAATTTGTTATACATGGCAGCGCCCTGCGCGCGTCCTTTAAGTATTGCTTCAAGTTTCTTCATTTGGGTAACGCCCAGAGCTCCTTGAATATCGGTCATCCGATAGTTATACCCCAGAACATTGAATTCAGGGAGCAGGGAACCACCATGCTCTGTATGACGCTGGAGGTCGCTCTTGCTGGCGCCATGGTCACGCAATGATCTCACCTGCTGGGCAAGGACATCGTTGTTGGTGGCGAACATGCCGCCCTCTCCTGTTGAAATGGCCTTGCGCGGATGGAACGAAAAAGCAGCGCCAATACCCCAATTCCCGCAATGAGTTCCATTGATGCGGGCGCCAATTGCGCAGGCAGCATCTTCGAACAAGATAAGACCGTGTTTTTTGCATATTTTATCGATTTCATTCAGATGCGCGGGCAAGCCAAAAAGCGATACTGGAATTACAGCCCTGGTTTTTGGAGTAATCTTTTTCTCAATCTCAATTGGGTCAATGGCAAACGTCCCTACATCAATGTCACAAAAGACCGGTTTGGCCCCGCAATATTCAATTGCATTGGCAGTGGCTATAAAGGTGAATGAAGGAACAATGACCTCGTCGCCTGGTTTGATGCCCGCGGCAACAAGACCCATATGCAGGGCTGTGGTGCAGCTGGTGGTGGCAACAGCGTGTTTGATACCCGTGAATGAACAGAACAGCCGTTCGAATTCAGCCACATTGGGCCCCTGGACAACCCAGCCTGTTTTGAGCGGTCCTATGATTGCGTTGAAATCGTCCTGGTCAAACAACGGTTTGGTTATGGGCAATTTTCGCGGTTGCAGGCACATATCACGCTCCTCCGGCCCTTCGTTTTCTATCAACAGCCTCTTTATGGCTATTGCGCCATTCAATAAGATTTTTCATGCCTTGGCGCAAATCAACCTGCCAGGTGAACCCAATGTCTTTCCGCGCCTTTTCAATGGACCCAATCCTGTTTGTGACAAAGGTTTGGCCAGCTGGTTCGTATTGTATTTTTACCTTTGCCTGGGTGAGTTCGAGAATCAATTCCGTGAGCTCTTTAATTGAAGTGCCAATGCCCCTGCCAACATTGTAATTTTCACCCGTAGTATCGGCCTGCATTGCCAAAACATTGGCGCGGGCAACATCGCCCACATAGATAAAATCGTACTGCTGCGACCCGTCACCAAACACCACAGGCGGAATTCCCTTGTCCAGATTGTCGAGGATCTTCATCATCACGGCAATATACGCGCCTTTATAATCCTGACGCGGGCCATATACATTCATATACCGAAGCCCTGCCCACGGAAGATTATATCTGCTGCCCAGGGACTTAAACATATGCTCGCCTGCAATTTTTGTTGCCCCATAAAAGGTAAAGTTGTTATAGGGATGCTCTTCAGTCATGGGAAGCTGCAATGCATTGCCATATACTGAGGCGGATGACGAATAAACCACGCGTTTAACCTTGTTTTTTATGCATGCATCAATGACGTTGAACGTGCCCCGAATATTGACGTCAAAGGCTGACCGGGGATATTCATGGCATTGAAGGAGCCAGAGCGCGGCCAGATGGATGACGCCATCGACCCCTTCCATGGCCCGCGCGAGAATATCTTCGTGCAGAATATCGCCGCTATGCTGTGAAAGCGTGACACGCTTGTCCTTGAGCGCGTCCTCGATATTGTCCATGGTGCCGCGGAAAAAATTATCGTAAATGATGACTTCTTTTACAGTGGTCTTCAGCAACTCGTCCACAACGTGGCTGCCCACAAATCCAGCTCCGCCAATGACCATGACGCGTTTGTTGGTAAGGTCCATTTGGGTTCCCTTGTTATTTTTTCTTGAAGCTGTCGTATAATTTTGTGCCTATCTTCAGGTCTTCGGGCAGGGCAGCCTCCTCGTCAAGGTCGAGACATCGTAAAACTCCTGGAGAGGCCTCCTTGTATCGAAATCCGCTTTCCGGACACGTCATAATACCGTCCGCGCCAGGCACTGGCAAAGGCAGACCATGGCGGCTTATCCATCCTTTTTGGCGAGCTGGCACCCCGAGCATGAGCGCATAGTCAGGCACATCCTTGGCAACAACAGCGCCCGCACCTACAAAACAGTAGCGTCCCAAGGTAATACCGCAGACAATGGTCGCATTTGCGCCAATACTCGCGCCTTTCTTAATAAGCGTCTTTTCGTACAATGAATGGCGATTGACCTGGGATCTGGGATTGGTGACATTTGTGAGCACACACGAAGGTCCAAGAAAAACATCGTCTTCGATCACTGTCCCGGTATAAATTGAAACATTGTTTTGGATTTTAACATTATTGCCAATAACAACTTCGTTAGCAACATGGACATTCTGGCCAAAGATGCAGTTCTTGCCGATTGTAGCGTTTTTCAAAACATGGGAAAAGTGCCAGATCTTTGTGCCATCGCCTATTTCACACGGTTCATCGACATATGCTGATTTGTGCTTGAAATACAACGCCATGTCACGCTCCTTTTACGCCGCGAAGGATGGGGTGGCTGTTTTTGTTGGCCCCAATTGCCTGGGCGTTCCTGATGCTATGGGCGAGAACAATGGATGGCCGGACATCTTCTATGCCAAACCCCCGTCCAGCAAGTGTTTCCTTGTAGAGGACCGTATGCAGGTCTGTAAACCCTTCGGAGAATTCAAGTTCCTTGCCATCAATGGTGATAGAACGAAACGTTACCTGCTCTTGCGCTGAATCAGTATGGTGAGGAAGGTCGTTCCGATCAACAGAGAGAAACCACTGGACCCGCGCCCGTTCCAGTTCGAGAAAGCCGCCTGTACGACGGGGCTCGGCGCAATGCACTTCGCTAAATTCCACTTTGCCGAAAAGCCATATGAGAAGGTCGAAAAAATGAATGCCAATATTGGTGGCAAGGCCGCCGGACTTCTCCATTTGCCCCTTCCAGGAGACCAGATACCAGTTTCCCCGTGATGTGATATACGTGAGGCATATGTCCCGTTTTTTTCCCTTGGGCTCTTGTTCCAGGCTCTTTTTGAGTTCAACAAGCGCGGGATGCACACGAAGCTGAAGAATGGTATGGACCCTGCGGCCGGTCTCGGCCTCAAGCTCCTGCAATGCATCGAGGTTCCAGGGATTGAGCACCAGGGGTTTTTCGCAAATAGCATCAGCATTGACGCGAAAGGCGAACCTGATATGGGCGTCGTGCAAATAATTGGGAGAGCAAATGGAAACATAATCGATTTTACCATCGCCCGTTTTTCTGCGGATCTTTTCAATATGCCGGTCGAACCGTTCGAATTCAGTAAAAAACGCTACATCGCTGAAATAGCGGTCTATGACACCCACGGAATCGTTTGGATCAACAGCTGCGACCAGCGTATTGCCCGTCTCTTTGATGGCCTTGAGATGGCGTGGGGCAATATACCCGCCAATGCCGGTCATAGCGAATCTTTTATTCATGCACCACACCTCCGCCAGCTTGTTAGTGTTTGATACATAATAAAATAAGACTTTTCCACATCATTGTAAATGATTAATTTATTTTTATTCCATATGAAAATTCACCTATTGAACCTGGGGTGCGACAAAAACCGGGTAGATGGAGAAAAGCTGCTCGCAAAGCTTTTAGGCTCAGGCTGCGTTGCTGTGGCAGCACCAAAACAGGCTGACCTTATTGTGGTGAATACATGCGGATTCATCAAGGAGGCTAAAGAGGAATCGATCCAGACAATCATGGAAATGTCCCAGCACGCCAAGGTGGCTGTGACTGGCTGCCTGTCGCAACGCTATGGCAGGCAATTGGCGGAAAAAATGCCTGAGGCTGACCAGATTTTCGGGCTTGCGGACGGGGAAATAACCTTTGAAAAAATACGCCAACGCTATGGGTTAAAAAAACAAGCCTGCGCGCACGAACCCAGGTCGCTGACCGGCCTTTTCCACTCAGCCCCATTGAAGATAGCCGAAGGATGCAATAATTGCTGCGCCTATTGTGCAATTCCTCTTATCCGTGGCAGTGTTGTGTCTATACAGGAAAAGGGGATCCTTGACGAGGCCCGCTTTCTCAGTGAAAAAGGCGTGCGCGAGTGCCTTATTGTGGCCCAGGATATCACCGCCTATGGCAAAGGCATGGGATTGCCTGCATTACTCAGAAAACTTGCACGTCTTCCCCGGCCTTTTACCTGGATTCGCCTCATGTACTGCCATCCTGCTGGCGTAAGCAATGAGTTGATCGAGGTCATTGCCTCTGAGCCTTTGATTGTAAAATATATTGATCTGCCTTTGCAGCATATTGTTGATCCCATTCTGAAGCGGATGAACAGGCGCTATACGCGGGCCTATGCTGAAAAACTAATCCGGAAATTACGCGACGCTGTTCCTGAAATCGCCCTGCGTACAACTTTTTTATTGGGGTTTCCCGGGGAAAAAGACGCTGATTTCTCGGACTTGGTCTCCTTTGTCAAAGACCAGGAATTTGACCGCATGGGTGTTTTTGGCTATTCATCAGAGGAAGGCACCAAGGCCTTTACCCTGCGCGGCCGGGTACCGCAAAAGACCATTGCGCAGCGGATCGAAGCGCTTATGACCCTGCAAAATACTATTCTATTCAGGAAAAACAGCACGCTTACGGGCAAAACGCTCCCTGTTATCATAGATACCAAAGAGAGTGAAACAGTCTTCATTGGCAGGACTCAGCGAGATGCGCCTGAAATCGATTGTTCAGTCATTATCACCAGACCAAATCTGAAACCTGGCGACATTGTGGAGGTACGCATAACAGGTTTTACCGGGTACGATCTCCATGCGGTCTGAGCGCACAATAATCCACGTGGACATGGACTGCTTTTACGCGGCAGTCGAACGCCTGGACAATCCTGATCTTAATGGAAAGGCCGTGATTGTGGGCGCTGATCCACATGGACGCGGTGTTGTGTCAGCGTGCAGCTATGAGGCGCGTGTGTATGGCGTCCATTCAGCCATGCCTATCAGGGAAGCGAAAAAAAGATGCCCTCATGGCGTGTTTGTGCCGGTCAACATGCACCGCTACGAAAAAATGTCCGGCCATATTATGGATATTCTCAATTCATTTACCGATAAAACAGAACAGGTAAGCGTTGACGAGGCCTTTCTCGATGTGACCGAATGCTTCAAGCTTTTTGGCAACGGCGCTCAGATAGGCCGCATGATAAAGGAGCGCGTTCTGACGCAGACCGGTCTTGTCGCGTCTGTTGGCGTTGCGCCCTGCAAATTTGTGTCAAAAATCGCCTCTGACCTTGGCAAGCCTGACGGGTTTGTGGTTGTTGCGCCGGATGAGGTGCTCACGTTCCTCCATCCCCTGCCTGTTGGCAAACTATGGGGTGTGGGCAAGCAAACGGAAAAACTGCTCCATGCCCTGAACCTGAAGACCATTGGCCAGGTACATGCATGCCCCGTGGAGGTGCTGTGCGCAAAAATCAGCGATTCATCAGCGCAATTTCTGAAAGAGCTTGCCGCGGGCATGGATACACGCACGGTAGAGACCCTGGGCGAGGCAAAATCAATGAGTGAAGAGCGCACCTTTCAGGAGGATGTTGGTGACAAACAATTGCTGCGTCACGTTCTCCTTGAGCAGACCGATGAGGTGATGCGCAGGCTTAGGGAAGAGAACATGAAATGCCGGACTGCGTATTTGATTTTCAGGAACACTGATTTTACCAAACACACGCGCCGCACCACGCTAAACAGGCCCACTGATTCAAGCAACGAGATTTTCGCCTGCATCGAGAAATTGCTTGGCCAGGAGGATTTCTATGGCAAAAAGGTCAGACTTATTGGCATGGGCGTCACACATTTTGGGGATGACCAGGAGCCGCAACTGGATTTGTTCGGGCAAAAAAAGACGGAAGAGGTTAAAACCAAGTCCATTGATGCGGCCAGGGACATTATAGCGCAAAAATTCGGCAAAGACACGCTCAAACGGGCGGCACTGACCCCGCAAGCTGACCACACGCGGCCATAATGTCACGACCTTTGCTTTTTCTGACCGTGACAATCACGGGACTATCGTACAATTCTTTCATAAACGCGTCTATTTCAGCCTGGCCGGGCATTCTGTAGGGCGAATCCGCCACTTGGTTGCAGGGGATCAGGTTTATTTTTGAGGGTAGCTGGGAAAGCAGCTTCGCAAGACGCTTCCCGTCCGCGGGAAAGCAATTCACGCCTTTGATCATGACATATTCGAAAGTGACCTTGTCCCCTGTTACGCGCGCGTATACGGCCGCCGCTTGTATGATCTGGTCAATGGACACTGATCGCGCATGGGGGATCAGTTTTTTACGCGTTTCATCATCGCTTGCATGGAGTGAAATGGCAAGGCCTTCGCCCTGGCCTTCCTTTCCCAGGCGCTCTATGCCTTCAAGAACACCCACTGTTGAAATTGTCGTTCGGCCCGGACTGACGCACATGCCATGGTCCGCGTGGATGATCCGAAGCGCGGCCAGGACCGTATCAAAATTATCAAAGGGTTCGCCCATGCCCATGAATACCAGGTGCGTGATATGCTCTTTTGGCGCAAGCACCCTGTTTGCCACGATGATCTGATCAAGAATCTCAGCCTGGGTCAGATTTCGCTTGAATCCCATTTTTCCCGTGGCGCACAGGACGCATTTGCGCTTGCAGCCAGCCTGGGTTGATATGCACAGCGTGCGGCGTTTCTCATCAACGATGATAACGCACTCGACAACAACGCCGTCATCAAAACGCAAGGCGAACTTACGGGTTTTGTCCTGTGCTGTTTGTTCGCGGACAATCACGGGGTTTGAGATGAACCATTGCTGGGAAAGTTTGTCCCTGAGCTGCTTGCCCAGGTTGGTCATTTCAGCGAAGTCGGAAACGTTTTTTTTATAGAGCCATGCTGCAACCTGCCGCGCACGATAGGCTGGTTCGCCTAATAGGGCAAATTGCTGTTCAAGGTCGTGAAGGGAAAGGTCCTTTATGCTGGTCATTCCCACTCTATTGTGCCAGGCGGCTTGTGCGTCACATCATAGTAAACCGCTGAAACACCTGGAATCGCCATGATACGGGAAGTTAATTCCGAGAGCAGGTCAAAAGGTATCCTGAAAAAACTCGCGGTCATGGCCTCACTCGAACTCACGGGCCGCAAAACAATTGACTCCTCTTCTGTATTGGAGCTCACAGGGATAAGCACCACAGGCATCTGCCAGATTTGATCGTACAGTTTCTTTTCCTGGAGAAAAGCGGTTACAACCGCGTCAGCCTCCCTGAGCACGGACAACCGCTGCGGCGTTGTATATGCATGAGCCACGTGCGCAATAGTGCCGGCCTTTGACGCCAGACCAAGGACCACGCGGTTCACGGACTTCACATTGTTGGTTATATCGGTTGAGACCGCCTCAATTGCGTCCCAGTCATAGGATCCTTTGAGCGCAACAGGGAGCGCGTAGGTCCGGAAATCCCCCTGCACTCCCACGCTTTTTATGGGCAGGGTTTCAGCGGTAAAACCCCTGGCGCTGGCAAGGCGATCAAGGTTTTCCCTGTCGTGCTTTGAAATTTCGGGTATTGTTTCAGACGAGCAGAGCAGGCGTACGCCAAGACCAGGGCCGGGAAAGGGATGGCGCCAAACCAGGGCGTGGGCCAGACCCAGTTCTTCGCCAAGCTCGCGCACCTCGTCCTTGTACAGATCCGCAAGAGGCTCAATGACCTTGCCTTCTCGAATCATCTGTTCGATAATCGGCACCCGGTTGTGGTGGGTTTTTATCAAAGCGGCGTTCTTGGTCCCCCCGCTTTCAATGGTATCAGGATAGATGGTCCCCTGCCCCAACATCCACTGCTCAGGGTCCAGGTCCAGGTTGAGCAGTTCGCGCCTCTGCACTTCGATAAAGGTATCGCCAATGATCCTGCGTTTTTTTTCAGGATCGTACACATCTTTGAGCTTATCAAGAAAATCATGGGTAGCGTCAACGATCTTCAGATTATTGAAATTATGCTTTTTAAGATATTCTTCGACCCCTCGCGTTTCGTCTTTGCGCATAAGG
Source organism: Candidatus Raymondbacteria bacterium RIFOXYA2_FULL_49_16 (assembly GCA_001789205.1). Taxonomy (GTDB): domain Bacteria; phylum Fibrobacterota; class OXYB2-FULL-49-7; order OXYB2-FULL-49-7; family XYB2-FULL-49-35; genus XYB2-FULL-49-35. The sequence goes on along the minus strand of MFYT01000071.1, from coordinate 29,111 downwards.
CCATTGTTTATATGCAGGCCTTGCACGCGTTTTTCTCCCAAGGCGCGGTTGAGCAGGGCAAATGCTACTGTGGAATCGACCCCTCCTGATACAAGCAGGAAAACGTTCCGGTCTCCCACTTTTTCCTTGATGCGTTCACCTGCGTTGCGCAGGTAATTTTTCATGTTCCATAGGCGGCCGCAGCCGCAAATATCGAGGAAATTTGCGAGCATTGCCATGCCATTGGTTGTATGGGTTACCTCTGGATGAAATTGGAAACCAAAAATCCGTTTGCCCGGATGTTCCACGGCCGCCTGGTCGCAGTGGTCGGTACTGGCGATGCGGACAAATCCCTCTGGCAACGTAGTCACAGTGTCCCCGTGGCTCATCCACACGGTCTGGATTGGCTCAAGCCCTTTGAACACAGGTGACTGGCCCAATGCGCGCAACTGGGCTTTGCCATATTCGCGCGTTGAACCGGGAACAACTGTTCCGCCAAGCGTGGCTGCAATGAGCTGATGTCCATAACAAAGGCCCAACAGGGGTTTTCCCAGATTAAGGATCTCTTTGTTGAACGCAGGGGCATTTGTATCATACACACTGCTGGGACCACCTGAGAGAATGAAGCCCTTGTATGCCTTTAGAGCATTGGTCTGCGCATCAGAGGGGATGATATCAGAATAGACCCCAAGACGCCTGATCCGGTTCGCGATGAGATGGGCGTATTGCCCGCCGAAATCAATGACAGCTATGGCCTGGCTGGCGGTATCCATCTATACTCCCGCGGGAAGCATCGCGCCTTTGAGCTCGGTCTTGAGAGGAGCGAGAAACTCGGGTTTTACTGAAATGAGGTCCGCGAGAAAAAACCTGCACCCTTTGACCGTGACATTTCTGAGCGCAGCGTCAGTAAGGTCTGAAAAAGAAAAATTCGACGCTTTGATATCACTGTCGCTAAACGAGGTCTCGGAGAGCACAGCGCCGGCAAAATCACTGTTTCGCATTTGGCAGTCGATGAAATGAGCGCCGCGGAAATAGGCCTCGCACAGGCGCGCGTCGCCAAAGCTGCAGTTCTTGAACATGGTCCCTGGCGCATAGACGCCGGTCATATCCGAAAAATCGAACCGCACGTTTTCAAATTCGCACAGGGGCAGGCGCGCATTGCGTATCTTTGCCTTGGACAGGTCAATATTCCGGAAACTTTTCTTGTAGAGCTGGGCGCCAGTACTGACTGCCCGCTCTAGCTCTTGGCGGTCTGATGGTTTCATATGTTTAAAATATCAGCTTTCCGATCCGGCTGAAACGGATGGCTGACAACACCGGTTCGAAGCTGTCCCATGAAAAATAAATAATGAGCGCCTTTGCATTGACGAATTTTTTACTGACAAATCCCCAGTATCTGCCGTCGAGGCTGTTGTCCCTGTTGTCACCCATCATAAAAAAAGCGTTGTACCGGAGCGTATATTCCGTAATCCGCTTTCCATCAAGATAGAGTTCCTTGGCTACCCGGACTGAGGCATCGGGCATTTTCTGCTGAAAAAGCGAGAGCTGCTTTTCCATCTCATGCCAGTCCCAATTGGTGTATTTTACGTAGAGAGCGCCCTTGTAGGGAATTTCCGAATACAGTGAATCGTTCACATAGAGTTTTATGACAGAATGCATGGGCGTGGTCGGGTTTTCCTGGTAGATAAGGGACCGCGCCCAGAAAAACTCCCTAATGGACCTGGCGTCTGACAGAGTCAGGACCTCGCCTTTTTTGGGCACTATATAGGGACCAAAAGTGTCGCGCGGATCAAAAGCATTGGGCATGACGCGCGAATCTATGTGTTTACCCATGGGCGCTTCCGGCACCTCCTGGTGGTTCACCATAAGCACCTTGTCCCTCACTTCAACCGTATCACCGCCTTTCGCAACGCAGCGTTTGATGAAATCCTTTGGCCGGTGGACAGTAATGCTTTTTCCCTCTTTGTCCCAATATAACACCCCAAACACAAAGGTATTAATGAGTTTGATGTAGCGTTTTTCATCGTTATTGGGATAATTGGGGTCGCCGGGGAATTTAAAAATAACAACGTCGTTGCGCTCGGGTTCCCGCAGGCCGGGAAGCTTGTCGTAGGTGAACGGAATGGGCGACCCATAGATGTATTTGAGGCCCAGGAGAAAATCACCCACAAGAAGGGAGTCTTCCATGGACCCGCTCGGGATCTTAAAGGCCTGGATGACGAACTGGATGACGATGAGCGCCATGACCAGCGCTGTGGAGACATCTTTGAACACCCGCAGAAACTCTGATTTTGGCGATTTCTCAGTGTTCTTCGGCGCGTACTCGAGCGGCATCAGCCCTAAAAAGCGTCCGATTTTTTGTTTCAGTGAATCATTGCTCATGATTGTCCTCAATGAATAATTGAACCTGCGCGTGGCCAGGGCCTATAAGCCCAATTTTCCTGGCCGCGGCAAGCGAAAGATCGATGATCCTGTCCTTTGCGAATGGGCCGCGGTCGTTGATGCGCACCACTGTGCTCTGGCCTGTGCCAGCGACTACCACACGAACCAGGGTATTAAAAGGAAGGGTTTGGTGCGCGGCAGTGAAGGTGTTCATATCATACGTTTCCCCATTCGCGGTTTTCTTTCCATGAAAGTCGTGCGCATAGTAGGATGCCTCGCCTTCCTGAAACAGCGCTCCTTGCCGCGGTTTTACCGGAGCAGCCACGGCCCGGTCGCGGGGTTGCGTTGCCAAAGGCCCGGACCGTGCGGGATTTCTGGTAAATCGGGGCGTACCAGCGCACCCGAAAAATAATATTATGACAAGGACAATGCCGATTATATTCGTATGCATCCCACAATGTCCTTGAAATGCGCGGCTTTTTTCCGGCGTAGGTATCCCTGGATGCCGGACACTATCTTTTCAGGTATGGCGCCATCAACAAAATTGGCTGTGCCAACCTGGACAGCCGTGGCCCCGGCAATAATGTATTCAAGCGCATCGCGCGCATCCATGATGCCGCCAATACCAATGACCGGAATGCGCACCGCCTGCGCCGCCTTGTAGACCATGGCAACACCCACTGGCCTGATAGCCGGTCCTGAGAGGCCCCCGGTGATGTTCTTAAGCCTGGGCCGGCAGGTATCAATATCAACGGACATGCCTACAAGCGTATTGATAAGCGATATGGCGTCCGCGCCTTCGTCTTCGCACACCCGCGCATAGGCCGCAATATCAGCGACATTCGGGGATAATTTTATAACCAGTGTTTTCTTCGTCGCCTTTCGGAGCTTCCTGACAACCATGGCCGTATTGGACGGATGGGCCGCAAAGGAAATGCCCCCTTTTTTTACATTGGGACACGATACATTTATTTCAAAACCGCTGATACCGGGAACCCCTTCGAGCCTGCGCACCACATGATCATAGTCAGCCAGCCGGGAACCAGCGACATTCACAAAAACCGCGCATTTGAGCATACACAGGAAGGGCGTCTTTTCACGAATAAACCATTCGACCCCGCCGTTGGCAAGACCAATGGCATTGAGCATGCCTGAAGGTGTTTCAACAATGCGGGGAGGCATGTTTCCCTGGCGCGACTCCTTGGTTACTGCCTTGGTGAATAAAGCGCCCAACGCGTTCAAGTTGGCGATATCCCACATCTCGTCACCAAAGCCATAGGTCCCCGATGCCACGCACACGGGATTCTTCAATGCTGTTTTTCCGATCCGAACGCTCAATCCCATTGCACCTCCGATCCCTTGAAGACCGGTCCATTGACACAGCAGCGCTTGATAGAAGCGTCTTTCATGACAACCCCGCACCCCATGCAGACGCCCAGTCCGCACGCCATGCGCGTTTCAAGCGAAACCAAAGCGTCTGGAAAAAGCGCGGAGACCGCCTTGAGCATTGGGTTTGGCCCGCAAGCGAAAACCGGCGCCCCTTTAGTGTCCCGGACATGCAGGGTAACAAACCCCTTTTTTCCCGCTGAGCCGTCTTCTGTTGCCAGCACGCAGCTATCGCTCACTTTTTTTACCGCGGACAAAAGCACCAGTTGCTCCCTGGAACGGGCGCCGAAATAAAAAAAGACCTTTTTCTTCAATCGCTTGAGGCGTTGCGCCAGAAAAAGCATGGGGGCTATTCCCATGCCGCCGGCAATAAGGACATTTGCCGCCTGGAAGGCCTGGGTTGGAAAGGGCGTGCCGCAGGGTCCAAGCACCCTGATCATATCGCCTTTTCCGCATTGCGCCAGCCGGGCGGTCCCTGGTCCCTTGACGTCAAAACACACAGCAATATTCCCGTCCTTTTCAATGGACGCGATTGAGAAAGCGCGCCGAAGAAGGGGCGCCTTCTCACCCTCGGGTTTGATGAAGACAAAATGGCCGGGTTCCGCGGCCATGGCCATGGCCGGCGCCCTGAAGGAAAGCCAGTATATGCCATGGGCCGTCTCTTGCACCGCAACGACAGGACAAACGCAATCAGATTTCTTTTTCCTATTCATCAAGGCCCTTTCTGAGTTCCTTGGCCTTGTTCTTGAAGGTCATCTCCATCCTAAGCATAACCGTATTCGGGGCCCCATCGGGAAATTCCATGCCCCGGAGAATGTTTTCCGTTTCGGTGAGCAGGGTCGCGTCCTTGATGGTGCTCTTCTTCTTGTCCACAAGCGTCTTGGTCACTTCTCCTGTTTTCGCTATCCACACCCTGACCGTAAGATTGCCTTCCTCGCTCAGGTCTTCGTCGATCAGATCAATATAGATTTCGTCAATGGCGTCCATGGCCGGATTGATCTCGCTGCGCAGGACCTTTTCCGACCGCTGGTCTCCATCCATTTTCCCTTCCTCAGCTTCGAGGACCGTCAGCGTTACCCACGCCTCCTCATTGCTCTGCTCGTTGCTTGAGTTTGCCGCAAACTGCTGTATTTTATCGGCCATCGTCTTGTCGAGCACCGTGCCTTCGGCACCTTCGCCTGGTTTATCTACAAAGATGTCCTGCAAATCGTCCTTTTTTCCTTCGAGCTTTTTACGCGCAAACTTGGCGAAGTCGGTCTCCGGATATTTGTCCACAAGCGCCTTGTATCCAATCTCAGCCATGGCGTTGTCGAAAAGCCCGTTTTCATAGAGCCATGCTGCGGCAAAAAGGGCCTTGGGCGCCAATTCGTGGCTGGCATAGTGTTCAGCAAAAGCAAAAAACGCCTCAATAGCCCGTTTAGGGGCGTTCCCAATGGTATACAGGCTTTCGGCGTGCATATAGTCCGCTATCACGGAATCGCTTGAAGTCATGATGGTGACCGGTTGTCCCAACCCGCGCTGGGCGGCTTTTGCATATTCAGTGGCGGGATAGCGTTCCACAATGTCTTGGAAAAGGCTGTCGCCAGCACCGCTATTAAACAATATATTTTTGACAATCCAGGCAATGGCATATTCAGCCTTCATGCGATATAGACGCAGGGTACCGGCAGTGTCGCCCGCGGTATCGAGCGCAAGGATGCTCCGGTAATTTTTGACCGCTGAATCTCCGCTGGACAGGTCAAAGAGGAAAATCTCGGCGATGCTCATGAATTTCTGGGCTGGTTCGAGTCTTTTCAGGGAATCGATAGCTAGTGAGTCAGTCTTGGTGAGTGTGGTATCGGCTGTCAGCAGAGAATCGAGGTTTGACCGCAGAAGCACAATGCTCCTGAAGGCTGTGTAGCGCTCGCTGGCAAGGCGCGCCTCGTCACAATCCGGAAATTCGGTGCGCGCAAGATTGAAGTAGGAAAAGGCCTTGCCAATATCGCTGAACACGGTCTCGTACAGGAGACCAAGCCGGTAGCAGGCGACGGCTGATTCGCGGGTTTTTGCATATTCCGCGATGACATCGCTATAGATCTTACGCGCCTCGTCATGCTTGCCATCAGCGGCAAGGCACTGGGCGATATAGTTGTAAATCTCGCCAAAAAACTTGAAATACGCGTCGTTGTCGAGAAGGGCCCTGAAATACGGGACCGCCTTGCCATGGTCTCCCTTTTCAAACAGGCACCGTCCGGCCATGATCCGCGCTTTGTACTGAAGATTGTCGGGGATGGTTATGTCCGTGAGTTCCTTATCGGCCTTTACATTTTCCACCTTTATGAAATTGGCATAGGCCTCGGTATAATTTTTCTGGGAAAAAAGCAGGTTGCCCATTTTAAAGTTGATGAGGCTGTTTAATATTTTCCCGCCGCCTTTCAGCTTTTTGAGGTGGTCTATGGCGCCAAAATTCGACCCCCGGCGCACGGAAATCTCGGCCAGCATATAGCGCGCCTGGCGCCGCAAGCCAGCGGCAGCGGTTTCAGCGTCGACAATTTTTTCGAACTCCTTCTCGGCGTGGTCCAGGTCCTCCTCATCGAGATAACATAGGCCTTTGTAATAGACCGCTTCGAAATAGTACTCGCTGCCTGGATAGTTGGTAATGTATTCATTGAACTTGCGGACCGCCATTTCATACTTGCCTTCGTAAAAATAGATCTCCCCGATAAGCAGTGTGGCAAGTGAAACATATTTTTTCTTGTTGGGATAAAGGTTCAGTATCTTTGAGCACTTCTCAATGGACTTGGCAAAAAGCTGTTCCTCGGCATCAACCACCTTTTTGACTGTATCACTAGTGGCGCTCCGTAACCGCAGGGTCTGGGCGTCCCTGGCCTGCCGGAAGTATTTTTTCGCGTTGTAGAACGTATTAAAATAGACGCACGACTGCGCGCATAATGCAAGACAGACAGCTACGATGAGTTTTTTCATTACCGTATATAAATTACTAACTTACGTGCCATTCGTTCAATTGTTCATACAAATATACTTAATTATATATATTATAACCCATATCCCAAGGAGGTCTCTATGAAACACGCTTTAGCGTCCCTGTGCTGCCTGTTTTTTCTTTTGACCGCGTTTGCCCGCGATTTCAGCGTATACACCATCATTGATCAAGAGACCAAGGATTCGCTCAGGGCAAACTGGCTGGCGAAATTCACGGCCTCTGGCTATACCCATGGCAATGTGGCTGTGTTCGGCAACAGTATCACCAACACCATGGCATTCTGGTCGCCCTTTGCATCGGGGAGCCCGGGGCCAGTGCCCGGCACCAACGCCTCGTCCTACACGACAAACAAGGACAACAACACGAACTGCGCGGTATCAGGGTATACAATTGTAAATGGACTTCAATGTCTTGCCGGCGCCATGGAAGCGCTTACTCCTGAGGTCATGCTCGCCGAATATGGCACAAACGATATAACAAAAGACCTGACAGGGTCTTTCGGGTTCCGCTATAAAACCTATGTGACCGTGGTGCTCAACAAGGGCGTCATCCCTATCCTGAGCACTATCCCTCCCCTACAGTCGAATGGAACAGATTATTCTGCACAAGTCGCGGCCATCAACGATTCCATAAAACGCGTAGCGCGCGAAAAACACGCGGTGGTCGTTGATTTCTGGCAGGCTTTCATGGACCATACGGGCAACAATCCCTTTAGCTCAACCTGGTACGGCGACCAGTATGTCCATCCCTCCGGAGGCGCAGGTCTGACCGACACGTCCAATCCCGGATGCGGTTATGCTATACGAAACGCTGTTTCGTGGCATGCCGTGAATAAGGTATACAGGATAATCATTGAGAATGGAACACCTGATCCGGTCGGTAGTGAAAAGGCAGGTTTGTCGTTGGAACCCGGCGTACCTATTCAGGCCTATCCAAATCCCTTCAATGAGCAAACGCGATTAATAATCAGCGGGCAGCGGGCGCCGGGCGAAGCGACTATGGACATAACTATTTTCAATGTTCATGGGAGGCTCATTGAGAGACTGACAGTAGACGCCCGCCAGCTGTCAGAAGGGATAATCTGGAACGCATCAAGCCTGCCTGCCGGAGTCTACTTTGCGCATACCACTACAGATCACAAGGCGTTTTCAACACTGCTATTTCTTAAAAAATAACCAGAAGGAGATACGTAATGTCAAAACAGAAATATCACGAATCGCTGAAGAATCTGCACCAGGAGCTTGGGCGTATCACCGCCGCTCCTCCCATGTCAGACAAAATCAGACTGGAACTCTCGGCCCATGTGCTGGACATTCTCGAGCATCCTGGTGAAGCGCCTTTTGTCCAACATTACAAACTCATGAACAGCCTGCAAAACGCGGTCCGCCATTTTGAAGTATCGCACCCTGCGCTTACCGCGTCGCTTAATAGCGCGATAAACACTTTAAACAATCTTGGGATATAAGAGAGCAGACGGATTCTACACGGGCTTTATGTCCGCCCGTTTTTTTACCTCGGCAACGGCTTTTTTCCACATGCCGCGCAAAAAGGGCGGATTGGCCATGCTGTCCTTCAGATACCCGCGCGTTGCGCGCGATACATCGAGGATGGCTGTGATCATCTCCTCCTGGTAATACCCAGCCTCGGCAAGCGGAATGCCATTGGGCTCGCGGATAAACGACCAGCCGCTGGACGTCTGATTACCTTCGGGGTTTTGGCCAATGGTGTTTGCGACGCAATGGAACATCTGACAATTGGGGCCAGCGGGCTGCTGCGCCCTTCCCGAGCTCCGTTTCCAAGCCACAGCGTCGATTTCATCTGAACTGCATGAGGGATGGAAAAATATCTGCGCCCCTGCCATTCCCGGAATACGATAGAGCTCGGGATGGCGGCCGTCCCTGCAAATGACCATGGTGCAGAGAATACCGTCGATTTCGAAAAGTGAAAGTTTGTCGCCTCCGCGGCAGTATTTTTTCTCGTCCCTGCCGGCCAAATTCACTTTCGCGTATTCGTGCACGATTTTTCCCCGAGGATCTATGACGTGGGCGAGATTGAGAAATTTGTTCGCGGTTTTCTGAATAGTGCCGGCTATGACCCAAATGCCAGCGTCGGCCGCCGCATCGCACACAGCATTGAGCGCTGTCTGCACCTTCTGGGCCGGCAACCGCACCAGATACGGAAAATAGTAACCCGTAAGATTGGCCTCGGGAAAAAGCGCCACCCTGCTGCCTGCCACGGCCGCCTCGTTGATATAGTGGATGGTCCGTTCAAGATTATGCTCAAGGGTTTTTGCCCAGTGCGTCTGTACGCAGGAAACCTGCAGCGTTTTGGGAAGGGCCATGACTGTTTCTCCTTTTTGGTAACAAATAAAATATACCATCGAAAACAAGGAAATCCACCACAAAATTATCGTATTTTGTACCCATGCGTCGTTGTGCTGGCATGCTTCTGCTCTGCGCCCTTTCCCTGCCCTCTATCGCGGGGTCTGTGTTCGACGAACTCAGAATCGGGAACTTTTTCAATACACCGGACCGCCAATCAGTTGTAAGTCCGGCGGGAACGTATTTTGTCACGCGGGGAGAGAACAACAGTTTCGACGTTGTGAACACAAAAACCGGTGACTATGTACTGCGTTCCCGTTTTACGGCCTGGATCCCCCCCTATCCAGATCTTCCCGGACCAACGCATATTTATTTTGTTTTTTCTCCTGACGAGCGCTACCTGGTGACCGATAACTACCTGTTTGAGCCCGGCCAGTCAGCGCCATTAAAAAGCTGGATTGTGGTCTGGGACCTCCAGCGTAACCGGGTGGAAAGCCAGCGCAGGGGATACGACGAACCCGCTGGCTATACCTATGATGTCCGTTCCTCACTCGAACCATACCAAAACCCCCTGCTGTTTAAACAATACATAAAAAACCAGCGGCTTGTTTTTTCTCCCGATGGCGCCACTCTGTACCGTCTTTTCCCCGCGTTTGCTGCGTATATTTTTCCCGGTCTTGCGGAAATTCCCTGCGAGGCCACTGACATGATCGGCGCCATTGCCTCTGAAAAACGCACCTTCGCCTTTATCGGCGCGCCGCTCTTTGCCGGCCCGCGTGAAACGATTATGCAGGTTGGCGACAATCTGTTCCTCTTTCACAATTTCCCAAATTCAATCCAGAATTACACAAAAATGCCATACGCCTCGGACCATATTGAACTTTCACCTTCGCGCGAATTCCTTATTGTGGGAAATTCCGTTTTCCGGTATGGCTTTCTTAATGCAATGGCCTCTTTTAATGGTCCTGGTTATTTTTCCGGCGATTCACGTACAGTTATGGCAGGCACGGCCATTTTCTCGGGAGACGGAAAATTCTACCCGCAATCGTCCTACTTTACACAGACTGAATTGAACATTCCCTCTTCAGACCGGAAATACATATTCACCATCCAGGGCGCGCGCAGGGATTTTATTGTCTATTCGTTTTCTTCAGGAGAATTGCTTCAGACCTTGGAGCTTAAAACAAAAGAGACGCTGCTGAGGAACACCGATGATGGCAAGGCCCTCATTTTCAGGGACGATTTTACCGGCCAGATCAGGGTCTTTGAGAGAAGAAACTAGAATCTTCTTCTTGAAATAGAACGTCTGTTAAACCTATTTTAATCCACACTTAACTCACGGTACGACAATGGCTTCAAATATACGCGTACGAATAGCGCCGTCTCCAACCGGCGAACCTCATGTTGGAACAGCTTACACCGCACTGTTCAACTATTGTCTTGCTCATAGCGCCAATGGCAAATTCCTTCTGAGAATCGAAGACACTGACCAGACCCGTTGCACTCCTGGAAGCGAGGAGTCCATTTTCAAGGCGCTCAGATGGCTGGGGCTTGAATGGGATGAAGGACCTGATATTGGCGGTCCTTTTGGACCCTATCGCCAGAGCGAACGGCTGCCTATCTATAAAGAGCACGCGATGCAGCTGGTTGAGAAGGGGTCGGCTTATTTTTGCTTCTGTACCCAGGAACGTCTTGCCAAAATGCAGGAGAAACAGAAAGCTGAAAAGAAAAACCTCGGATACGACGGCTGTTGCCGCTTAATTGACCCAACTGAGGCCGGTAAGCGCGCACATGCCGGAGAGCCACACGTGATACGTCTCAAAGTTGAAAAATCCAACAATGAAACAACCACATTCTTCGATGAAATACGGCAAAAGGATGTGACTTATAATAATATTGAAATCGATGACCAAATCCTGCTGAAAACAGACGGTTTCCCCACCTATCATCTGGCCAATGTGGTTGACGACCATTTGATGCGGATTAGCCATGTCATTCGCGCCGAAGAATGGATACCATCGACACCAAAGCATGTAATGCTCTACAAGGCCTTTGGCTGGGACATGCCCAAGTTCGCCCATCTATCGCTGCTGCGCAATGCGGACAAATCCAAGGTTTCGAAACGGAAAAACCCAGTATCGCTCAACTGGTTTCGGGCAGCCGGGTATACCAAAGAGGCGATCATCAACTTTCTGGGACTGCTCGGGTATTCTTCGGGCAGCGCCAGCGAACGTTTCACCATCAGTGACATGCTTAATGGTTTTTCTTTGGATCGAATTTCAACCTCATCACCGGTCTTTGACCTGGAAAAGCTGAAAACCCTCAACGAAGAATACATCAGGGGCTATTCACTCGACGGATATATTCAGTACATGAAGGACACCATTGATTTTGCAGCGCGCCACCTCTCTCCCATTATGTCTGAAGTGCAAAAACGGCATAAAATCGGCCTTGGATTCAATGTCTGGACCGATATGTTTTTTAAGACTGAACTCGAATATACCGCCAATGATTTCATTACAAAAGAAACAAACAAAAAACAGGTTGAAGACACGCTTTCGGCATTGGCCAAGGCCATCGACGCCTTTGGCAAAAAAATACCGACAGCGCAAGATTTTGAAGAATGCATCCGCATATATACGGACACCAGCGGACTCGACGCCCGGTCCACGCTTATGACCGTACGGGTCGCGATTACCGGATCGCAGACCTCCCTGCCTCTGTACGAATCAATGGCCTTGATTGGCAAAGACCGCTGCGTGCAACGGATCAAACAAGCGGTCGCCTATGTACGATCCATACGGTGAAACCATGACTGAAAAAGAGACCCCCCAGACCACAAACTTTATACGCGATGCCATCAAAGAAGATCTGACAAAAGGCCGTTTTACCAAAGTGCATACCCGTTTTCCTCCGGAACCGAATGGGTATTTGCATATTGGCCACGCCAAAGCCATTTGCATCGATTTTGGTCTGGCGCAAGAATTCGGCGGAAAAACAAACCTCAGGTTCGATGATACCAATCCAGCCAAGGAAGAGACCGAATATGTCGGCGCCATTATGGAGGATATCCGGTGGCTTGGGTTTAATTGGGAAGACCGGCTTTTTTATGCGTCTGATTATTTTGAAAAGATCTATGAATTCGCCGTAGCGCTTATTACCAAAGGCAAAGCCTATGTAGACGACCTGACCGCTGACCAGATCCGGGAATATCGGGGCACACTCACCCAGCCTGGCAGGGAAAGCCCTTTCAGAAACCGTTCTATTGAAGAGAACCTGGACTTGTTTTCCCGCATGCGCGCGGGTGAGTTTGCCGACGGTGCTAAAGTAGTCAGGGCCAAAATCGATATGTCCTCACCCAATATCAATCTGCGCGATCCGGTCATGTATCGGATAATCCACAAACCCCACCACAGGACTGGTGATACTTGGTGCATATATCCCATGTATGATTTCGCCCACGGCCAGAGCGACTCGCTTGAAGAAATCACCCATTCGCTCTGTTCGCTTGAATACGAGGACCACAGGCCGCTCTACGACTGGTTTGTGCAGGCGCTGGGCATCTATCATCCGCGCCAAATTGAATTCGCCCGCCTTAACCTGACCTATACGGTTATGAGCAAGCGCAAACTGCTCGAACTGGTAAAAGGCGGCCATGTAAAAAGCTGGGACGACCCGCGCATGCCCACGCTTTCAGCAATGCGCAGACGCGGTTATACGCCCGAGGCAATCCGAAACTTCTGCGAACGCATCGGCGTTGCCAAACGCGACAGCATTATTGACATGCAGCTTCTTGAGTTTTGTTTGCGCGAAGACCTGAACAAGCGCGTACCACGGGCAATGGCGGTCCTGAGGCCGCTGAAAGTCGTCATTGATAATTATCCCGATATTGCGACAGAAGAGCTTGACGCCATAAACAATCCTGAAGATGCGGCTGCGGGCGCCAGAAAGGTCCCTTTTTCAAAGGTCATTTTTATTGAACAGGACGATTTCAGGGAAATACCGCCGCCAAAATACTACCGGCTCTCCCCGGGAACCGAGGTTCGTCTGCGATACGCCTATTTTATTACATGCGTAAGCGTGGTTAAAAATCCCGCGACCGGTATAGTGACCGAAGTACACTGCACCTACGATCCTGCGACCCGCGGCGGCGATTCGCCCGACGGCCGTAAGGTCAAATCAACCATACATTGGGTTTCGGCCCAGCATGCTGTTGACGCAGAGGTCCGGTTGTACGATTATCTTTTCAAGGTGCCCGACCCTGACAATGTTTCTGAAGGAAATGATTTTAAGATGCACCTTAATCCCAATTCGCTTGAGATACTTCCTACATGCAAACTTGAACCAGGTCTGGCATTGGCCGCGCCCGGTTCCATATGGCAGTTTGAACGCTTGGGATATTTCAATGCCGATCAGTTTGATTCAAAACCTGGAAAGCCCGTATTCAACCGCACAGTGACCCTGCGCGATACCTGGGCAAAAATCGAAAAAAAATCCTAGCGCCTTTACGGATATGTTGGATTCAGTTGCACCATGTAGCGCTGTACGCCGCCCGTATATGATCCAATGACATCATAGGCGCCAAACCCAACCACAGACCTGACCTGGTTTGAAAAACTGGGCACGCCTGTCCACGAAGCACCGCCGTCTGAGGTGCGGTAGAGGATCGCGGTGTTACCGTTCCAGCCGCTGCACCACCCATTCTGTGTGTCTGAGAAATGGACGCTTGTGAGGCCAAATCCGGTAAAGCTGCTCCGTACCCAAGTGAGACCACGGTCAACTGACTTGGAATAATAACCTGCCTGGCCAACGATCCATCCGGTATCGCCGATAAAAAAGACACTCATAAGGTTTTCGCCGGTCGCACCGCTGTTAATGAATGTCCAGTCAACCCCGCCATTCACGGTCCGCCAGATCATGGCCGCATTACCGACCATAATGGCAGTGTCTGGTGAAAAAGCCCATACCCCGTTCATGGTCATCATGATACGGTTTGAATCATCAGCCACCTGCCAATGTGTTCCATCAGAAGTGCGGAAAATCATCTTATTCAGGCCTATATATTCGCCAACCGCATACCCATGGAGTGAATCACAGAAATGAACATCGTTGAGCGCCTCCTGGGTTGGAATAGCGCTATCCGCAGGCAGCCAGTTGAGACCTCCGTCGACCGTGCGCCTGCAATGGCCCGCAGTGGTTACAAACCAGCCGCGCAGAGAATCGAGGAAAAAGACGCTCTGAATGTCCATTACCTCTCCACTTGACTGGATTGACCACGAAAGTCCATGGTCAGAGGTCTTCCATATTTCACCCATGCCGCCGCCAGCATATCCAATATCGTATGAGGGGAAGGCGAGGGAATTAAATGAGTAGGCGCTGCCGGTGTTTATTTGCCGGGAACCAGCCATGGCGTAGACCATTGTAGCTGTGTCGCTTAAACCAAATGCGTCCTGCGCAATGATACGTACAGTGTCGCGGCCATACCAGGGACCAGCGCCGACTGGTGCATTAAAGGCAATTGCAGGAAACGAGACTCCGGTATCAAGAAACGCGGTAATTCCCTGGGTCGCTCCAAAGCCTGACCATAAGGAGCATACCCAGGTGATCTGATGGACATCGGTAACATCCGGGTCTGTATAAATACCATCCAGGTATAGCATGTTAAAAAATCCGCCTGGTTCAATAACCGTATCCGCCAGACTGCTGAGAACCGGTTGTACCGGCTGCCGGTACACACTTATCTGGTAGAAACAGGTCATCTCACTGTATTCAGCCATTACCTCAATCAGGACACAGGCAGTATTCGACCCATACACCAACGGATAGTTTTGAGTTGCCGCGCCAGAGACTGCTGCTACGTCATTGATCATCAAGCGTGCGCTATCGTGTTCAACGGTTGCTGTCACGGAAATGCTGTCAACACCCGAGGCTACGGTAACGTTGTAGAGCACAGTGTCCGAATCAAAAACCGGAGACAATGTTCCATCTGAAAGTGTGAGGCCAGCCAGTCTGGCATTTGAACTTGGCAGACGTGTAACGCTGACAGTATACGTCTTGTGCACAGCCGTATCAGGTACGCCCCCATCAGTGGTATCTTCGGCAAAGACCTCGATGGTATAGAGGTTGTCACCGGTGATAATAGGAAGAACAGCAGAAGCATTACCCGATAACACGGGAACGCTGTTCACGAAAATAGTGGCATTGGCCTGTTGCGCTGTGGGGGTCAGTCTGACACTGGTAACCGTATCATCGACCGTATCAACATAGGCAAATAAATCCGTGGTAAAAACCGGCGCAAGAGTACCCGCTGTTATGTTAAGGTCTGACAAAAAGGCGTCGCGGCTTTTCCGGTGAATATCAATGACATAATTACGCTGGATAGTCGTATCCTCGGCCAATACACGTACCATGATAACGCTGTTACCAACAGGCAAAGAAATGGCCTGCGAAGGATTGTCTGATACAACACCAATGCCGTTGACCGTAACCGTGGCTGCCGTATAATTTGTAAAAGGTGTCACGCTGCAAGTGGAATCAACGTTTTGGAGCGTATCCGTATACTGCAGTACCGTTGAATCGAACGCTGGGGAAAGCGCGCCTGCTGATATTGCCAGGTTTAGCAGCGCAGCGTCCGTACTGAGCCTGCGATAAACAGTAATGATATAACTGCGGTTCACCGCAGCGTCCCAAGAAGTCACTGATATGGTAATGGTATTATTGCCAACCAACAGCGGTAGATTGGCGGACGGGCTTCCTGAGACGATTGGCACGCTGTTTACAGTCATCAAGGCGCTGTCCTGACGTACCAATGGTGTAACGTTGATGCTATCAACGTTATTGGGCACAGTATCGACATACGCAAGAGTCGCGGTGTCAAAGACCGGACCAAGAGTTCCGGCTGAAACAAGAAGATTGGCTAGTCCCGCGTCAGTGCTCTTGTTGCGGGTGACAGTCACTGTATATATCGCATGTCCGGCTGTATCTTCCGCAACAACCGCTACGATGATAGAATTATCGCCTTGGACCAGCCCTATATTCGGCGAAGTATTGCCCGAGATTACAGGTATGCCGTTCACGGTAAGAGACGCACCAGCATGGCGCACATATGGGATCAGCTTGATGCTGTCTGTTTCCCATGGCACTGTGTCTGCGTAGGTCATGACGCCAACATTGAAAACAGGATCAAACACGCCTGCTGAAGGTATCAGACTATCGAGCGCAACATCAAGACTTTTTCGGTGCACGATAATGGTATAGGTTGCCTGTGTGATGCCATTAGCCGCAGTTACCTGAACAGTTATCGTGGTATCGCCCACAGGCAACGCGATTGCCGGAGCAGCATTGCCCGACAGAACAGCCGTACCATTCACTGTTATAGTTGCCTCAATATGATGGGCCTGTGGAGTCACTGTGATGTTGGCAACACTGTTGGAGACCGTGTCAGAATACGCGCTGACTGACGAATCAAAGGCTGGAGAAAGAGTACCTGTGGAAATCGTGAGCCCAACGAGAAACGCGTCATTGCTAAGGCTTGTCTGATGGACAAACTGAAGCACCGGACTCATGGCAGTGTCCGCACTGTTGCGCGCTTCAACCTGCCAATAATACTCGATGCCGTCGATCCAGCCTCCGGTTGGCTTCACCTTGAGAGAAGCATTTTGCACATTGAAGTCAACAAGGCTTGGCGGCATGTCAGTGCCGAAATAGACCGCGTAGGTCATGGCCCCGGCCATGGGATTTACGGCTTGCCATGAAAGCGTGACGCTATCGTCGGTGACGGTATCTGTTGGAACATACGATCCTGCCATAAACAACGGTTTATCGCCAATGACAATGCTCCGGGAGAGACTTTTACTCACGCTGTCATCCAATATCGCCTCAATCTGTACAAAATATCTCATGCCGCCCTGCAGGCCTGCGATAGCGCATTCGGTATCTGACACCACCATTGTAAAAACGCTCTCGGGGGGTGAAAAAGAATTAATCAATACATTGTACGAAGCGCCAGCGCTGCTCGAGTTCCATCGGAGTGTAAAAATGGCAGGAACAGTGTCGTTTGCCAAAGGCGCAATAATCTCAGGAGGAAGAAGTGTGCCCTGTGGAAGGGTCACTGGCGCGCCCAGTACCAGAACCTGAATAGTGTCGAGTACCACGACCCCTGATGCGGAAACGACCTTGAATATCGCGGTATATGTACCAGAAGTAAAATACCGGTGAATGACCGTACCAATGTCAGGTCTTGTCCAGTCGAAAACGCCGTCGCCGTCAAAATCCCAGGCATACGAGCGTATGCCGCCGCTCAGGCAGATCGCTTTTCCCGCAAGCATTGCCAGATCGCGTGGCGCTATTGAAATAGGCTGATTGGCAAGCACCACCACAGGCCTGTCGGAAACACGCTTTATTGTGATAAACGCCTTGGCAACCGTATCGCCACTGAGAGTGACAACACCATACCCGACAACCTGGCTGTCCGGTCCCTGGGGTATGACCATCATTGGTGAATTGGAAAGCGTGTCCCACACGTTATCATTGTTCAGGTCCCAGATAAAACAGGAGATTTTATCAGCGCCACTGAAGATGCGCGCTTCCACGGGAAAATCAGAAGCAGCCATGCTTTTTCGTGATCCCTGGCCCGCGGCGGATTTTATGGCACCACTGCTCAATGGAACCACATAGTAGCGATACCCAATAATGACACCATCCTGCGAAACCACGGGCAATGGTTTCAATTCAAGTCCGGTAAGTTGACTTCCTTCGGAAACAGTCAGGCCTGCTATGCCTGAATAAAGTCCGGAAAGGACTTCCACGGGCTGGCCGCTGGGAATGTTGTCCAAAACAAATACGCCCAAACTGTCTGTGAAAACCTGCAAACTGGTATCAAAGGCCTGCACCACGGTGTTGGCAACAGTATTGCCCGAGGCATCGTAGAGTGTGCCGCTTACGGACCCACCGGCCATGTCCAGGTTGATGACAATATACAGGCTGTCGCCCGGTTGCATGATAGTGTCAATTTCGCCAAATCCTGTTTCACCCAGCACGGCGATGACAGTCCGTCCGGAAGGGTCAACGTCAGTTAGGGTAAAATCTCCATTGAGGTTGGTGAAGGCGGTAACGGATTGGTTGGCCACGCCAACGCCTGCGCCACGCTTTGCCACACCGCCTGCCATCACCTTGCCGGTGATCTTGCAGGCAAAATAGCTCAGGGCAACTGGATCGACCTCCACCTGCTGGTCCACTCCCACTTCAATGTTCCGGTAAACGGTGTCGAGATATTTATAGCGGACAAACTGCAAGTCGTACACGCCCGTACGCACACGGGGAATAAAATAATTGCCTGAAGAATCCGTGAAACCCGCATAGCCCAAGGTATCGGTGATAACAGCCACACCCGCAAGCGGCAGACCGTTTTTATCGTGCACAGTCCCGGAAATTGAACTTTTGGTCAAAAGCTGGCCTACATCGCTGACATCAACCGGGCTTGTTGGCCTGGCTTCCTTGGTGCAGGAAAGAAAAAACAACAGAACGGCAATTGCGAGAATAAGAGCTGACAATCCAATAAGCCTATAACGGGAGAATAGTTTGGGCCGCATACGATCACCTCATACTTTCCGGGTCCTTCGGTTTAAAACCTGAAGGTGAGTTGCACGTGAATTGGTTCGCACGGCGTGCTGCTAAAATACAAATTGAAGTCTCTTTTTTCCCTGACGCCAATAAGCGCCGCGTCCGCAAGATTCAATGCCCATACACCGCCCATAATAAGGCCGGCAATAAGAGCATTGTCGAATTTATCAGAATACACCTGGTACAGGCTGTCCTGTTTTAGTTTGTAAAAACCAGCGACCCTCTGGATAGCCGCATCGTCGATACCCACTTGAAGGGCCGTAAGAGTATCGATCGCGTCCTGCTGCCATTCCGGAGAATTCAGGTAATTATTATATGTATCGCTTTCGTTCCTTGCCTGTGAGGCCGCGTTGATGCAGTATGCCAGGTATCCAGCAGTAGCGCAAAAGACTGTGAGGAAAATACCGCCTTTGACGGGGTGGTCGGTATATAGCTGCCCCCAACCGGGAACCAAAGCCGAACGGAAAAGTGTGGCTGAAACCTGTCCTTTTTCGCCCAGCAACTTTTTTGTGAACTGTGCAAGGTCCTTTTCGGGCACAGTGACTGATGCGCTGGAAAGCACTTCACCTGTCTCGGTCTTTACGATTCGTGCGGAAATCATCCGTTTACCGAATATATCTGAAACCGTGCCAAGAACAAGCCGGTTGGCGGACACCATCCTCCCTATCTGGAGACCAGCGGAATCACTCATGAGTCCGGTCTGGGCAAGCTGTATCTCTTGAACTGCCTTGAGAAGTTCAGTACGTTCGACAAGCGTGTATTGACCGCTTGCCTGCAAGGCCACCACGCCGAATTCGGCCACAGAACGGCCGTTGTCCTCAGTAACGCCTTTTCCCGCGCACTTGAAGGGCATGACCGCGACAACTTTGGCGCCTTTTACCGTGTCGCCTTTGATGAGATCATTGAACAGGGAGGTCAGTTCCTGGTCAAGAGAGAACACAAATGAGGAGAGTATGCATACGAAAAACAGCCCTAATTTGAATTTCATACCAGAACAGGCCTTTCTATAATTTTATGTAATGTAAAAAATAAACCAAAATGAGTGAATATTACAAGGTATTGAGCATGCTGCAAAAAGCTCTGGAAAATTGTTGATGGTCATGACTATATTTCTGCCATTAAAAAAGGCCTATTATGAACAAAATACTCTCCAAGGAAATGCTCTCATCCAATGTGGTCAAACTGGTCGTTAAAGCCCCGCAGATCGCTAAAAAACGCAAGGCAGGCCAATTCATCATGTTGAAAATCGACGAAACAGGTGAACGCATTCCCCTGACCATTGCTGACGCTGATCCTGCTAGTGGCACGGTCACCATTATAGCCCAAGTTGTTGGAAAAACCACAAAACAGCTTGCCACGCTCAATGCCGGAGACACCATCCTCGACTTTGTCGGACCGCTTGGAAAACCCACACACATTGAGAAATTCGGCATTGTTGCGTGTATTGGCGGCGGTATTGGCGTAGCGCCCATGCATCCCATTGCCCAGGCGCTCAAAACCGCAGGCAATAATGTAATCTCCATCCTTGGAGCACGCAATAAAGACCTCATTATCATGGAAGCTGACATGCGTAAGGCAAGTAATGAGGTAATTATTGTAACTGACGATGGTTCATACGGTAAGAAAGGCTTTGTTACCAATGCCTTGCAAGACCTTGTTAATAGCGGAACCTTGCCAAATCTGGTTGTCGCTATTGGTCCGCCCATTATGATGAAAATGGTCTCAAAACTGACTGAGTCAATGAAAATTCCCACCCTTGTGAGCCTGAATACTATAATGATCGATGGTACTGGCATGTGTGGCGGTTGCAGGGTCACTGTTGCGGGAAAAACCAAATTCGTCTGCGTCGATGGTCCAGAATTCGACGGCCATCAGGTCGATTTTGATGAAATGATGAACCGGCTCAGCTTTTATAAAGAAGAGGAAAAGACTTCACTCGAACAACACGAGTGCAAACTCAATGGGGTGAAAAAATGACACCAGCGGAAATCATTGAAAAAAGGGACACGCTCACTGCAAAGGAGCGTTCCCGCATACCCCAGCAGAAAATGGCTGAACAGGAACCGCATGTGCGTTGTCGAAATATCCAGGAAGTGCCTTTGGGATATTCGCCTGAGCAGGCGCGTATTGAGGCGATCCGCTGCCTTCAGTGCAAAAACAAACCATGTGTGACAGGCTGCCCTGTCCAGATCGACATCCCCGCTTTTTTAAAACTGACAGCGGATAATGACTTCAAAGGCGCCATTAAAAAACTCAAGGAAAAAAACCTTCTGCCCGCCATCTGCGGCCGCGTATGTCCGCAGGAAGAACAGTGCCAGAAACCCTGCACTCTGGGAAAGGTGCTGAAAGACACCAACCAGTCGGTCAGTATTGGCAAGGTGGAGCGTTTTCTCGCTGACTGGGAACGTGAAAGCGCTACCATAGAGGTGCCAGCCATTGCGAATGAAACCGGGAAAAAAGTGGCTGTTGTTGGCAGTGGGCCTGCAGGCCTCACGGTTGCTGGCGACCTGCGTTCCCTGGGTCACTCGGTCACGCTCTTCGAGGCCCTGCACAAACCCGGCGGCGTGCTTGTGTTTGGCATTCCTGAATTCAGGTTGCCTAAAGTCATTGTCCAAAAAGAAGTTGACCTTCTCCAACGCATGGGAGTTAAACTTCAGACAAACGCTGTTATCGGTAAGTTTTTCACGATTGACGAACTCCTTGCCGATGGATACGATGCCATATTTGTGGGCACAGGCGCAGGCCTTCCCTATTTCATGGGTATTCCAGGAGAAAACTGCATTGGCGTATATTCGGCAAATGAATACCTGACCAGGGCCAATCTGATGAAAGCGTACGATTTTCCCAGGGCCGACACTCCCATCATGAGATCTAAAATCGTGGTGACCGTAGGAGGCGGTAATGTGGCAATGGATTCAGCCCGCACAGCGCTTCGTCTTGGCGCGGAGAAATCATATATCGTCTACCGCAGGTCTGAAACTGAAATGCCCGCCCGTATCGAGGAAGTGCACCACGCAAAGGAAGAAGGCGTTATTTTCAACATTCTCCAGAACCCAGTAAAGGTCCACGGCAATGCAAAAAACCGGATGACTGGCGTTGAATGTATAAAAATGGAACTGGGCGAACCAGATGCTTCAGGACGCCGCAGACCCGTACCTATCAAGGGGTCTGAATTCGTTATTGAAACCGATACGCTCATTGTGGCCATTGGCAATGGCCCAAACCCTCTTATTCCCAATACCACGCCCGATATTCAACTAACCAAATGGGGCAACATTGTTGCAACTGAAGGAACGTGCAAAACGTCGAAAAAGGGCGTCTTTGCGGGCGGTGATATTGTCCTGGGAGCAGCGACCGTGATTCTTGCCATGGGTCAGGGCAGGCAGGCTGCCGCGGCAATACACGAATATCTGAACACAAGTGTCTGGTAACGGTAATAGCATGGCCACCCCCGTAGGAGCGAATTGCAATTCACCCCTACAGGGGTGAGTTTATCGATACATTCTTATCCCAATGCAAATTCCGATTCTATCTAAACTCGTCCACTCTTCCGAAGGAACTGGGACATCATTCATCTCTAGGTCTATTAGCAATCCACTAAAATATCTTACATCGAATCCAAGTGTAACACTTTTCCCTATAAAAAAATCAAAGCCCATCGTACCACCAGTGCTGATAGCAACACCTGTCGTTTTAAAAGACATGCCTAACAAACTTGCATTGTCTCTGTAGGAGAGCATGCCCATGGAAAAACTACCAACTAGATAAATCTTTCTTTCAGAGAATGATCGCCGGACTAGCAAACAAAGGCTATACGTAGATAAATTTATATTATTCTCTAAGGTCCCTATTGCAACCACCGTTCCATCAACAACACTATTCACAATAACATGATCCGTTGAATTCGACGAATTAAACTGTAAAAATTCAAAACCGAACCCTATTTCTTTGCCAAAAATATACGCCAAGGAAAAAGAATAATCTGTCCCAGTCTTTAATTCCTCCGCATATCTTCTTATGTTTGGCGGTAAATCCCTTGACACCTGCCCTATTCTATGCTCTAAACCACCTTCAATGCATATTCTCAATTTTGGCAAGCTATCTTTCCATGCTTCATCATCAAGATATTGACTAGGATCATCCCCAAACGCGGCAACAACGCCATAGAATTCTAGGATAATCGCTAATGCAACGATATTTACGAGGAATTTCATTGACGCTTTTCTTTAATTACAACTTAAAAAAGCCTATCTCTTCACGAAGGAAAGACTCTAAAATACTAAAAAGCTGCTGAATTTGCTCGCCTTCATGAATAGGTTCGTATGAGGAAGTTTCCAACTTTTTCTGTATACCCCATACAACCAATGACTTATTGTCGGCAAGATATATATTAACATTCATATAGGCATGCAATCGATTTTCCATGACCATAGTATGCGTATACAAATCAATCAGCTGTCCAGTCATATTATCGTCATCATCAAAAATAGAAGGCAACGCACCTCCATAGGGATGTCTCGTTTTTTCCGCCGTTTTAGTATATCTATCTGCTTTCTTATCTATTTTCTGAAAATGCTTAAGATAGGCTTCATAATTAGTGACCATAAGAGAGTCTATTTCAATGTAAATAGTGTGGCTTGGAATATCGACTGAATCTCGCATCACATTAAAATCTTTTTTCTCCTCGGCGTATACAGCAAGCAAATCGTTCAACTTCTTCTCAAATGCAAGGAAAAGACGCGGTTTCGCTTTCGATTTTAATGAACGTACATCTATACGCACAGTTGCGTTCTGCGGATAATGACGCATGAGGTTCGGCATACAAGAAAAGAACACGCACATAGAAGCTGTTAAAGCAAGAGCTACTACTGTCGTTCGTATAAAACTACCCATACACACATTAAAATAACGTATAATACATAGACAAAGCAATATAATATGCTCTGCCGTCAAGAGATATTTAATACACCATATGGCCTATAGGGATGTATTACAAATACGCCAATGTAAAAATAACGCCCCCACTCCCATGGAAATGTATCGTAAAATTCGATCCAAGTCCATTACCGCACAAAAACCATCTTCTTCGAAGTCCTGAACAATACGCTGCGGTAATTACCTTTGACGACCCTGATCTTGTAGATATACATTCCTGAAGAAACGACCTTTCCATTGCCGTCCCTGCCATCCCACTGAACAGTGTAATATCCTGCATCCTGGCGCTCAGATATCAAGCCTCTGATTTTACGGCCAGATGCATCGAATATTTCAAGCATCACTTTGCCACCTTCAGGCATCTGGTATTTGATTGAGGTAACCGGGTTGAATGGGTTAGGATAGTTCTGGGTAAGCGCAAATACCGCGGGCACACCAAGCCTGCCGTTTGCCTTGTCCAGCACATAGGCATATGTGCCAACCAGCAGTTTAAATCCACGCACCCCATCTTTATCAGTTGTGAATGAATAGGACGGGTCTTTCCGCAGATCAACAGCTATATTACGCGCACCATCGTAGAGATACACTTCCCAGGAGCCAGCACATGCCTCGGCAATATCAAAGCCCACGGTCTGCTTGCCAGCCTTAAACGCCAGAGAGAAGTTCCAGGTTTGTCCCTGTTCAAATGGGGCCTTGATGTCGCTCAGATACTTTCTGCTCTTGCCCTGCACTTCGTGCGCCATGGCCAGACCAGCGCTTAGTTCAACAGCAGGCGGTTCGCGATGGTCGAATTTATCCAGGTCATTGGCTGCTTCAGGATGAATGCCCACGGTGCGCGTCTGTTTCTTTCCATTTGAACCTGAGAAGTTGATGCCAATGGTCCAGAAATCCTTGTCCGGCAGAACCATGGCCTTTGCCGCCCTGCCTGCATTATACTCTTCGGGCGGTATATAGAGTCTGATGGTATCAGTGGAATCATTGTGCACTGCGTATCCGCTCCACGTCTCAAGGGAAACCAGATCGCCAATGGGCCAGGGAACATGCCAATCGTCATTGGTGTAAGAATAGGGTCCGACAACATACCGGCTTACGCCAACGCTGTCCATGAGCTGCCGCAGGGCGTTCCATGAAATATTGAACATGAAAGGATTGGACATCAGATTCCAACCTGGTGCCAGCTTGATTTCATATGGCTGGTTTGTGGGAACCGATGACGCAACGCCGGTCGCAAGAGTGAAGTCTTTTTTACGGATTTTAAGCCAATAGGCCTGGCCAGTGACAAATTGATCCACTGAATCATTGTTCATGATTTCCACATACTGATTGCCGTACACTGCATAGGCCTTCCATTGGGCAGGATCGTAGGCGCCAAGAGAGCTGAAAAGCGCGTCAAAGCCTCGTTCAGACGCATTCATGGGAACGCTGAAAAGCTTCCAGGCCATGAGTGGGAATTCATCCTCAGCTTCAATATTATCAACGTGAACAGTGACAGACTGAACAGCATCACGTGTTTCATTTGTCCCATCTCCTGACACAATGTAATACTCGAAGCCTCTTTCGTTAGTCATTATAGATTCAATGTTTACAGAGATGACTCCGTTGACAACTTCTACAGTCGTATCCTGGTATGCGGTCTCGCCGCCCTGCTTATAGAATATGGTGACAAACGTATTAAGAATATTGTCGTCCACACCAGCGGAAATAGTGAGGATTGATCCACTCTGGGCGTCAGTCATAGTATTGTTGCCTACCACGGGCGCCTGAGAATCTATGCCAACCACAAACTGCCCAAAAGCATTGGAAGAACCAACAACGCTCTCTGAAAGAGTATCATAATGCGAGCCAACAACAACCTCCCAGCCCGAATCAACCTCATTGTACCAGAAAAGCCTGACATCTTCGGCATTACCCGTGATGGCTGCCAGAGGCAGGTCAATAGCGATCTGGATTGGAGTCTGAAGAACCATATCAGCAGGTTCAACGTCAAAGGCGCCAAGCGGGGTAATCCCTTCGTGTTCTGGCTCAGATCCGGAATCCTCATCAATGCGTACCACGACCGATGAATCAATTGTGCCGGGCAGCAGCGTAATGGATACGCCATCTTCAGATAAAATGACTGTGTCTGTGGCGCTGGGCATAACAATATTGCCCCTGACAACGATTCCCTGGCTTGTATCAGAAACCCCATTGCACAAAGCATATACTTTGACCTGACCACTGATGACCGGGACAAAAACACCTGCGGGAGTGATTGCGCCTGCGCTGTCAGGAATACATCCAAAAACAACGCCTGTCGGGAGCGTGTTGTTCGCGTGCGCGTCTGCGGCAATAACCGAGAAGCGCAGGGTATCGTTCACAATAACAGTGTCCGCCGCATCGGGGGAAATAGAGATTACTGCAACACCACCCGGTACAACAACAATGGCATTCGTGGTATCGGTGATGCCGTTGACCCACGCATACGCCATGATCGTATCGACCTTATCCGGGGTATACAGACCATTTGCCATTGCGCCCGATTGGCCAATAAAGCCCCAGGTAGCCGTATTTACCAAAACCGGGTTGCTGTCCAGATCGATTCCAGAAATGGTGCATTGGAGGCTGCTGTCCGCGGTAATAAGCGCCTGATCAGGTGAAACCGTGATTGCCGCAAGCATGCCAGAGGTCACAACAATGCTGTCGGTCGTATCCGAAACAGTCCCAACGCGCGCAACAATGTACCCCACTCCTGCCCTGCCAGCGTCAAAAAGGCCGTTGCTGTTTATTGAGCCATTGCTTCCCACAATTGACCATGACACACTGATTGGTATAAACTCATTACCCGCGCCATCGGTGGCAACCACGGTAAAGGTCAGGGTTGAGTCGGCTGACAGCGTTACCTTGTCCGGAGCAATTGCAAGGGATGCGACTGAGCCGTGTGTTATTGTAATTAACGCGCTGGTATCAAAAACTCCGGCAGCAGATACAATGACCCGGCCTGTATCCTCAACAGAGGCTGTGAAAATCCCTGTAGTATCGATTGTTCCAATTGCATTGGTCACAGCCCAGGTAAATGAGACCGGGGTTATGGCATTACTGTCTGCATCAAACGCCTGTGCGCCAAACTGAGCAGTCAAACCGCTGGCAATAACCATTCCAGTGTCTGGTGTAAGTACAACGCGGCTAAGCAGGCCTGGGAGCACAGTAATGGCCCTGGAGGTGTCTCTGAGACCTCCCATAACAGCATATACTGCTCCTGAACCTGTTGTGGTTGCCTCAAAGAGGCCAGAAGCATTGATGGTGCCAATCCCGTTTACCACGCCCCAGAAAAGACTGCTGTTTGTTGTCACATTGGTATCTGCGTCATAGGCAACAACGCTGAACTGGATAGCGCTGTCAGCAGAAAGGCTCAGAACCGTGTCTGGAAGTACGCGAAGAGCTACAGCACTGCCCGGCACAACCGTTATGAAGCCTGTGGTATCGCTTATGCCCCTGCATGAAGCAATTGCCCTGCCTGTTCCTTCCTTTGTTGCAGTAAGAAGGCCGGATGCGTCAATGGAGCCAATAGCGCCTTCAACTGTCCAGGTAAAGGCAAGGCCGGATATCTGAACACTGTCTGCATTGAACCCTGCTGCGGTAAACAGAATCGTACTGTCGCTGGAAACCGTGTCGCTGTTGGGAGAAACCGAGATATACGCAAGGATATCTTCGATAGTGAAAAAGGTATTGCTGGTATCCCAGGTTGCATTGCCCGCAAGGTCAGCAGCACGTACGCGGACCAAACCAGAATCTGAAGGCATTGCAGGAAGGTTCCAGGAATAAAGACCTGAATTAGCCAGATTAGAATCAATTGGTATCCATATATTGCCATGAACGCTGTATTCGATCCTGATGCTATTGGCGTCCATGTGCAGGTCTGTGGCCGTCCATTGTATGTTCTGTGCGCTGCTCTTCTGCCACACCTCAGCGCCTGTTGGCGAAACCAGGGAGATCGCAGGACCTGTAGCATCAATGACCAGCTCATTCACGGTCGCATCGGTTCCACTATTGGCCAGTGTATCTGATGCCGTGGCCAAAACATCGTGCGTGCCCTGGGAAAGCGTTGTAAGTTGATTGTCCGCAAGTGTCCAGGTGCCGTCACCATTGTTGACTGCGGCCAGGGTCTGGCCTGCAACTGTGACGGAAATGGTCACAGAAGCGCTATTCACAGTACCGGTCAACGCTGGAGTAAGATCATTGGTGAGCAGACTGTCCACGGTTATATAGGGAGTCGAGGTATTGATGTAGAGTTCATCTGTTGTTGCGTCTGTCCCAATATTCCCGACTGCGTCCGTCGCAGTGACTGAAACGTCATAGGTCCCGTCCGCAATAGTGGCCAACAGATTGTCGGCAAGTGTCCATGTGCCATCACCGTTGTTGACCGCAACAATGGTCTGACCAATCACGGTGATACTGAGAGAGGCAGCAGCGTCATCAATGGTTCCATTAAGCGCGGGTGTGTTATCGTTTGTGGATATGCTATTGACAGTAACAACCGGCCCGGTAAGGTCGATTCTCAATTCGTTTGTCGACGTATCTGAGCCCGCGTTGCCAACGCCATCGGTCGCAACGACCGCGACATCATGCATGCCTTCGGCCAGGGCGGCAAGTACATTGCCGGCAAGCGACCAGGTACCATCGCCATTGTTTGTCGCTGGAACAGTCTGTCCTGCCACAGTCAGACTGATAGTGGCCGCAGCATCGTTAATCGCACCTGATAGCGCGGGTGTCGAATCTCCGGTCAGCAGCTGGGATACGGAAACAATGGGCGCTGTGGCGTCTATGAAAAGCTCATCTGTTGTTGCGTCGTTACCTGCATTGCCCGCAGAATCAGTGGCCGTGACTGCGATATCATATGTGCCGTCAGCAATGAGAGTAAGACTGTTGTCAGCCAGGCTCCAGGTCCCGTCCCCGTTGTTTACAGCCGTGCGGGTCTGTCCTGCTACGGTAATGGACAGCGTTGAGGAACCATCATCAACCGTACCGAAGAGCGCAGGCGTCTGATCGTTTGTGTATAGCGTATTAACAGCCACAACAGGCGCGGTTCCGTCATACCGGATGACAAACTGCGCGGCAGCAATATTGCCATTGCCGGCATTGTCCTGAGCCGCTCCTGCTGAGATATTCGCAGTGTTCTGTCCATCCGCAGCAGACGTAATCTCGGCTGTCCAGGTCTGACCGGCCAAAACAACGGATAGATTGCTAATGGTGCTATTTGTTACCGCTATATCGCCCAGAGCAAATCCAGTTACCGGCTCGCTGAAAGCGATTGTTATGCTTATTGGCGATGCGTTCGTGGGGCTGGTCTCTGCCGACGTTATTGTAATAGTTGGTGCAACTGCATCATAGGTCACAGATACCTGGCTTGCGGCTGTATTGTTGTTTAAAGACACATCCTGGGCAACATCAGCAGCAACGTCAATGGTGATGTTCCCACCAGCATCAGGGGTGATATCCACTGTGTAGGTATTGCCGTCAACAGCAAT
>MFYT01000070.1 GCA_001789205.1 Candidatus Raymondbacteria bacterium RIFOXYA2_FULL_49_16 | reverse complement strand
TCTGTTATTTGGGATGGTAAATCGGATAATGGCAGAACACTCGCCAGTGGTCTATATATCTATCGGATAATAGCGGATGATTTCATCCAAAAACGTAGAATGTTGCTGGTAAAATAATGAATATAAAGACCTCACTCCATTGCACTATGTACGGGGCGAGACGTTCACTGAAACAAAGGACTTAAAGTAATGCAAACAAAACCCCTTCTCTTCATCGCAGGCCCGTGTGTCATTGAATCCAAGGCACTCTGCTTTGCCATTGCGCAGGAACTCAAGGCTGTTTCTGAAACACTCAATGTTCCCGTTGTTTTCAAAGCGTCATTCGACAAGGCAAACAGGACATCGAAAGATTCCTTCAGAGGATTGGGAATCAGGCAGGGACTTGAAATACTCAATTCCGTTAAAAAAACATTCGGCCTCAGGGTGCTGACCGATATTCACACGCCAGACCAGGCCGCGATAGTCGCGAAAGTTGTTGATATCATCCAGATACCCGCGTTTTTGTCCCGCCAGACAGACCTGATTATTGCCGCCGCGAAAACAGGAAAGACAATAAATATCAAAAAGGCCCAGTTCGCCGCTCCCGAAGATATGGAGCAGATAATAAAAAAAGTTCTTTCAACCAACAATAAAAAAATCATGCTCACTGAACGGGGCGCATCATTCGGGTATCACAACCTTGTCGTGGACATGCGCGGCCTTCCCCTCATGCGCTCATTGGGTTTTCCAGTCATATTCGACGCAACACACGCAGTGCAGAGACCGGGCATGGGCGGAACTGTTTCATTGGGAGACCGCGACATGGTCGCGCCCCTTGCACGCGCAGCCGCTGGTGCGGGCGTTGACGGGTTCTTTCTGGAAGTGCATCCTGACCCTGCAAAGGCGAAATCCGATGCTGCCACTTCATTCCCTCTGCGGCAGTTAGCATCTCTCGTGAAAACCCTGATAAAAATTGACGCTGTTTCGGGCGCACGAAAATAAATTTTCCTTGCCAAACTACATAACTATTTGTATTTTACCATTATACACGATAAACTCAGGAGGGTGTTTGTGGGAAACATTACCAAGCAGGACATAATCGCCGATATTTCAAAGGGAACAGGTCTTACGCAGGCCGATGTCAAACTCGCAGTCGAAGAATTCCTCACTGTTGTCTCCGACACTCTCATTGAGGGTAAAAATATTGAAATCAGGGGCTTTGGAACCTTTCTTACCAAGGTCCGCAAACCCCGTCCTGCACGCAATCCAAAAACAGGTGAAATCGTTCCGCTTCTCGAACGGATTGTGCCGCTCTTTAAATTCAGCACTGATCTTAAAAAACGGATCAACAGGCCGGGAAGCGAAAAACCCCAGGCCAGCCAGCAGGGCAGCGCACAAAGTGCGGGCGAAGCAGCCATTTATTAAATCGAAAACAGGTTTCCTTCTTTTTTCCTGGTTTCTTTTTTTCCTGACCATCCCGGTATATTCTTTTTACAACAACAGGAATAATCCTGATATTGGCTTTTCCGTATTCACCACACCCCATTTCAAGTTCGTTTATCAGGAAGGTTTGGACTCCCTTGCGCTTCGCGCGGCATCCGTAGCTGAAGCAGCGCTGCCTGCCATTTGCGAGGATCTCCGCGTCAATGCCGGGAACACTCTTCCCGAAATAACCGTTATTCTCACGGACATTGACGATATCAGCAACGGGTTCTCCAGCCCCTTAGGCCACACCATTGAACTTTTCGCCCACCCCATGCTGCAAAAAACCACTGGCTCTCTGGGCTGGATAGACCGCGTCATGGTCCATGAACTCACCCACCAGCTCACCTATTGCGCGCTGCGCCGCGGTTTTGGCATATACAGCGAGGGGTTTTTTACCGCCTTTCTGCCCACGTGGTTTCTGGAAGGGATTGCGCAATTTGAAGCAGAGGAATGGGACAAAAACAGGGAGTTTCTCCTGCGCAGCTGTTACAATAAATTTCTCTTTCTCGATCGCGACCACCTCTATGGTTTCATTACCGGCGATTATGTCAGCACCAGGCTGCTGTACGAACAAGGCCATTCGCTTTACCGGTTTCTAACCAGCAAGTCGGGCAGGGACATTGGCGGAAAAATACTGGCAAACATGGGCCTCTTTAATCCCGTGTTCAGCAGCGCGCTAAAAAAAACAACAGGAGCGTCCGAAGCGCAGGTTATGATGGCCTGGCGCCTTGCGCTTGAGGAAGATTATCCGCTCGCAGGGACCGGTACCAGGGTTAACCAATACGCTGGAGAAACCAACCATGCTGTCTCTTCCATCATGGAACAGGTTTTTTATCTGAGGCGCCGGGAACAGGGATTTTATTTCACGGGCATGGAACGCATTGATGTGTACGAGCAGAACCTCTATTGGTATAGTCCGAACAGCGGTCTTATAAAAATCGACGGTCCTGGAATTGGTCTCTTTTTTGACATGCAGGACAACACCCTTTTTTACAGTAAAATGGTCCGTCATACAAGCGGTACCCTGGTCAATCTTCTCTTCAAGGCTGGCCAGAAGGGCCGTGTGCAGTCTCTAAACAATGTGCGCGGAGAAGAGCCCTGTGTACTGCCTGGGGGAAGAATCGCCTTTGTCAGGTTTGCTTCGGGCCTCAGTACCCTCTATTCCTGCGACACGCTGGGAAACGATGTCGCCCAATTCGAACTTCCCGACAGCATTGCCCAGGTTTTCAAGCCGCAATATGCGCGCGACCGTATCTATTTTTCAATCATCGAGTTCTCCGGTGAAAGAAAAATCGCCTCCCTGACCGTGGATGGCGGCGATTATCGTATTGAAATCGAAAAACACGGGACCGACGTACGATTACCGTGGGTTGCGGAAAACGGCGTCATGGCCTATCTCTCGAATAAACACGGCCCCTTTAACGTGGTTGTGCGCGATACTGCGGGCAACGAGAAATGGGTGAGCGCAGACCCCTATGGCGTTTTTGCACCGGTCCTGACCAAACACGCTGATTCGGTCATAGTGACCGGCCTGCGCACTGAAGAGGCTGATTTTTCCCTCTCGTGTTTTTCCCTGTCAACGGATGAAACCAGGGATCCCGCCGGCTGGAACATGGATCTTTCCTGGAAAAATATATCCGCCATAGACCACACCCGGTTCGAAGCGGAAATCGAAGATATGCCTGAAGCAACAGGTAGCGCCTACCATGCGGGAGCGCACCTGCGCCCCCTGCTGGCGTATCCCTATTTCAAGGACTTCTCAAATGAGAGCATGACGAAACCAGGGGTCAGGGTCCTTATGGCCGATCCTCTTGAAAAGCACTCCTTTGCCGTGGAAGGTTTTTACTGCCGCTCAAACAATCAGGCCGGCGGTGAGGTTGACTACTGGAATACCACGCAAAAAGCCACGCTTCACTTTTCCCTGGCGCGAAATTTTATCACCACCGAGGAACGCTACAACGACCGTCTTTTTCTGCGAACCATCGAAGGCCAAGACGCTGGCGCCATACACTGGTCACTGCCTATAGATATGAATGCACCTGCGCCGCTATCACAGCATGTTTCAGCGGGATTCTCAGTGCAGGAACGGGGTTTTACCTATCAATGGTTCGATCCGGCAAACCAAACAATCTATTCGAAATTCACCGCAGCCAGGGACCGATCGCTTCCCTTTTCCCTTGGATATGCGCTCTCGTGGGTCAGAAACTACACAGGCCTGCCTCTACACCCACTCGACGCCTATGCGTTTTCAACATCATTGAGCGTCGCGGACACGCTTTGGGGAAGCGACGTGATCTACCGTCTTGCGGCAGCTACCCTCCAGACGTCCACGGAAATAGGCGTAACCTACCACACCGTTTATACGCAATGGGCAAGCGCGGCCCTTGTGGGCAGGACAAACACGCGCCTCTCTGTTCCGGCTGAACATCTGCCGCGGGGAAAAACATTTGACCGCTGGCCCGTTGCCATGCAGTATGGCGCGTTCACAGCCGAATACAGGATTCCGCTGGTACGGGATCTTGGCTTCTCCCTCTTTGGTTTCTATTTTGACATGCTTTCAGTGGCTGGTTTCTGGGACAATCTGTTCATTGCCATGGACAACCCCTTCTGGTGGACCGCGGGAATCCAAGCCCGCCAGCGGATCTATTTCCTCGGTAAGGAAACAGTGCTTGCGGGATTCGGGCTTGCATACGACCCGGACGCTGCAGGCCACTTTTCCTTCTTCATGAATGCGGGCACGGGCTTTTAGATAGCCTCTTGCCAGTAACCCTTTTTTATTATTATAATTAGTCTTACATCCATTTATTCTTGAAATCTTACCAAGGAGAGTCCATGGGTATACAAAAAAAGTTCCTTCTCCTATTGCTGGCCTGGGGGGCGCCAATGGCGTTTTCCCAATCGCTCGACCTTTCGTTGAACGCGGAACAAAGCAGGGCAATTCTTGAAGGCGGTATTTCGTACGACATACTGCGGTACCCTACCGATGTGTCGTTCGATTATCCCGAAGGCCACCTTTCATTCAATGTGCCTCTTGACCTTACCACCAGCCAGTTTGAAATGCCGCTTGAAGGTGTGGATTCATCTTTTGCCCCGCGCATTGGCGCCCGTCAGAAGGTCAACTTTTCCTTCCGCATCAATGTTCCCATGCTTGGCGGCGTAGTTTCCTATTCCCAGACTGAAAACGTGAATTTTGGCTTCAATATGAATCTGGGCAGCATTATTGGCATGGACACTGTTACCCCCATGGAAGACATGGGCAATCTCACCCTTTCGCTTAAAGGCGCAATCAATGCGCCTATTAGATATCGTATGGGGTGGCGCACCCAGACCTTTGGCTATGCCTTCAAGCCCACCAAAAACATGGTCCTGGCCTTCAACCTGCACAAGCACCTTTTTGAATTGGATGCAAACGGCATTGTGAACACCAATATTCTGGGCAATGTAGGCATCGACATATCCAATCCCGCCATTTCAAAGGACCTGGGTATAAATTACAGTGAAAACGACGTCTTTGGCCAGGTACGCGGCAATTTTTCCGGTTCAGCCTGGTCGCCCGCCTTTGGCCTCAAATGGTGGCGGCTCACCGCAACCGCTCGTTTGGGCGTCAATACAAAGGTGAAAGGCCATTTTCTCATGAAATGGAAACTTCCCTTCTTCATCGATCCCAACCCAAAAAGCTTCAAAGTCGAGGAAGACCAATTGTTGATCACCGACATTCCCCAGGACGACAGCGGCAATGTGAATGTCTCGGAACTCATGAATAAAATGCAGACGCTGGAAGGAAAACTCGACCGCGCTGAAACCGACAGCTTCAAAATCGACACCAAAACCGACCTCGAATTCTCAATCCCTTCAGGATATACGCTCTCTTTCGATCTCATCCGTGACCACCTCTCTTTTTCGTATACCTATGTACGGGGCGCCATCTCCGCATATCACCAGGACGAACAGGGCGTCACGGACCTCAACCTCGGGTTTGAAGTGAACCATGTCATGCTCATGAACCTTTCACTTTTCAGGGCAAACCTCACGGTAGGCGCCTTTGTCATCGACTTCTACGAAATGAACAAGAAGAACTGGCTCTCCGAAAGCGCGGGTATCGACATTCTCGGCGGAGTGCCGGTGCCGGTACTCAACCTCTCGACCACCATCGGCGGGGCGGCGCGCATACTGCTCGAACTCGACATTCTGCCCATTCCCGCGGGTAAAACAGGCATTGTCTATTATTTCTAGAAGAACCCCATTATAAGGAGACACTCCCATGAATATACACACACGCATAGCCTCAAAGATCGCGGCGCGCGCCTGCATGCTGGCGCTCCTGTTGTGGAGCGCGGGGTCTGGCGCAGCCTCGTACACTGTCAGTTGGATATTCCCGCCCACGGGAATCAACGACAGCACAAACGTGCGCGTCGATTTCTATATCAACAACCCGCTCTATTACACGGAAAACGAATCACTCACCATTCTGTACGGGACCGTGAACGGCGGCGGTATCCCGGCCAACTATCCTTACAGCGCCACGCATGTTTTCATGGCCGATACCGCGCTCAGCGATTCCGCCATCGACTCGATTGCCGAAATCAGGGGCGCCGCAATCACCACCAGCGCAATGTACGCGCAAACATACGGGGTTGGCAGTCCCAAGCGTTCCTTCTACTTTTCACCCCGGTTTCAAAAATCAACCACAAACCAAAAAAGCATGACCGCGGGCCGCTTCTACTTTATAGTAACAAACAGGGCGCGGACCAAGGTCTCAACCGAAGCCATGTTCATTGTCGAAACCAACCAGGCCGCGACCATGCTTGCGCCCAAGGACTCCATCAGCGATCTGCTGCCCCTGTTCGAGTGGACCCCGGTACCTGGAGTCCCCTATTATCATCTGCTGCTCTCAGACCAGCCCATTGATTTCTCCACTGAAGGTATATCAAACGCCAGCTTCATCTGGCAGGTCATTTCATCGGGAAACCAGATACGCTACGGATCGCCCGATCCTTCCGGGATTTTTCCCGCACCCCCGCCCCTTACACCCGGCATCCAGTACCAGTGGGTCATGCTCAATAACTATGGCAACACCAAGGAATACACCTCAATACGCGCCTACAATATTCCGAAAATCTTCGTGATCAAAGGAAGTGTGAATGTCACGCCGCCCGACACATCAACCATGAAAACACTGGCAAGCGGCGGCGTGGAGTTGCATAGTTTTTATGATAGTACCGGTATTGTATCGGTCGATACCACGGGTTCTGATTCAATTACCCTTTCCTGGGGGCGCTGTACCGACCCGGCCTTCAATCTGTATAAAATTTATCTGTACAACGTCATATTTGACTCGAGTACCAACTCTGACGCTGGTATAATTATCTGGTCCCGCAATACGCTGGACACCTCGGTCACCATTGAGGCACGGTCTTTTCTAGCCGATTCCGTGCTGCACGAATGGAAGGTCTTTGTCGAAAACACCAGCGGCGCTGGCATTGCTTCAAAGAAAAAAGCCTTCTTTTACAATATTACAGGCATTGGCACAATCCACTACCGTACCCGCGAGATCATCGGCAGCGATACCGTGGCGGTCAAATTCGCCAATGTGGCTATTACCCCGCTCGAGGGCGGCGGCCTGCCCTTTGACGTGCCTACAAACGACCAGGGCATTGGAAGCAAATCAGTGCTCTACGGCACCTACCGGATAGAGGCCAACCCCGATGGCTATGTGCCCATCAGCCGCGACATCACGGTCACCAGTACTGAAACCGACCCCTCTGTCTATTTTACCCTCGAACGCTATTCAGCGGGAATCTTCGGAGTAATCAAGGACAGCCTGAACAATACAATAGCAAACGCAAAAATAACCGCTGTCTCTGAATACCAGGACACCTTTGTCACCTACTCATCGTCAACCGGCAGCTTCGACCTTTCAGTAACGCCCGAGAGCTGGACTGTTTTTGCGGAAAAAGCCGGATACCAGCGCTCCACCGAATACAGCATCACAGTAGCGGCCGATGAAAACAAATCGCCTCCGCCCTCGGGAGCGGTTGTGCTGCGCAAGTTTAAAAACCTGATTTCAGGCAGCGTCACGAACAGCGTAACGTATAAACCCATCATCAACGCATCGGTGACACTCTCGCGAAACGGATCGTTCATCCGCACTGCCTATTCGGACAATTCGGGCAACTACTCCTTTTCAGTCGACCAAGGCACCGGATATGGGCTCGAGGTATCGCGCGAAGGCTTTTCGAGCCGCATTATATCCAACATCTCCGTTGCAGGCAACGTGACTTACAATGTTTCGCTAGCCTCGGGCATCGGCATGATCAACGGCATTGCCTACGTCACCTCCCACCACCTTTCCGCAACCACCAACTCTTTTGTGACAAGCGGACGTGAAGGGGTTGTTGTGGCCGCCATTTCAGCGGCCCGCGACACTGCGGCAAAAGGGGTGACATGGCGCGACAACACGTACAGTCTTTCGCTTCCCGCCGGGACCTATACCCTTGTTTTTTCCGGGGACAACCTGATCACCGATTCCATCAGTGTCCTGGTGACCGCGCTGCAGACGTTGGATACCAATGTATATCTTCAGGAATACGCAACAATCAGCGGCGTCATTAAGGCGCTGGATCTTGCAGGCGCAAATCTCAAGGTCACGGTAACCGCCCAGGGAGGCATTCTGAACGGCACCTATACGGTCCAGTCTG
This sequence comes from Candidatus Raymondbacteria bacterium RIFOXYA2_FULL_49_16, assembly GCA_001789205.1. GTDB lineage: Bacteria > Fibrobacterota > OXYB2-FULL-49-7 > OXYB2-FULL-49-7 > XYB2-FULL-49-35 > XYB2-FULL-49-35. The sequence continues at coordinate 114,006 of MFYT01000070.1, read as the reverse complement.
AACTTGCCACAGGCGAATACACCATTCCCCGGCTCGATTCCGGTTCTTATACAGTCACCTTTGGCCAGAATGGATACAACACCAAAAGTGTCACCGTAGGTATACTTGACACTACGATTAGCGGCCGCTCTTACCTCAAATCCGTCCTGGTACCCGACGACACACTCGACGCGGGCGACAAAACCGTGTCCTGGCAGATTGACGCGCTGGGCCAGACCCTTCTGGCAACGAACGACAGCACAAGCCTGGTCAAAATCAAATTCCCCTCGCGCCTCAACCTCGCCTATACGCAGGACTTTACCAACGCGAGCCCGGGAACCTACGTTGTTGGTACCATGGTGATCAATCCTTCGGTCATCAACATCGATTCCCTGTCGCTGACGTTGCTGACCGCCACTACGGACACGACCATCGTCCTCAACCATCCGCTCAAGCACATTGCCCTGGCAATTGCCGATACAGCCGGCCTGACCAACGATACCGTGCGCTTGAAACTCATTGTCGATGATCCCCTGGTCATTGGTACTGACGTGACCTCTGCCGCGGTCTATTACCGCGACCAGTCGGAAAATGACTTCAAGAGCGTCTCGACCTTTACCCGCTCGGGCGACACGCTGGTGTTTAAAGTGCTGCCCACGGTCGACAATTCAGTAATGAAATACTACTTCACCGCGCGGATCGGCTCAATCGCCTACATCAACCGGTACAAACTCTTTTCAACGCGCATACCATCAGCGGCCCGCATCAAATACATCTCTGTTGAACCCTATGCCTGGGACCAGTCGTCTCCCGCCATTCTCCCGTGGAACGCCTCAGTGGCCTTTAGGGTCACCTGCCTTAACGGCTCGTTCTTGCCTGTGGCGCCCAGCAGGGTCTCGTGGAATGCGCCCAACCGGACCGGCCTGACATTCACAAACAGGTCGAGTCAATCAATGAATCTGAGCATTGCCCGTAATACCTCAATAAATGACACGCTGGTAAGCGCAGTCAGGTGCACGGTGGTCGCCACAGGCGGATGGGACACTGTGGTTACCACCTATTTCCTGGTCAAGAAACTACGGATCGATACCCTGCTCATCATTGGCAACAGCTTTGACATTAACTCTGGTGAAGACGCATCGTTTGGCGTGGTGGGCGTTAATATCGATTCCAACCAGCAATTCTCCGCAGTGGCCGCGTGGAGCGCTGACCCTGCGCTTGAAACACCATACGGCTTTGCGATTGATAACAGCGGCACATTCAGGGCGCCATCCCACTACATCAACACAGTAGCTTTAGCGGCATCAGCCTATGGCAAAACCACACAGACGGACCTAAAGATAAAGCAGTTCCTCGCTGCCGGCGATTCATCCTGGGCCGGAAATGGAAACGGCTTCCTGCTGACCATAAGCTCCCGCGTCTTTCCCGATGCGCCGCAGGAATTCTACCTGAAGGAAGCCGCCCTCAATACAGTGGCCGCGCTCAAGGCGGTCCAGCAGACAATCCAGGTGGTAAGCCCGGTCTATACCATGTCGTTCAGCGAGACCTACAACACGGTCCCGGCCGACACAATGAACATATACATCGACATACCCGCCATTGCCCGGGGAAAAGAGATCCTTGTGGGACGCTGGAACCAGCGCGCCACAACCTGGGAAACACAGACAAATGTCGCGTATGTGGATGAAAACCTGGATGTGGCGCCCGTTTCCCGGGCCACCAAGATGCTCTTTAAAACCACAACCATTGGCGGCGCGGGCGATCCTGAAGATGGCGCCGAATACGCGCTTCTGGTCAATTCGATCGACCTGGGCATCTATGCGCTCAAAGTCGGCCCCAGCCCCTTTTCGCCCTTTGTGACCGTCCATGCGCCCAACGAGACCCCATGGAAAGGATGCAGGGTCGAATTCGAGACCGCGTCGCAGAAATCCATCGACGTGCTCTCCGAGGCCACGGTCTTCAATACCGAAGGCAATATGGTGGTCAACCTGTCTACCATGGACGTGGGATCGGGAAAGCTGTCAACCACCGGCGGTTTCTACGGAAGCAAGTCATTCAAGCGCGCCTATGTATGGGACGGGACCAACCGTAATGGCCGTATGAGCCGCAACGGAAGATATTTTATCCGGATCATGGTTGACGACGGCGTTGACCGCGTCTATAGAACCGTTCCCGTGGTGCTCTTTAAATAGGTAAAAGGAGGCAAACAATGAAACATATACTCGCTCTCGCACTGACTGGCCTTCTTGGCGTCCTTCCCGCCTTCTCGAACGAAAAGGAAGAGGAACTGGTACGGCTGGCTGTGCTCGAACTCGAACAGGACAATGCGACCCCCATGCAGGCGTCGTCCGTGTCAAAGGCCCTGCGGGAAGAATTGACCAAGACAGGCATGTACTACGTGCTTTCCGCTGCGGACATGAACACGCGCCTTAACGCGGCGCAACAGAGTATTCCGGCCGAATGTCACACTGAACAGTGCGCGCTCGACGCGGGCCAGACCTTCGCGGTCAGCAAGGTGGTTGTGGGCGAACTGGGGTTTGACGAAAAGGTCTATATCCTGCGGCTCAAGATGTTCGATCTCGAATCCCGCGATTTTGAATCAAAGGTGACCATTGCGGCCGAATGCATCCCGGCAAAGCTGCCAGAACTGGCACGCGCGGGCGTCCTCCAGCTCCTCGGGCTCGAGGTCAAAGACGTATCGCTCCAGCTCATCAAATACAAAGGCAAGGAAGTCAACAACAAGAAGGAGTGGTTCCTTGCCGCGGGCCTCACAACAGCCGCTGCCTTTATCTGGGGCGCGGCAAGCGGCGCGTTCTCTCCCTCAGGCGAAAAAAACAGCGCCATTTCCGAGGTGGCGGACTATGACATGGGTACCGTGTCGCGCCAGCATGGCGCCTTTGCCGACCTCTCCTATTCCGCGCGCGCCCATGGCATGGGCGGCGCCTTTATCGCGCTCTCCGACGACGCCAACGCCATGGTCTACAACCCCGCGGGCATGGTGCGAGTCAAAGGCCGGACATTTACCGCAGGATACATGCACTACACCTACGGATCAGGTTCGCTCCCCTATGTCTATTCCGGCTACGTAAATAAAGTGACCCGGACGGTCTCAGCGGGCCAGGCGCTCATCACGTCCAGCGGCAGCGGTATTGGCTCAAATGAAACCCAGGTCATCACCAGCGTGGCAAAGGTCTTTGACGATCTTTCCGAGAGGCTGCGGCCAATTTCAGTCGGTGTTAACGTGAAATTTCTCATGATGACCGCAAACAAAGCCGAGGATTCCATCTACGCGTGGCAAGATTTCGCGGTCTCGGGCGGCGGTTTCGGCGCGTCTGTCGACCTTGGCGCGCAATTCGAGCTTTCGGAACGCATCACCGCCGCGCTGCTCATCCGCGATATCGCGGGTACAGTGAAATACCGGAACGTGTCAACGGGCAAAGACTACAACGAGGGCGTTCCCATGAGCGTGCTTATCGGCGGCCACTATCGTGTGTTAAACAGCCTCAATCTTGTGCTCGACGGCAACAAGAGCATCTATCTCGACACTGAAGACCATGTGGGCCTGGGCATGGAAAAATGGCTCTTTGACGCGCTTGCCTTGCGTCTTGGCATGTCGCAGTACTTTTCCATGAACTCCCACCGCCGGTACCATGCGGGCCTTGGCCTCGATGTAAGGATGAAGACCATGAGCATTGGCGTGGATTATTCGTATGAATATTTCCCTCTCGAAGAATCGGCCTATATGGACCTGTCGGGATCTCAGCGCTTTGCGCTCAACTGCAAGTTCTGAAGGAAAGGGCCAGAGGGTCAAAGGCGGTTAGCAGTTCCTCAAAGGGGACCTTTACCCCTCTGACCCTTTTACTCTCCAATTTCTATTACATCGCTTCTTTTATTCTTTCTATCCGCGCTCCCACAGCATTGAATTTTTCCTCAATATGCTCGTATCCGCGGTCGATGTGATAGACCCGGTCGAGTTTGGTGGTTCCCCTGGCGCGGAGACCAGCGATGACCAGCGCGGCGCTGGCGCGCAGGTCCGTGGCCATGACCTCAGCGCCGGTAAGAGAGGCGACCCCTTGTATAATCGCGGAATTGCCGCTCACAGAAATATCCGCGCCCAGGCGCTTGAGCTCCGCAACATGCGTAAACCGGTCGTGATACACAGTATCGGTGATAATACTGGTGCCGCGCGCCATGGACAACACTGCCATGAGCTGGGCCTGAAGGTCTGTGGGAAAACCCGGGAAGGGCGCGGTGGATATTTCCATGGGCTTGATGACTTTGGGTCCCTGGACAACCAGCACCCGGGGACCGGCTTTTTTCATAACAGCGCCCGCGCGGGAAAAAACATCCATGGCCGCGGAAAGATGGTCAATGGGGCAGTTTTCTATCCTGAGCGAACCGCCGGCAAGCGTGGCCGCGGCAATATACGTCCCCGCCTCAATGCGATCCGGCATCACCGTGATGTGCACGGGTTTGAGTTTCCGTACCCCGGTAATTTTGAGGCCGTCAGGCAGTTCCTGTATCTGCGCGCCCATCTTTCGCAGCATCTGCACCAGCATGAGTATTTCCGGTTCCTTGGCCGTGTTCACCAACCGCGAGACCCCGCGCGCCAGCGTTGCCGCCATGACAAGCTGCGCTGTGGCGCCCACACTCACCTTGTCGAACTCAAAGGTCGCGCCGACCAGATATTTTGCGCGCGCCTCAATGTATCCATGGTCGTTCTTGATCTGCGCTCCCAGGGCCTCGAGCCCCTTGAGATGAAGGTCCACCGGCCTGGGTCCCCACGCACAGCCGCCGGGCAGGGACACACGCGCCCTGCCATAGCGCGCTACCAGCGGCCCAAGCACATAAAATGACGCGCGCATGGTTTTTACCAAGTCGTATGGCGCCTCGAAATGATTGCATGTGGCAGTATCGATCTTAAGTTCGTGCCGTTTACCGTAGACGCGCGCGCCTGAAACGCGCAGCACATTGGACATGGTGGCCACGTCCTGCAGGTGGGGACTCCCACTGATGGAGGTGACTCCCTTGGTCAGAAGCGCTGCCGCCATAAGGGGCAGTGTGCCGTTCTTCGATCCGCCAACCATAATGGTTCCGCGCAGCTTGCCGCCTCCGTGAATGACAAATTTATCCATTGACCATCTCCTCTATCATGTGTTCCACTTCATATGAAGGCTTTTTTGTTCCCAGAAGTTCCCTGGCCCGGTTTTCCTGCTCAAGGATATCGCGCTTCCTGGCCTCGTTCTCCCATATGGCCAGGGTCTCCTGGACCATGGCATGGGCCGTGACCTCCTCCTGGAGCAACTCAGGCACCACGCGCTTGCCGCAGATAATATTGAGCAGCGATATATCGGGTATGCGGAGCACTGACCGGGCAATGAAAGCCGAAAACGCCGATGTCCTGTATACCACGATGAAGGGCTTGCGTTCGAGCGCGGTCTCAAGCGTGGCGGTGCCTGATTTAACAATGAGAAAATCCGCCTCACGTTGGAGACTTCCTGTGCCGCCCTCCCATACACTGAGCCCGCCGGCCGCTCTGGCGCACGATGCGACCAACTCCCGGGAAACCCCGGGCGCGCGGGAAACCACGCACATATCGAACGCGCCCCTGGCGCAAAGCTGGCTGCCGGCTTGGGCCATGGCGGGAAGCATGCGGCGCACCTCCTGCTCGCGACTGCCGGGCAGAATGCCCAGTACGCGCGCCCGCGGGGCAATGCCCAGCGCCTGGCGAAAATCCGGCTTTTGTCCGGACGCGGCTGATTGTTCAAGGAGCGGATTTCCCACGAACTGAGCGTCAATGCCCCGCTGTTTAAAAAACTCCTCCTCAAAGGGAAAAATGACCGCGCATCGGTCAACAACTTTCCGCATTTTCCCAATGCGCCCCTTTCCCCACGCCCACACCTTTGGCGCAATGTAGTACAACACCGGAATGCCAAGGTCGCGCGCATGCGCGGCCAGCTTGAGGTTGAACCCGGGATAGTCAACACACACAAGCAGGTCGGGTTTCTGCTGTGAGAGAAATGAGCAGGCGTTTTTTAAAATGCGCCTGAGCCGGGGATAGTTCCGCGCCACCTCCAAGAACCCCATGACCGCTGTTTCACGGATATGATGGAGCGTCTCCTGGCCAGCGCCAGCCATGGCATCGCCGCCGATTCCCGAAACCCTGAACCGGCCCTGCAGTCGCGCGACAACCTTTGCGGCATGAAGATCACCCGATAATTCGCCAGCGCAGAAAAAGAGGTGTTTCACTTCCCGGTCCCAGTCCTCACGCGTTCGTTGAAATCGCGCCCCACGAAAATTGTCACGTCGAAAAGCCCCTGGTCGTTCCGGAGTCGCATAACATTCGGGGTTTTGAGCGCCTCAGCCACCTGGCTGGCGACTGTTGTGTCAGCGGAACGGGAAACAACAATAGTTTCACCGTAGTTCCAGTCTGGCGCATTGTCCGTTTCTTTGACGTCAAACCCTTTCTTGCGTAAAAAATCGCCTACAACGCCGGCAGCGCCGGGCTTGCCGCAGCCGTTCAGAATCTGAATTGATCCAATGTGGGGAATTGAAGGCGCTATGCCGCCTGATGCGCCATGGCCCTTTGTCTGAATAAAAAAGAAGACGCCAAGTCCGGCAAGCAGGACAATAAGACCGACATAGAGATATTTCATTTATTCGGATTGAGGACGGGCCAATGGACGCTGATATCCGGGCGAAGAGAACATACCATATCCGGCACCATAGGGCATGAACATGGATGAATACCCTGCCGGGATATTGATGTATTCAAAGGACATAAAAAGATTTTCCGAGGCCTTGTAGAACAGGCCGATCCGCGGGACAGTGAGCACTGCATCCTGCCCGCCTGTGCCAAAACCGCTCTCCTTGCCCGCAAGCGCCAGGGGCTTGTGGAACAAGCCAACATCGACCTGAAGCGTGACTGGGACCGAGAACTGATACTGGAGCCTGTTGAGATAGAGCCCAGTCATGTCTCCCTGCGTACCGTTTGAGGCGTAGCTCATGGTATAGCTCTGGTGCATGGTGAGATGGGAGGCGTCGAGCAGGCCTGAACCAGCTGGTTGCTGCAAGCCCATGGCGTTCTGACCGCCTAGAAGGGAGTTGCGCGAAAAAGCTTCTTTTTTACTCACGTAGTCCTGGGCAAATGCTGAAAAAACAATGACTGAAAAGAATATCAGAAAGGATGAAGAACACCGTGTCATAGCATTTAAAAGTATAATCTTTTCTCAGGGAAAATTCAAGGGGGAGCAGGAAACAACGGGGCTGTGTTAAAAGGAACGTGCGTAGATAAGACCCACTACAGCGCCTTCAGGTTTGTAATAGAGTCTGAGCGGCAGCGACGACTGCTCCTGATCAGCGTCTTTCTGCTCTTGCACTGATTTGCGTCCATCGCGGTAGGCAAAGACAGCGCTGGCCACCATGTCAGTAACCCCAATGAGAAGGAAAACCGGATAGCTGACCGACACGGTATCAACGATGGTCTGGTTGTTGGCGCCTGTGCTGCGCGGATATTCCTCGTCCCTGACGGCAAAATACAAGGCAATGGAGCTTGCGAAAGCGCATGAAAAGAGAGCGGCTTTTCCGTATGATTTTGACTTCCAGTGGTAGAACCCCGGAAGAACAAAGGAAACAATAGTGGAAACGTCGGTCTCGCCCTTTTCGTGAAAGGCCTGAATGTCCTCGTCGCCAAGACCCTGGCATCGTTCAGAAAGCCACTGGTCTTCGCTGACGCCAACGGTCATCCATGGGCGGCTGATATATTCGTTGATGGAAATGCCGCACCGTATGAGCGATTCGAACTTAGACTTTGAGATGCCCGATTCCTTATATTTTTGCCACTCGGCCTGTGAAAGGCCGTATTTCATGCGTTCGTTTTCATCGTCCTTGAAATCGAGCTGGGCAAAGCAGAAAGACCCCAGCAGCAAAAGAAGAAGTAACGGCGCTCTCATACGCGAATAAATATAGTTTACCGCACCAATGCAGACAACTAAATTATGCCGAAGTTAGCTGAGAATGGCCGCGGCGCTAATTGAGCTGGATGATGCTTCCCGCTGGACGTTCACCGAAAGAAAAATCCTCCTTGAAATAGTAGAAACCGTCCTCATCCTGGCTGTAACTGGCGAGGTTCACCTCTTTGAAAAAGGTGCGGAGCGCCTCGTCTTCGTTTTTCGCCATGACAAGGCGGTGCAGGAGATTTCCGCCCGGTGAAATAAACGCTATCGAGTATTTGTTCATTGAGACTCTTTGATTATTCCTGTTTCTTTCGGGATTTAAAATAATCTATTTATAGCTATGCGGGCAATATCTATGAATATAGCGCTTATTGTCCCGGACAGGGAATACCAGCGCGGCGGTGTCGCCGATTATACCGTCATCATCGGAAAGACGCTTTCGTCCCTTGCCCGGGTCCAGGAATTCACCGGATGCACCTTCACCCTTTGCGGCGCTTTTTCGCTTGCTAATCGTATTGTAAAGTCAGGCTGTACCGCCGCGGTGCTCCAATACACGCCAAACATCTACCGGTGGCGCAGCCTCTTCGCCCCGGTCCTGCTTCTGCTGCTGCGGCAAAAAGGCGTGCGTACCCTGACCGTGTTCCACGAACTCTTTCTTCCCGCATACAAAGGCTTGGCAAGGAACAGTGTGCAGCGTCCCTATAATTTCTTCAAAGACCTGGCGTGTCTTACACTCACCCGTGTGCCGGTGGTCACCTTTCAACACCGTGCGCGTTTCCTGCGGGACCGCTATGGCCTGCAGGTACGTATGCTCCCGGTCTGTTCAAACATCCCGGCCTACGAAGGCCCTCCGGTATTCAAGGAATTCTTTCTGGGATCGCTCGGTTCCTTTCACCACGACTTTGACCTTGATACAGTATTCGAGGCCATGCGCCGCTTCCCGGACAAACGGCCGCTCTTCATCGGCAACGCCCCTCCCAGGCTGCACGCAATGCGGGAGTTCTTCACCGGCTATTGCTCCCCCGCGGACGCGGCACGCCAGTTGATGAAGATCAGGTATTTTGTCTTGTGCGATAAACGGGGCATCAGTCTGCGCAAGGGTTCGACCGCCGCCGCGCTTGCGGCCGGCCTGTGCGTTATTGCCACGCGGAGCGCATGGACCGATGACCTGTTTATCCACGATGAAAACGTCTTTTTCTTCGATGGGACCGCGGACGGCCTGGCCACGGCCATCCAAACGCTCGAAGCCGGCCCCGACCGCGCGGACCGTATCGCCCGCGCTGGCCGCGAGCTATACAACGCGCACATGGCGCCTGGAATCATCGCCCGCGGCATTGCGGAGGCGCTCGCATGAATATCGCTTTTTTTCAGCGCGACCTTCCGCCGGAAAAACATGGCGGCGTGGCGAAACAGGTTCATCTTCTTGCGAATGAGCTGGTACGCCTTTCCCAGACCGTGACCGTCTTTTCACTGAGCGAAAAACCAGACAGCGCTCTCTACGAGGTACGGCCCTGCCCCATGCCCCCCTCTCTGCGCAGTATAAGGTTGACAGAACGTTTTCTTTTAGGATGGTATTTTTCCAGGATCCCGCTACATGGATTCGACATTGTCCATGCGCATGGAGATAATTTTTTCATGTTCGGTAAAGGCCCCCAGGTGCGCACCTATTACGGCTCCGCGCTGGGCGAAGCGCTCCACGCCCGCAATCCGCTGCGCGCCCTGGAACAATCCTTGTTCTGGCTCGGGGAACTTGCGGGCCTTGCGGCCGCTGATGTGCGGGTCTCGATATCACCGGGAACAAAAAAATATCTTCCCTATATCGGCCATATTGTGCCTTGCGGGGTGGATCTGCTCGCCTACCGCCCCGCCAATGAGAAAAATCCGGGGCCCGCGATCCTTTTCGTTGGATCCGCGCAGGGCCGGAAACGCGGGCAAGCCATGGCTGCGGTGTACCAGCGCATCAGACAACAAGCGCCTGACGCGGTACTGTGGACCGTAGGCGCGGGGTTCGAGGAAGGTGCGGGAATACACTGTTTTAAAAATATCGATGAGGATACATTGATTACACTCTACCAAAAAGCATGGGTCCTCTGTTCGCTTTCAACATATGAGGGGTTTGGCCTTCCTCTTGCCGAGGCCATGGCGTGCGGCACGCCCGTGGTATCCACACCCAACACCGGGGCGTCGTTTGTCCTGGAAAACGGGAAAAATGGGATTATCTGCGGCCTGGAACGGATTTCTGACACTGTGTGCGGACTGCTCAAAGACAAAACCGCGCGCGACGCTCTGGCCCAGGCCGGCGGTACACGGGCCCAGGCATTTGACATAAGGACCATTGCTGCCCGCTACCTGGAACTCTATCATGAACTTATTGTCTGACGACCAGAAGGGGGGTATCGACACCTCCCGGCTGCTGCCCGCGGTCCTGTTCGTGGCACTCGCTGTAACCGCTGGCCAGCTTATTGCAAAAAAAATATTCGATATTCCCACACGCCGCGATGTCCTGGTGTTCTTCATTCTCTGCTGCGCCATTCCCGTGCTTAAATTCCCCCGCCTGGGCATTTACCTGCTGTTCGCCTTTGTTCCCTTTATCCCTCTTATCAGGCGGGTCTACTATCTGCTGTATGTGCGGCCGACTAATGATCTTCTTCTTCTGATCCCCGACGCAATCATCGCTTTTCTTACGCTTGTCTATTTTGACCGGCTCAGAAAAAGGGAAAAGACCTTTCTCGAAGACCCGGCTGTTGGCCCTCTTCTTTGGATCTATTTTGTCTATCAGCTAATCCGCTGCTTCGTGGCCAATACCGTTTCAATGACTGACGGTCTCCATGAATTCAAATTCGCGGCGCTGTACATTCTCTGCTTTTTTTTTACCGCGCACTTCATCTCGTCGGCACGCCAGGTCGTCACATGTTTCAAAATAATCGCGTTCATCGGGTTTGCCGCCTCGCTCTACGGCATAAAACAGTTGATTTTCGGCTATTCTACTTTTGAGATCCTCTGGCTCGATGTGATGCGGGAGAAATTCGTCACCCTCTTTATCGGCGGTAATGCGCGGCCCTTCTCCATTTTCGCGTCTCCCGCCTGTCTTGCGGATTACATGCTCATTTCCATGACCGCCTGTCTTTGCCTGTATCTCATTGATAAAAGCCGGGCCAGGGTTTTATACCTGGTTACCATTCCCTTCATGATTTCAGCACTGCTGATAACATCAGTTCGCTCGAACTGGACTGGACTTCTCGCGGGTATTGTCTTCTGGTTCCTTATGGCACAGCGCTCCACGGTAAAGATCAAGGTCGTATTGCTGACAATCGTGGTCATTGTATTCATGGCAGGCTCAACCCTGCTCGAACTCTTTACGGGCGGCACACAAGGCTTCGACGCATTCTTGCTGCAGGGTGCGACATCGCAACGCAAGCAGGAAAAAACACTCACCGACCTTCTGGTCACTGACCGCATCTCGGCCGTCACCAATCCGTTCGAGGAATATTCCATGGTATCGCGCTTTAGCATGTGGCAGATGGTGGCGCGCAATTCAATCATTCTTCCCCAGGGTCCCATTGGATGGGGTACGGGGTCGTTCGACGCGCACAGTTATTATTTTTCAACCCTCTACTGGCTCGGGTATCCAGGCCTTGTCCTGGCATTCATTATTATGATACGCATTTTTCTCGTAGGTTTCAGGATCTATTTCGATGAGGAGGAGCGCGTCAAACGGGTGATTATCCAGGGATGCCTGACCATGTTTTTCATGTTTTGCGTCATCAACACAACCGGCACACACATTGCCTCCCACCCGGGTGACTTGGTTTTCTGGTTCTGCGCCGGCGTGCTCATGGTCATCCACCGGATCGAAGGAATGGAAAAGTCCACAGTGAATGCCAGGATAGTGGATGCAACGTAATAGTTGAAAATCGCGCCTGGCTGAAAGTATTTTTATTGCTCTTGCGTCTGTAGCTCAGTTGGTAGAGCAGCTGACTCTTAATCAGCGGGTCACAGGTTCAACTCCTGTCAGGCGTACTGTAAAGCCCTCTAATTCCAATGAATTAGAGGGCTTTGCTATTTATTGCCGAATTTATCGCAATAGCACGAAATAGCCCCAAATATACCCCAAATATACCCAGAGATGTCAACTCGTTGTCAACCCCAAAACCAAAAACAGGCGTATTGAACACTAACGAGGGAAAAGATAAGACGGGTATTGGTCAGGGTTTTCGCCATCTAATTATTTGCCGTCTGAAATATGGGATACCCAAAAATGGTAATACCCAACTTTCAGGGCTTTGAAGTCTATTGGGCAAGTGCTGGATGGATCACGTTAGTACTATCGCTTACCACAGTATCAACGTTCTGACTATTTTCCGAAGACGGCGGCTCTTCTGCAGGCATTTTGTTTTCATGGGGTTTTGCGGCATACATTATCAGTCCCACAACAGCACCGACGGCGCCTCCTATTAAAGCTCCCTCCAAAACTCCTGCTTCGGTCTTCTGAGGCGCCAACGGAACAAGCAGCAGAGAGGCTATCAGTATAGCAGAAAGAGGTTTTTTCATTTCTTACCTTTTTTGCGGATGAAATAAAACACCCCCACGGGTCCGCATTTGCACCATTACCTGACGGTAAGTTCCTGGTGTACGGTCTTCAGTTTCAATTGCCGCGCATATTTGCCGCCGACTTTATTTATTTCTGCAACGCGTTTCTTTGCCGGCAAATCATCCAGTTTGGCATAGGCCTTTTTCCGCCAGTCCCATACTTCCTCGATTGTCTTATAAGGATCCATTGTATTCCTCCTCGGGCAAAAACATTTCAGGGGTCGCAAAATTCAAGGAGCCATACCCATGAAGCAGATTCACGCCGTTAAAAGCGTCTATTTTCTGTACCTTTACCAGGTGCCTGAAGTTAAAGGTCACCAGATATTCAATACCGCCCACTGAACACGCCGCAACATGGGCTGCGTCATAATACCGGTTCGCTTTTGTCGGCTCAAGTATGCCCGCCTCAAAGTATTTTTCCATCAATGCCTCGCATTCGATGCTGTCCTCCATCTGTATCCACTGCAACAGCACCTTCTTTTTCTCATCGTAACATTCTTCAAGCTCGATAAAGACATAATTGGATATGTAAAGCTCATATCCGTCTGTCCTTTGCATCACACCCATGAACTTTTTTGTGATCTCATGCCAGTCTGGACGGTTGCTTCTATAGAGCTGGTTCCACACCGATGTTTCTATGTATAACTTCTTTTTCATCTCGCTATAAAAATACGCTTGCCCTTTTTCCACTGTTTTATCTTCTCAGGCTCCATTCTCCATGAACAGCCCTCCCTTCACGCGGCGGCCCTGTCGCAATGATGATGCAAACCGCCTAATACAGGCGCTATACTGATGGTAGCGCCTCTCCCTCTCATCATTGGCCCGGGAACACGCTGTTCAATTCCCTGGTGCGGTCTCCGACAATTATAGAATTCTATATATTCATCAATGATTCGTTGGACCTGATTCCGGCTTATTATAAGAAAATTATCCAATGCCTCACGCCGGATTGAACCGACAAAGCGTTCCATAATGCTGTTCATGTTCGGGGCTTCCACGAACGTTGAAACCGGCACAAGATCGTAGGCCGAACAATCCACATTGAACATGGAAGCATTGTCGTGAATAATATACGCAGGCAAACGTACTGACTCGCTAAATACAATCAATTGTTGCCGGACAAATTCCTTGACCGGGTTCTCTGTTACGGCATATCTCACAATTTCACGTGTATTATGAGCTATGATTGCAAAAACATACAGCCGTTTATTTAAAATGGTGTCAACCGTAAAAAAGTCCATGGCGAACAGCGCATGTGCCTGGGCTTTGAGAAATGTATTCCAGGTCAACGAACGCCGAACTTTTCCCTTTTGTCTGAATGTTCTCAGAATATTCCTAATTGTTTTCGTATCCAGGGTAATATCCAGTTTCAGCAACTCTCCCTGAATTCTTTTAATACCCCAGAGCAGATTATCGTTCTTCATGGAAAGAATCAGGCTCTTGATGTCTGTTGCCACGGGTTTTCGGCCTCTTTTGGCAGGTTCTTGTTTGAATGTCCAGAACCGCTTGATCATTGCTCGTTGCCAATAGAGGAGTGTCTCGGGTTTAATGATGGTGATCCGTTCTTTAATGGCAGCCGCCTTATTTAGGGCAACCAGGAATAGTTTATCATAAATATTGAAATAGATACGTTTCCTGCCAATTTTTCGCAGCAAGATATCATTCTCTTTTCTCAGCAAGGCGATTTCACAAAGAAGGGAACTTTTAGACCGGAATACCCAAAGAATAAGACGGATAAAATAAGCGAAAAATGCAACCATAACACCTCCATAAAAGCCGTAACGCCTTCTTAGAGTATATTATCGGCATTTTTTAGACACAGATGAAATCACCCCCACGCCCGATCGCGGAATTGAAGGTTGTAGAGGCGTTTGTAAATACCGTCATTTTTCATAAGATCATCGTGCGTTCCGGTCTCGGCGATTGAGCCATTATCCACGACCACGATGTTATCAGCCCGCCTGATGGTTGACAGCCGGTGCGCAATGACAATAGCGGTACGGTTCTTGATAAGATTATCAATGGCTTCTTGCACCTTTGCCTCTGATTCATTGTCGAGGGCTGACGTGGCTTCGTCAAAAATAAGGATGTCGGGATTGCGCAGCACAGCCCGGGCAATGCACAGCCGCTGGCGCTGGCCACCGGAAAGCAGGGTCCCGCGTTCGCCAATGATAGTGTCCCATTTGTTGGGCAGTTCCTCAATGAAATCAAGGGCATTGGCCACTGCCGCGGCCTTGCGGAGATCGTCGAGAGACGCGGCAGGACTGCCATATGCGATATTGTTGCGTACCGTATCGTGGAAAAGTATGGTCTCCTGGGTGACCACGCCCATGCGATCGCGCAATGATTCTAGCGTGTATTCGCTGATATTTCGTCCGTCAATGATCACTTCTCCCGAATCAGGGTCATAGAGCCGGGGAAGCAGGTCCACGAGCGTGGTCTTGCCGCCTCCAGATGAACCAACCAGCGCAACGATTTCGCCGCGCTTGATGGTAAGATTGATGCCTTTGAGCACCTGCTTGTCCCTTGCATAGGAAAAGACGACGTTCCTGAACTCAATGGAATCCTTGAACTCGGTAAGAGTTACGGCATTGTCACTGTTTTTGATGATGGGATCGCGATCGAGTATATCGTAGACCCTGCCCGCCACCACCATACCTTTCTGGAAGCTGACGAGAAACGAGTTGAGTGCCTTGATGGGCCGCATCATGGAGAACATGAAGGCAACGTACACGACAAAATCGCCGCTGGTCATTGAGGATTCGGGATTCATGACCCTGCTCTTGAGCGCGTAGACCACAATGCCCAGGCCAATGATAGTGGTGACGAACTCGGAGAGCGGAGCAGCGAGGAAATCAAATTTGGAGAGTTTCTTTGTCACTGACTGGAATTCGTCTACGGCCTTTTCGTACCGTTGCACCTCGTATTTCTGCTTGTTCGAGGCAATGACCAGCCTGATACCGGTAAGGGTTTCCTGCACCACGGACATGATGGTCCCCACAAGGTTTTGAAGCCTGCTTTGAAAGCCCTTGAGGTAGCTTGCAACCTTGTCGAGCATGTACACCAGCGGCGGGAAACAGAGCATGAGGATGAGGGTGAGTTTCACGTCCATGACAATGAGGATGACGAAGAAAAAGAGCACCTGCGCGATATTGGTGATCATGGCCGACGCGGTGGTGATGATGAGCGACTGCATGATGCCCACTTCGTTGATGATCCGGTTCATAAGGAAACCGATCTTGTATTCGTTGAAAAAGGGCATTGAGAAACCCATGACCTTCTCGTATATGTCCATGCGCACGCGTTTCATGATGCGCAAATTGAGCCGCAGGAAAAACATGTTCTTGCTGTACTCGCTGAAGCATTTGACTCCCACACCGGCCACGATCATGAACACCGTGAGCATGAGGATGCTTGAAACAGAACCGGTGCGGAGATACCCGTTGAAATGCGCGCCAAACTCGTTTTTGACCTGTTTGAATCCCTTTTCCCTGCGCACAACCTGGACGATTTCACTGTACGCCAAAGCCCCGAACTCCCGTGCATACGTCATTGCGTGGCCCGGAGTAGCGTTTTTCTCTGACTGAATGAGATCGGCCTTGCTTTTCGTGAGAATGCCGTCAAAGAGGGGTTTGAGGGTAAAAATGCCGACTGAACTTGACACGGTAAACAGCAGGATAAACAGAATGCCCAGGACCGCAAGGTGCAGATGCGGCGCCATATATCCGAGCATGCGCCGGTACAGCGTAAAATTCGTCTTGAGTTCCATTCGGATAAAATAATATTATCAGTATATCTTTTGTTATGGTAAAATCTGATGGTCATGCGTTATAAAGAGCCGCTCTTCCGGCCTCCGGCAGAGGCGAACAGCCTCATTTTTCAGGCAGCGTACGGGTGTCCCAACAACACCTGCACCTTCTGCGGCATGTATAAGGGAAAAAAATATAGCGAACGCGACCCCATCGAAACATTCTCTGACATCGCATGGGCAAAAGAACACTACAGAAATGAAAAACGGGTCTTTCTGGCTGATGGCGATGTCATGTTCATGCGGTTTGACCGGATCGAGGCGATCCTGAAGGCCATACACGATGCCTTTCCCCATCTTGCGCGTGTGAACATGTACGCGAACAGTTCTTCGATCCTTGGTAAAAGCGCGGTTGAATTAAAAAGGCTGAAAGAACTGCGGCTAAACACCCTTTACATCGGCCTTGAAAGCGGCAGCAACGAGGTATTGAAGATTCTCAAGAAAAAAGATACGGCGGAACAGGCAATCGAAGCTGTCCAACTGGCAAACCAGTGCGGCCTGAAATGCTCAGTCATGGTATTGCTCGGTGCTGGTGGCAAGGCGCTAACCCAGGAGCATGCGCAGGATACTATTAAAATAGTAAACGCCATGCAGCCGGCAATTCTGTCTCTATTGACCATGATCCCTGTGCCCGGAACAGCGTTGGTGCAGGACATATCGAAAGGCCATTTTATCCAATTAAACAAAGAAGAGATTCTGCTGGAACTGCGAGAAATGATTTTAGGTTTTGAACTCAATCATACTGTTTTCAGGTGCAACCATACGTCGAACCCCCTGCCCCTCGAGGGCAGATTTCCAAAGGATAAAGAAAGCCTGATTGCCCAAGTCGATGCAATGCTGCGGGACAAGGAATTCCTGAATGATGAGGAATGGACCAGTCCGTGGATGTTATAGGAAGGATCGAGGATCGAGGATCGAGACTGGAGGCTGCGCCGAGGCGCCAACGTTTAAGACCTGGAACGAATGGCCCAATAGATACAATGCCGCGAAGTAGCCTCGTTCCTCGCGCCTCTAGCCTCGTGCCTCAAACCCTGAAAAACGGCTGGCTCCAGGAAATGGCTTCGCCAAATCCCAGACATTCGACGCGGATATATTTCACCTCAGGCAGATCTTTAAAATTAAATGACCCGCTCTTCCCCTTCATCTTCTTGAAGATGATGCCGCCGTTGCCAACAAAGCGAATAAGCTGGGCGTTCTTCGTTTTAACAAAAACAGTGTCCTTCTTCCTGCCAATATCGGTAATGGACACGCCATAATAACAGTAAAAACACCCGGTCTGCAGTGCGTTAAAAATTGCGTCCGGGATCTTTTCCCTGACCATGACAACATTGCAGCAATCAATAGCGTCGGACAGGCGGTGGAAATCCTGGTTTGCGAATCCCAATACGCGTTTATCAAGGTCAAGGAGCCTGTCCCACTTGGCGGTTGACAGTGATGCGCCATCGAGCCGTTCGACCACACTGTTATAAATCTCGATCCCGGTATAGGGATTGAGATGAAGAAGATGCGAAGCTGTATAATGCTCCTCTATCTCCCAATCAGGATGGTTGAGCGTAACCAGCGCGCCTGCCTCATAATTGCGCGCAACTATTTCTTTCTGGTCGCTGAATTTCGTGTAATGGATGTTTCCTCCGGGCCGCTGCACCACGCAGGTATGATGCTTTCCATTAAAATCGATTTCATTGCCGGGAAAAATGATGAGCTTTGTCCTTTGTTGCCAGGCCGGGGTCACCATGTCATGGTCAGTGATGGAAAGAAAGCCATACCCCATCTTCTCATAAGTTTTGAGCACTCGTGTAATCGGAATTCTGCCGCACTGACTTGCGTCCGTATGCGTATGGAGATTGCCCTTGAGGCGCAGCCGCCCTTTGCCAGCATAGGGGTTGCACCAGTTTATAGGTAAAGGGGCCATGGCGTGTTCAGCCCTGCTTAATGGCATAAATAATGATGGCAAGGGCCTTTTTCGATGCGTTGTTTTCAGGATGATGGGGCACTGTGCCGTCGAAATAGAGGCTATCCCCCGCCTGCAGGGAAACTTTGTCGCGTCCCAGGAAAAAATCGACCTTGCCCTCAAGCATATAAAAAAACTCATCACCCGTGGTGGTCACATTTTTACGGGTTGAATGAGGAGGCATTTCAATGGTAAAAGGCTCCATGATTTTGCCGTTTTTCTCGTTCGCCAGCGCTTTGTAGACAAAACCGGATTCGGGAAATTCCCGTTCAATCACCGGCCCATGGTCTTTTCTGGTGATAACATAGGTGCGGGTCTCCTTATCCTGGGCAAGAAGGGTTGCGGGTTCGACATCGAGCGCCTGGGCTATTTTATAGAGCAGGGGCAGGGAGGGTACTGTCCGAAAATTTTCTACCTGGGAAATGAAGCCTTTGGTGACACCGGCCTTTTTTGCCAGCGCTTCGACCGTGAAACTCTTACGCTGCCTCAACTTGCGGATATTAAAAGCAATGCTTGTGATTTCCATGTGCAATGCGATTAAAATACAATTAGCGACCGGGAAGTCGCCAGAAGATATGGTTATCACATCGTTTTTATGTATATTTTATGCCATGAGTTCGTTGTACCGCTTCGGTATTTCCTTGGAACAAGACCTGATCAAAGACTTTGACTCCCATATACGGAAGCAGAATTATCGCAATCGTTCCGAGGCCATCCGCGACCTTATACGTGAGGCGTTGGTCAGAAAACAATGGGAAGGCAAGGACGAGGTCGCAGGCGCTATCACCATGTCCTACGACCACCACAAGCGGACCCTGGTCAACCGTCTCATGGAAATCCAGCACGATTTCCAACCTTCAATCATCTCTTCCCAACATGTGCACCTCGATCATCATAATTGCCTCGAGATAATCGCTGTCAAAGGTCGCGCCTCGGAAATCCAGAAACTCGCAGACGCGCTCAAGGCCAATACAGGCGTCAAACACGTGACTCTGAGCATGTCCACCACCGGCAGGATCCTGAAATAACCCATACTCTAACAATCTTGATTACCTCCATTGTTTTTTTATATAATTTAGCTAAGACTAATTTTGTTATGGGAGGCTAATATGTCCGGCGCCTCAAGCGAAAGCATAGAAGATTACCTTGAAACCATTCTGATCCTCGACAAAGAAGTTCCCGCTGTCCGGCTGAAAGATATCAGTAAAAAAAGAGGCGTGAGCATGCCAAGCGCCCACAACGCGTTGCACGTGCTGGAAAACGAAGGTTTTGTAACACACGAGCACTATGGATATATCACACTAACTGAAAAAGGCAGAAGAACTGCGGAGGGAATCTATACGGCCCATTGCGCGCTTGTCGAATTCCTCACCAGCGTACTAAAGGTAAATCCCAAGATTGCCGAGGCAGAGGCCTGCGGCATGGAACACGCGTTAAGTACCGATACGCTTGACCGGCTCATTAAATTCACCAGGAAAACAAAGGAATAAAAACACCATGGAAAAAAGCAGCCACGCCAAACAGACAGGTACAACCAACCTGGTCAATTTGGACAAAGACCATCCGGCGCGCATCATCGAAATTCAGGGAGGACATGGACTGCGGGAGCGGCTCAATGCAATGGGCCTTGCCATTGGATCGGTCATTGTGAAAAAAAACTCCTTCTATGGGCAAGGGCCTGTTGTAATAAAATCTGGACAGACCACTGTTGCCCTCGGCCACGGCATGGCTGAAAAAGTCATTGTTGAACTCATAGGACCATCATAGCCATGGAAAAAACCGCGCCATCTGTTCTAATCGCAGGTAACCCGAATGTGGGAAAAAGCCTGCTTTTCTCGCGTATAACAGGCCTTGGCGTCATCACTTCTAATTATTCGGGCACCACGGTTGGAGTGAAAACCGGCCACTTTTCCCATAAAAATACAGGGTACAAGCTTGTAGACATGCCCGGATTGTATTCACTTGACGTGGAGACATCCGCGGAGCAGGAGACTGTCAAACTGCTTGACGATTGCGATATGATCATCAACGTCGTGGATGCTACGAATCTTGAGCGTAACCTCAATATGACACTGCAACTCGCGGAAAAACGTATTCCCATGGTGATATGCCTCAATTTTTGGGATGAGACAATTCACAAAGGCATTGCTATTGACCATGCGCATCTAGCCAAAGTTCTTGGGGCGCCTGTAATACCCGTAAGCGCACTGCAGAACACCGGGATCCGTGAGCTGTTGGAGGCGCTTGATCATGCGGCCGTTCCCGCATATGCCGAAACGCCTGATAATCGATGGGCTGCCATAGGTGGAATAATATCGCAGGTTCAGAAACTGAGCCATCGTCATCATACCCTGTTGGAAATACTCAGTGACTTTACCCTGCATCCGGCCGGAGGTTTGGTATCAGCGCTTCTCATGCTGGTTCTCACCTTCTGGGGAATACGGACCATTGGGGAGACACTGATCAATCAGGTACTTACACCGCTTTTTGACCATTACTATCTGCCCGCAGTACTCAAACTGATCGCGGCAATACCGTGGGAATTGGCGCAAACACTTCTTGTTGGACAGGGCAACGACATAATGCGTTCTTTCGGCATTCTCACCACAGGCATATACATATCCGTTGTTCTGGTCTTCCCGTACTTCCTCGCTTTTTACCTTATCTTCGGCATTCTTGAGGATTTTGGCTTTCTGCCGCGTCTGGCAGTGACCTTTGACTCATTTTTTCACCGGATTGGCCTGCACGGATATTCGTCGATCCCTGTTATGCTGGGCCTTGGCTGCAAAGTACCCGCCTTTATGGCAACACGCATGCTTGCGACAAAAAGGGAAAAGGTGCTCACCTACACGCTGATCATCATGTCAGCGCCGTGTATGCCACAAAGCGCAATGATCTTTTCCATAGGAATGCGCCATAGCGGCGCTGCCATTGCGGCCGTATTCGGCACCCTGCTTGTCGTTGCCCTGGTGACCAATCTGCTGCTGAACCGGCTCATGAAAGGCGTACCGCCGGACCTGTTCATGGAGATCCCCTCCTACCGCATGCCATCGTTAATCCTTATGGCTCGAAAGTTGCAGCTCCGTATCGGCAGTTATTTTCTCGAGACCATTCCCATGATCATTATCGGAGTCTTCATCATAAACATTATTGACACTGTCGGTGCGCTTCAAACGATCAGCCAATCACTAGGCAGAACATTAGCAGTCATTCTCAGCCTGCCCGAAGAAATGGCAACTGTGGTTATCCTCGGTTTTCTGCGCAAGGACGTGTCCATTGCCATGCTTGCGCCCTTTGACATGACCACACGCCAGTTTGTGGTGGCCAGCGTTTTTCTGGTGCTCTATCTGCCCTGCATTGCCTCGTTCTTCAGCCTGATTAGAGAAGCAGGACCTGCGCAGGCGCTCAAAGTGGTTGGACTGACATTCACAAGCGCTGTGGGTGTGGCTTTAGCCCTGAATTGGGCGTTTCTGGCACACCAGTATATTTCCCTCAAGTAGATAACTGTTTTCTGGAAACCGATAGATACTTCCATGCACATCCGATATTGCTCTTCTTTCATTCTCTATTTTCGTATTCTTCCTCTAGTATATCGACAAGAGTTTGAATGTCCATATCGGCAACATATCGTCTTCCATTAATGAAAAATGCCGGTGTTTCAGAGACACCAAGACGCATGCCCTCTTTTTTTGAATGCACAACCTCTTCGCGTATCGCAGCATTGTCATACAACGAATCAAAAGCAGTCCGGGTAAAACCAGCCGAATCCGCCCAGTTACGAATATGTCCAGTCGAAAATGAATCAAAATTCCTGTAGGCCAAAAGAGCGTATTCCCAGAATTTTTCAAGGTGAGCAGCGGCCTGAAAAGCTACCCCCCCTTCCACGGAGCCTTCATGCCCTTTGATCGGAAAAAGCCGTGCAACAATCCGCACTTTACCGTTAAGTTCCCCGACCGTTATCGCATGATACAGTTGCGGAATAATAACCCGGCAAAAACGGCACCTGGCGCAGAGATAAACAACAAGCACCACTTTCGCGCTGTCGCTGCCCAGCGAAAGCACACCTTCACACTCTATGGACGCCGGAGGTTCAAAACTGACCATGGTCTGACCGCGCCGGTCAAGGGCATCGCGTATGCTTTTCTCCGGCAAACCCTTCTGCGCCAGTCTACAGACATTATTTTTCAATCTGTTCGCAAGACGATTGCACTGCGAACTGGCAAGGCCTTCACTGATTGTGCCATCACTGCAATCGTAGAGATGGTAGCTGGAAATAATCTTCGCGACCAGGTCTTTCTCTCTGTTTCCAGAAATAGATGAACACTCCTGTTGACCTGCGGTCAAGATTCCCGCAAAGAGCAGTATTCCGCAGACAAAAACAACTTTCATGGCTTCCTCCTGAACATGCGGATCCCTACAGGATTCCTGTCGCAAAAATATACATATGCACACAGGGCTGTCCAAAAAAGGTCCCGCACCAGCGTTTTCCACGATATCGCGGCTTCAACATCAGCCGACGCAAAACATCCGCAACTCATATCCAGCCCCCTGGACAGGGCAAGAGAAAGCGCGATGATGAACATAATCATCATGCCCCCCATCATCAGGACCGACGGCCGCACGGCAACACCGGAAATGACCAGTAGTCCTGCGAGCAGTTCGACCCATGGCAGGGCAACAGTCATGAGATTGACCAGGGACAAAGGCAAAATGTCATAGGTCGCCACATCGATTGCAAACGCGTACGGATTCAGTATTTTATGGTAACAGGCGGCAAGAAATACAGCGCCCAGATAGAACCGCACGATCAGACAGGATACGGGAACCAGTTTATTGCGCGTCATGATGCCCATCCATATTTTTTGCTTTTTTAATTGCAGCCACACCTCCATCAACAAAAAAAACATGCTTGATACCACTGCCCGCAAGCTCGCGTGCAAGTTCCCGTCCGTTGTCAGGCTGTCCTCCATCGCCGTATACAACAATGGTTTTAGCCCTGCTCCGCGCGATCGTCGCCAATGCCTCCCTGGAAACCGGTACCAGATAATCAAATGGCACATGCAACGCATTCTCAACGTGAAACGCCTCATATTCAGCCGCAGGGCGTGCATCGATGATAAACGCGCCCTTTTTCGCACAACTCTCAGCGCCTGTAGAATAAACTTCCCCCACAGGTTCGGGGCAGGGAACAAATGTCTCGTATGGCAGAACAGCGAACAGCGGCAAACCAGCAGGTCTGAGCGCATTGAACATAAGCGCGAAAAGCCCCACTCCGGCCGTTAATACCACCGCTATTAAAAGCGACTGTTTTAATTCAGGCATGTTGAGCTTCTTCTGAGTTCCTGGCGGTGTTTGAGCAGTTCCCGCACCGCATCAAAAATGTGGTCTGATCCGGAAATCCCCTCGTACGGAAGTGTCACCCGGGATCCCATGTCCGAATCAGACGCCGTGCGCAGCCATACTCCCCGGACCGCAGACCATTCCAGACCAGCCTGGATGCGGTGGTCCCGGTAGTCGAAGTTGTCCGAAGCGGATGATGCGTTAGATCTGCGATCCGAAAACTCGTATGAAACAACAATCCGGATCGACTTTCGGAATGCATACCGGAGCTTTGTCTGCAGAACAGCCAGTCTGTCGAACCTCGTAACACTGGCCAGGAAAAAATCCAAGGATTTCGGATAATGATCCAGGCCGCCAATCACGCTGACCGCCGCAGACAGCTTACCGGAAATACGGCGTTCCAGAGAAACAAGACAGTCGCCTCCGGTAATGGAATAATTATCATTGGTCGCATGGTAGTACCTTCCTGATAGAGCCGCTACAATTTCCGCGTATTTCCTGTAAGGTATCTGCCAGGCAAAAGTAAGATCATTCTCATAACGGCTCCTGCCCATATGGTTGAACCATCGCCTGCCGAATCCATAGAGCGCGGCAATCCCGTCGGATATTCTCAGGTCTGCTTCGAAACGATGGTATTCAAAGAACCAATACGCCCTTTCAGAAAAAAATTCTTCCATCCAGGTGGTATCTGGAAAAGAGAAGGGAGGCCGGCTGTTCAGGAGATACGCACCTGACGCATACGCCACAGCCGCTTCAACAAACCCTGCCCGCCAGGGAAATGACACTCTGAATTCGGGGAAAAAAAAGGAGCTGGCCGAAGGCTTATCCGCGCCCTGGTTTTCGGTATAATATGAAGCGGTCTGTTTGAACATAATAACCGGACGTACTGGATATGTGAGCAGCGGATCAATAGTTGCCGATGCAGTGAGCCCGGAATACGGGGATCCGGCCGCTGTGACATCTTCTCCAAACGTCGCAGCCAGGGAAGGATGCGTGCTGTATCCCAGGACTCCGCTGACGGTCAGATGGTATTTTCCCTGCCATTGCGGAAACAGCGCTGCGCCAATCTGCCCGGCAAGCGCCTCGTCTTCCGGAAAACCAGCCTGACCGGAAAAAGCGCTCTTGAAACCAAACCGAGCCTGGCGCAAATCTTTTGCAGAGAGAGCGAGAAACGCCTGATACAGGTTGTCACGGGAAATAAGCGACGGCCACTCAGCAAGGCGGTACTGCTCACTCTGAGCACTGGCCTTGTCCATCTCGCCTCGCTGCATGTGAAGCCAGGTAATCCAGGAGCGTACCTCATGGTCATCCGGATTGTCATTAATCCACCCATACAGTGTTTTGAGAGCCCATACGGAATTGTTATCCAAGATATATGCTTTAGCCAACAAAAGCATGAATGCCCGTGTCTGTGGAAACATGCTGACAGCGATTTTACATTCTCCCAGAGCCTCGGTAAGCCGTCCCTGGTCAATCAACCGTCCGATGCGGGCTTCTGTTTCCTGTGTTTGATTGTTTCCTGACAGTGCCATGCCTTCAATGCCGTATAACTCAGAAACAACAATCATGCTCAAAATAAGACAAAAAAATCGCACTATCATTCTGACTCAGTCCCGTTGTCACAACAGCGGAAACCGCTGGCAGGCCGGTATGTGCCGCCGTCAAATTCACAGGAGAGCATGTAATACGGAGCTCCCGGGGAGCTGCAATTGTACGCGCCGCCCCTCAGATGCGGAAGCACGGAGTATGAACCGGTCTCCGTATAGGTAACGCTGGTATCGACCCATTCCCACAAGTTACCGCTCAGGTCGTACACGCCCCAATGGCTGGTGCAGCCGGCAAAACTTCCCGTTGGCACAACATGGAACGGATAGCAATAGGGACAATCGTAAAAACAACCGTTGTAGACACTGTCGCAGAAGGAGTCGATGCTGTTGCATGTGGCGGCATTATATTCATCGCCGTAACAGTAGGCGGTTCCATTGGGACCGCTGCACGCGTACTGCCACTCCGAAAGGGTGCAGAGGCGTTTCCCCCGGGATGCGCAGGCCCGTCTTGCCGTTTCGTAGGTTACGCCTGCCCAGGGAATAACGCCTTTCCGGACCGTCCCAAGCGAATCCAGGAATCCGGCGGTCCCACTGTCTGCATCAATCCGCGCCGCTTCATACCGGTCGATGCAGAACCGGTTGTCGACAACCGTCATGCCGCCAGGACAAGCGAGGTTCTTTTTCTTGTCCGGCAAGTCGCTTTCGGTATAACACACTCCGCTTATACAGGTGCCGGCAGCGCAATCTTCGGCATCACTGCACTGCTCACGCACCAAGCAGCCTGTTGCGACAATAACAACGCCCACGCACAGGCAAACAAATCGCCTCCGTGCCATATGCGGAACCTGTGGCCTTACAGCTTCATAAAAATAAGGCTTGGCAGCAAGTCCTCTTCGGAAATGACCACGCGGCCATCGGGTAGGCGTAGGATAGATTTCGCGGCGTATGCCGTATACCGTGTCCGCGCCATGGGGATTGAGATGGAGATCAGGCCTAGAACGTCAAAACCACCCGATTTCAAGTTATAGCTGAACATCTGTGGAAAATGCGCGCCCTCTCCCACCAACCCATATATGGTATTATCAATTATAACCATTGATTTGAGGTTTCCGGCAGAATTGGGCTTGCCTAGATTCACCAGCATAAGGGTTTTGGGGTCAAGTTTGAAGAGAAAGCCATCGATGGATGTACCGCCATAAAGCATGCCATCCGGACCGTTTACCCACGATTCCACGCGGTTTGTATGAACACGCCAGGGAATATACGGCAGTTGCAGGTTAAGCATCTCTATCTTCTTTGCAACAGGATCGAACCTGAAAAGCATTCCCTGCCCTGTGCTGCCATATACCTTTCCAGAAACGTCAATACCCAGAGCTTTGCAATAGGGTTCTTCTTCGCCGCTATGAACTTGGGAGATCATATCACGCGTCACAGCGTCAAAAACCGTCTCATCAAACACTGCGGCTGTGCGCTTGGCAAAGTCGTAGGCGAAAAACGCGTTTGAAGGATAGAGAATCCCATAGAGCGTTTTTTTGTCAGGGGAGATGGCCACCGTAAAAACGCCCTCCTTGTCCCTGATCTTTCCCAGCGTTTTGACCGCAACCGCTGCGCCTGTGGAATTAATTTCAAGCAGTTCCCCAGTTTGACCATTGCCAAAAGTGCCGGCATAGGCCAGTCCGGAATCGCCCGCAACAAGCGCGTGCGATGGAACAACACCCGGTTTTTTAAGCGTATTAAAGTCTGTAAAATCTTCCAGCGCGCCTTTCTGTACGTCGAACCGGAATATACACGGGGACTTATTCGGATATTGCGGCGCTGTTACGCCGACAATATACTTCCCTGTTTGCACAATGGCGCGAATGTTCGCTCCGCCGACTGGGAGGGTTTTTCCCTCTTTCTTTGGATGGGCAAGGTCCACGGCCGAATCCTGCCCAAAAACGCCTTTAAAATACTGCTCGCTCTTTGAGGCGGCCGCAACAGGCACCGTTAGACCAAGCGCAAGCGCGCCGCATGCTATGTGATTCATGATATTCATTTCAACTCCTTTTGCGGATTAAAAATAATCAGGAATGGCTCCGATGTCCCAGACTCGCCGTATGACCGGGTGCCGGCATTGCGCCGCGCGGCAAAATAGATATTTCCACGTTTGTCCACAATCTGACTGCCCGTGCATTCCATAACTGTTTTTATCGGGAACTTGTATAAGATGGTCTTGTTTTTTGTTTTCGGATCGCATTCGATAAATACCGCTGTATCGGGCAAGAGGTAGTGACCATGGCCGCCCACCCAGTAATAGAGCTTGTGATTTGCGCCGCAGGCCAGATTTGGCGCACCAGCGGATATCACGGAATCAACAGACCGTGAAGGATCTTCCCAAAGGTCGCCAATGTTTCCAACAGGTCCAAGACCCTTTTCCTGAGGTATGAACGAAAGAAGCCGGCCCCAGTGAGTCATAATAAAATAAGTGTCCTTGTCCCGCGCCCAAGCTCTCATGCCCGTACGGATGATCCAGCCTTCAGTGGTAGGATAATGCGGCAGGGAGTCCAAGGCAAATATGAATGAATCAGCGTCAGCCTGGTATTTTACCAAGTGGCCGCGGATATCGTTGTAGTACGCGTTTCCCCAGTCGTCCGTAAACAGGACACGGCTTACATGTCCTTTGTTCAGACCGCCCTTATCGTACAAGGAATCGCTTTTCAGGTCTTTGATAAGAAAATGCGCGCTCGGATATGCTATGCCGTAGAGGCGCTGGCGTATCTGGTCTATCTGAAGTTCCTTCAGACTTTGCTGTTTTAGTCCCTGGCCCAAGGCTTCTAATTCAAAAGTCTTTGGATTGTACCGCATAAAAAAACCACCCACATATCCATCTGGATGGTCCATGTAATATTCCGCTTTCGATTCGCCGGCATCAGTGCCGAAATACATCCAACCGTCTTTTTTGTTTTCCACAATCGGCGTATGTATTTTTGCCTGCCACTGGAAAGGCTGCAAGTGCCCTCCTTTGGCGACCCAGTTACGTAGCGACATAGTCCCCTTTGCGCAATCATACTCGTAAATTGCCACTTTGTTTATGTGATTGCACACGCCAATGATGACCTTGTCGTATTTCGCCGAATACCCAATTGATCCCCATGTGGAATGTTTTTCGTCAAAACCGGGATATTCGACGAATTTGAGATTTCCGGGCGAGATGCCAAACGAGGTTGCCCATAAAACAAGCAACCCTAAAACCAGCGTTCGCATACGCAACATACAGTGCTCCTTGGTTATTGGTTAATGGTTGATAAAATATATTCTTTCAATGATCACAAGCATTCGTTCCGGTTTGAAGCGACCCGTTAAGATAATTGGCAACAAGCGTTTCAGGCGGCTCCGCAGGCGCGCCAACAACGACCTGTATCTTCTGTTCAGTAAAAAGTCCCTGGGCACGCTGTCCCATGCCGCCAGCAATAATCACAGTGGCTCCCTGTTGTGCGAGCCAGGCCGGCAGGAGTCCGGGTTCATGCGGCGGCGCTTTGATATTGGTACAATTTAAAATTTTCTTGGATACAGGATCCGCATCGACCAGAGCGAATTGTTCGCAATGGCCGAAATGCATTGCCAATTTTCCATCCGCAAGTGGAATAGCGATTTTCATGTTCATGTCCTTTTTTGATGTTTCTATATTTTCTATTGAATGGTTCTGCTGATCAAGCGCAATAATAGGCTGAATAATATCCCGCATGATTTTTGCCGTGGGAACAGAGGCAAGATGCTGAATAAAAACCATACCGCTATCACAGGCAGCGGCAATTTTTGGATCCATGGGAATGGCCCCCAGAAAAGGCACGTCCATGTCTTTGGCAATGTGTTTTCCCCCACCCGCAGGAAGAATCTGGGTAACTTCGCCGCACTTCGGGCAGGCAAACCCGCTCATGTTTTCGACCACACCCATAACCGGCACATTGAGTTGCCGGCAAAAGGTAATGGATTTGCGTACATCGATGGCCGCCACTTTCTGGGGTGTGGTAACAATGACCGCACCATCAACAGTACCTAAAAGCTGGCACACGGAAAGGGGTTCATCACCGGTCCCGGGAGGGGAATCGACAACTAAAAAATCCAGGTCTCCCCAGGCAACGTCTTTTAGAAACTGCTTGATCACCCCCATTTTCATAGGCCCGCGCCAGATAACCGCGTGATCCTGGTTCTCCAGTAAAAACCCCAATGACATGACCTTCATATTTTCCCAGATAACGGGAATAAGTTCGCCGTCAGCTCCCTGGGCACGCTCTTTTTCCAACCCAAGCATTGTTGGGACGCTTGGACCGTGAATATCAACATCGAGTAAGCCCACCTTCTTTCCAGACATCATGAGGCCAACCGCGATATTTACGGCAACCGTGCTCTTTCCAACCCCGCCCTTGCCCGATAATACGACTATTTTATGCCGGATATGAGACATTCTGTCCTGAAGCAAGCGGTCATCCTCAGAAACATCATCGTGACAACCCTGTGTTTTGCTGCATTCCATGTTCTTTATCCTTCTTGTAAAACAATCTTTTCCCATACGCGTTTAATGTCTTCACCGCACGCGCTTTCAGTCTCAACCATTGAACGCTCATTAATCTGTGCCATGGTAACCATCCTGTCGTAACGTATGCGGCCGACAATGCGTGCATTGAGCTGTCCGGCTTTTTCCTCAATTTTTTCCGTCATCTCAGAATTTATATCCCACTTATTCACGCACGCCCACGCTGGTATTTTAAAATGGTTGGTCAGGGACAAAACACGCTCAAGATCGTGAGCGCCTGAGACCGTGGGTTCTGTTACGACAAGCACGTGTGTGGCCCCGGTTACCGAGGCAATGACAGGACATCCTATGCCGGGAGGTCCATCAACGATTATCAGGGACTTGCCTTCGGCTTCAGCAATGCGGCGCGCTTCGCGTCGCACAATCGAAACCAGTTTTCCTGAATTTCCAGCAGCAATACCCAGCCGCGCGTGGACCATGGAACCACAGCGCGTATCTGAAACCATCCATTCGCCGCAGAGGCGTTCGGGAAAATCAATGGCCTTGACCGGGCAGAAACGCACGCATACGCCGCACCCTTCGCACGACAACGGATCAATGGTAAATACCGCTTCCCCAGCTCCCCTGCCGTTCATTATCACGGCATTGAAGCGGCAATGGGCAAGACACGCGCCGCATCCAATGCAATCGTCTTTGCGGACAACCGCCAGATTGCCGCCATAAAACTGGTGGCGCTCTTTTACCGTGGGCATCAGAAGAAGATAGAGATCAGCAGCGTCTACATCGCAATCAGCGACCACGGCTTTGCCGGCAAGTACTGCAAACGACGCAGTAACACTGGTTTTACCCGTGCCCCCTTTGCCGCTGATGACGACGATTTCTTTCATATGGTTTGTCGTATTTTATTAAATAAGTTTAAAAAATGCTCCCGCATTTCCGGTACCGCATCAATGACCGCAATACCCCGGGAATACGCCTCAGCAATGCGGCGATCGTCCGGAATTTCCAGAAGAATCGGAATATCCTGCGCCCTGCAATAGTCATGGACCCTTGCGTCGCCAATCCCTGTCCGGTTAATAACAACGCCAAAAGGGACGCCTAAAGCTCTGACCATACCAACGGCAAGCGCAAGGTCGTTCAGGCCAAAAGGGGTCGGCTCAGTGACAAGCACAGTGAAATCAGCATCGCGAACAGTTGCCAAAACCGGGCACGATGTTCCCGGAGGCGCGTCTATAATAACTGTTGTTTCTTTATTTATGCAGGCTTTGACTGCCCGAATAAGCGGCGGTGCCATTGCAACGCCGATATCCAGCCTGCCCTGAACAAGGGGAACGCCCTGTGATTGTCTCTTTTCAATAACACCGATGGGCTGGCCCTTTTCTTTAATAGCCTTTACAGGGCATACTTTTACACACCCGCCGCACTCGTGGCACATTTCCGGAAAAACAAGGGGCACGGTTCCCAGCATGGCAATGGCATGGAAAGCACAGAACCTGGCGCATTCACCGCAGGCATTACAACGGGTTTCGTCGATATGAGGGACCAGCCTGTTGACAATAATCCGCTCATGCACTTCTCCTTCGAGGAAAAGATGGCAATTGGGCGCCTCAACATCGCAATCCAGAAGCTGCACATTGGGAGCCAGCATTTTTGCCAGATTGACCGACAATGTAGTCTTGCCTGTTCCACCCTTGCCCGAAGCTATTGCGACAATCACCTGCGTTTCCCCTTTACCAATGGCCCTCTACGTCAGCGGTTTCGGCTTTTTTTAACTGGCCCTGACGATACAGGTCAAGCGCGCCAGCGACCGATGGAGCATCACTGGTATATATTGTTATTCCGGCCGCGTTAAGAGCGCGAAACGCCTTTGGCCCGCAATGTCCTGTTACCACAGCCTGAGCACCTGACTTTGCCACGGTTTCGGCAGATTGGATTCCCGCTCCCTGGGCCGCATTCAAGTTCTGCTGATTGTCGATCAGTTCAAATGCGCTGCTATCCAAATCATAAATGAGAAACTTAGGAGCGCGTCCAAAACGGCTGTCGAGCGGGGCCTGCAAATCGTTTCCGGACGTGGTAAAGGCTATTTTCATGCTTGTGCACCGGTCTCAGTCTCTGCAAGCCGTTTTCTGACACTATCCAATTGGGCCTGCAATATATCAGCCTGGTTTTTCAGCGCCAGTTTTTCCATTTCCGGATCGGGCATCTGGTGCGGTGCCATATATGCACCCTGCCGCGCCCAGCCCGGAAGACCGGTGGCGTAATACATATTACGCCAGCCTCGTCCACCTCCGCCAAAACCGCCGCCCCTCCTAAAACCAGTTCCACAACCCTGCCCAGCACTGGGATTTATAAATCCGGGCATTGCATTCCCGGCGCAGAATCCTGCTGCGCGGCCAGTCATCGGGCCCATTCCCATGGGTCCTGTACCATTTCCTCTTGGCATAGCATACCTCCTTAAAATGAAATTTTACTTGAAATTTTGTAATGATCCTATCTGGATCCGCCACCCTGTCCCGCTCCCTTGCCCTTACCCCGTCCTACGCCTCTGCAGTTGCCGCGCCCCCTTCCCTTTCCATGGCCAATTTGGCTCTCCTTATGCGCGGGATTGCACGGCCCCATTCTTCGACCAGTCCCGGATCCCTGGCCAGCCGGTCCTGTTCCATCTCTTCTTGGCATAATAAATACCTCCTGTTTATTGTTTGTTTCCGCATCCTCCGCGAAATCTGCGCCTACCGCTACCGCAGCAACCTGGCATGGCAAACGTATTGCCTTTGTTGAGCCCGTTGTTAAGCCATGCCATTATAACTTGTCGCAGATCACCGGCCACAAATGGAATTACCTGAATTCCATATGAAATAATACTGTCGTTAAAAGGCTTTGAAATCGCACCGCACACAAGCACACTGACACC
This sequence comes from Candidatus Raymondbacteria bacterium RIFOXYA2_FULL_49_16, assembly GCA_001789205.1. Taxonomy (GTDB): domain Bacteria; phylum Fibrobacterota; class OXYB2-FULL-49-7; order OXYB2-FULL-49-7; family XYB2-FULL-49-35; genus XYB2-FULL-49-35. The sequence goes on along the minus strand of MFYT01000070.1, from coordinate 81,412 downwards.
AAGTTCGGTAAGACGAAGCACTTTTTGAACAGGCGGGTCGGACGGCAACAATTCCTGCAATTCTTTGATAATGCGTCCGGATTCCGTCTCGACTATAAGAATGTGCCGCGCAGTATCAAAGACCGGGGCGATCCTGTTTTCCAGATGTGCAAATGCTGTTTTCATTGCGTTTATACTTTCTGTTTCTATAACCAAGTATAACAAAGAACATGCCCGTATCGCGGCGATACAGCCTGAAGGCTAAAAATGAACAGGTTATGGTGATTACTATTGTTTTAAGGCAAGAAAAAAAGACTTTATAATAGCAATTTCGCTATCATATCGATGGCAGATAGATGCATAGCTGCAGTCATATATCATTTCATTCCCCGAAGGATCATTTCTCAGCCTCACGCCTGTCTGCTCAGTAGATAATCAGCTAAAGCCTTATGAAGAGTCATGATAGCCAGGATAGCACAGTGGACATTGCCCTCTGGAAGATCGGGCAACACAGCTAAAACATCGGCCGGAGAAAGACGTAAAACATCCATAACTCGCTTGCCCTTGGCCAGCATAGTCACAGTCGCACCACATGCAATAGATACAGTGCATCCATCTGTGAAAAAACTGGTTTCTTTTACAAAATCATCTTGAATAACCAGATACATTTCCATTGAATCTCCGCACAAACCCTTGATATACGCCGATCCATCCGGATCGTTCATGCGGTACATGTTCTTCGGTTTTTGCAGAGAATCGGTATTTTCGGCGTACTCATTTTTTTGCATGAGTATAGGGACTCCTGTAAGCTATTATCATTTCCTGGTGTTCGCTGCGCTGTTCTTCCACTCTGAAATTCTTTTCTTCAAAATACTTTTTCATGTCTTGTAACCCATATGCGCCCATTTCGTGTTTCCTTCCTTCGTGGGCGTGCACCTTTTCTATGACAGACTGGCCTTCAGGGCTGAAATCGCTTAAAACTATCTTTCCCATATCTACAACAACTCTGGCCATTTCATCAGCTGCTTTAAAAGGCCGGGCCAGGTGATGCACTACATTGACAGAAATAATGACATCGTAACTGGCCCGGGCATAGGGCAATTGTCCGGCATCACCCAAAGTAAAATCCACAAGGCTTTCGAGGCCAAAATAGCTGATATTGAGACGGGCGAATTCCTGTTCTACCTTTGAAACATCCAAACTGGTAAAGCGAAGACCCATCCTGGCGAGTGCAATGGAAAAATAGCCCTTGCCTGTCCCCACTTCTAAAATGCGGCCAGACAAGGATCCCAACTTTTCCAGAACAAAACGCCGCTCCTTTTCCATATCATAGCCAAAACTGCGATATAACCGGAGCCGTTCCTCATATTTTTCGTGATTTTCCCATGCCGCGTCACTGACAAACATATGCGTCTGCTACCCTTTTTTTGATTTCAGGTTTTTAATGGCCATCTCCGCTGCATTTACCAATTGATACACAATCGGGGATGCGGTCAATGCGGGATGCGTACCCAGTTGAAAGGTGGCCAGATCGTTAACGGTCATGCGCTGATGCACAAAGGCGCTGATGGCATTTATCAATTCGCCGCCGCTTTTTGCCCCGTAAATCTGTCCTCCTAAAATCACCTGTGTACCTGCCTCAAAAATAAGCTTTACCTTCATGTTCTCGGCGCCCGGCATATCACCAGGATGCCGGTTAACAGCCTCACTTTCACCAATAACGATGTTGTATCCCAGTTTTTTCGCCTGTTCTTCCGTAAGGCCTGCCGCGGCAAAGGCGGCGTTTCCCAATACAGTGGAAAAAACCCCAATAACTCCCATGTTCATGCGGGAAGACGAAAACAGATTGGCACCGGCAATGCGCGCTTCCATGGTGGCAATGGACGCCAGTTTCATGGACGATGGCTTGCCGTCAAAAAAGGAGACCTTTTCCGTGCAATCACCGCACGCGAATATATGGGGATCGCTGGTCTGCATGTACCGGTTGACCTGAACCGCCTTGCACGGCCCCAGCTCAAGTCCCGCTTTTTCCGCCAACTCAGCATTTGCTGAAGCCCCTATGCCTAGAATGACCATATCAGCTTTGATCTCCTTGCCGCTTTTCATTCTCACGCCGCTAACCTTTTCGTTTCCAGTAAAAGCTTCCACTTTCTCATCCAATACCAGGGAAACTCCCTGCGCAGCAAGCGCCTGTTCGGCCTTCTGGCAAAACTCATTATCGTACACGAGCTGCAGGCAATGCCTCATCATTTCAACGATTGAGATACGCAGTTGCGGATTGCCTTTTTTGCATTCTTCCGCAAACTCGACCCCGATAAATCCGCATCCCACGATCACCAGGTCGGTTATGATTTTCAGATCGCGCAATACTCCCTGGAGAAGGTCAACATCCTTTTCAATGGCAATGATATTCTTCTTCTCCACACCCGGAATGGGCGGTACTATTGGTTTTGACCCGGTGGCAATAATAAGCTTCTCGTATTGCACGCTCTCGCCCGAATGCAACGCCACCGTACGGGATGCGGCATCTATCGAATCCGCAATGTCGATGACAAGCTGGATATTATTTTTTTCCAGGATCGCGTTGGGTATAAGATTCTTTTCGGATGTGCCCAGGGTCCCGAAAATATAGGGAATGCCGCAGGGAATAAGTACTTTCTCTTCACACCGGATCACCATAACGCTTTTTTCCGGATAATGACGTTTCGCGGTAATTGCCGCGCAGACACCTGCCGCGCTTCCACCGATAACCACCACATCTGCTTTTTTCATTCAAAGACCTCCATTATAAAAATAGTGCAATGTCGCATCCTGTAACTTCACGCCAGCCGTTCACTGCCCGAATAGACCTCGCTTGCGCACACGGCCGCGGCTGCGTGTCCGGGAAACTTAGGATCGAGCCATGTTTTCATATCCGCAAACGCCTCCCCTTTCATGTCATATTCGATCGGACCCTTTATCTGATACGATGTGCCGATTTTGTCGATAAACAAGACCGCGCCCTTGCTTTTGCTTAAAATGTTTTTCCGGGTCTTGCTAAAATAATTGTCCGCTATCACAAACTTGTCACCACCGATCAATTTCACGCATGTCGCATAAATAGCATTGGGCATGCCGTTTGTGTCGACGGTCGTAAAGACAACCGGCCCCTCGCGGTTTTCCCATGCTTGTGTGACCACATCAGGCAATTTCCGCATACGTTCCTCCTATGTTAATCGTTTTCGCCGCCCTCAATATCTCTTTCTAAACAGCGTACCACTTTTTTTTGATCATCTATTTTCATGCCATGATACAAAGGTAAGACCAGGCAATGCCGGTAGGCGTATGTGCTTGCACGCATACGCCCGATTATTGCACAACTCGTTGTTCGTTTAAAAGCCTTGTGCATATGAAGCGCGTATGTTCCTATCTGCACCTCTATTCCCCGCATGCGCATTTTTTTAATTACATCACAGGGTTTATCGACAAAAACGCAGAACGATTGGAACGAATGCACACCCATACGGGTCACTCTCGGCAGCGTAATATTCTTGACACCCGCGAGAAGGCCGGTATAATTCATTGCGAGCTGTCTTCGTTCAGTAATCAGCTCTTCTATATGCCGCATTTGCACTACGCCAATTGCCGAAAGCACATCGCTCAGTTTGCAGTTTGTTCCCAAGGAAACAAACGATGCCCTTTCCCGCGCCGTCGACAGTTCCATGCCGAAATGTTTATATCTGTTTATCCAGTTGGCCACCCATGGACTATTTGTGGTGATTATCCCGCCTTCTCCCGTGGTGATAAATTTGCGGGGGTGCAGGCTGAATACGCTGATATCGACCAGATTGCCGACCTTCACACCATTATATTCCGCGCCAATCGCACACGCGGCATCCTCGATAATTTTCACTTTATATTTTTGTTTAATATAATTAAGAAAACGATAATCAAGCGGGTTGCCAAAAAGGGCCACGGGAATAATGGCTTTTGTTTTCTTTGTTATCGCTTTCTGAAGCCCGGCATAGTCTATAAGCATGGTGTCTTTCGTAACATCCACGATAACGATTTTTGCCCCGACAATGCCGGCAGCGTCCGCTGTGGCCGGATAGGTAAAATCGGGTATAATGACCTCGTCCCCAGAGCCAATTCCCACCGCCCGCAATGCCAGCTCAAGACCGGTAGTGCACGATGTGACCGCAATAGCATGCTTGCACCCTATATACGCACGAAATTGCCCCTCAAATTCGTGTGTTACGGGACCTTCCGTGAGATAGCCGCTGTCAAGTACTTCGCATACTTTCCGCTTCACCTCGGAGGTAATATATGGTTTTATGAGAGGGATTGTAATCATGATTGCATTCCACGGTAAAGGATAGTTTCCGGCAAATCAGGCATTTTGAACATCCTTTAGTTTTTTAATCACAATGGGTATACTTCCCAGCAGCTTGCTGCGAGGAAGTTTATTATAGCAACCCAAGCCGCTTGAATTGCTCCGCAGACGCGTCATTTTCGCGCATTAAACCTCCCATTATTTCTATCATCCGTTTCTCGATCGCAGGGTCTCTGAGCGGCCGTTCCTATCCCGGGTCGCCCTTGAGGTCGAAAATATGACGCATACAAAATCGCTTTTTCTCTTTCTGTTCTAACTCCATTTTTACCGTCCCTTTCAATTCACCCGGCGCTAACAGACGTTATTGCCATCAGCTTATAGATGTCCTCGTCCGAGCATCCCCTGGAAAGGTCGTTGGCCGGCTTGTTGAGCCCCTGCATGATGGGCCCCACTGCGATGGCCTTGGCAAAGCGCTCCACGGCCTTGTAACAAATGTTTCCCGCGTTCAGGTCGGGGAAGATAAGCACATTAGCCTCGCCGCCCATGGGGCTGCCCGGCGCTTTTCTTTGGCCGATAGACTTGATCACTGCCGCGTCGAGTTGGAATTCGCCGTCCACCTTCAGACCCGGGTTACGCTGCTGGACGATTTTCACGGCCTTGATGACCTTGTCCACATTCTCGTGCTTGGCGCTGCCCTTAGTGGAATAGGAGAGCATGGCCACCCTGGGCTCCCCGCCCGCCAGGTTGCGGTAAGAGTCCGCTGAAGCCGAGGCAATGGCCGCCAGCTGGCTGGCGTCCGGAAAGGGCACCACCGCGCAGTCCGCGAAAATAAAGGGAGTGTAAGCCTCGCCCTCCTTCCAGTTGGGAATGAGTATGAGGAAGCAACTGGAGACCACGCCCTCCTTGGCGCCGATGCAGTATCGTGCGGCCGTAACCACGTTTCCTGTGGAATTGACGGCACCGGCAATACATCCAGCGGCAATGCCCGTGTTCACCAGCATATCACCGAAATAGAGGGGCCTTTTCACGCGTTCAAGAGCTTGTTTCTTTGACACACCCTTCTCTTTTCTGCGCTCATAAAGCGCTTTGGCCAAATCATCCAACCCATCGTATTCAATAGGCGTTATCAACTCTATTCCAGCGGTGGATATTTCGTTTTCCTCAGCCAGTCTTGGAACGCTCTTTTTTTCATCGACAATGATCACCTTGGCCACTTTGTCATCTACGGCCTTGCGAGCGGCCCTAAGCATGCGAATGTCCTCGCCTTCGGGCAGGACAATAGTTTTTAAGTTTTTCCGCGCTCTTTCAAGAATGCCGTCAATGATTCCTAAACCAGAAGAAGCCACAGGGACTCCTTTTTATTTAGATTATGTATTTTTCTATTTTGCTGAGACATAAAAAGTACTATTTCCCTTAAGATGCGTTTCGATCAGATTCTTTCCTTCAAGGTGACCCAAAATTTTGACGGCTTCATTATGCGCTATGCTAAGGCCGTTGGCAATATCGTATAGCGAACAAGGTCTGCGACTAATTAGGTTTAAAACATCGGCTGAAGAGGCGGTAAAACCGGAAAGCCGCGTGTGACGCCTGAAATTTATGATGATTTCAGTGTTTTTTCCGAACCTTTTAGCAAATTTTGTCATTTGAAGTTCATTTACAGGAACCGCAAACACTTCGGCGGGTGGCCGGGCCACGGTGTTAAGCTGAATTTTATCCGGTGCGATTTCTTTTGAAATAGCGGCGATTTTAATAACCTCAGCGTCTATGGCGGTTATGCCGCTCAGTAAAAACACTTCCAACCACAATTTCTTATGGTATTTCTTCCGAAACCCAATTAATCCATCAACCATTTTGTCGAAGTGGATTTTTCCATGCGGTCTGTTGACATAACCAAAGGTGTCCGCATCTCCGGCATCCAATGAGGGAATGACCAAATCGGCCTGCAAAAGCGCATCCTGCACAGCCGGATCCCACAATAACGAACCATTGGTGATCACGGCTACCGGCTTTTTTGTCCTTTTTTTCAGTTTGTCGATAAGCTCACCGATTTTTGCATACAGGGTCGGCTCCCCGGAACCCGCAAGCGTGATGTAATCCGGTGAACAACCTGTTTTAAGTTTCTGGTTGATTTCCGCTAAAAGTTGATTCAACGGAACATATTCCCGCCGCATAATCGTCTTTTTTGTCGTCTTTCCCAGCTGGCAATAGATACAGTCGTACGTGCAGGTCTTGTGGGGAACCAGATCAACACCTAGTGAACGCCCCAATCTTCTTGACGGGACCGGCCCGTAAACATATTTGAACGCCTGTCTGTGCATAATCACCTTCTTACAGGTTACCCTGCCATTGCCAAAAACAATGCCTGTTTTAAATCTGCTATCAAACACTCTGTTTTTTCAATTCCCGTTGATAATCTAACCGTATGCATGTTTACGCCATAACCAGTGCGTCTTTCAGGCGGCATATAAAGCATGGTCGTCAAATACGGTATGCAGATCAACGACTCGGTTGCTCCAAGGCTTACCGCATGATAGATCATTTTCAGGTTTTCAATGAATTTCTTTGCGTGGTCTATATTGTCACCCACATCAAAGCTTAAAATCCCGCCAAAGCCATTATGCATTTGCTTGCAGGCCACTTTGTATCCAGGATCTCCTGAAAGGCCGGGATAACGCACATTTTTAACTTTCGGGTGTTCGTTCAGATGTTTCGCGATAACCAAAGCGTTTGCGGCCATTTTTTCCGCACGCATCTCAAAGGTTTTAAGTCCCCGCTCCAGAAGAGACCCGGAATATGCGTCAAGAGTGGTCCCTATTGCCTGCCGGGTAAACCAAAGCTTGTCATAATGCTCCTTTGACCCGGCCATGGCACCAGCCATCAGGTCATTATGCCCGCCCAGGGCTTTTGTTGCGATCTCTACAATCCCATTGCAATGCCTGCTGCTCCGCAAAGCATTCCAACCACGAAATTGACCCCTTTAATCCCGAAAAAGGCGCGGCGGGAATGCGCAAGCATGGGCAGCATACCATGGCCGTCCTGTACAATTGAACTCGCAAGAAGAACACTTCCCGGAATAGCGCCATTTGCATATAAAGTGATAAAAATAAGATGCGGTCCGGATTCAGGAATCAAACCGACAAGGCAGGCGATCAACAAAACAGCCCATGTACTTTCCCTGATGGCCTGCTGCAAATGGAGGTAATCCGCAAAAAAATGCATCGCAATTAACGCCCCAAAGGTCCACAAAAAAATACTGGGAACATGTTTTCTTGCGACATGTCGCCACAGATGTTCTTCCAAAAAATGGTCCGGCACCGTGCATACCATGAATATTGCGCCGCACGATATCAACAGCATCGTAATTTTCATCCAGCCCCATTGCACTGGCCCGATTTGTCCCGTAACTAATGCGGCAATAAAAAGAAAAAGGGAAACAGAAAGAATGCCTCTGGAAGGAATGCAGTTCCTCCACTGGTCGAGCACCCGGTGGCACGACAAGACATCATATCCTGCATCCTCATGGATAATAAAACCTTCTGCACACGGTTTGGCTGTCAAGCGTCTTCCAAATATCAAATCCGTCAATCCACCGGCCACAACGCCCAGCACAAAAAGCATGCCATGAATAAGCAAAGCCTGCTTGGGGATTATGGCAAACATGACAAATGACTCATCCCCGGCCGTGGCCACCATGGCCGCAACTACCGCGCCCAGGCTTACTGTGCGGTGTGAATACATGGCAACCACTGCAAATGCGCCTAAGCAACCTGGTGTTGCGCCCAGAAATGCCGTAAGCAGGTATTGTCCCCAACGATTTCCCGAAAGATGCTTTTGCCATGTTCCGCTAGACAGCACATTTACATATTCGATTAAAAGCATCATCACGAATACGAAACCGGTGATCATCACCGCATGCTTGAAAACGTGAATCATTTGGTATTAGCAGCCCCTTGTTTGGGATTACCTTCTATGATTCTCGAAATGGCATTTTTTCTTACTATATATGCGCCAATTTCGCATCCGATATCGCGCGCAATGACAGGACATTTTGCCTGGAGCAGAAAATAGATATTGTTATCCATTCCACTCAGCGTCTCATAGTTACCCTGGCCCTTTGAAATGATAAGATCGGCCTGGTGAAACCTTTCAACAAACCCAGGTGAACAATCAGAGAGGATTGTCCCCGGAGCGTCGGAACCATTGTCAGCAACCCTCACAAGCTGATTCATGTTGACTTCCTCGGCATCAACTTTGGTTACATCATTGATTATGGGACGGCCGCGCACAACATACGTGATCTTCTCCACAGGCAGCTGTTCAATAAAAAACCGGTCAAAGACAATCTCACCTGCATTGTCGCCCAGATACAGAATCGTCTTTGCGCACAACACCTCTTCTTTCAGGCTGGCCACTGCGTCCATGTCGATTAAAACGCTAAAACATTGGTTAATCACTTTTAAAACATCATCCTCCGTAAGCGCGTGGTTTTTCCCAAAATCAATGATATTGCCCGCAATGGCCATTCTCAGGCCGTTTTCAAATGCATCGCCCCTGCCATCAATCTTTTTCTTCAGCATTGGCATAAGCGATTCAGCAAAACGATTATAGCGCTCTTTATTGCTCTGGTAGGGATCCGCATTACCCGTCATTTCCCTGATAATACGGTGGATTTTTTGCCCCATGGCCGGCGGAGAATCGCCCATATCCAAATCTGACACAACCCTTAATACTTTTTTGAGAATCTTTTCGTGAAGGACCGTGTCATCAGTGATACTTCGAACACTACCGAGTGTCTGGTCTATGAAGCAGGGAATACAATCAATGAAGCTTTTCATAGCTGCTCGTACGTTCCGAGAATCGTGGTCCCGCCATGGACTTTGTCCCCGACAACAACATTCAACCGGGTATGCACGGGAACAAAAATATCGGTACGTGACCCGAATTTGATTATGCCAAATCGCTGGCCAATTGAAAATCCGTCGTTGATCTTCGCGTAACACACAATCCTGCGCGCAATAAAACCGGCGATCTGTTTAACCAGGATTTTTACGCCCTCCCCGGTCTCTATGCCTACCATTGTCTGCTCATTATCGAGCGATGCCTTGTGCGAAGCAGCGTGGAAAAACCTTCCCTGAACACGCCGAATAAACCGTACGCTTCCCGCAACCGGCATACGGTTTACATGGACATTAAAAATGTTGAGAAAAATCGATATCCGTACCATCTCTTTGTCACAAAATTGGTCTTCCCGTTCCTGTACGATTTCCACGACCCTGCCATCGGCAGGAGAAACAATAATGCCTTTGCCATCGGGAATGCGCCTTTCCGGGTCCCTGAAGAAGTACACTGTGAAAACAAATAAAACAAAGAACAAGATACAGGCCGCTGTTGCGGCCACACTAAAAACTGAGATGGCAAAACAAGAAATGACCAATAGCAATAACTCTATCGCAATGATCCCAAAGCCATGCTTGTTGATTTTCAAAACACAATCCTTTTCATGAAACCAGAGAGCATTTGCTATATATTGCAAGAACAGTGCCACATATTATACATAGACACTATTTATTCAGGTAATATATTGTGGATAATAAGAATAGAATAGACTATAAAAATAGCTTTGGAAAAAGAAGTGCGTTTTATGGTTGCAGGTTTGCTACCATTGAAATACCTGGCCTGAAGAATTCCATAATGGATACATGAAGGTCAGGGCTCACTCTGATCAATCATCTCTTGTGTAAGTGTCCGCAGATGGAGCAGGTAAATGGTGACACTGACGGCTATCACAAGCAGGGACACCCGGATCCATACTAATGTGGTGAAAATGAAAGCGGAGGAAACAATGACCGACCAGAGCATAACAAGGGAGAGAATCTTCGCCTTTTTTGAAATCGCATGAAATTGCCTGTAACCAGATATATGGCTGCCAAAAACTCTGTGGTGCATGATCCAATGGTAGAGTCTGGCTGAACTGCGGAAAAAACACGCGGCCGCCAACAAAAGGAACGGCGTTGTAGGGAGCAACGGGATAAAAACCCCAATCACCCCCAGCGCAAAAAACAATAAGCCTGCCAGGAAAAACAGATGTTTTCCGACCAGCCTCACAATGCTTTTCCTACTTGACTTCACTCATGGGTATGCCAAGCGCGTCCGCGACTCCCTTGCCATAGGCGGGGTCTGCCTTTGCACAGTTGCCGATATGCCGTATTTTGACCTCGCGCGGGGCGTCGCCCATTGCCCGCGCCGTGTTCTCGAACAGCACCTTTTTCTGCGCAGGACCCATCTGATTGAACAGAGCGCGCGGCTGTGAATAATAGTCGTCGTCGTCCCGGTGGTTCCAATGGTCTGCCGCACCTTCAATGCTCAACGGCGGTTCCTTGAAATCAGGCTGCTCCTGCCATTCACTGTAGCTGTTCGGCTCGTAGCCGAGGGTGCTGCCGAAGTTACCGTCGACCCTCATGGCGCCGTCCCGGTGGAAGCTGTGGAACGGACAACGAGGCGCATTGACCGGGATCTGCTGGTGGTTCACGCCCAGGCGATAACGCTGCGCATCACCATAGGAAAAGAGCCTGCCCTGAAGCATCTTATCGGGCGAGAACCCAATGCCCGGAACGATGTTGGCCGGGTTAAACGCTGACTGTTCGACCTCGGCAAAGTAATTCTCCGGATTGCGGCTGAGTTCCATGACACCCACTTCAACAAGCGGATAGTCCTTGTGCGGCCACACCTTGGTAAGGTCGAACGGGTTGAAGGGGAATTTGGAGGCGTCCTTTTCCGGAACAACCTGAATAAACAGGGTCCATTTGGGAAAGTCCTTTTTCTCGATGCTCTCGTACAGGTCGCGCTGGTGGCTTTCGCGGTCCTTGGCAATAACGGCCTCTGCTTCCTGGTCTGTCAGGTTCTTGATGCCCTGCTGGGTCTTGAAATGGAATTTGACCCAAAAACGTTCATTTTGGGCTGATATCATACTGTATGTATGGCTGCCATACGCGTTCATGTACCGGTATGACAAAGGAATACCGCGGTCGCTCATGGTAATGGTGACCTGATGAAGCGCTTCCGGGAGCGATGTCCAGAAATCCCAGTTGTTTTTTGCGCTGCGCATATTCGTTCTGGGATCGCGTTTAACTGCATGATTCAAGTCCGGGAATTTGAGGGGGTCTTTGAGAAAAAACACGGGCGTGTTGTTACCCACCAGGTCCCAATTGCCTTCTTCTGTGTAAAATTTAATCGCAACGCCGCGAATATCGCGCTCGGCATCAGCAGCGCCGCGTTCGCCCGCGACCGTGGAAAACCGGGTAAAAAGATCCGTTTTCTTGCCTGCTTTCGAGAAAATCTTCGCTTTTGTGTATTTGGAAATATCGTGCGTTACAGTAAAAAAACCATACGCGCCCGATCCCTTGGCGTGCATGCGCCGCTCTGGAATGACTTCGCGGTCAAAATGAGCCAGCTTTTCCAAAAACCATGTATCTTGCAAAAGCATGGGTCCTTTTTTTCCCGCAGTCATTACATTCTGATTATCGGCAACCGGCGCGCCCGACCTGTGCGTCAATTTTTTCTTTTCAGCCATGAATAGTTCCTTCCCTTCATCATTAAAGGTATTATAAGGGATATAGAATATTGATGCTTAAAAAGTCAAAAACTACTTGCCTGGTGTCAGTTTTCCGGTGCGGAACGAACGGCCGTCTTTTCCCGTAACCGCAATGCCCAGCTTCCTCATTTTTCTGAAAAGCGTGGTCTTGTGCATGCCCAGCTCCTTTGCCGCGGCGCACCGGTTGTTTTTATTTCTTTCAAGCGCGGCGCGGATCAACTGGACATTGAACATTTCCTGGGCAGACCGTGCCGTGGGCGAGACTGGTCCCAGGGAAGAACGGGAGGTGAGTTCAGCGGGCAGATGGCGCACGTCAATAACGCCTTCAGCGCACATGATAAAAGAACGCTCAATGACATTCTCAAGTTCGCGCACATTGCCCGGCCAATCGTGGGCCATGAGCAGCGAAAGCGCTTCCGTGGATATTCCGGGAATGGTTTTCTGCTGGAGGCGGTTGAAACGGGCGATGAACTGGTCCGCAAGAACGGGAATGTCCTCTTTTCTTCTGCGCAATGGCGGCAGTTCCACTCTCACGACATTCACTCGATAATACAAATCTTCGCGGAAGACTCCGGTGCGGACCTGTTCAGCCAGGTCTTTATTGGTGGCGGTTATTACCCTGACATCAGCTGTTTCGGAACGGGTTGATCCCAACGGCTCATAAATACGGTCCTGAAGAACGCGCAGCAAACGCACCTGCAATGCCTGGCTTATCTCGCCGATTTCATCGAGAAAAAGCGTACCCCCTTTTGCAAGGGCAAATCTCCCCGGCTTATCGCTGTTGGCGCCGGTAAAAGCGCCCGCCTTGTATCCAAAAAGCTCGGATTCCAGGAGCGTGTCGGGCAATGCCCCGCAATTCACGGCAATAAACGGCCCCTTTTGCCGGGGACTCAGCCCGTGAATTGTACGTGCCACAACCTCCTTGCCAGTCCCGGTTTCGCCTTGGATGAGTACAGTGCTCGGGCTTGCGGCAATGGCGGGCAATATCTCGAATATCTTCTGCATGAGGGGGCTGTGGCTGGTAAGGTCTCCAATAGTGAAGCGGCCTTCGAGTTCGCGGCGCAGCAACTCCACTTCGCTCAAATCGCGGAATGTCTCTGCTCCGCCGATAACACGGCCCTGAGAATTTACTAAAACAGCAGTTGAAACACTGATGGGAATCCGGTCGCCCTTGGCGTTAATAATGTATGCGGTCTTGCCGATGATGGGCTTGTTTGTCTTGATGGTTGACTTCAATGCACAGGCAGCCTCGCACATGCTGGATCGGAATACTTCGGAACATAACCGCCCAAGGGCCTCTTTTCGCTTAATGCCGGTTATTTTTTCCGCGGCCCTGTTGAAAAAGGTGACGCGCCAGTCCATGTCGACCGTAAAAACGCCGTCTGAGATGCTTTCAAGAATTATCTGGGTCTGGTCTGAAATCATTGAATAAAAATATGATTCTCACAAATAGGTATCAACCATGACAAATTAAAAATGTAGTTACAAGTTTTAATCTAAACATATATTTCTGGTATGATTGATCACTGCATTGCCACCATTATCTGCGATAACCGCGCCATGCAACCCGGCCTTCAGACAGAACATGGACTTTCTGTTTTGATTCAGGCGGATAAAAAGCACATACTGTTTGACACGGGCCAGGGAACAACCGTATTGCACAATGCGCGTGCACTTGGCCTTCTGTTTGAGAAAGTAGAAGCCATTGTGATAAGCCACGGGCATTATGACCACACCGGCGGCCTTGGTCTTTTATTGGAACAATGCCCGAATGCAAAAATCTTCATTAATCCTTCGGCCCTTGCGACCCGATATTCAATCGCTCCTGGCGCACAACCACGATCCATTGGCATGCCTGAAGAAGTGAAAACACATTTGGAAAAAGTGCCGGAACGCATAGTATGGGTAACCGCTCCCTTGGAACTTCTGCCAGATTTCTGGATCACTGGCCCCATTCCCCGGCCCATGCCGGTTGAAGGCTGGGAAAACAGGTTTTTTCTTGATCCTGAAGGTACTATACCGGACCACATACTCGACGAACAAGCACTGTTCATTAAAACAGCCAAAGGCGTCTCTGTCATACTAGGATGTACGCATGCGGGCGTGGCAAACACACTATCGCATATCGCTGCCCTTGTTGGCGAAAAAGAAAAAAGACACCTGGTTCTCGGGGGACTTCACCTGGCAAGCGCGAATCCTGAAAACATGGACCGCGCAATGCAAGCCCTTACGGATTTTAATGCTGAAAAGATAGCCCCCTGCCACTGCAGCGGTGACGGATTCATGACCAAAGCAGCAGAACGCCCAGGATTTTTAGCATGCGGCGCCGGGATTAAACTGAACATCTGAATCAGACCCATGCAATCCCCTCCCACAGCATTCTTTGCGTTACGCAATAATATAATGTATATTTAATATATACATTATTGGAGGCATCATGAACGCATCGGTTTTGGATTTGCGGTATAAAATGCGCGATGTGCTGCGCGCGTTGAATCGCCGGGAACGAGTCAGCATCCTGTACCATGGTAAAATCAAGGGAGAGATAATCCCCAGCAAGCAAAAGAACAGCCTAAAGTCCAGCAATCACCCCCTTTTCGGCATGGTGAAAGGTGAAAAAGCACCCCCCGAAAAAATTATTGCGCAAATGAGAAGAGGACGATACAATGATATTTGATACGGACATCCTCATCTGGATACAGCGCGGTAATGAGAAGGCGGCCGCCATGGTCGATGCCGACACAGACCGTTTTATTTCAATCATAACCTATATGGAACTGCTGCAAAAGGCCAACAACAGGGAACAGCAGGCCGTTATCAAGGATTACTTAACACAGATGGATTTTACCGTATTGCCTCTTTCGGAAAATATCGGCCATCGGGCGTCAATCTATGTTGAAGAATATGCCCTCAGCCACGGAATCTCGGCGGATGACGCGCTCATTGCCGCCACAGCCATTGAAAACAACCAATCGCTGGTTTCCGGAAACAACAAACATTACAAGGCCATCAAAGATCTGCATTTCAAACGTTTTCAAGTGTAGCGGGTAATTCCATGAAATCATTGAGTCCACGGCAACAGGAAATTATCCAGGCTTCTTTTACCATTGTCCGTAAAAAAGGGATCAAAGGTCTTACGACAAAAGAGCTTGCTAAATCTCTTGAAATCACAGAGCCCGCCCTCTACCGTCACTTTAAAAACAAAACCGATATTGTATATGCCATCCTGTGCCGTATGGAATCCGACAACAAGCAGATGCGGACCGCGTTTATCAACAGCGCCATGCCAGCACTCGACAAGCTGGAGGCCATGTACGTCTCCACTATGGGCATACTTGCCAAAAATCCGGTATTGGCAACAGTCATGCTTTCCGAAGAGCATTATCTGGAAAATAAAAAGCTCATGGCCAAGGCCCTTGCCATTCAGGACGGAACACTGGCCACTATCGGTTCGATCCTGACCCAGGGAGTTAAGAAAAAACAGGTACGCAACGACATATCCGGCAAAGAGCTTGGCCTCATGATCATGGGAACCATGCGGCTCGTTGCCATCCGCTGGCGGCTGTCAGGATACCAAACGGATTTAACCGCCCTGGTAAAACGCTCATGGCATTCGCTTAAAATAACCCTCCGCGTAATTCGGTCCCACCCATAAAAAACACCAGCACCTGAAAAAGAGCGAAAACATTACCATTTCGACTGGACACTTGCAGCGGAAAACGTATCTCATTCATCGATCATTCCTGTTTCAGCAGATACTGGTTGGAGATCACTTTGAAGGTCACCTTTATTCTGCTGTCATAAAGCCTGAAAACAAGGCCCTCTGCGTTCACATTGGGATTGTAAACACTCTTCATGTCCGCAATTTTCAATAGTTGATCGTAGGATTGATCCAGGATAAAATTGTCGTTGAAAACCGGCACCATCTCCATGCCGAGCTTTTCCACAAACGCCTTCATTTCAGGCAGGGGCAGGTATTCCTGTTTTTTCAGGTCCACAACGTAAAAGACAAGGCATTTCTGGCCGTTAATTTTGAGTGGATTGCTCTGTATTTTCTGGCCCACTGCTTCTCCCTGGACAGCATATCCGTCGGGCAGGTTTTCGGGCAGTTTGTGGGATCTGGCCATGTTCCAGAAAACATTGCTCTCGTTTTCCAGAATCTCCAGGTTGCGGCTGCATACCCCGAATTGTCCGTCGTATTTGAAAAATGTCGTTGATGTACCATCCACCTTTTCCGTAACATAGAAGCGCTGACCCCTGCATTTTTCGAGCAGTTCCAGGCTGTTCTGGATGCGTTCTTCGTCTGTCTTGGGAATAAAACCCGGTATTGCACCTTTGACCTCGCCTGACAGGTCCACCGGCACTGGCGCCTCGTATTTGACCACGCCGATCTTTTCAGATACGTCTGCGCCAAGTTCATCAGGAATGCCGGGAAAGCTGGCAACGGGCAGTGCCAGTCCCTGGGATATTTGTCCGCGCAGTTTTATGGTCTTTATTCTGTATCCTTCGTAATCGCGGCCTTCAAAGAGTGTCTTTTTTTTGCCCGCTTTTTCCAGAAAGGCATATTGTGGCAAGGGAGGGAGCAGGCTGTCGATCTCGAAATAGACGCATTTGTCCCCTGGTTTGAATTCGTTCTTCCTGGCCACCACCCACCAGCCGCCAATGCGGACTTTTTCAATAGCATCCGCGCCTTCAATGGGAAGAACTTCTTCAATGAGACGAATTGTCGCGAGTTTACGCATGTGTAATCCAATTTGTCAGGCGGTTTTTGACTGTTATATGTATAAAAAGATAATTCTAAATTTAGGTTTAAACAAGTTGAAAAATAGAATCTAAAAGGGGCGCGGCGCGTATGCAGCAATAATGGAGAAATCCGGCGGGAATCAGTTGTAACTGAAGTGTTGACAAGGGAGTGACGGATAGGCGATTTTAACGGTATGCGTCTTTCACGCCAGGGAGGATGAGGGTATGTTCTGTTTGCAACCCCGGAAGATGTACAAAATATTCGTCACTACACCGTTGGGTGCAATGCTGCCAGCGAAGACAGAAAGACAAAAGACAGGCCAGCGCGAAAGGCAGGCCGCCATCGTGGCGGTCAAATAAACACGGAAACATATTGCGGCTAATTTCATTTTAGATCAAATCAAAAAGCAATATTACCCACTTTTCGAAAGAAGGTACCATGAAATGGAAAGACATTATACTTGGCGCAAGTGCCTCGCTTGCTGTAACAATATTAGGTGGAATTGCAATCTATTATTTAACGAAAGAACCAGATCAAAACAAAACCGAAAAAGTGGTTTTCTTAATTGAGCAAAGCGCATCGTTTAAAGGTGGTAGTCAAGAGGTTACTTTCGCAACGATTAAAGTTAAAAACGATGGGGGCGTTGGAGCAAAAAACATTTTGGTTTCAGTATTATTTTCTACAGCCGAAATAAAGGATTTTGCATTAGACGTTAATGCCGGAATTAGAGAAACATCAAGAGAAATTAATCCTAAAAGCATAAAACTAACATTCGAATCTCTTTTGCCAAATGAAGGCTTTACACTAAACCTACTTCTTACGGCACCAGACAAACCAAAGGTTTTTGTGAGAAGTGAGGCAAGTCTCGGAGTAGAAGAAAAACCTAAGTCAACGGTGCAAACCCCCAAAGATAAGCTACGGGATATTTTCACGTATTTGGTACCATTTAGCGCATTATTGTTAGGCTTGATGGGTATTTCCTTTTTAGTTTTTGTAAAAAAAAGAGGTTTGTTTGAAGTTATGTCGCCCGATAAAAATAATGCAGGCTTTCTTTTACTTCATCATGGTTTCGTTGATGATGCGATAACGGTATTAAATAGCGCTTTACATTCAGGTCGGTATGATGTATTTACCCTATCAAACCTCGCATTATGCAAATCCTTAAAGGGCGAGCATGAGCAAGCCAGACAATTAATTCGAGCAGCCAACTTTCGTGAAAAAGTAGGACACGCCAAAGCAGTGATTCTCTTTAATGAGGCTCTTGTCAATATAACAGGAGGCAAAAAAGAAGAAGGAACAAAGATTCTAATGAAGGCCATTGAAAAATCCCCCACAGAGATTCGACGATATTGTCAATGCAGCTCTATTTTAGATCCATATCGTAGTGATCCTGCAATATATAACCTTATTAAAATCGATTAATTGTTTTGATTCATTTTAGGCAAAAACGTATTCATAGGTTAGCAGGTTAGAAACATGTTAATAAACTTCCTCACCATCCCTGGTTCGGTTGAAAAAGGCACGCGCTGGCCAAAACAAAGCAAAAGGCACGCTGGCAGTACTGCACCCAACAAAGCGCAGCCAGGTTCGGTCAGGCAGAATAATATAATTATGGAATTTCTGCCTGCCCTCTCCCAAATGCACTACCCTCCGCGATTGCTGTGGGGCGCTGGTCCGGCCTGTCCTGACGGCAGGCCGGCGCGCGCCCCATCCTCACCCGCGTCATGTCGGGCCGCTAAGGCGGCCCTCCGTCGCGGGTTCGGCCGCAATCGCTCCGGCAGTCGGGTCCGTTTCTCTGGTAGCGGTTCCCAAGCCCCTCCTGGTGCACTTCTGGCTGCGCGACCGTAAGCAGATACTATTTTTCCTGACAACAGCATAAACCACCTCCAAAAGCGAAATTCATATTTCTTTCTGATGCGACAGTTTTTGTCACATCCAGCCAACCTCTGGGTAAGGATTCAGCCAATTCCAGCCCATTCGCACATACATTTCGTACTTCCGGGAAGCCGTAAATAAAGAAAATTTCGATTGCCGCATGCAAGAAGGCGTTGGGAGTTCTGAGACCGCCTGAGGAAAAACGCCAGACCAAATCATGGGTAGAGCTCTGCAAACAGCTTAAAGAATGACACACTCATGATGCCGGCCAATAGAAAGCCTTACATTAAAAGGTTCTGGCGAAACATTGTCCCTTTGGAACCGCGAATGGCTAACCTCGCTCGTTTTGATGCTCTCATATCACTTTACTTTGGCTTACTCAGTGATTATATTACTTGAAGTGAGCGGGCCGTTAACGGATCACCAGCTTTGAAAACCCATAGCTGAATCAGGATTCCGCGAAACGGCTTCGTTCAACCGGATCCTTTCTGAAATCATATCGCATCGAAGAGATTAAAATTGTGGAAGGCACAATTGATGGAAAATAAAATCGCAGTTTTTCAGGGAAAGCATATTCGAAAGGTTCTTCATAATGACCAATGGTGGTTTTCTATCATTGATATCATTGAAGTTTTGGTGGGTGGCGGGCGACCGCGTAAATATTGGAACGACTTGAAAAAGAAGCTAGTTGCAGAGGGTTACGTTGAAGTGTCCGAAAAAATCGGACAGTTGAAATTGCCCGCTCCTGACGGAAAATTGCGGGAAACCGACTGCGCGGAAACCGAGACAATATTTCGCATTATTCAGTCGGTACCGTCCCCCAAGGTAGAGCCGCTAAAACGGTGGCTTGCGAGGGTCGGCAAGGAACGCATTGATGAGATTGAAAATCCTGAACTCGCCATGCACAGGATGAAGGAGATTTATCAGAAAAAGGGCTATCCGAAAGACTGGATCGATAAACGTATCCGTGGCATAGCCGTGCGAAAGAGCCTAACAGATGAGTGGAGTAATCGCGGTACTCAGTCTGATCTCGAATATGCGATTTTAACGAATGAAATCATGAAGGGAACTTTTGAAAAAACCGTAGAAGAATACAAACGTTTCAAAAATCTTGACCGGGAAAACCTTCGGGATCACATGAACGATATTGAGCTGATTCTTACCATGCTTGGCGAGGCGACAACAACAAAATTACACCAAGACCGAAACAGCATCGGTTTTGAATTGTTACACAACGACGCAAAAGATGGCGGAGCAGTTGCCGGAAGAACACGGAAAGATATTGAGGATCAGACGAAGAAAAAGGTTATTTCCTCTAAAAATTATCTGGATAACACCGATAGAAAACGAATAAAAGATTAGAGAACCACGGCTCGGCTCATCCTCCGCCGAGCCGAAAAAGAATGGGCGCTGCAAGAGAAAGACAAAAGAGAAGACGGCGCAAACAAGAATTTGAAATATGGTAGCATTCCGGCTTAAAGCACCCAACAAAGGTTTGGATGCTGCGGGCGCAAAGCCGCCCTTGGCCTTCGGCAAATACCCGGCGTCTGAATACAGCGTGTCATGTCGCAAAGCTCCGTCACGCTGTCCAACGCCGGGTACTTCACCAAACCTTAGCGTAAGCAGATACTATTTTTCCTGACAACAGCATAAACCACCTCCAAAAGCGAAATTCATATTTCTTTCTTATGCGACAGTTTTTGTCACATCCAGCCAACCCCTGGGTAAGGATTCAGCCAATTCCAGCCCATCCGCACATACATTTCGTACTTCCGGGAAGCCGTAAATAAAGAAAACTTCGATTGCCGCATGCAGGAAGGCGTTGGGAGTTCTGAGACCGTCTGAGAAAAAACGCCAATAGCAGAACGGCTTGGCACAGCGTTCAAACCCTCCTAATAAAGTATTTGTTAGTAACCACTAACAAATATGTATATTTTTCCTACTAAAAACAAAGGAGTTTCACATGTTTCGTAATCTAGTTATATCAACAGTAATTGTCCTGGGTGTGCTGGCAGGCTGCTCCAAAGATGAGAATACAAACAATCCTGCAGGAACACCCGGTCTGGACAGCACCATATACCAGGGAACCTTGTATGACACTGTTCTGGCTGCCATATTTGCGACAGCCCATATAACCTATACAGGCTCGCAATACAGGTACACGTTATATACTGACGGCGACTTTATTGTCGATGAAAACGTAGGCATGGGATGGACCGTGCCATCGGGAGAGGAAGGCAGCTATGTGGCTGCTGGTTCGGTCCGCACTTTTACTCCAACAATAGATCGCTATAGCAATGCACAACATCAAATGGTCCCGACCGATTCCTTGCGGCCAGTGTATACAGGCAGCATATCGAACGACACTCTAACGATCACAAATTTCATTAACATTGACAACAAAGCAAACCAGCGCGATCTGGGAACCCTGGTGCTGAAAAAACAATAGCGTATTTTTGTATCTATGATACGATTGTTCATTACCTGCTGTATTTTCGCAGGATTATTGGCTGGCCCTCCTGCTGCAAATGATATTCGCATTCTCTGCCCCTATGCCGGCGCGTTAATCAATGAAGTCGAGACCTCGCATCATAGCTATACCCTCACACTCGAAGACACAGCCCTGCTGAAAGGGCTTTTCTTTCAATGGATCAGGCCCCAGGTTTTCCAGGTCAACACATTCCTGTATCAGTCATCGGACATCAATTACAGCTCTGTGTGGGGCGGCCACCTCATGGGCGACGTATATTTCCTCGCTTCACGCTGGGGAACTGGCCTTGCAGGCGCTGGTTCGGAACTTATTTCAATTAACATGGACGCTGATTCAAACTCAATGCCCATGACCAATGGCGGACACACCAGCTTCAGCGACTTTGAAATGCAAAACATGGTATATACCCCATTTATTCGAGCCGGATACAAACTCTCACAGCTCATGGGAATTGTCAGACTCTCGGTGTTCCCCTGGGCAGGCGTGCAATACCAGGGAGTGCGCGGGAAAATGGAGGTCGATTTTCCCGTATTCCAGTATCCCACACACGCGGACATTGTCGCAGACGACTGGTTCGCCCTTGCGGGTCTAGGTGTCAATGCCAATATCTTCCATTTTATTGACCTTGAAGGCAAATATCACGCAACATTCGACGCTGATACTCTTTACCCCACCATATCAGCCATGGCAAATGTTTTTCTGACCCGGCATATTGGGCTATCGTACCGGTTTAAATACATGGAAATGTCCACTGGAACAAACACGTTCCACATGGGCGGCGTGGCTTTCGTTTTTTAACACTCCATTAGAAGCGAATTGATATCCGATCGGTAAAAAATCTATATTGTTAACTTGTTTATTAACTGTTATATTTAGTAACTTATAGCAAGGAAATTTCATGGCAAACCTGTTCATCCGGCACGCCGATATCTGTAAGACCTTCTCAAACCCGAAAAGGCTGGAGATCATCAACGCCCTTCGCGATGGCAAGGAACTGTCCGCAAGTGAACTCCTGAAATTAATGGATATCAGCAAAGCCAACCTTTCACAGCACATGGCAGTGCTTGTCCAGAAAGGGGTGGTAAAGTCAAAACGCGAAGGTATAAATGTCCTGTATAAGCTTTCAGATGAAAGGATCACCAAAGCATGCGATATCATGCGGGAGGTCCTAATCGGCAAACTGGAAGAAGAAGCAAAAGCCCTCAAACAATTCAAAAAATGAGAAGCAAATGATATACCTCGATTACAACGCCACCACCCCAATCGACAAGAGTGTTGCCGAAGCCATGCTGCCCTTTATTCACGGGAGCTTCGGGAACCCTTCAAGCAGCCATGAGTTAGGAATCCTGGCAAAAGAGGCTGTTGAGACAGCGCGGGGGCAAGTGGCGCAAATGCTGGGAGCTTCACCTTCAGAAATCGTTTTCACCAGCGGCGGCAGCGAATCCAATAACATGGTTATCAAAGGGGTTGCCAATACGTACAGGAGCAAAGGGAACCACATAATCACTTCCATGATTGAGCATCCGGCAGTGCTGAACCCTTGCAGATTTCTCGAAAAGAACGGCTACACCATTACCTATCTGCCTGTTGATGGATACGGGATGGTTAATCCGGCTGATATCGAGACGGCCATTACTGAGATGACAATACTTGTCACTGTCATGCACGCGAACAATGAGACCGGGACTATTCAGCCAATTGCAGAAATTTCCAAGGTTTGCCGGAAAAGGGGCGTCTTATTTCACACCGACACCGCGCAGTCTGTCGGAAAAATCCCCACGCGGGTAAACGAATTGGGCGTGGATTTCTTGTCCGTGGCAGGCCATAAACTGTATGCGCCAAAAGGCATTGGCGCTCTCTACATCAGAAATGGGCTGTCAATTGAACCCCTGATCCACGGTGCAGGCCATGAAAATGGCAGAAGGGCCGGGACAGAGAATGTGATCTTTGCCGTTGGCCTGGGAAAAGCATGCGAGATTGCGGGGGCGCTCTCCGGCGTGGAACAGATCCGTCAACTTACGGATTATTTTTTGAATCGAATGAAAGAGCGCTTTGGAAATAAAATCAGGCTTTTCGGCCATCCGGCCCAGCGGCTGCCGAACACGCTCTATATCGGCTTTTCGGGTGTTACAACACCTGCCGTACTTTCAGCGCTGGGAGATGTCGCGGTTTCCACGGGTTCGGCCTGCCATTCTGGCGCCACATCCCTGTCTTCAGTCCTGAAGGCCATGGGAATTCGTGAATCCAATTCGGAGACAACCATCAGGTTTAGTCTTGGCCGCTATACAACGCAGGACGAGATCAATGCTGTTTTGGATAAATTATCAATCATGGCAGATGAAAAGGCTCTATAACAAAGGAGAATTAAACATGAAATTCGGCATTATCCTTGAAACCAAAGAAGCGGAAAAGGCCTGGAACGCTTTAAGGTTTGCGACGACATCAAGGAAGAACGGGCATGAAGTCAAAGTTTTTCTTATGGGTGAGGCCGTTGAGTGCGAAAACTTAACGCATGAGAAATTTGATGTGGCCGGACAACTGAAAGCATTCATGGCTGCGGGCGGAACCATATTGGCCTGCGGGACGTGCCTTAAATCCCGCCAGATGAACGGGACCGAAGCCTGTCCCCTTTCAACCATGATTGACTGCATTAAGATGGTCGAATGGGCCGATAAGGTTATAACCTTTTAACTTGTTACATATTTGACTTTTATTCCCGTAATTGTTAAATTTTTAAACAATGAATAATTGTTTGGCCAGGCTCCTGTTATCGTATCTCCTTATTGCCTGCACTTCAATTTGTTTTTCCTGTCTTCTTGAACCCGTGGAAATGTCTGGAACGCCGCACATTACGTCGCCCGAGTCCTGCGAATGCCATTGCCATGCCGCGCAACCCATCCAGAACCAGATACAGACAATGCCTATTCGTTCTCTTGACATAAAATATATTGGGCTGAACCCATTGCCCGCGTTTAATCCAACATATCTAACGTTTGTATCATTTCCCGGTACTAATGCTATAGAAAAAGCTCCTTTGTCTTGCCAGGACCCCGCGCTTCCCAACGTTCTTCGCGTCTAGCTGCTTTCTCTTCTCTTATTTTATCAAGGCCGGTTATTATAATAAATGGAGAAAGCTGTATGGATAGTACATTCACATTAAAAAAGACGGCGCTGTTGCCGCTTCTGCTGCTTTTCATTTTGCCGGGACATCCCAGCGCGCAGGAGACGCTGACAATTAATAAGGCAATTGCACATGTGCTTGAACAGAATGGCGGGATCCAGGCTGCGCTGAAGGAACAGGCGGCAACGCGCCATGGATTACGCCAGGCTGCCAGACTTCCCAATCCGGAGCTTGAAGTCGAGACCGAGAACCTGGGGGACGCCACTACAAGCCTGAAGTTGTCCCAACCAGTGGAACTTGGCGGAAAACGGAAGGCCCGCGTCAGGATGGCCCGCGCCGATTCACTAAAAGCCTTTGCTGAACTTGAAACCCGCCGGGCGGCAATCATTGCCGAGACACACCGGCGTTTTTATAAAGCACTCAGCCATCAAAAGCAGATTGAACAACTCGACAGCTTGATCCTGTTTGCTGAAAGCATCAAAACGAACATAGAGAAGCAGGTGGAAATAGGCCGTTCGGGCAAGACCGAACTTTTGCGCAGCATGAAGGACATCACGCTTCTGCGCATAGAACAAAATACCCTTGTACGTGAATACGAAAACAGCATTATTGCACTTGGCGCCTTGTGGGGCGCGGGGAAAAACTCGATACAAGGGGTTTCAGGGGAACTTCAGACATCAAGACGCTCCGCCATCCGCGACAGCCTGGAAACATATGTGGAGCAAAGCCCTCTCCTGCACGCCGCGCTTGCCGAAATCGAGGCTGCAATAGCACAGGAAAACGCCAGCCGCGCCCAAGGCGTTCCTGAATTTTCGATCAAAGGCGGATATGCCCGCGATGCCGGAGCCGGCGATAATCTCTATTCCCTTGGCGCTACCGTAGGCCTACCCCTGTTTAACCGGAACAAGGATGCTGTGGCCGCGGCCATAAATCGAACAGGCGCCGCGGGCAAGAAAGCCGATGAACTCCGGAACGAACTATATGCACGGTTGATGCAAAGTCTTGGCCAAATAGACCAGCTCGAATTCAAGGCCACTGAGCTGAAAGAGAGGGTCATTCCCCAGACAGGCGAAGTGCTCGTGGAATTACGGCGCCTTTTTGAAGCGGGCAAAAGCGGATATGTGGAGCTTATCACCACACAGCGCGAACTTGTGGACGCCTGGCGCGATTACCTTACCACGGAAACCGAAATCCGGCTGGCACTTGCGGATATCATCGAACTTACCGGACAACAGTAAAATAAAAAAGGAGTCGATTATCATGCGGAATATCATCATAGCCATGGCAGTGGCCGCCCTTGTTTTGACGCCTGGGTGCGGAGAGAAACACGAAAAGGCCCATGAAGAGCATGGGAAAGAAGGTCATGAAGAAAAAGCAGTGGTGCCTGAAGAACATGGCGGGGAACATAGCGGTCATGGTCACGAGGGCGAGGAAGACGCCGTTGCCCTGCCCGAAAAGATCGCGGCAAAGATAGGCCTTGCCACGGACAAGGTACGGATGGGACGCGTCAAAAAAACGCTCGGACTGCCCGGTGAGGTGGTCCCCAATGGCGACAAGGTGGTCCATGTGGTCCCGCGCTTTCCCGGCATTGTCAAAGAGGTGCGTAAAAACATAGGGGACCATGTGAAAGAAGGCGAAGTTTTGGCGACTGTTGAGAGCAATGAGAATCTCAGCCTGTATAATGTTGTGGCCCACGGTTCAGGCAGAATAATTGAAAAACATGTGGTTCCCGGCGAATTCGTCAATGAAGAGAGGGACCTCTTTATAATCGCAGACCTCTCAGAGGTCTGGGTGAACATCGCCGTATATGGCAAGGATGCGGCTGAAGTCGCTTTCGGGCAAAGGGTAACAATCGAAGCGGTTGGCGGAAAGACCGTTTCAAGCGGGACAATCAGTTACATCAGCCCTATTTTCAGCGAAGCCACACGCAGCCTGGCGGCCCGGGTGGTGCTTCCCAACCCCAACAACATCTGGCGGCCTGGAACATTCATAAAAGCATCGTTTGATATAACTTCGGATACTGAAGTCCTGCTCGTGTGCAACGAGGCGGTCCAGATAATCAATGAGAAGTCCTGTGTATTCATGAAAGAAGACGGGGATGAATACCATCCGGTCCCTGTGCAATTGGGCGTACAGGGCAAGTCCCATACCGAGATACTTTCCGGGTTATCAAAGGACGCCGAATATGTGTGCAAAGGGGCATTTGAACTGAAAGCGCAACTCACGCTCAAGTCGCTTGGCGGCGGCCATGCCGGACATGGACACTAACAGGAGAAAGGCCCTGAAAAATGATCGACAAACTTATAGAACTCGCGCTCAAACAAAAGGTGCTGGTGATTGTGCTTGTTGTCGCACTCACCGGGCTTGGCATGTTCCAGTACAGCAGGCTCCAGGTCGATGCGTTCCCAGACATATCGCCTGTCATGGTACCTGTCTTCGCTGAAGCGCATGGGATGGCGCCTGAAGAGATAGAGCGCCTTATCACGTTCCCGATAGAATCCAAGATGAAAGGCCTGCCCGGCGTCACCAATGTCAAATCAACGTCAGCCTTTGGCATGGCCGTTATCTATGTCTATTTCACCGATGAAACCGACATGTATTTTGCGCGGCAGATTGTGGGCGAACGGCTTGCCAGTTCCATGGCCGCCCTGCCCGTTGGACTGGAACCGCCCACGCTTGGCCCCATTTCCACGGGGTTGGGCCAGATATTTATTTATTACCTGACTGCCGACAGTGCGACTGACCTTCAAGGCAAGGAAAAGGGCACCTATCTTCGTGAGATAAATGACTGGATTGTCAAATACGGCCTCCAGACCGTGACCGGGGTGACCGATATCCTCTCCGTTGGCGGGCATGTGCTTCAATATCAGATAAATATCAATCCCTATGCGCTCAACAAATATTCTCTGACCCTGGAACGGGTCGTCGAAGCCATTGAGAAAAACAATAAGAACGCGGGCGGGCAATTCCTCTTGATCGGCTCGGAAGAATACCTGGTCCGCGGCCTGGGACTTGTGGGTTCGCTTGAACACCTGCGGCACATACCAGTGTCATCAGTGAACGGCGTGCCGGTTAAAATCGGCGATATAGCTCAGGTTGAATTTGGTAAAGAGATACGGCGCGGCGTAGTGACCAAAAACGGGAAAGAGGAGGTCGTTTCCGGTATTGTTCTTCAGCTTTATGGCGCCAACACGGCGGAGGTAATTAAAAAACTGTACGAAAAAGTCCAGACAGTCCAGACATCGTTGCCCGAAGGGGTAAAAATCATCCCTTATTACGAGCAGGCAAATTTAGTCGAAAAAGCCAATGGGACAGTGAAAATGGCGCTTATGCAAGGCGCGGTGCTCATCAGTATTGTGCTGCTGCTTTTCCTGGGCAACATACGGTCAGCGTTCATAGTCGTGGTCTCATTGCCCTTGTGTGTTTTTTTCGCGGCGCTCATGATGGGGATTGCCAAAATGCCGGCCAACCTGATGTCCCTTGGCGGCATTGCCATTGCCATTGGCATGCTGGCCGACGGGTCCATTGTCATGGTGGAAAACATTCACCGCCACCTGACATCCAAAGACGGCAGCAGCCACAACAAGTTCGGGGTCATACTTCAGGCTGCGCACGAAGTAGGGCGGCCCATAACATTCGCGGTGCTTATAATTGTACTGGTTTTTCTGCCGTTATTCACCCTGCAGGGCGTGGAAGGCAAAATGTTTTCACCCATGGCCTTTACTATTTCATTCGCCCTGCTGGGTTCGATCCTTGCCGCACTGGTTGTTGCGCCGGTTCTTGCCATGTTCCTGCTCAAAAGCCATGCGGAAAAGGAGTTCGTGGTCGTACGCAGGATTAAGGAGCTCTATCAGCCCTTGCTTGAAAAGGCCCTTCGAAAAAAGAAGACCGTGGTGGGCGCGGCCGTTGCGGCGCTTGTCGCAAGCCTCGGCATGGTCCCCTTTCTTGGCACTGAGTTCATCCCCACGCTTGAAGAGGGTTCCATCCTTATCGGCGTGACCATGACGCCGTCCATTTCGCTTGAAAAAGCCACGGAAACTGTCATGAAACTGGAGCAGGTGATCGTCAAATTTCCGGAGGCCAAAGAGACAGTTTCGCGCATCGGCCGTCCCGAGGCGGGAAGTCATCCTCATCCGGTTAATTCGGCTGAAATTCATATTGAACTGACCGATATGAATACGTGGAAGCGTTTTAAAAATAAAAAACAGCTGGTCGAAGCCCTAAACAGGGAATTATCAGTATATCCCGGGGTAGCGCTCAATTTCACGCAACCCATCCAGAATGCGTTCGATGAACTCATTTCGGGAATCAAGGCGCAGCTTGCCATAAAGCTTTACGGCGATGACCTGAATATTCTCCGCCAGAAGGCCGGGGAGATCAAGGAAGCCATTGTTGATGTGCCGGGACTAGTTGACCTTTCGGTGGAACAGAGTTTTGGCCAGCCGCAGGTGCAGATCATCGCGGACAGGGACGCGTGCGCGCGCTATGGGGTCGACATATCCGAACTGCTTGAGATTGTGGAACTGGCCATCGGGGGTGAAGTAATAGATCAGATTTATCTGAACACCCGGAGGTTCGGTATCCAGGTCCGCTATCAGGAGCAGTACAGAAATGATCCTGAAGCGGTAGGCAGCTTGCTGGTCCACACCCAAGGCGGGGGAAGCGTACCGCTCTCCCAGGTCACTGAAATTAAAAAAGTCATTGGTCCTATCCAGATTAACCGTGAGAACAACCAGCGCCGGTGGGTCCTGCAGGCCAATGTACGCGGCCGAGACATGGGCAGCGTAGTTGCGGACATCCGGAAGCTGATTCAAAACAATGTGCAATTGCCTCCGGGATACCAGATCGAATTTGGCGGCCAGTTCGAAAACCAGCAAAGGGCAATGGCCCGGCTTGCCATTATTGTACCACTCACTATCCTGCTTATCTTTTTCATGCTCTACATGGCCTTTGGAAAGGTGCGCACGGCAGCGCTTATAATCACCAATGTGCCGTTTGCCCTTATTGGAGGAATTTTTGGGTTGCTGCTGACCGGTGAATACCTGTCTGTTCCCGCGGCCGTGGGGTTTATCGCCCTTTTCGGCGTGGCGGTACAGAACGGCGTGGTACTGGTCTCGTTCATCGACTACCTGCGCACAGAAGGCACGACGGTTGGTGAAGCGATTGTCCAGGGCGCGGTCATGCGATTGCGGCCCGTGCTCATGACCGCCCTCACCACCGCTCTTGGACTCACTCCGCTGCTTCTTTCGAGCGGCCTTGGGGCTGAGGTGCAGCGTCCGCTGGCTGTGGTCGTTGTGTGCGGATTAGTGACATCAACGCTTCTCACATTGTTTGTCATACCAGCGCTCTACTCATGGTTTGTGCCGGGGAATGAGCGAGGATCGAATTAACGTCTAACGTATCGAAAGGATCTTCTCATGAAACAGGTAATAGCATATGTCAAATCCCACAAGCTCCCGGAAGTCGCCGAAGCCTTGCGGGAAATCGAAGGCCTGACGGGCATGAGTCATGGCGCTGTGCAGGGATTTGGCCGCGGCCCGGCGATTGATTTAGTAAAAATGGACCGCGTGGAGGTGTTCTGCAAAGACGGCCTGGCCGGGAAGGTCATCAACACCATTCTGGATGCCGCGCACGAAGGCCTGCGCGGGGACGGCAAGGTCTATGTGTGTCCGGTGGAGGAAGCGGTCAGGATAAGCACCAAGGAGAACGGCGAGACCGCGGTATAGCTTCAAACGGTTTTAGGTTTATGCAGCCGCATGCACGTCTAATATTTTTTCTTGATCGGTGGTAGCACGTTTATTATATTAGTGCTACTAGGAAAATAGAGAGGCTTTGATGAAATTCAATCTCGCCATCGCATTAACCCTCGCAATGACGGTTATGCTGGGCACGCTTCTTCCATCGTGCAACAAGACCACCGACCCCGAGGGCCCTGATGAACAGGATCCTGTCGCCACTGTCCGGGTAAAGAACGATTTCAACAACCCGGCCATGGCCATGAAACCGCCATGGACCATCTGTAAATGTAACTACCGCGGGGTCGAGTTCGGCAAAGTCCTTCAGGGCGATTCAAGCGCTGCCAGGGAAGTCTCTCCCGGAATCGACTACGTTCTCATGGTCCTTGCCTGGAACGACACCGCCTGCAGCACCCAAAACTGCCTGCCCGTGGCAAGCAAAATTGAGGAGGAGGTTGTTGACGGCCAAACGCGCACCATTGCCATCAACGCGCCAAACCACCAGGGGCCGTGCCCGCCCGAAGGCGTCCAGCCCATTCCGGACAGCTTGTACGACCGCATACTTGACCTGTATCCGGAGTACCAGTTCCTGCCATATGACCAGCGCACGAACAATCCAGAATGCCTGGACTGAATAATCGCAGAATCCTGCAACGGCGGCTTTTCCCGGCCGCCGTTTTTATTTTTTTCTCACTGCTGTCCTGTTCCATCATGCAACCGGAAGTGGTCGTTATCAACAAAATCGCCCCACAGGTCCTTATAAAAAACCCGTGCATCAACGGCATTGTCTGGAACACGGTACTGAAATATGAGGAAGCCACGTCGCCGCGGCGATGCATGCGCGGACAGGGCAAGGTCCATTTCCAGAAATTCGATCCATACGCATATTGCGTGCGGCAGGTGGAATACGGCCTGATCGACACACTCTGCATGTGCGATACCGCGGCTGCAATAAAGGACAGTTCCATCATTTCGGCAACACCGCTCTGGTATAATTATCAGACCATCTCTTCCACGAATGTCAGCAGTGGTGGTTATTCTATAATCGAAATCACCCTTGATGACATGGAACAGGATTTTTCCGTACCAGGGCCTTATGGACATTAAGCCGGTATTGATTGCCTTTTTGGCCGTTATCGCGGTTGGCGCAGAACCTCCTGCAGGTACAGGCCCCGGTTCAGGCACTCCTTCCATACCCGAGAGAGACCTGATTGACACAGCCGCCATTTATCCTGATTATGAGATACTGGTCATAGACAAACCAATTTCAAAAGACGCTACACACAGGCCAACGGTGGTCGCAGGGGAACAAATCCGCTCCACGGAACGGACCACCGCGCTTGAGGCCCTTTCGCAGGAATCCGCAGACATCTATGTCTCAAGCAGGGGCGCTGGCCTGCACGGCGTTTCTTCCGGAGCTTCCGGCGGAATCTACATCCGCGGCCTGGGCGGCAGTCCCAATTCACAGATACTCGTTGTTGAAGATGGCGCGCCCGATTACATGGGTATATTCGGCCACCCCATACCCGACGCTTTTTCACCGGCCCTCATCGACAGGGTCCTTGTCATAAAAGGAGGCGACGGGGTGCTTTATGGCACCAATGCCATGGGAGGAATTATTGCCATCGAGAATAAATGGCCCGGCAACAATGGCGTTTCCCTGGACCACGACGCTGCCTATGGCACTTTCAATACCTTTCGGGACCGTATTTCACTGTTCTGCAAGAACGGCGCCATTGACGCAGTTGGCGGGTTCTCCTCGTTTTCCACGGATGGACACCGGGACGGCGCATCGGGCAGCAGCACAGCGGGCCAGATTGGCGTGCGCTTCCATCTGGGACAGAGCGCCACGCTATCATTACGAGACAAAGCCATCCATCTTAATGGCGGCGATCCCGGTCCCGCGTTCCATCCCTACACGGACCGATGGTTCGAGGTGCTCAGAAATACGTTCACCGGCCGTCTCAAGATGTCCCTTATTGACTGGAACCTCTCCGTTGTCCCCTGGTTCAATTTTGGGGAACACCGGCTTTATGACGGCTTTTTTTCCCGGGACTACACTGCAGGAACAACGGTTGAGGCAACACGCAGTTTCCTTGATTCAAAAATTGAGCTGCTCCTTGGCGCAGGAGGCGACCATATCGATGGTTTGGTTACAAACCGGATCACCGATGAGACTGAAACAGTGAAACCCATGTCCGGAGGATCAGCATATAGCCAACTCTCCGTGTCTCCCAAGCCCGGCCTCACGCTTGTGGGCGGAGTCAGGGCGTATTATAGCACACGGTACGGATATGTTCCATTGTACAAGGCGGGGATTGCATGGGGTGTGTTCCAGTTGCTGACACTCCACTCCCGCATTACCCGCAATTTCAGGCAGCCCACGCTCCGCGAACTCTATCTTCCCTATCCGACCGCAAATCCCGGCCTCAAACCCGAACATGCAACCAACTGGGACGCTGGCATTGAACTTTCGCCCCGTTTCCTCCATCTTTCATGTTCGGTATACAAAACATGGGCGCAAAACCTGATAAAATATTTCGGCATGTGGCCCTCGGCAGAGGTCGTCAACATAGACCAGATGGAAATATCCGGGATTGAGGGGGAATTGGAACTAAAAGCATGGAACCCTTTCAGGTTTTTTCTAACTGGTTGTTGGCAAAACGTGGGGCGTTTTACCAAACAGAACCCTGGGGCAAAGGCAAATGTACGCGGCGAATGGAGCCGCACCATGGCTCATGGCGTCCTGGTTTGCGCCGTGAGCGGCGAGTGGGTGCATGATATTTATATGAATAACTATTGCCGCGACCAACTCGACGATGTCCTTGTCTTTGACGGTTCTCTGCGGTACAAAGCCGTCAGCCCATCAGACATTACCGTGGAACCCTACGTACTGGTGAGAAATCTGCTTGATTCACAATACGAATATATTAAATACTATAGTATGCCCGGGCTTCACTTTCTTGCCGGACTCCGGCTGGGGATATAACATGATACACCCTCGTGAAATCGCGTATTGCGGTGTCTTTGGCGCGGCAGCTCTGCTTTTACCGCTGGTGTTCCACCTGTTTCATCTGGGCCATGTGTTCATGCCCATGTACCTGCCGCTGGTAACACTCGGTTTCTTTGTCAGGCCCCTGCCTGCCGGCCTGACCGCGCTTCTGGCCCCCCTGCTTTCAGGCGCAGCCACGGGTATGCCTCCCTTTTATCCGCCTGTTGGGCCAATCATGAGCATTGAACTGGCTGTTATGAGTTCTCTCATCTCTGCTTTGCGCCTGTCTTTCCCGCGCCTGCATGATCTGGCTATCCTGGTTCCGGTGCTGCTTCTTGGCCGATGTATTGGCGTGGGCCTCATATACGCGGCGGCCCGGTGCATGCAGTTGCCGGCGAAATTCATCGCAGGCGCATCGCTTCTCAGCGGATGGCCGGGCATCATACTTATGATAGCGGTCATTCCCGCTATTCTCCGCATTTCACGAAAAACAGGTGGTTTGACCACTCATGAAGGAGCGAGACATGTGTGAATGCTGCCAAAAAGAAAGCACAGCTTTTTTTGATTCCATTGCCTCTAAATGGGATTCTTGGGAAGATTTGGCAACGCTTCCGGCAAAACTCGACGCGGAACTTGCGCGCTTTGGTATACAACCGGACGATCATGTTCTTGATGTCGGGTGCGGGACAGGCAACCTTACGGCCGCGATTCTTCGTCAAGTATCTGCCCAAGGAAAGGTGACCGCTATCGACATGTCGGACCGCATGATCGCCATCGCGCAATCAAAGATCCGCGACCCCAGGGTGACATGGCTCTGCGACGCAGTGGAACATCTAGACAACGACACCGGGCCGTTTGACCGGATCATCTGCTATTCCGTATGGCCCCACCTGACAAATCCGCGAAAAGCCGCAGCAGTGTTCCTGAATCTCCTCAAGCCAGGAGGCGCTCTTGATATATGGCACCTGATTTCGAGGGACGCTGTAAATAAAATTCATTCTGAAGCCTCTGAAGCCGTACGCGATCATATACTCCAGCCTGCGGCAAAGACCGGCGACCTGCTGGCACAGACCGGTTTTATTGTTGATAAAATGGTTGATAGCGATACCAGATACCTGGTAAGCGCGCGAAAACCACTGTCAAAAACGCAGTCATGAATGTACCTTTTGACATGTGGGGCAGTGGAAACGGTCCTGCGCTCCGGCTTCTGCCTCAAACCAGGATGCTGTGCGGAACAGCGGTTTTCACATCCTGCATGCTCCTGCCGTTTAGCACTTCTGCAGGAACCGCCTGCGCAGTTGGATTGACCGCTCTTTGGTGCCTTCTCTGCGGCATGCCCCTTCGACGTGCCGTCCTCTGCCTTGGAATCGCGGGAGCGCTGTTTGTTCCCATCCTTCTGATGACGCCATGGATACAGGCTGGAGACGCACATAACAGCGCAATGGCAGGCCGCCTTGCCGCTTCCGGAACCATAGCGCTTCGCGCCAGCCTGTGCCTGTTCATCTCGTTTGCGACCATAACGGCCCTCCCACTGAGCGAGGCGCACACTGCGTTCGCAGGGTTGCCGCTGCCCCGTACCGCCGCTGTGCTGCTTGTTCAGATGCTGAACCAGACGCTCTTTTTGATCGAGGAAACCGGACGGGTCATCCGCGCAATCCGCCTGCGGGGCGCCGGCCGCGGCCTGCATGTGCGGCTCCTGTTTTCGTTCCCTGTTGTCTGGATGGGCCGTATGCTGTTTCGAGCCGAACGAACGGCAATGGCAATGACCATGCGCGGATACACGGTTCGTGACGGGCTTCCTGCCTCTGTCAGTTGTTATGCAGGTAAAGATATTCTGATGCTTGTCACAACCGGCTGTATTGCTGTTGGTTCCCTTGTTCTGAGGATACTGTCATGACCTCTGAGAAAACCCTGATTTTTAAGGATGTCACAGTCAGGTACCACGATAAAAGCGCATCTGTCCTGTCGGGTATCACCATGGGCGTTTCAAGCAATGAACGTGTGGCGCTTTTCGGTCTTAATGGCTCCGGTAAAACGACCCTTCTCCTTGCCGCAACCGGCCTGCTGCCATTCACGGGAAGAATCGTAGTTGACGGGATTGAACTGACGAAAAAGACCGCAGATACGGTCCGCGACCGCATCGGATTTCTGTTCAGTACGCCCGAGGACCAGATATTGTTTCCCCGTGTGATTGACGACACGGCCTTTTCGCTGACGCGAAGGAAAATACCGGTAAAAGAAGCGCATGCACGGGCGCATGACGCGCTTGCCCGCCTTGGCGCTGCGGACCTGGCGGACAAATCACCCTTTCAATTGTCGCACGGCCAGCGCCAGCGTGTCGCGCTCGCAGGCGCCTTGGTTGCGGCCCCTCCCCTGCTGCTGCTCGACGAACCCTCGTCCGCGCTCGATCCGGCAGGCAAGCGTTCACTCGCCGTAACGCTTTCAGGAATTAATGCCGCAATGCTGGTCGCCACGCACGACATTCCCTTTGCCGCCAGTGTATGCAGCCGGTATGTTCTGCTCAACGCCGGAAAGACCCATTCCGAAGGAGTTGATTTTAAAAAAGCCGAACTCTGCCTTGATGACAGTAAGATATAAGGCTCTTTACGGCCAGTTTCCTTTAACACCTTTCCAGCATTACCGACAGGCCCCATTGCCATTATATCTGCCCATCTTCAAGCCGGCAAGCGCAATAACAATGAACAATATCCCAAAACAGACCGTTATGGCCGGCGCAGTTGGAAGGTCGAATTTGAATGAGATCAACAGGCCCAGGGCCGATATTATAAAACCGACAAGCCACCCGCATATCAGGCGGGTTTTTATCGTATCACAGAAAATAAGCGCACATACGGCCGGAATAACCAGGTAGCTGAAAACCAGAAGCACCCCTGCTATTGCCACTGAATAGGTGACCACCACTCCCAGCGATAAATAAAACAAGAAATCCCACAATTTCGATCGTGTGCATGCCCTGTTGAAGGTTGCTTCCATGAATTTCTTTCTATAAAACCAATGAAGCAGGCCGACGCCGGCGTAAATGACGATTGTTTTCGTGATGTCATGCCAGGAGACCACAAGGATGTTCCCCATGGCGAGTTTTTCAAAGTCCTCTGTGCCAGACGAAGAAAACGAAAGCACAAGAACCGCTGCAGCGGCGGCAACGACATATCCGATGCCTATGACGGCCTCCAGAGGAATGCGTCGCTCGAGCGGCTGGGCATAGCTGAAAAGCAATGAACCTATCACGGCAAAAACAAGCGCCATGAATATGGCCTGCCAGTCTCCGATATGGTAACCAAGGATAAGGGCAATTGCATAGCCCAGGGCCGCGATCTGCGCAAGGGACAGATCGATAAAAATGATGCCCCGTGAAACAATATGCAGTCCAAGATAGCAATGAATGCCCGCGATAACAAGGGCTGCCATAAACGCGGGCAGCATGAAGATGATCACTTCCATTTTTCCGCCTTTCTTATTTTGATAATGCTTTCAGCATTTCATTCAGGTTGTTTTCAATAAGTTCATCGTACGTTTTTATATGAGCAGCGCCCCTGACCAGATTGGGCAGCCAAAGCGCCCTTGCCCCTGTCAGTTCCTCCAATTTTTCACCTGTTTTGGGGCTATTATACGTATCGGTGATTATCAGGGGGATTTTTTCGCCTATGATCCTGTTTTTTACCTGCAGCAGATGGGCCGGACTTGGCGGTATGCCCGGTTTCGGCTCCAGATATCCCACTATATTCAAACCAAAACGATCGGTAAAATATTTCCATGACTGGTGGTAACAGATGATCTTGGTTCCCTTTAACGGCCGCGCCTTCAACAGCCATCCGCCCAGCGGCGCAGGCAGGGTGTTTTCGTTCAATGAACGTTCAAGATCACCTGACATAAGAAAACGCTGCGCCTCGTCGGTCCCAAGCGCCGTGACAAGGGCCTCTCCAACAATCCTGGCAAGAAGGGCCTTTTTTGAAACGGAAAGGTTGTTCCTGAAGTATTCCTGTTTTTCGGGCCTGTTGTTCTCAAATCCTTCGCAAATATTATCGAAAACAACAAGCATGCAGCCCGGATCGATTAAAAAATGCGGGTTACCCCCGGGGTGGACATCGCCAAGACTGCGGTCAAGGGTCACGGGGACCTCTTTTGCCGGAATACCTTTGGAAACATCGATAAAACCCGGCGAACCTTTTAATATTTTTGCGTTGCGCGCACCCTCAAGTAACGGAGGCACCCAGCCGATTTCCTGTTCCATTCCGTTCTGGATGAAAATATCCGCCTTGTTCAATTTGAGCATGAACGAAGGTTTAGCGTCCACATGATGAGGGTCTTGATTGCCCTGTCCAAGCGCCTCGACGGTGATCTCGTCTTTTCCAATCTGCTCTGCCGCCCATTGCAGGTCCGGAAAAGTCGCGATGACCCTGAGCTTTCCAGCGTGTGCATTGATGCAAAAAGCAAAAATTCCTAACAGGCATATTGCGTATTTCATTGTTTTCTCCTTGGTTTTAGAATGCATGCGGACCGTGGGCGCCGATGGTGAACACAACCATTGCCTTTAATTCGTTAATGGGGTCTTGCTCGCTACGGTCACTCATGGTCCGCCTGTATTCAAGTTTGATTTCCGAGAATTCAGAAGGCTGAAACGAAACCCCGGTGCTGACGTTTCTTATGATTTCACCTGTATTAACGGGGTCGCCTGAATAATCGTACATGCACGTTGCATACCATCTTTTTAAAAACTGAAGCTTGCCCAGTATAAAATACCCCGTCGAAATATGCGTCTTCTGAACGTCATCAACATCCAATGTGTCCCGCTGGTTATAATAGATCTCGCTCCAAAGCGTGAATGCGCGTTCCAAGGGAAGCATGGAATTCTTCCATTGGAATATTGCGTTGGCGCCGGTAACATTGGTGTAAAGCCTCGGGCTGTTGATATTGTTATTACGGCCTCTTGCATGGGATATCCCTATTTCCAGCGTGCGGTACCCTCCCAGTTCAAAAAAGTTCTTCAGATGTCCCATATAGAGAAGGTCCCTTGTAGCGGCCCCGTTGAAAGCTGTCTGGTTTTCGCCGTTGAGGGCCAGGCCTATGATTTCGTGGTATGTTGGCAGAAACGGTATCATCTCCGAAACGGCAATGCCTGATTCATTCAGGCCGTCTTCTCCGAACACCCGTTCCCAGCATGCGGGCATGTTGATGACCGGGAGCGCATGGCCATGAACCGTGTTCCACTTGCCGAATGGCGCCTTGAATTTTCCTATCCTGAGTTTAAGACCCGCAGGCAGTGTCATGCTTTCGAGATAAGCCTCTTCAAAACCTGCGTGTTTATGATGAAGGCAAATAACCATTTCTGCTTTAAAGTAAGGATCGACATAAGCATAGATATCAAGGTCTCCGCCAAGAAAACGCAGTTGATGGGGGTGCGCGAGGGATTTGTCATCGCTTGCCGATGCCTCGAACTCGCCGACAGCCGCGATCGCAGGGTTCATTTTTGACTGAGTGACCGCGCCTCCCTGAAACGACTGAGCAATTCCGTCCGAAACAAATAGAAAGCTCAGCATAAAAACAAAAAACGCTGGAAAAACCATAAATACACCTCTTTTTTGAATCGTTGGTTCGGCATCACAACAGGGATATCCGCATATCAATTATTGCGGTTGTCCCTGTCAGAAATCTGGTGAATTGTCTTTATAAACTCGGCGGTGAACGGGACCGGGGATTAACAAGAACTAATTCGGGGGTTTTTTGCCAGAACAGCAGAATGAAACATGTAAAAACAACTGCTACAAGCGGCAATGCTTTTGCAAAAGCATATACCATGTTCAATACGAATAAATAAACAAGTAAAATCTTTACAGGTGTATTGAGTGCTGCTTGCTTGGAGCTATTAGACGCATGCCGGTAAAAGGCGTGGATGGACTGGTCGGCATGGCCGTGGTTAATTTCACTTCCCTTGTGGTGGAAAACACGTTCGTGAACTAAAACTGGAAAAATATCCGGATTGAGAAAAACAAAGGTAG
The DNA here is from genome assembly GCA_001789205.1 of Candidatus Raymondbacteria bacterium RIFOXYA2_FULL_49_16. Taxonomy (GTDB): domain Bacteria; phylum Fibrobacterota; class OXYB2-FULL-49-7; order OXYB2-FULL-49-7; family XYB2-FULL-49-35; genus XYB2-FULL-49-35. The sequence continues at coordinate 42,555 of MFYT01000070.1, read as the reverse complement.
GATAGAATATAACAAAAAAGAACAGTACGATCCGGATGATAGGCCCGCGAAAGATGCTGCCGCTATAAGAAAATGACAACCGTTTTGTTTTCATAAAATTATATACAATATAGCAATTCTGGATTACTTGTTTCAATATTCCACCCTTATCGCAACTCTTCTTGAAAAACAAACTTGCGTCATTAGTAGCACGAATATTTTTATTATTCGATAATCCCATTCTATTATGACAGTAAGGGTCTCGGTTAATGGCCGGCCTTTGCGATTATTATCTTTTAGACATTCAGTACAAGGAACCGATACCATGCACATGTCAGACGCATTATTAAATCCTGTTGTCGGTGGCGCTTTCTGGGCTGTTTCCGGCGGCCTGATCGCTTATTCAGCGAAAAAAATACGCGAAGACGAAGATACATTTAAAACCCCGCTCATGGCGGTCACCGGCGCTTTTATTTTTGCCGCGCAGATGATCAACTTCACCATTCCCGGCACCGGTTCGTCAGGCCACATCGGCGGCGGCCTGCTATTAGCAGCGCTTCTGGGACCGTACAGGGCATTTCTGACGCTGGCTTCTGTGCTGACCATACAATGCCTCTTTTTTGCCGATGGCGGCCTGCTTGCCCTTGGATGTAATATCTTTAATCTTGCCTTTTTTCCTGCTTTCATTGCATATCCACTCATATTCAAGCCCATTGCCGGAAACATGGAAAACAAAGGACGGCTGGCCCTTGCCAGTTTCATTGCCGCTGATATTGGATTGCTCATGGGTGCATCATCTGTAATTTTAGAGACCGTTTTATCCGGCATTACCGAGCTGCCCTTCAAGACCTTTGTTCTTTTCATGCTCCCCATTCATTTTTGCATAGGCCTGGTTGAAGGCCTGGTTGTATTCAGCGTACTTTCATTTGTTCGCAAAGCACAGCCATCATTATTGTCAGGTGCAACCGGCCAGAATATGGGCAGAAATATTATCGTCCCTTTTATCATCCTGGCACTTGTGGTTGGCGGCATGGTCTCATGGTTCGCCTCATCACACCCGGATGGGCTTGAATGGTCCATGGCAAAGGTGACCGGCAAAGAGGAATTGGAAGGCAGAACAAACGTCATTACCTCGCGGCTTGAGGCGATACAGGGAAAGCTGGCCTTTTTACCGGACTATTCTTTCAGGGCTACGGCAACCGGAACAGAAACTGATAAAAACAGCTCTGTTGTATCTGCAGGTACATCCGTCTCGGGGATTGCGGGCAGTGTCATGGTGCTTGCGCTTGCAGGCTGCATGGGGTATATTATCCGGCGCAGAACAAAAACCCACGGACACGCATGACAGCAATAAAAGAGGCACTTCTTCACAGCCACCACGGCCACAGCCATGCCCATCCCGTGTCCTTTTTTGCGCGCCTTGATGCCCGCGCCGTACTGGTTTCATGGTTCATGTACACAATGCTGCTCATATCTGTCCCGAAATTTGATCTGACCGGTGTTCTTGTGTTTGCGGCAATACCGCTGTTCCTGATCGCAGCATCGGGCGTGCCCATTCAACCGATTATAAAACGGCTGCTGATCATTTCCCCGTTTATCCTTCTTTCGGCAGCCGCAAACCCCTTTTTCGATCGCAGGCCCCTTCTGGAAATCGCGGGCCTCACGATCAGTTCAGGCACGATCTCCGGTCTGGTCATTCTTCTCAAGGCCCTGGTTTCAGTGCTCACGATACTGACGATCGCCGCGTGCATGCCGTTTGATCACATATGCCATGCCCTGAGAAAGCTGCATGCGCCCGAGGCGTTCACCACGCAGCTAATGCTCCTGCACAGGTATACTTTTGTGCTTGCTGATGAAGCGCACTCAATGAGACAGGCGCGCGATCTGCGTTCGTTCAACGGAAAAGGCAAAGGCATTGGCGTGACCGCGCGGCTCATTGGTTCGCTTCTGCTCAGGTCAATGGCCCGCGCAACCCGCATCCACGATGCCATGCTTTCGCGCGGGTTTCACGGAACAGTGTCGTGCTGCCAGGCTGAAAGGGCTTTCGGGTCCGCTGATGCGGCGTTTACAACAATTACTATTGGATCGTTTTTAATAATGAGAGTCATTTTCTAACGGTCAGCCCCTGCATGGCTGCCATAACATTTTTTATATTTTAATATATGATCAATGGATCGCTTCGAATTGTTGTTGTTCTTGGATTTGCAGTCCAGATCTGCGCCTGCGACTTCACGTCTCTGACTCAGCTGGACTCTGCCGTTTATTTCATTCATAAACCGTTTGTGCTAGAAATCCTGGTGCCTGAAGATTCGTTTGACCATTACGACTCTGTCGCAAACAATCTTCGAAATAAAGCACTGCGACTGAAAGACCTGCCAGGACTGTCCGTGGAGGTGTATTCTATTGAAAACGCCGTCCCGCCGATAGAGGGAAGCGCTGTCACGACTTGCCGACTTCTCAACATGTCCCGTAAAGTCCTTTTTGAAAAAGAAGGCGTCCCTGACCTGGTCACAGTCCAGAAGATTGCGAAGAATCCCTTCTTGATTAAATTAAAAAAATTTCTGTTAAAGAACGATATTGTTATTTTGGGCCATTGTTCCAAGGATGAATTTAAACAAATAAAACAGTTCAAGAAGGCCTCTGCTGATCTGCTGGACATTAAAATGGAAATTATCAACATTGACCTGGATGATGACGATAACACGGTTTTGCGAAACAACCTTGGTTTTAAAAAGGACGACAAGACCCTGATTGCCCTGTTGTTTGGAAGGGGCATGGTTTTACGGGCATGGAAAAACAAAATACCGACAATGGATGCGGTATGCGACGCCGCTAGCCTGCTGAACCGCCCCGTCCAGGGGGAGGCCGAGAACATTGAGATCCAGATACCAAGGATATTCATGGGCAGATTCGAGAAATAAAACTTTTAACGCCGCTGCAGCTGTCATTATGGACCTTTTTTATGTTGTCTTGAAAGAGATCTCGTTCCGCCGGGTCCGGGCGATCATTGTAATTTTTTTCCTGCTTTCCATGCTTTCAATCATTACCTTTATCCAGACAACGTCAAAGGCGTCTATCAGAACCATGCAAATCCTTATGAAAAACCTTGGCCAGAACATTGTGATCCTCCATGAAAAGGGCGACAGGCTGGACTATTATACAGCCGTAAAAGACATCCCTCTGTTCGATCAGTCTGTCACGCAAAAGATTTCTGCCAATAAGACAATAGCAGCCACCTATTATCTTGCGTGCCTTGAAAAACGTCTTGCGCTGGACAGCGGAACCGAAGTAATAATAAGCGGTAAAAAGGAATATAAGGGGATATACCAGAACCCGCGGGGTGCAGAAAACCCGTTTAAGCTTGTTCCGAAAGGGACGGTCAGGCTTGGCAGCGAAGCTGCTTTGGCCTTGAACGCCAAAGGTAAGAACCAAATCACAATTGCCGGCAAGCCTTTCATGGTTGATGAAATCATGTCCCAGTCCGGCACCATCAATGACGCCAAGGTATTTATGAACCTTGAAGACGCCCAGGAGATTTTCAAATTACCCGGAAAAATCAACAGTATCGAGGCGCTGGAATGCCTTTGCGGCATCGGGGGGGTTGAATCACAGATAAAAGAGATGGAGGCATCCATTCAAAAAGACCATCCGTATCTGATCGTCATACAACTCAAGGAAATAGCCCTGCTTCGATACAAGGCCAGAAAAGCCACGGACGATTATTTCTACAGTCTCTTGCAGGTTGCCATGCTTTTTGTCTTTTTGTTTCTGACCATGCTGGGAATAATGGAAGTCAGGGAACGGCAGAGAGAAATCGCCATAATGCGGGCTGTCGGCAGGCCGGCAAGCTCAATTGCCGCCATTTTCTTGACGAAAAACATCATCCTTGCAATACCCGGAAGCCTGCTTGGTTTTACCGGCGGCACACTCTTCAGCCTTTTATTCAAGCCCGACTCCATGATCAGCGGAATGCAGGTCAACTGGCCAAGCCTTGTCTTTTGCACCGGCGCCGCATTGCTGATATGCGTCCTGTCTGGCTGCATACCGCTTTTTTATGCGTTAAGACTTGAACCTGCAAAAATATTCAGAGAAAGCTAAATATGATAAAAACGGAACATTTAAGTAAATACTTCAATAAAAATGGCCGGGTTGTAAAAGCATTGGAAAATGCCAATCTTGAAGTGTCAAAAGGGGAATGGGTCGCAATTTCCGGACCGAGCGGCAGCGGCAAGAGCACGCTTTTAATGGTCCTTTCCGGCCTCATGCAGCCTGATGGAGGGGGCCTGACTATTGACAATACGGATGTTTTGGGAATGACTCAAAGCCAAAAGGCAAAATGGCGGCAGGCTCATGTCGGAATGGTGTTTCAGGAGTTCTATCTTTTTCCGTATCTGTCGGTATTGGAAAATGTGCTTTTTGCGGCAAAGGAACAGAACCAGGCCATTCAAGCAAAAGCGTTTAATGTACTGGAGCTTGTCGGCCTGCATGAACATGCCATGCACAGGCCCGATGAGCTTAGCATGGGCCAGCGGCAAAAGACCGCCATTGCAAGGGCGTTAATAAATGATCCCGAGTTATTGCTGGTGGATGAACCAACCGGCAATTTAGACCCTCGGAGTTCCATGGAAATCATGGACATATTCAGGGCCCTCCACGTCCGGAAGTCAACGATTGTGTTGGTTACACACAATCCTGATGTTGCACGCTGCGCGGATACGCGCTATGAACTTTCGCTGGGCATCATTGCAAAATCAGGGTGATTCATGCTCATTACATCAATGTGAAAAATTAAGATCGCCACCCATGATTAACGTCCAATCACTCTCCTACACCTACCCCACCGGCGTTTCTGCCTTGACGAACGTCTCCCTGTCCATTAACGCCGGCGAAACCGTTGGAATCATCGGCCCCAATGGCGCGGGAAAATCAACGCTGGTAAACCATCTGAACGGCGTGCTTCTCCCCTCTTCCGGTTCAGTAGCCATTGACGGGATTGCTGTTGAAAAAAAATCCTTCGAGAATATCAGGAAAAAGGTGGGCGTGGTGTTCCAGAACCCGGACGACATGCTCTTCATGCCACGGGTGATAGACGATGTGCTCTTTGGCCCCCTGAACCTGGGCATGGATGAACACGCAGCCCATCATGCTGCTGAAGACGCGCTGCATGACCTTGGACTCGGTGATCTGGCCGACAGACCGCCCTTTACCCTTTCGCAGGGCCAGAAACGGTTCGCTGCCATTGCCGCGATCCTTGTGATGAAACCTTCCATGCTTGTTCTTGACGAACCAACGTCTGACCTTGACCCGAGAAACAGAAAAAAGCTCATTTCCCTGCTCAATTCCATGGCCATGACCCGAATCATCGTGTCACACGACCTGGATTTTGTCTGGGACACCTGTTCGCGCGTCATCCTGATTTCTCATGGCACAATCGCGGCTGATGGGCAATGTCATACCATTCTTCAGGACAAGGTACTGCTGGAATCTAATGACCTTGAGCTGCCCTTACGGCTGCAACAGTAATTCGACCTGGCAGCCATTATAATTTATCATATTTTATGATATTAACATAATATACTATAATATCTTTTAGTGTAAGCATATGATTTATAATAAATAGTGCTTGATTATGAAAATTAAAAATAGTATTTTATATATACATGTATAAAAGAATAGCTGATTTATCAATAACAAAAACAGAATCGATTTTTCTTTGGGGACCGCGACAGACAGGAAAAAGCACCCTGCTGAAACAGTTATTCCCCGAAGCAACATGGTATGATCTTCTTCAGAATGATTTATTTATCCGGCTTGTGCGGGACCCATCCCTTCTGCGTCAGGAAACCAGGGCACTTTTTCCTGATTCAAGCCTCATAATAATCGATGAAATTCAGAAGGTCCCTGATTTACTGGATGAAGTTCATTGGCTCATTGAGAATCGCAGGCTTAAGTTCATCCTCTGCGGTTCAAGCGCCCGTAAGCTGAAGCGGCATCATGGCAACCTGTTGGGCGGCAGAGCCGTGCGTATTGAGATGCATCCGCTGGTAAGCCGGGAAATTCCCGACTTCTCGCTTGAAAAGGCGCTGAACGCCGGCCTTCTGCCGCGTCATTACCGCGCAGAAGATCATAAGCCATTGATACGGTCATATGTTGCCGATTATCTCAAGGAAGAAATCGCCACGGAAGCCCTTACCAGAAATATCCAGGCATTCTCACGTTTTCTTGAAGTAGCCGCGCTCTCAAACGGGGAAATCATCAATTACTCAAATATCGCGCGCGAATGCGCTGTCAGCCCGCCAACGGTGAAAGAATATTTCTCCATCGCACAGGATACACTGATCGGCACAATGCTTCCCGCCTTTGTGAGGCGGGCCAAACGCAGGGTCGTTCAGGCTCCCAAGTTTTATCTGTTTGATGTTGGCGTGACCGCCGAACTTACGCGCAGGGGAAACGTTGAACCCGGATCTGAATTATTCGGGAAGACCTTTGAGCATTTCATGTACCTTGAAATACTGGCCCATTCACATTATTCCGGGCTGTATTATCCTCTTTCATATTGGCGCACCACATCCCAGTTCGAAGTTGACCTGGTTCTGGGCGACGGCGAGGTTGCGGTTGAATTCAAGACAACATCCCTTGCGCATGACGGCCATCTGAAGGGGTTGCGGGAGTTCAAAGTCGAATTTAACCCCGGCCAGGCTATCCTTGTTTCGCACGACCCCAAACCCCGCATTACCGACGATGGAATAGCGGTTATGCCGTGGAGATTGTTCCTGGAGAAACTCTGGGGCGGCGCCATATTCACCCGGACTCAGTGATACGCCCAAAACAGGATTTCCCTGGGCATGTATACATCTTGAACCGACTATATTAAAATCACTATTTTGTTCTGCGACAAAGATAAAAGCCATATAAACTGAAAACAGGAAAAGCACTGAAAAACACCGTTCACTGAGAAGGCCGGTCGGCCGTATCGGGCGAACAATATACAGGGAGACATCCATGGCCATCAAAACCGTTGACGCACGCGGGCTTCTCTGCCCCAAACCTCTGATCCTCACTAAAAAAGAATTTTCAGGACTTACCCCCGGCGAAGAGCTGACGATTCTCATAGACAACGAAACCTCGAAATCGAATGTTGAACGCTTTTTAACGGATAACGGCGCAGCTGTGACCGTGACCAGTGAGAACGGCCTTTTCACCCTGAAAGCTGTTAAAAAAACGCTGGCACTCGCACATCCGGACGCTGAAAGCTACTGCACTGCCATTCAGCCTGCAAATCCCCATGTCATCTGCATAAAGGCCGACACCATGGGCCATGGTGAAGAGGACCTTGGACGCATACTTATAAAAGCGTTTATAAACACAATCAAAGAGGCGTCGCCGCTTCCTGGTTCAATAGTATTCTACAATAAGGGGATATTTCTCGCGCTCACGGATTCGCCGGTCATCAATGCCCTTGTTGACCTTCAGGAGAAAAAGGTGAAAATCCTGGTATGTGGCACATGTCTGGATTATTACGGAAAAAAGGCTGAATTGGGAGCGGGCATTGTGTCAAACATGTACGATATTACCCAGTCACTGACCAGCGCCGGTCATATCGTCTGCCCCTAAAGCGGAGATTACCCGTGTTCAACGGTTACTTTGACAACGCAGCCACATCGTTCCCCAAACCAGCGGCAGTGAGTCTGGCAATGCGCCGGTACATTGACGAAACCGGCGGGCCCTATGGACGAAGCGCCTATGCCCGCGCCTTTCAGGCATCTTCGGATGTGGAACACGTGCGGGAGCGTATGGCGGGAATACTCGGGGCAAGCGCGGAAAAAATCGTGTTCTGCCAGAACGCCACCCAGGGTATAAACACCGTCCTCAACGGCCTTGCATTGGAAGGCAAACGCGTACTTGTCTCTCCGCTTGAACACAACGCGGTCATGCGTCCCCTCCACATGTTGAAGAAAAAATTTGACCTTACCTGGGATATGCTCCCGCATTTTAACGACGGCCTTGTCGATATCGCCGCAGTGCCAGGCGCGCTTACTACTGATACAGCTCTGGTGATAATCAACCATCAAAGCAACGTCAACGGGCTTGTGCAGCCGATCCGCGAAATCAAAAAGGCTGCGGGAAAAATCCCAGTGCTTGTTGACGGCGCCCAGTCATGCGGTCATCTGGACCTGCGGCTTGAGGAATGGAACATCGATTATTTCGCGTTCACCGGCCACAAGGGACTCCTGGGACCAACAGGAACCGGTGGCCTGTACCTGCGCGACCCTGGAACAGTCTCCGCGCTTATCAATGGCGGTACAGGCAGCAGGTCTGACAGTTTTGAGATGCCGGATTTCCTGCCGGACAAATTCGAGGCGGGAACGCTGAACATGGCCGGAATACTCGGCCTCGGCGCAGCCGTCGGCAACCCTCCACGTCCGCAATATACCGATAACGATCTTCTGGCTTTAATCAACGAAATTAAAAATATTCCTAGCCTCTCCGTGCTTTACGCCAGGGACCCGGCAAATCAGGGACCGGTATTTTCCTTTACCCACAGCACAAAGGATCCGGCGATGATTGCCGCTGATTTATGGGAAAGACACGGGGTTGAAACGCGCGCCGGGCTTCATTGCTCTCCCCTCGCCCATACCACGCTCGGTTCATTCCCGCAAGGATCGGTCCGCATTGCACCATCACCATATCACTCGTCCGGTGATTTCAAACACCTGCTGACCGCAATAGAACAGGTGTGCGCCGCATGAACGAGACAATCCTCCTTTTCCAGTCAACCCGCGCGGTAATAAAGGCGGAAAGTCTTCTGAACGCGACAGGGATCGCCTGCACCGTAATCCCAGTACCAAAACAGTTCTCTTCCGAGTGCGGCATGGCTATTGTTCTGCAAACGGCGCTGCTCGCTCGTGTCAACGAACTGCTGGAAAAAGAACGGATCGCAGTAAAGACACATTCCTTAACCAGTTTAAAAAACAGGGTATTATTGAATAACAACGTTCACTGATAAGGCCGGTCGGCCGTATCAGGCGAACAAGACACCAAACAAAAAAGGAGCCTCTCATGCCAGACAATTACCGCCAGATGTGGACAGACCTTGGCCTCAACCTCAAAAACCACGACACACTCCTCGAAGTTCTGGGAAAAGTTTACGGTGATATCTTCCTGTCGCAGAAAAACCGTCCAAAAAAAACCGAGTACCTTGATTTTGTCATGTCCGAAGTCCATGGCCTTCGCATAAAGGAACTGGTCGATGGAAAGAAACAGGGTAAAAAGGTCATTGGCACATACTGCACATTCGTGCCCGAAGAAATCATCCTCGCAGCGGACAGCGTCATGGTTGGCCTGTGCGCGGGCGCTGATTTTTCGACCGAAGAAGCGGGAAAATACCTGCCCAAGAACACGTGCGCACTCATCAAATCAACTTTTGGCTTCAAACTCGGCGGCGTTTGCCCCTATCTTGAGGCAAGCGACCTGATTGTGGGCGAAAACACCTGCGATGGCAAGAAAAAAGCGTACGAAATCCTTAAAAGCCTGGTCAAAGACCTGTATGTGGTCGATTTACCGCAGACAAAGAACGAGAATGCGCACAAGCTTCTCCGCGCCGAGTATGACAAGTTCAGGAAACACATTGAACAACTGACCGGAAAGACGATTACCGTGGAAAACCTGAAAAAAGCCATCGATACGGTCAACGCAAAACGCTCCGTGATCCACCGTTTATCAGCACTCAGGGCAAACAAGAAACTCCCCATTTCCGGGTTGGACAGCCTGCTCATCAACCAGATCTTTTTCTACGAGGACCCTGTGCGTTTCACTTCGCAGATCAATGGTCTGTGCGACGAACTGGAAGCGCGCATCAGAGAAGGGGTTTCCGTGGCGCCCGAAGGCACACCGCGCATCCTTATCTCAGGCTGCCCAATGGCAGTGCCCAACTGGAAGCTGCCCGCGATCATCGAGACTTCCGGCGCTGCTATTGTTGGCGAAGAATCGTGCGTGGGCGAGCGCGGTACTCGCAACCTGGTTGACAACAGCGGTAAAACCATTGACGCGCTCATGGACGCACTTGTTTCGCGGTATCTAAAGATAGACTGCGCCATTTTCTCGCCCAACGATGAACGGCGCGAACATATCCGGGAGATGTACGAGAAATACAAAGCCAATGGCGTTATTCTTTATGGTCTGCAATTCTGTGCGCCATATACCATGGAAGCCATGGGCATTGAAAAAGAACTGGAAAAGGACGGCATTCCCGCGCTCAGGATCGAGACAGATTACAGCCAGGAGGATATGGGCCAGCTGAAAACAAGGATTCAGGCGTTCATAGAAAGGCTTAAAGGATAATGGTAACGGCGGGTATTGATATGGGATCGAGCACGGTAAAAATCGCCGTGCTCGATGGCCAGAAAATTATTAAGCTGGAAGTGGTTGACGCTGCCTCCAACCCCTTGGAAACGGCTGAAAGACTCCTCTCTAACGGCGCTGATTGTCCAACAGTCGCGACAGGGTATGGCCGCGACCTGCTCGAAATAAAACACGCGTTCCCCACTATAACAGAAATTAAAGCGCACGCGCTCGGTGCGCGCTTTCTGTTTCCAGACTGCTCCACGGTTATAGACATCGGCGGGCAGGACCTTAAAATAATTTCATTGGATAAAAAAGGCCGTGTTGCCCGTTTCGAAATGAATGACAGGTGCTCTGCCGGCACGGGGAAATTCCTGGACGTCATGGCCAGGAGGCTTGGGTATGGTCTTGATGTATTCGGCGCCGCGGCCATGCAGGGTGCTGATGGAATAGTCATCAGCGCCATGTGCACGGTATTTGCCGAATCAGAAATCATCGGTCTGCTGAACAGGGGAAAAAACCCAAAGGACATTGCATATGCATTGCACAAGAGCATTGCCAAGCGCATAGAATCCATGTTCAAGCGGCTTGATCCGGTTCCAGGGCCTGTCGCTGTTACGGGTGGCGGCTCTCGCAACAACGCCTTGATCCGCATACTCGAACAGACGCTTGGAATGGAGATATGTGTGCATGAACATGCACAGGCCGCCGGTGCGCTTGGATGCGCCCTGTACGCAAAAGACATCAGGAATTGATCAAACACGATCATATTTTGACCCTTGAAATGTATCCATATTATGTGTATATTATATACACATAACGGAGGTGTATTATGCGGACAAATGTCGTGATCGACGACCGGCTGATGCGACGGGCGTTGAAGATCGGGGGCTGCCGGACAAAAAGAGCCGCCATCGAACAGGGCCTCAAAATGCTCGTTCAGGTAAACAGCCAGAAAGAATTGAGGAATTTGCGCGGAAAAATCCATTGGGAAGGAAATCTTGAAGAAATGAGAGCCGATTCCTAGCATGATAATCATTGATACGTCAGCATGGATTGAATATTTCAACAATGGAATACCGCGCGTGGTCCAGAAAGTGGATGAAGCTCTGGAAGGAGAAATAGTCGGCATCGGCGATCTGGTCTACTGCGAAGTTCTGCAGGGTATCCGGTACCGGCATGAATGGGACCAGATTTCCACACTTTTCAATTCACTCACACGATGTCCCATGGTCGGCTTCCCGATCGCGGAAAAGGCGTCACGTAATTACACGATTCTGCGCTCAAAGGGAATCACCATCCGCAAAACCATTGACGTCATCATCGGCACCTACTGCGTGGAAAACGGCCTTGGCCTGATCCATAACGACAGGGACTTCGACATCATGTCGCCCTATCTTGGCCTGAAAATAATATAGTTACCAGGCAGGTCAAATAACGGCGCCATAACCGTTCTTGCGCGACTCAACTGCAATTCATTAATTTTTTCACACTATGAACCACTTATTCACACCCACACAGTGGGACGTTATCAAGGAAAATTACACGCGTTGGTGGGCGGGCGAACTCAAGCGGCCGCTCATCAACATGACCGTAGATGGCTTTCCAACAGACCTTGTCGAACCCCCGATAAAAAAGAACTGGTTCACAGCATATTGGTAGTGGAAACGCCTGTTTCCACTACCAATGCAAAAGTAATTCGAACGGGTAGCCGCTTAAGTAGAATTTTATGTATGCATGCATAAAAAGGTATTTGATATTTAATAGGCAATTGTATATATTATATATCATTGCATTCAACAAATTTAAAGGGGGTTTTGTATGAAGCATTTTGCAGTGGTGTCTCTGTTTTTTCTCCTAGCTCTTCTGGTCACGAACCCTGATGCGCGACTGCGCAACCCATGGGTCTTGGGTGATCACGATCTCAATATATGGAGTGTCACCAAAACCACAACAACTCATGACAACTGTCCGGAATTCCCTGCTTTTAACGCGGCAAATCCCGATGCTTTTTTCAAAGCATGGCACGACTCCATATGCTGCGGCGAACACCGCTGCAGCCAAACTGGAGCGGTCTATGTGGAGTGGGCCGGTCTGTGTAACTTTGCCATTAAAAACGAGTATTATTTCCATTCAGGCAGCGATTATATAGAAGATCCGCTGAACATAACCGGCAATTATCAGAGAGTATGCGATCCCATGAAATACTGGAATGTATTTGGCTATGGATACTGCCTTTTTTACGGTGCGGCTGCGTGCAATTTTTACCAGACCCTCGGATACGAGGCGCGCCAGTGGAACCTTGCCAATGGCGGCCACCGCGTCTGTGATACGTATTACAACGGCGGCTGGCACTATTTCGACTGGGACGAAGGCGGATGGGGCGCGGATGCAAGCGGCAACTCCTATGGCCTTGATTATGCCACAACACACGCGTCAACATGGGATCAAGTGCCTGTAAAAAGCCAATATTTCTGGAGCTATGGAAGCGACCTTTCCGGCGTCAAGAACCTTCTTAACCAGCCTTCCTATCTGTTCATGGGTTCAGACCACGGCGGCGGTGCTGATATGAGCTTCTGTCTCCGCATTGGCGAAAAAATGGAGCGTTTTTTCCAGCCCCTCAACGCAAGCTACCTGCAGCCCAATGCGTCTCTTCCCTCAGGCACGCCCCAGCCTTTTGGCAATGCGCGCATCACCTACAATCCGCAGCTTCAAAGCGGCTACGCCGACTATCTTGACGGCATCTATGAACAAAGCAATGCCACACTTGAAGCTGATGGTGTCAACCTTGCAAACGGTTACGTAACCTGGGCAATCCGCTCCCCATATTGCATTTATAACTCAACGGTCACTGTGGGCTCAACCGGCAGCCTTGCCACGGAAATTTCATTCGACTTGGGTAAAACATGGGTTACTTACACAAGCGCGACCCAGGCCCAACAATATTATAGCTACCTGCTGAAAGTGTCGGGCACTGGAAAAATCAACACGCTCAATGTCGTGACCATTGGCCAATGCAATCCAGGCGCCCTGCCCAAGCTCCATTCAGGCAGCAACAATGTCCGCTTTGCACTGTACGAGAACGACGAAACTCTGGCCCTGCTTCCTGACTGGCGGACATCCACTGGTTTCAACACGCACGTGGTTGCGACTCAGGGGTTCAGTTACTCCGCTGCAAACACCTACGGCAAAAACGGCGGCCAAACCGGCGGCGGCTCAAGCGGCTCCTACCTCACGATCGAGCTGACAGGACCAAGCACAGGCAAGGTCGTGTCCGCAAGCGGTAATTTCCTTGCCAGCCGCACAAAAAACGCGTCGTTCGAGACCCTGGCGCGCAATACCTTCCAGTTCAAAACTGGCAACAGTACCTCGAATCTGGTCACGCGCACCATTGTTCCCCCGCATATAAGCACCACGGTTGCCACTATGTCCGACTCCCGCTTCAGCGAATACGGGTTCGGATGGTGGGGCCATGCGCTGAACTTTGAGCGCGATTCCATCGAGAATCCGAGTAATGTCGGGTATGTCCAATGCTACAATGGAGGCCAGTACGCAAACCTGCGCGAATGCGAACTGTACATGCATTATTATGTTAATCACCTGGCGGCCGATTACCTGAACGATCTCCGGATCTGCCACGTGTATAACCGGAGCAGCGGCGGCACGGATTCCATTGTCCAGAATATCTCCGCGGAGGACATTGCCTCTGGCAATGGCGTGGTAAATTATATCGCCGATGTATCCAGCCCGCTGCCGCAAGATCCCAATTACAGCATTTCCATGTCCGTGGCGAGCGGTGTGCTGCTTACAGACCTTCAGAACAAACCAACGCTCTCAGCTCGCAATACAGGCACTGTTGCGTCTCAGGGTATCGCACTCGAACAAAATATACCCAATCCTTTCAACCCGGCCACAGCGGTCACATTCTCCATCAGCGGAAAAATGGAAAAAACCGTGCATCTTGCTGTCTATAATCTGAAAGGCGAGTTGATTAAGGTCCTGACACACGGTACGTTCAAGGCCGGCGCTTATACCGCGGAGTGGAACGGTACAGACCAAAAGGAGCTGAATGTCAGTGGCGGCGTATATATATGCAAGCTAACTGCCGGTAATACGGTACTCACGCGTAAAATGATCCTAGCAAGATAATACGATCAAAATTCTTTGATGCTTCTACGGGCCGTCCCCAATACCAGGGGGCAGCCCTTTTTATTTTCGCCATTCACAGACTTTGGCAGGGTTTCAGATTGAGCAAGATACAACAAGGGCTTGCGATTTTTTATCGCAAGCCCTTGTCTTTTATCATTCTGCCCAGAAGAGGACTTGAACCTCCAAACCCTTGCGGGCACTAGACCCTGAATCTAGCGTGTTTGCCAATTTCACCATCTGGGCTATTTTACCGTGTGAAACGCAAATAAAGATACATTATTGCCTTTTATGTTTTCAATTGAAGAAGACGCTGCGCCTCTGCCACGCTAATAAAAAAACCAAGTGATCCCTTTCCTATTTCACTGAAACGCTCGGCAACGACCTCATTTGCCCCGCACAGGGCAGCTACGCCGCCCGCGGCCTTTGCCTTGGCGCCAAAATCTTCGAGCATGGCAACGCCGTCTTCGTCCACGTAGATGAGATTGACAGCGTTAATGTACACAATCCGGCCCTTGCCAAAAACTAGGGGGCCAATAACAATGGAAAGAGCGCGGAGATCGGCGCGCGAATCGCAGGTCCCTGCCAAATCGACCACGCTTCCCGCAACCTCCTCGCGCACAGTGGCCCGCAGACCCGCAGCCACGGCAGTTTCATTACTTTCAGCGTCAGTGGACTGGGAAGCAAAATCAAATTCCTCCCTGGTTTGGTAGATGGAGAGCACTAAGCCTAACTTGAACTGGTTGATAAAATCCATGGTCTTCCTGCTCACATTGACAATGGCAAAGGTCGCGCCCTGCTCCCGGAAAATACGGTTGTATTTGATGAGAATACCCACACCCCTGCTGTACAAGTACTGCACCTGTGTGAAATCGACAAGGACCGTAGCGCATCGTTGTGCCGCAAGACCGGCCAGTTGGTCGTCAAGCTCTTCTATCGTGGGTCCCTGCAGGTCGTCGGGAATTTCCACGACCACACATGTGCCTTCAGTGTACATTTTCATAATGAGCCTCCTCTATCGGCCGCGCTGGTTCAGGCTTCAGCAAGCCGTTCAGCAGCGACCCATCCGTCGTTAAAGTAAAATCGCGCTTTTTTCTTCCCTTCCTGCACAAGGTAGACCGCAGAATAGAGAAACATCTGGACATGGGCAAAGACCTCGTTTGCCACCCGTATGTCGCCACCTGGTGCGGCTGCCGTGTCAAGCGCCGCCTTGGCCCCTTCTATTTTGCCGTCCATCACCTTGATCCGGTTCAATACTACCTGATATTTCTTCGCCAGCACCGAAAGTTCCTCTTTCTTTTCAGCCCGGACTTCCGCCACCTGTTTGAGCAACTGCTGTCCTGTTTTCAGAGCCCCGGCAATAACCGACAGTTCGTCCGCAAGACCTTCCCGCAGTTTCTCGAACGCGGCGCAACGCTCCTGAAGCTCTTCCTGTTCCCTGCTTTTTATGCGCAGAATCGTTGAAACCATTTTCTCGGATCCCGCATTCCAGACCGCAATGCCGCCAAAAGCGCTTGTTTCGCCCCCAATGATGGCCGCGTTGCGCGCGGACACATCGACGTTTGTTCCTGCGGAGACCGTGCAGTTGAGAAGATATTTGGTCGCAAAGACATTTTCCCCTGCCTCAATATCCGCGTCTTGAGCAAAAGAGAGCCGGACATCCTTCTTGGCAAATATTTTTGCCTTGCCCCTGCCGAACACGCCTTTACGAATTTCCACGTTTCCCGCGCGGGACCATACCCGCGCTCCTTCAACATCTCCGGCAACAAGGATACTGCCGTCACTTTCAACGGAAAAACCCGAGAGCACCGAACCTTTGACAATGACACTACCCTTGTATTTAACATTTCCGGTTGAATAGTCTACATTGCCGCGTATCAGATAAACGTTTCCCACGCTTATGCCAATGCCCGAGCGGTAGAGATAGCCGCCGCACGCCGCGTGCATGGACAGACCATCTTCGGACACATACATGTTTTCGCCGCAGGAAAACATGAGGTCGCGGCCATACAGCGCGGCAATGGGCTGGCCAAAAATTGAGGTGCCGTTAGTTCCCGGAGTGGCCGGGTGTTTGACACACACTTTCTGCCGTTCATCGACCATTTTAATAATGTCCAGGGACTTGAAATCAACGCGGCCGCCTTCAATCTGCAGGGGTTTTGCCGTTGAGTCAATTGGTACCAATTCCTCGATACGGGCATCTGTTCCTGGAACAGGCAACGTGGCTTCCGCCACAAGAATGTCGCGGCCGTACATCAGTTCGCGGGCCATCCGGGTTATCTCAGACTCTTTGATGCCATGGATGATGTTGTTTCGCGCAAGCAGAAACAGGAGATCGTCGGGCGTAATCCGGTCCGACAGATCGTATGCTGTCTCGGAAATCCGGAGATAAGCCCTGGACTCGGAATTTTTCAGCGTGATATGACGGTCTTTGCTAAAGTTGTATCTGATAAAAACCGGCCCCACCCTGACGTCGTTTTTCCGCTTTTCCCCTGCTGCCTTCATTATTACGGCAAGGTCGGCGTTCATGATGCCAAGCGAAAAAAGTTCCTTCTGCACAGCTGCCGGAGAAATGGCGGCAGGGTCGTATTCAGCCGCGACCAGGTACACACCGTCTTCACGCGTTTCAAAGGTGAGTGAACGGGTCTGCGTTTTTTCTCCCATAGCAGTAAATATAATATTGTATATTATGTAACCAATGGGTTTTACAAAGATCGGCCTTTCCGACATAGTGCTGCGAGGCGTACAGGCTTCTGGATACACTATTCCCACTGAAATACAATTGCGCGCCATTCCCCTGGCACTCGCAGGCAGGGACCTCATCTGTTGCGCGCCCACAGGGACCGGAAAGACCGCAGCCTTTGTGCTCCCCATACTCGAACATCTCTTAAAGCTCCACGCCTCTGACCGGCGCCACCATTTCCCCAAAGTGCTGGCGCTTACGCCAACACGCGAACTCGCGCACCAGATTGACCATTCGGTGCTCAACTACGGCAGGTTCGCAGGCGTGCGTTCAGCGCCCATATACGGCGGCGTGGGCATGGGCAACCAGATAAGCGAACTACAGCGCGGCATTGACATTGTAATTGCCACACCCGGCCGCCTGCTCGACCACATGCAGCGTCGGACCATCGACCTTTCACGAGTCGAAATCCTTGTTCTCGACGAGGCTGACCGCATGTACGACATGGGCTTTATTCACGACGTGCGCCGGATAATCAGCCATGTTCCCAAAACCCGTCAGACCATGCTTTTCTCCGCCACTATGTCATCGTCAATAAAAAGCCTGGTTTCTGATATTCTGAAAAATCCCGAACTTATCGAAATAGCCCCAAATTCACCCGTAAAAACCGTGGACCAGTTTTTTGTCATGGCCCCGCAAAATTATAAGCTTCCCATCCTCTACGACATCATTGTACACGAGGAAGTGGAAAGCATGCTCGTGTTCTCGCGTACCAAGCACGGCGCTGACCGTATTGCGAAACGGCTGCTGCAGCAAGGCGTGCGCACCGCGGCCATCCACGCCAACCGCACCCAGGGCCAGCGCAGGCAGGCGCTCGAAGGTTTTAAACGCGGCCAGTTTAAAGTGCTTGTGGCCACGGACATTGCCGCGCGCGGCATCGACATTGTGGGTGTATCTCATGTGGTCAACTACGATGTGCCTGCTTTTGCCGAAGACTACGTGCACCGCATCGGCCGCACTGGCCGCGCCAACCACTCAGGCATTGCCATTACCCTTGTCTCGTTCAACGAAGTGCCGCACATACGGCGCATTGAGGCGTTGGTGGGACGGCCGATCAAGATCGACCGGTACGAGGCAGTGCCCATTCCCGACAATGAAGCCCTGCTTATCTCCACCATGTCAAAACCATCCGCCGAACGCAAAGGACAGGGTCGCGGTCTGCGCGGCCCGCGGAAATACATGTACGGCCGCCGAGGAAAATGACCTCTTTGCGCCATGACCGAGACGCTGCGCTGCCAGATTGAACGAATCACCTTCACAAATCCTGAAAATGGCTATACCATTGCCAAAGCCGCCATTCCCGGCAGCACGGGCCGTAGTACTGTCGTGGGAATTCTGCCCGATATCGCCGAAGGCGAAATGCTCGAACTTTCAGGCGAGTGGAGCACGCACCCCAAGTTTGGAAGACAATTCAAACTCGCTGGCTTTAAGACCATCGCACCCGACTCGGTCTTTGCAATAGAGAAATACCTAGGCAGCGGCCTCATAAAAGGCATTGGCCCCCACTTTGCCCGGAAACTGGTGGAACGTTTCGGCGTTGAGACCCTTAATGTGATAGACAGCGACCCGGACAAGCTGGGCGAAGTGCCGGGTATTGGAGAAAAACGCGCTGACATGATCAAAGCGGCCTGGCAGACCCAGATGGGTATCAGGAAAGTGATGATGTTTCTCCAAGAATACGGTGTGGGCCTGGCAACGGCCGCGCGCATCTACCGCCGCTACGGCCAGGCCACCATCACCCTGCTCAAAGAAAATCCCTTCCGTCTCGCCGATGAAGTGCACGGCATTGGCTTCAAGACCGCGGACGCCATTGCCCGTACCATGGGCATTGCCCACGATTCTCCCCTGCGCGCCGAGGCGGGTCTGCTCTACACGCTCGAGAGCATGACCAATGAGGGCCATTGCTTCTATCCCTACGTCGAACTTCTGGACAAATGCGTGGACATGTTGGGAATTGAGCGGGATGGCGCGCTCAAGGGGTTTGCACGCATTTTTGAGCAGCGAAAGGTTGTGGTGGAAGACCTGAACACGGCTGACGCTGATTTCAAACCTGACAACAAGGCCGTGTATCCAGCCTGGCTCCATGCTGCGGAAAGCGGCGTTGCCAGGAGAATCAAAGCATTGGCAAGCGGGAAATCTCTTTTTTCCACAACCAACGCTGACCATGCCATTGCCTGGGTGCAACAGGCCACGGGCATCAGTCTTGCGCCAAAACAGGCAGAAGGTGTGCGCGCGGCCCTGAAAAAAAAGGTGCTGGTGATCACGGGCGGCCCGGGGACTGGAAAAACTACCATGATAAAGGCGGTGCTCGCGATATTCAAAAAAACAACTGACAAGATCGTGATGGCCGCGCCCACAGGACGGGCGGCCAAACGGCTCGCTGAATCAACTGGCCATGCCGTAAAGACCATCCACCGCCTTTTGGAATGGGACTTCAAGGAGCAGGGATTCAAGTGCACCATGGCCAACCAACTCGACGCCCATGCGTGCATCGTGGATGAAGTCTCCATGGTCGACACCAGCCTCATGTACCACCTGCTGCTGGCAATTCCCGACCACGCGGTGCTTGTACTTGTAGGCGACGCCCACCAATTGCCCTCGGTTGGAGCAGGCACTGTGCTTGCCGACATCATGCGGTCCGGGGCCGTACCCGTGGTTGAACTCACTGAAATATTCAGACAGGCCATGGGCAGCCGTATTGTGACAAACGCCCACAGAATTAACAGCGGAGACATGCCCGAGCTTTCACAGCCCGGTGCGGACACACCCCAAGACTTCTTCTTTTTCGAGAACAGCGATCCCATGGATGTGCGCGCGGCAATTATCGACTTGGTGACAAAACGCATACCGGATAAATTCAATCTTGATCCGCTCAAGGACATTATGGTACTTTCGCCCATGCACAAGGGTGAAATCGGGACAGCAATGCTCAATGCCGCGTTGCAGGAAGCGCTGAATCCCCATGGCAGGGAACTGGCACGAGGAGGCCGCTGCTTCCGCGAAGGCGACAAAATAATGCAGGTGCAGAACAATTATGACAAGGATGTCTTTAACGGTGACCTGGGTTTTATCCGGACCATTGATCCTGAAGAGCAGACCGTGGAGGTCCTCTTTGACGGCCGCGCCGTGTCCTACGATTTCACCGAACTCGACGACCTGATGCTCGCCTACGCAATTTCAATCCACAAATCACAGGGAAGCGAATACCCGGCTGTCATTATCCCCGTACATACAACGCATTTTATCATGCTGCAGCGTACCCTGCTCTACACGGCGGTGACGCGGGCGAAAAAACTGGCAGTACTGGTTGGAACAAAAAAGGCGCTCTCCATAGCGGTGAAAAACGACGCCACGCGGCGGCGTTTCACCCTGCTGGCACAGCGCCTGCAGGCGCGGGAGTAATCTTCTCTTGCGTTATCTACAAAGCATTATTGTCCGCAATCCCGCGCTTTGATGTCCAGCCGCTATTGCTTGCGCAAAATAGACGCCTGATGACACATTTTTCCCGGCCTTGTCGTCCCCTTTCCAGGTCAGGTTCTGCACCACGGTGGAATGTCCTGGATTCCGTACGTTAAAGGACTTCACCAGCGCTCCATTGACAGCGAAAATCTGGACCAATACTTCTGAACGCGGCCCGCACAGGATAGGGATGGTCACCGCAGGATTGCCCGGGTTGGGATAGACCGCCCCAAGTACCGGTATGACAACATCGCCCCCTGCCGCCGCATTCACCTTTGAACCTGGATCAGTGTTGATAACAAGCTTTGGCCGCATGGAAATAGCAACATGGTGCCTGCCGACAATCGCGCCTCCGGTGGAGGACGGCCCAATAGCGCATAATATCAACCCGTTATTCAATGAAGGATTGGCGGCCCAGGCCTGCACCTGCGCGGTAACGTCGAAACTGAGCCATGTATTTGCGTGTGCCGGCGGGGTCCATACTGTCCCAATGCGCTGTGCATTGAAATCACCGCCCGCAGTGGTCCAGGGAGTTGCGCTGTCCCGGCTGTTATAGGTAACCTTTGAGGGATTCCAGGTGCTGGTCACCTCATGCAGGGAAAGGGAGTCGCTGTCCGACAATACATATCTTGGCAAATCTTCCATCAGCATTATATTGAAAGAGGCGCTGTAAATTGTTTTTCCCGCCAAAATGGAGGAAATATCGTCGAACCGTATAATCATCCTTTTTTTGTAATCCCCATAACTGCCGGTAAAAAACTGTTGAAACGAAAAAGCATAGGTGCTATAATTGCCATCAGCGCCTAATTTATTCAGACACGCGTCTTTCGAACCCGTATATCCATTTACGCCATTCTGAATGACGATTTGCCCCGGAGGCACAATACGGACCAGATAATGCGTGGCTGGTCCCCAGCCCAGCGCGCTGTTGGCGCGCACGTGGAAGTACCAGTTACCAGGTTGAACAGAGGTGAATTCTACGGATGTTGCCGCGCCTTCACTTACACTGTCAGGAATTGTGTTTGAGGCTTGGTCAAAGACATAACTGTATTCGGTTGCGGTTGCGCCGCCATCGAGCGACCACGAGAACTCCACATCAGCAACTGCCGAATATTCTCCCCAGGCATGCGTTGGCGAAACCACATCAAGAATGGGATAATCCGGGCCATCAGGCGGACTATTCTCGAAAATCATGGCTTTCAGCTTTGTGGCCAGGTCCCCTGTCAACCTGTTCCGCATACCATAGCCATCGCTGTTAAATGAATCCGCGCTCCAGTCGCTGTTGCGTGCTGATGGATGGATCCCGTCGTTGCTTATGCTGGTGCCTTGCCAGTCAGTCGGGTGATACGCGGTCAAAGCCTCGTAAAAATCAACAAGCGGTATTTGGAGTTCATCCGCGGCCAGAGTCTTTAATTTTTGATTGTATAGGCTGACGCTTGGCTGGCGGTCGATAAGCGGTGGTACGGTACTCACACAGGGAATAATCCCGTATTCGGAAACGCCGGACAAGAGAAATTTCATCCGCTGCTTATTCTGTTCCGCTGTGGCATCGGTCCACTGCTGGCTCGCTGTTGCGGTCATAAGGTCGTTTGTTCCGTACATGACAAGGGTCCAGGACGGATTTTCAAGGGGAATCGCACCAGTAATGCATCCGCTCCCGGTTGGCATTGTCCAGCCCGGTGCGTTGCAATGATACTCGTCCTTGAATGCCTGCAAAGGATTGGTCCAGTCACCCGTTGGCCGCGAGGCGCCCATCCATTGCCAGACTGGTTCGTACGCCGTACACGCCGCACCATAGCCGCCGCAGCCAAAGGTGCCGATGCCAGCAAGGTACACCCAGGTGTTCGTGATGCTGTCTCCCCACTGGCCAGTGATGCCCGCCCGCCGGCCAAGCGCCTGCCCCCGTTTCAGGATGCTGCGCAGGTTTGCCTTGACCTGGGCATTGATCTCGGGAATTACATAAGCGACGCTGTTAAAAACAAAGAAAAAAAGCACCAGAGGTGCAAAGCACCTAAATCTCAGCAATGACATAAAATGCTCCTTTCAAACATGAAAATCCCCGCATTTATTTGTCCAGTATCTTTTATAGTTTCTTTTCCCCCAACCGCACGATAGCGAAGGCGCTCCCTTCATATGAAATAATATATATCGAAGATCTGGAAAAAACGCATGTATTTTAAAACAAAGTTATTAAGGTTATAATAAGGCCCTTGCGAATGGATTCAAAAAGCGTGGAATTCGGATATCTATCTCAACAACATGGCCTTTTTCAACAACAATAAATAACGGCAAACGGCCGGGCATTATTTTATCATTATTATTTTTTTATTCACTATTGCGTCCGATATGGCAACTTGGACAAAATAGACATTGCTGGGGAATTTCGTCCCATTCCATACACATGAATAGTTTCCCCTGTCACTGGTTGCCGTCAAGGTTTTCACAACAGCTCCCTTTAAATCATATATTTTAAATTCAAGGGGGCCTTCATGTCCTTGCCCGTTAATGCTTATCACCGTACTGGCATTAAATGGATTGGGACAGGCCTGAATGGCGCGCTTTTTACTTGTTTCCGCAGTTGGTGCAATACCTGTGATTGGCTCAAGCGGCGCCATGATGAAACGTGAACCGCCGCTGGTATTGTTCCCTGCCATTACATGGAACCCCGTATAGGTGACAAGACCGAAGGTATCCGCGGTAATCGTATCTATCTGATAGACCTGATTTGTATCGTTTACCGCAGTGTTTTTGACAATATAATCCTCGCCCGGAATAACCACAAAATTTTGCAGGCGGCGGGGGGTCACGTCAGCCGTATCATTGCCCTTCAGACTGTCGTAATTGCTTCGATACGAGGCAATAACAATCTCGTACCTGTTTGTCTGGTCAACCTGATTCTGGTATCCGCCCACCTTGTAATACAGCGTGCTCCAGATCAGATGAAGATTGTAGATGCAGTTCGCAGTTGGAGCGTCTGGTATGGGGAAGGTCGGATTTTTGGCAACATTCGAGAAAGCAGGAAATGAATTGTTTTTCCTGATGGTCCAGAGCTGGGGCTGGTCCCACCGGTCGCTCATGGAACAGCAATCATGGCCCGAATTATACTCAACGCTGCCTCCCCAGGCCCTCCTGCTGCTGTCGAGTTGCGCATAGTAATTTCTTCCCTGCAGGGGCCAGGTAACGTTATCGTCCAAAGCGCCCGAGGTACAATTAATAAATGGCATGTCAATTCCTTCAAGCCCCTGGACAATGTATTCTGAATTGACGAATCTGTGGACAGGCATGCCTTTGTATTTTTGATTGAGCCATTCACTGCGCCATCCGGCAAAGGCCATTGTCATATTGTCGTCGTCATACGCGCCCCATTTTGACTCCAGGTTTCCCTTATAGGTCCAGACCCCCACCTCAAGATAGTTTGTCGGAGGCACCCCGAGACGGCAGAAGGCAAAAAAGTCAGGATAGTTCTGGGCAAATAAAATGCCCCCGCCTCCACCCATGGAACCGCCGAGAATATGGATTCTATTGGAATCGATGCGGCTCGAATAATAGGGATCGACAAGCATCAGATATTTCATGAAATTCATGACCCGCGCTTCAACAAAATTTATCACAGGGCCTGTGGTGGGAGTGCCTGCATTGCCATTGCTAGCCCCTAATTTCGAGGTGTCATATGCCCATGTCTGACTGTAACCGAACCACCAGTTTCCCTGTTCATCTGGCACTACTTCAATGCCTTCAGAAAAATACCGCCATTTGTCACGCAAATTCTGCGCCTGACCGTCGTATCCGCCAAGCAACAACCGGACTGGTTTCTTATCTGTTGTGGAATTATAATTCTGGTTTACCCCAACCCAGTATGGCCAGGCGTATATTCCGCCTATTGTCGGGTTGAACGAATCAACATCAAGATACTGCAGGTAAAACCGCGCCATCATGCTGTCTGACTGCCAAATTAATACCGGGGCAGGATCTTCAACAATTTCGTTAATAGGCCCAACCATATTTCCCGCATCAACGGTTTTATCCTCTATTCCTCCAACAACGGCTGTAACCGCATAATAATACGCCCCATCCTGATGAGTAGTTAAAACGATCATACCAACGCCATCAGCCACTTCAGGAGAGACTCCCGGACCGCTTGGATCAACGGCTGATATTGGCATTCTATCCCACGCTATTGTTGGATGCAGGTTACTTGCGTTGTTCGTGGTTGTCCGTGCCAGCAGTTTGCTGCCTGCGGACCCCTGGATCACCTCATGCCGTATGTTCGCCGTAATGAGATCGCCAGCGGTTATCGGCGACGCGCTGCTGTAAATCACGTACTTCTGGCCGCTTGTCACCTCATTCCAGGTAAGAAATACCTGGCCAGACCGGAAAAAAGCGGTTGTATTTGTTGGCTTTGCGCCGAAAATTGTTAATTGTAAAATAAGTGTCATCAAGAAACAAAGACGTCGAGAACACATGCGTTCCTCCTTTAACGAATTACCGCGATCATTTTTGACATGACTTGTTCCCCGAAATGAACCTTTATAAAGTAAATGCCAGGTGCACATTGAGACGCATCGAAAATATATGCATAAGAAGGGCCTCGATGGCTGTTCTGGAATGATTTCATCACCCGCCCCTTAATGTCACATATCTTTATAAAAACGTCTCTATTGGCACCCTGGGCCGGACAAACGGTGACTGTCGTTGTGTTGCTTATTGGATTTGGGGAAACCGTTAAACTGCCGGATATCATTGAAGTTACACTGGTCTGTACTGGAGTGAACGGTTCATTGTTCACCACATACCGCACAATGTCATAGGTCGCGTTCAACAGCAGGTAGTTTATGGCATTATAAAAGCTACCGCTTATCCCGCCATCAAGGCAATCATCTTTGAAGTCCGCTCCGCTAGTTCCGCAGATCCGTCCATGGGCCCAATCAACCAGCAATTCTCCCGGGCCTCCATGGTCAACCATCCACTGGTAAATGTCTATCAAAGGAAGCTTTCTGTCCCGGGCCATTGCCCGTAACTGATCGTTGAACGGGAGAAGATATTCTTCGGGAGTCCAGGTCTTGTCCCATACGGAATCAGCGCCATTGATGGCGGGGACCGTAATAATGATCGGCATGACGCCTTCGGCAATCATTTTATCGATAATACCGGCGTATCTCGCAGAATCAGGCCGCTCCCACGTGATCCTAATGTTGTTGGTGCCAATCATGACCGAGGCAATCATCGGCATATCAACCGGTAAGATGTTGTTTAAATGAAGCGTATCGCCAGTATCACTCACCCACCGTAATACGGAACTTATCAATTCCCCTGCCATATTGCAATGAGGTGCGCCTTTGCAGTTCTCTTGAAGGCACCACCCATTCTGCGCAAGTGTCGAATCCTTGAAAGCGTTCATCGCGGCCGCATTTGAAACACCGGTGACAGACCCCGAGAATGCCTGCAAAATATATGGACCGTACGTATTGCTGTTGCCGCATGTCATGACCCGGTATTTGTTCCATGGCGGATCATGCTGCTGCCACGTAGTATGGATGGCTATTAAATTATCAATAATGTCCTGCGTAAAGGTCACGCAGTAATTATCGATGTCCGTGCCCGATCCGCCTTTCAGGCCGTCTCCTTGGCAAGGGACCATAAAAACAAACCCGAATACTAATGCTATGATACTTTTCATAACTCTTTCCTCCTTAAAATCCAACCGTTATCTGACAAATATCATCTTTCTTGTGAAAACAACATTTCCGTCAGTAAGTTTACACACATAAATTCCACTATTGACCTTCGCATTTCTATGCGTCGTGCAATCCCATTTTACCACATGTTCCCCTGGGTCTACTATTTCATCTTTTAATATTTTTATCAATTCACCCTTTATATTGTATACGGCCAACTGTATTTCCCTGCTTGGCCCTTTGATGGTAAAACGTATTTCCGTCAAAGGATTGAATGGATTGGGTGTGTTTTGTTCCAATGAAATGCCTGACATCCTTTCGTTTTCGCGGAAAATATCTTTTACAATGCCAGCGGTTGGTTGTTCCTGCAAATCAGAAATAAGCACGCCTCCCTCCACCTCCATGATGATACAATAGCTTGGATCCTTCACCCAGGCCCCGGTCGCGTCTACAGTGTAATCTATGACGCCATTGTTATCCGCTATTTGCTTTGCCGTAATCGCATGTACGATAGTGTCTTTGCTGGCACCATTATTTGTGTTTATGATATGGGTGATTTTTATATCATTTAAATAATCCTTGTCCAAATGGTTAACATAATAATGCATATATAGTTCGCATGCCGCAATGGTCGCGGCCTGGCCGGTGTTTAAAAGTTGGACATATGCCTTGGTCCCAGGCTGTGCAATCGAATCGCGTTCAAAGTTTATGGCCCATCCGCTGGAGCCAAATCCTCCCGCCAAAGTTGTTCCATGCATATGAGGCGGAGCGGTTGTTGACAAGGCAAGGTTCGGGATGCTGTTGCCGACCTTTATACTGAACGTGTTTGTGGGCGAAACAATGAAGTTTGGTCTCTGGGCGCGGCCAAACGCCGTCATGTGACCGCTTAAAGATACAACAGTGCCATTTTGCGGCCCATCAAGTTCGAACGTAAGATACGCGCCTGAATCATTTTTGGTTGTCATGCCCTGGTTTCTTCCCGTCTGTGACGGCGGTCCATAGGCGTATTCGTTTTTATCTACAACGTGCTTGTTAAAACTCGCCTCAGTCCTCCAGTCAGGAACAAACGCAAAGGTCTCGTCGTTCTCGTACATGACAAACCGTACATTGTTCATGCCGGGACGCAAAATAGGCAGACCACCGGGATTGAGCGCCGCTATTGTTACAATCTTAAGGCCTTTGATTGTGCCGGTTCCCGATATTTTCAGCAGATAAGAATAAAATTGCTGTGCCTGAAATTCACTGGTATCGCTGACCCAGGTTTTTCCCAGATCAAAGGAAATCTCCGTGGAAAGATTTCCGCTGCTGTCCACTGAAACAATGGAATTGTATATAGCATATGGAGAGCGGACCGCCCATACTGCGTAACCCGCGGTTAGACAGACCCCATTTGAATCCAGCACGGCATTCTCCTCATCGTATATACCGTCTTTGTAATCAGCAAAACCGCTTTTTAACGTGGGTTCGTATGTTATCCTTGCATTGCCAAGATACGCGGGCAGAACAGAGGTGCGCGGATGCAGGTAGGCGGAATTGATCATTTGATAAAAACGTTCAATTTTTTCTCCAATTCGCAGGCATAAACTCATATCTCCGCCACTGCCGTTGTCCGCGCCAAAAATCAAATACACCGGTGAAGCAATGGCGCCTTTTATATAATCTAAATCGCCAGGAAAACTCCAGAAATAATCCGACTTAACCGGACATTGCTCCCATATAGACGCGCGCGCGGACGCGGAATCCACCCCAAAGGTGACGCCATTTGCATCTGCTCCCCACCCGCCTTCGTCCCAGTCAAAGTAATGCCAGCGGCCATTGTAATACACCTCAGTGATCACATGGCCGTTGAGGGCCACGGACCTGGACTCAAAACCCAATGTCTGGTAATAATTGACCAATACTCCTGCGGCACCATAGCAATAGCAGGATCCATATCCATTGAGAAATTTTATTGGGTCCAGGACAGCCAAATAATCCCCGCCTCCCAGGGGACGTTCATTTGGATTGGACGAAAAGTGGGCAAAATATTCGTTTTTACGGGCTTTGAGGCAATCACCGCCCCAGTCCGAGTAAATTCCTCCTGCATTGTCATTGCAGCGGTGTTCCCCGGCGCATATGGAATCATGCATTGACTTGAAAAACTCGTCAGGATTTTGAGAATTATATTCCGGAAAACCAGGAAAATGATCATGCGTTTGCGTGGTTTTTGCGCAACTCCACAAATTAAGGTCGCGGTCAACAAGCACCCATGGATTCCTAAGCCTTGCATCGGCCCATGTGAAAAAAAGGACAGAACATAACAAGACTGTTTGCAGAAAATACATACCATTCCCTTTCGTTAAAAGTTGACTTTGGTATTTTCTGCGGTCTTCTCCCCCCAACCGCATGGAAACGAATGCGTTCCCGTTCTACGGAATAATATATATCGAAAGATCTGGGAAAAACGCATGTTTATTAAATTAAAATTAATAAGGCCATCATAAGGCCATTACGAGTGGATATAAAAAGAGTGAAACCGGATATTTATCGCAGCAGAACGGCCTTTTTCAACAATACTTTAGACCCTATTTCCGCCCGGATAAAATATACGCCTGAAGGGTAGACCGAGGCGTTCCAAACCAATTCTTTCCCAACATACCTCAAATCAGTGACCTTTTCCCCTGACAAATAAAATATGGAAATGCGCGCCAGTTGTCCCATGGTTGTCAGCATGATATTCGCCGCTGGGTTAAAAGGATTAGGCATTACCTGCAGGGAAATGCTTTCAGTCTTTCTTTCCATTTCGCCTTGGTTTTCTCCATGGGTATCGGGTACATAGGAAAGACCCAGATATTCATGGGCAGTGCGGACTGCCTTTTCCATGGGGGCGATATAGCGTTCCAGATATCGGAGGGAATCAAGGAGCGTGGATTGGTTTGTCCGGAGCACGGCCAGCTGTTTTGCGCATTCAACAGCCAGGGATTCGGCCTGATAGCGAGGTGTGTTGGTTTTAAGCGGCCACGGACGGGGCGCGGAAACATCAAACCTGTCCCGAAGCTGCGCAAGGCTGCTGTCAAAAGCCTGGGCCGCTGCCCATTTATCTCCAAAAACAGTCTCCCATATATACTGTCTGACTTCGTTGAAATAGTACTGTTCCGGGCACCACGCCCATAACCCGAATCCCATGGCCAGGTATTCATTCTGCAGGTCTGGCGCCCAGAAAAGGGCGCTGTGCATATATTTCCAGGACTCCCGCATGGCCGCTGATTCAAAATCCGGGTTGGGCTCCCAGCCCCATCTCCAGCCATTTTGAAGCGGCAGAAGCTCGTTGTACATCATACTGTCGCCAACCGGAACACCATAATATCCGGAATGGGTGAAGCCTATGCCAGGTCTTGGCCAGTTCCACCACCACTCAGGTTTGAAAAGAAACCCCATGCTCTCTGCAGTAGCCAGTTTGGAAGGTCCGGGATTATCAGTCCATATCCATCGTATGGTTTTTGTTTCAGGCGCTCTCGAAATAATTGTATCGTTCCATGGAGCGTCAACCCGGCAATAATCCGGACTAGGGGGCACTATGCGAATGCGGTCCCGCGCAAGCCCGACGGAATCAGCGAAGTGAATCAATTCATTGAGCAGCAGTTCCGCGGAATTACCGCTGCCAGCATCGTCATATGAGGCCCAGAGTCCATCGGCTCCCCAGGAATACTGGTAATGGCGAAAAATATCCAGGCGACCCGGTATTTCAGCAGTAGACCCTATGCCGCATTTAACAGTTCCCCAGACAAAGAAACCCCTTTGGTGCGCTTCGCGAGACAATGTCGCAGCTTTAACGCTGTCAATGTCGCTGACCCGGTCTGTACCGCTGCATCCGGTATATGCGCCGCAACTGCCCCGGATATCAACATAGTTAAGCCGGCCGCGCACATAGGCGTCCAGCGCCCCGTTTCGTAAAAAATCAGTGTACCGGAAATAAGCGCAGCCCCGGTCCTTAATGCTCGGCCAATCGCGTATATCCGCCAGATTCACGGCCACTGTGTCCAATGACTTTGATAAAAGCTGGAAAAAGGTGTTCTGGCCATATATGGCGCCATTGTTGTCCATGGAACCGATAAGTACGGTTTTCATGCCGCCCTGGTCCAACATGCGGATGATAAAACCGTGCACCCCGGGCGTGTCCGCGTAGAGCGGGTAACTATTGGCTGAGCAAATCTGGTCGAGCAGGGTATGTGTTCCACGCTTGCCCAGAAGTATGGTGAGGGAATATCCGCTTGGGCTTTCGTTCTCTTTGCTGATAGCGCAGTTCTTTCCAAACCGCTTTGAAATGTCGGACTGGAGCATGGAGGCGGCATAAGCCTCCACCGAGTCGGACGCAGCGCCCAGAACAATGACCCACGCATCAGCCAGACCAAAGGTCCATTGCGCGGCCTCGTCCGTGATCTCCTTGGGCCTGGGGATGACCATGATGGCGGAACAAATCATGGACGATAGCGCCAAGATCAAAAGAGAACGCATAGATCACCCCTATGTAGCGCCAGCAAACGTCTTTGATACTGACATGCTGTTACCGGATTACCGCAAGCTTTTTAGACATGACGTGTCCCGCGAAATATGCTTTAACAAAATAAATACCCGGCGTGCATTGAGACGCGTCAAACACATAGGTGCGAGAGGGGCCTTGAGGGCTGTTCTGGAATAATTTTACCACCCTCCCCTTGCTATCGTATATTTTTACGAAAACGCTTTTATCAGCGCCCAAAACCGGATGCACCGTGATTGTCGCGGTTTTGCTCAATGGATTCGGAGAAACCATTATGCTGCCAGACATCACAGAAGTCGCACTGGTTTGGACTGGCGTGAACGGCTCCTCATTCACCACATACCGCACAATATCATAGGTTGCATTCAGCAGCAGGTAATTTACCGCATTATAGAAGCTCATTCTTCCGGTAACGCCAAGGCAGCTATCACTGAAGTTTCCGCCGTTTCCGCACGTCCGTCCATGGGCCCAATCAACCAGCAATTCAGCCGCCCCTCCATGATCAGCCATCCACTGGTAAATGTCCAGCAAGGGAAGATTCCTGTCCCTGGCCATTGCCCGTAACTGGTCATTAAAGGGCAAAAGAAATGAATCAGAGGAAAAGGTTTTACCCCATGTTGGACTGGCGCCATTGATGTCGGGGACAGTGATTATTATCGGCATTACGCCTTCGGCAATCATTTTATTGACAGCTATGGCGTATTGCGCAGAGTCCGGAGGGTCCCAGTCCGCGACTCTCACATTGTTGGTTCCAATCATGATCGAACCTATCATGGGTTTATCCTTAGCCAAGATATCGTTTGCGTGTATTGTATCAGCGGGATTGACCACCCAGTCGGTCACCCACCGTACCACGGAACTTATCAATTCTCCCGCACCATTGCAGTGCCACCCGCCTTTACAATTTGTATCCACGCACCATCCATTTTGCGCAAGTGTCGAATCCTTGAAAGCATTCATTGCGGCCGCATTTGAAATGCCTGTGATGGGCATGGTGAATGCCTGCAAAATATATGGGCCCTGCGTATTGCTGTCGCCGCAGGTTACAAGCCTGTATTTGTTCCATGACGGACTATGCTGCTTCCATACGGTATGCAGGGTCCTTAAATTATCGATAATGGCCTGCGTAAAAACCACGCAGTAATTATCGATGTCTGTTCCTGATCCCCCCCTGAGACCGTCTCCACGGCAAGGGACAATAAAAATCAGCCCGAATACTAATGCAATAATGCTTTTCATGTCGTGCCTCCTTTGCTTATAAATATATATCGGACATTTGAGAAAAACTCATATTTGTTGATGGAAAATCAATAAAGTCATAATAAGGCTTGCCGCTTTTGTTTCAAGACGAATGTGCAGGATGTAGTTTTGTCCAATGGGCGCGCGTGTCCGCAGCGGCGCTACGACGTTAAGAAAGGTCTTTCAAATCCTACGAGTTCAATAATACTTGGTCAGGTCAAAAGGTATCTTGTCGAGAAGAAACCCTGCACCTTGTTCATATAACGAGAGCACGTGCCTCTTTCCGCGAAGCGTAAGCAATATGACTCTTTCCTTCCCATTGCCCTTTATTTCATAGGGCGCCTTTTCCCCTGGTTTGAGCGGTACCAGGACATTGAGAAACACCCCATTGTTCTGCTTCACTTCAACGTACACGCCCGAACCCTTGGGGCCATGATCAATATATCCCTGTCCCTGTTTGATGCTTGCGGGGGCGACCAATGGAATGATCACAACTTCCGCACGCGGCCGCGTGATCCTGACAACGCCATCCGCCTCTTCTGAAATGCCCGCTTTTCCATCCCTGTTATCAGCATGCCACAGGACTGAATACTCCTTTTCCGGGCTTTCACAATAGTCGTAAACGACTACAAACCCTTCCCTATCGAAACGCACGGCCCGCAGGGCTGTTGACGCCTTTGCGTAGCAATGCTTGGCATCGCCAACAATAAACGCGTTGCCAAGGCTGTCCCATTCTGATCTGAGGACCCTGCCCCATGTAGGCAAGTCGTTACTGCCAGTCTGGCCCTTGCCGCCCATAAGCACTGTGTTGTGGCCAATAGTCGCCCGCTGGTATTGTTCGCAGACCTCTGTGCCATAGGGCCATGAGACCCCGGCGTCGACCAGCAACCGTTCGCCAAACGCGGAAAGGACCAAAGAGTTACGGTCTTTGTGCGTATGCGCGCCATTCCACTTGCCACAGCGAAATATACACTGCATGTCCTTTTCCACAGAGCGGCCTGTGCGCCAGACCGCGTCGCCAGTTTCACCAAAATCGACATACAGCAGGTCCGGCTGCAAGGATCCAGGTTTCAGATCAGGATCAGCCCATATGATTGCTAAGGGTGAGAACCGGTCCGTAGCTTCAATGAGTTTGAAAAAGAATTCCTGCATCCAGGCGGACTGGTTTTCAGCTGCAAGACGGGCGATAATATGCGGGTATGGATGCCCGTCAAGCCTTGAATCGTTTAGGTTCATCGCACCCTGTGCAACGTCCCAGGGATAGAGTTCCCGCTGCCAATACGGGGATTTTTTCAGACCAATCGAATACAGGTCTTCATTCTTCATCCTGCGGGCGACCTCGAGGCCCAACAATCCATACTGGGTCCCGAACGAGTAATAACCCGGACCCTCGCAGTACTGACCACGGGCTGAATAACATCTGGAGGTAAAATTCAAATACCGTTGTTTAGCGATCCCGTACCAGGTGTCGATCTTCTTCTGGTCCAGCGCAAACCCCAATGCACGTGTCTTTCCTATGGGAAGTTTCAAGGTGCTCACCGCCTTCTCAACCACGGCCCAACCAAGCATTAGGCCTGAACCCACGACAACGTCCCAGTTGTTTGTGGTGTATATCTCTTTGTGCCAGGGCCTGGCATTGCTGAGACCCCAGAGATCGGGACTCTTTGCGTCGTAGCGTAAGAAACCAGCGAGTGATTGCGTATAACCATCATTCTGCCCGCTGTCCGGGTAGTTGTTCAAAGCCGCGGCAGGATCGCCATTTTCAATTGCAGAGGCGATAATCGCTTCGATCACAGCGATTGCCTCTTGTTCCGAATACGCTTTCCATCCCCAGTCAAGGGCAAGACACATGCCGGTGACGCCTTCGCCCGTGTCGAGCATCTGCTTCCACAACAGCGGGTCTGTTCTGGAAACCGCAAGGACCCGCACCTTTGCCGCAAAAAGATACTCCTCTGATCCATCGACAAAACCCACAAAGGCCAGCGTCATGGCATCGTGACTTACTTGCACCCATGCGCCGTCTTTTGTTTCCAGCCCCTTGTTCAGGATCTCTTTGCATTGGTTCCGGAGATCCTCCATGATCTTTAAGCCCCACGGAGTCTTCAATGTCCGGCGTATCGTTACAAGCGATTTCTGGTCAAAGAGCAAGGAAAAAGGAAGGACCTCTGTCCCCTGCGCCTGTCTATCAGTCTTTTTTGGCGGCATGGCAACTCCTATCGCTACTGTGAATAATCCAAGGCATAGCAATCCGAACATGCATGCTGTTCTGCATCTCATTCCGGCCCGCCTTATTTTGCCAAAACCATTTTCCGTACTAAAAGTTTTTCCCCTATCTGGCAATGCAGGAAATAAACTCCGCTGTGCAAGTTCTTTCCGTCAATGGTACAGCCGCTTAAAAGCTGTAACACCTCCGCCTTGAATGCCTTGCAGAGCGTGCCGTCTGCTGAGTAAATACGGATGTCTGCCGGTGTTTCCGGGGAATATCGGTTGCCATGCAGCATCACTACGGCCGAAGGGTTAGAAGGATCCGGAAAAATGGAAATGTCAGGTGATGTTTCCTGCCATTCATTGCGCCTTGATACATAGGTTGATGGTGCGCTATCAATGGGAAAATTCATAAAGGTAAGTGCGCCGATATTACATACGTTTTTAATATATGGCCCTTTGTAGACAGCGCCAATGGTGAAGTTTGGCAGATACGTCAGCATTCGCGCGGAAGACGGGGCCTTCAAGTATAAAAGAATGCTGTTTTCCCCGCCGGTTTTTCCCGAATCCACCATATCCGATTTTCCCGTATCCTCAACGCCCGTCCGTATAGTGTCAAAATAGAAATAGTTACGGAGGGATAAGCCTCCGCTGTCGTCCGGCCAGACCACGGGCTGGTCAAATACCAGGGCGATTTCCGTCCGTTCCGTATTCAGGTAATAGATTTGCTGAATGCCAGGCGGTGTAATGGCTATGGTGTCTGTTGAGTTATAATAATCGCGGGCCACTATACGGAAGATGTTGACGCCCAGTTCCTGATATCCCGTAACATTATAATGGCAGCCATCATTGCCTGAAAGCCCCATAGTGGATATCACTTTCACATCAGGATAATGAGAAGGCAGGGCGCGTTGCGCTTCGCGGATAAAATCCTGGCGAGGGCCGGCGCACGAGGAAAACGTAGAATGATGCAGTTGAACCACGTAGAACGCGTTTAAACCGGGAAAATCTTCTTTCCAGCAGGTGCGCAGGTTTCCCCAATCGCTGGTGTAATTGTAACAGGTGGGAGTAGTATGGGATTCCCCCTGATACCAGAACAGCGCTTTGACATGCCCAGAAAGACCGCTCTTGATGATGCGGGAGTAAAAACGGCCGTATATGGTGGTCAGGTCGCCTTTATTGGCATTGTTCCGGAGGTGTGATACGATGGCTGTTCCACCCACTCCTCCATTAAGAAAAAAGACCGGGACATGGTAGGTATCGACAATGGATTTTGACATTTGCATTGCCCATACCCCAATGGCGCAGTGGGAATTCTGGGTGCCTGCCTGTGCCAGGCCCCACTGGCTGTCCGCGGCGCATGTAGGACCGTCAGTAGCGCCAGTGCCATAGCTGCGTATCCATTGGCTCTTGTAATCCCAGGATGCCCTGGTTATGGTATTGGATTGCCCTTCGGCTAAAAACGCATCGCCGCATACCACGCTGTCCGATATGACGATTACTGTGGAGTCCAATGCAATGGAAACCCGATATTCGGATAATTCCGCGTGCAATTTTATTGAAATGGTAAAAGGGGCGCTACCATTATCGTACGGCAATTCTATTGCCGCCCGTTTCCAGAAGACCCCATTTTTTAAAACTGTCGCTGAAATGGAATCGTATCCGGCAGAGGGAACAGAACCTGCCACAGTAACCAATGCTGAATCCAATGCGTCACGGGCAAAGAATTGATATGGTTTGGGCTGTATGGTGAAATTAACATTCTGAGGCCAAATCAAAACAGAGAACAATAAAACAAAGATTGGCATTTGATACTTCATGGTTTCACTTCAGCCATGCGGCAGCATGAACGACATATCATTATTTTGTTTTTAGAATATGTTCTAATCAATCTTTGATAATACGCCACGCTGAATCCCCTGTTTGCAGCGTAATGCAACGAAATAAACCCCATTGGGAATGTGCGTTACATGCACATTCCCCGGGCCAATTCGTTCGTACGAAGCCACCATAACACCGGTGACCGAATACATGTTCAAATGATATCCGCCAGCCGCCTTCACCTGTATTGTCCCATTGCTTTGCGTTGTAAAAAGAACCGGTTTCGCGGTATGCAAGCCACGGGAAAGCGAGATGCGTGTATTTCCCCGATTCTTTACCTTGGACAAAAGCCATTCCGGCAATAGGGGGTTTAAAAATGCCGTGTTCCAAATTCCATGTACACCATCGGTATATTCCGTATATATATAATCGGCCCCTGCAGCGACCTTTGCGGTAAGTGTGTCCCAGCTCATGTTGGCATTGCCGCCATCCTGCTTGCTGATATAACGAACAACCGTATTCCCGCGGCCTTCAAGGGATGATAATGGACCGCGCGACCCGGCTACCGGCACGGTTGGGTCCAGCGTACCGTGATATGCCCAGATTGCCGTTTTTTGCAGGTCCGTTGCCGCGGAGGAATCGCCTACACCGCACACGGGCACAGCGGCCGCGAACATGTCCGGATAGCGCGCGATAATGTCCCAGGAGCCGCATCCTCCCATAGACAATCCGCAGACGTAAAAACGGTTCGTATCAAGCGAAAATTCCCGTTTAAGCGAATCCAACAAACTGAGTACCGTACGCATGGCAGCGCTGATCGGCGTGGACGAGACCCTGTATGTTGTTGAACTCCAGCTAAAATCAGCCCATTTTTCATCAACAGGACATTGGGGACTTACAATAAAACAAGGATGGCGCGCCTGGAAGGAATCCGCGAACCACGGGGTCACCACATTGTTTGCAAGCTGGCTATAATTATTATCGCCTCTCTCTCCCGCCCCATGAAAGGTAAGAATAATGGGATACTCAGTGTTTCCATCATAATGTGCCGGCACAAAAAGCCTGTATACTACGGTATCATAGGCGGTTCTGTGGGTCCTGGCTTCAAAAAGATCCACGACTTGTGAAAAAACTGGTACAGCAGTGCACAAACAAACTGCGTATATAGCGCGTTTCAATGACCGCAAGCCTGCCTGAGACATGCCGTGCACTATATGCGCTTGTTTGACACTATTTGACATAGAGAAGCTTTTTTGTCAATATCGTTTTCCCATATGCGGCCACGGCCATGTACATACCGCCGGAAACCGCGCTGCCATACGCGTCCCGTCCGTCCCACACCGCTGTCGCGACAACGCCATCAGGAAGGGTGCGTAACGCGAGTCTTGTTACCTTCTGTCCATTAATATCAAATATATCGATTATATCGATCGTTGGCGCAAGACCATTCGGCGTCCTTAATGTGATGACAACGGATGGATTAAATGGATTGGGACTGCTCAGTATTTCAAGGCATGGTTGCTGGAATTTGTCTATGGCAGGATCGGTCACGCTTGAATGCAAGGATGAAATCTCGAGTACGTCCCATCCCGCCGTAACCGGGCCAATTTCAATGTTCGTTCCATTAAACGCATAGGGTATTGGTTCGCCGGAACGGACGCTTTTTATTAAAAGATCGTCTTGTATGTCGAGCAGCCATTTTCTTGTGTCAACCTTAACGGTAAAAGGCGCGGACGCCCACCACCATCCTATACATCCATATTTATTCAATCGTTTGTTCCGTAAATGCATAATGCCAAGTATTGAGTCGGAACCGGTCGTTTCCAGCGACTGTCCATATTGCAGCCATTCCTGGTTCTGGCTATGCCATTCAGACCATTTGTTAAGTATCCGCGCTTCCGTTGGTTTCGCGTCTTGCAGGCCCCGGGAAGTCATCATGGAGCTGACCATTGCGGCGCGCGACATGATGCTTTCATATCCAGTGGAATCCACTCCCGCCCAGTGTATGCCCATTGATATTTTAAACGCCAGGGTCGGTTGAAGCGGGGCGCGTCCAATGACGGTTTTTGCCCATGTGGAACATGGTCCGCCATTGTCTTCATCTTCCGGCTGGCTCCAGTCAGCCACATCCATGACATCAAGGTTCCACACCCACGTACGTCCCACAGCGATGACCGGGACGCTTGTTTTTATCGCTTTTGCTATTTTCCTGAACCCTTCCTGCCATAAAACCATTGCGTTGCCAGGAGGGTGCGGATGACCTGATTGGGTGCAACTGCTGCCGGGAGTACGATCCTCAATAAACCAGCCCCTTGCATTTGTTATTGCGGACAATTCACCCGCCCAACTGGCGACAAAAGCGGCCTCCTCCGGGTTGCAGAAGCTTACGCCAAGGTGGTTGACCACCCCGTCATTCCCCTGATAGAGAAAAAGCGGGACCTCGTGTGTCGCGCAATAATACCCAAGGCTTCCTTCGTTCTCAGGGTCCAGAAAAGGCGGCGTCTGTCTGGCATAGAGAGCGGCCCGCGACAGTGCTGGCGTGGGCGAGGGATCCCTATGCACAAGCCCTGTCAACGCGGCGGGATCATTGGCCATTATGCCAATGCCGCACGCTTTGGCCCTCAAGACCATGGCTTCGGTGCTGTCGACGATGATGTCCCGCATATTTCCGTAATAACATTCATGAAAGGGCGCGCTTGAACCCGGTACGGCCATAATGTGACGGTCCACAAGAAACACCTGATAGGTAAACTTGGCAGTCTCCAGTGAAATGTTCCCAAACCCCTCGAAGGCTTTTGTGGTGTTTCCTCCGGTCAATGTCATATATGGGCCCAGATATGCATTGGGCCTCATCCGTATATTGAATGCGCCATTCCGAAACCATATGGAGGCGTTCCAATTTAATATAGAGGCCATGGCCATGGCATTCTGCACATGGGCTGAAGTGATGATTTTTAAGCTGGAAGCGTTGCCGCAACCAATAGTGTCCGATAACAGGGAGTCCGCGTTAAAAAGGTCGTACACTATTGTGTCTAAAAGGGAATCTGCCAGGCCCGGGGCGTCGATTTTGAACCATTTTGTGGTCCAGGGTTCATTCCCAGGATATACATCATAGCAGACGCTGACACGGATACCCGCATTCGCATTGACCCCGGCAAGATGTATTTGCACTGTTTGTACGCCTCCCCCTTTTATTTCCTCATTGTCCCCAAATTCCCAGGAAGGAGCGGCCAATCCAAAATTCGCCCCCAGGTCTATTTTCTGGTGTGAAATAACCAATCGTCCTTCGCTGCTTGGCGTATTGGCCACTTCCAATCCAGTAAGCATGTCTTTCCACGATGAGCAATACAAGCCTTTTTGCGCGGTATCGTAGTGAACAGTACGTTGCACGCGTGAGTTGCCAAACACCCAGGTGTTTGTCAATGAATCGTATTGCGCAAAAGCCGCGGGAAGATCGTCAAAGAACATGCCTTCCGCTGCCCGCGCTTTTTGCGTGCATACACAGCATGTCATGAATGTAAAAAAGAACAGAAAAATTTTTGTACTGATGGATTCCATGGTCCCGCTCCTTATATTGATACTATTTGATGACTGTGATACGTTTCAACGCCATCATAGCGCCGCATTCGGCTTTCACAATATACACGCCGCTCGCGTTCGAAGAAGCGTGCCAGACAACGCACCCGTCTTTCATTGTCTTTAAAAGGTCCGCGACCACGCGGCCGCAAAGATCATAGACACGGAGCGTGCGAATGGGAGTTTTGACGCCTGAAACGGCTATGACCACGGAAGGATTGAACGGATTCGGCCATGCTGTTATAAGCGGCCATCCGGCTGCGGCAACACTTTTTTCGCGCCCTGAAGTCGTATACGGTTCCACGGGATGTTTCAGGGCCATATACGCCAAGCCGTCGAGGCCAGCGTTGACTGCTCGTTGGGACTGAAAATAGCGTATGACTGAACAATGCGAACTATCGCTCCAATATATACGATCATTACCGAAAACCGGGCTGCATCCGTTTTGAAACCCTTGGTAATTTATACCCGCGTTCAGGCATCGTCCTCCAAAAGAAAGCAATGAAGTATCTCCGGAATATTTATACGCATACGCAAAAGCATCAGCGGTCTTCCGGCACCAATCTGTTGAATCAGGGTTAACGGCATAACGTATCCCGTCATCGGATTTGGTGCCGAGTTTGCATATGTTGATTTTTACAAGCAGACTCTCGCGCAATGCCGTCTCTTCCACTTCGGTGATCATTTCTTTATAATCTATATATTGACCGAGATGCTTCAGGAAATTATAAAGTGTATGGGCTGGTACGGAAAAATCCAGGTTGAAAAAATTGTAGATGAGTGGCCTGATATGCTCATCGTATTTAGTATCGCTGGTTGCCCGGTAAGCCTCGAACA
This sequence comes from Candidatus Raymondbacteria bacterium RIFOXYA2_FULL_49_16, assembly GCA_001789205.1. Classification (GTDB taxonomy): domain Bacteria; phylum Fibrobacterota; class OXYB2-FULL-49-7; order OXYB2-FULL-49-7; family XYB2-FULL-49-35; genus XYB2-FULL-49-35. Next base: position 2,015 of record MFYT01000070.1, on the reverse strand, counting down.
AGGCCTTGATTGTATTGTCGGTCCCCCTTCCACGCAGGGGATCTGTCGATGTCTGCCTGGCGTTCGCCTTGCGTTCGAGGTTCCCCGCAGTCTCAAGTGCGTATTCATAGGCCCACGGATATCCGGTCAGGTAATAATACAGAAAAAGGGCTGATGTCGCGAAAGCAAGATCCGGACCGCCGCCGCCGTAATTCCTATGCGGATTATTGTCTCCGCACTGATCGTGCCAGGAGTGGCCAAAATACGCGCCATCCCAATAACGGGTGGGATTTGTCCTTCCCGTATGGACAATGTCCATGTCCCCCTCGTGGCGTTCGCCATTGTCAGCAAGCTCCCAGAAACGATAATCGCGCGTGCGGAGAAACTGGATCAAAAATCCAAGGCTGCCATCGTATTTAAAACCGTATTGCGCCCGGCTGCATTCAAAATCAATGGGGATGTCGCCAAAGTCCTGGTAGCCGAACATACCGCTGTTCCACTGGGAAGCGACCAGGCTGCCAAGGGATGACCATGACTGATATACTTTGCCGACATTTGCGTCGATCACTGTATTGACACTAAGTTCATAGAGCGAGTCCTGGACGTCAGCGTCTGAATTGTCGCGCATGGACTCGTGGAATTCATCCATGGCCTTTGACTGTATATACCACTTTGCCGGCGCAAGGCCGGCAAGCGGTTCGTTGAGGCTTTTCGCGAGCGTTGAAAGTTCGGTTGGATTTTTTGCGCCAGTATAAAAATAGAAATAACTCTCGTGGACCTTGTATTCACCCACCCGGAAATTGAACGATGCGGGAAATTCATCAGGAAAAAGCGACAGTGCAACAGTGCCATCCGGTGTAACCCTGACGGCCTTTGGAAACTGCTGCCAGAAATCACGGGTCCCTGTCATAATGCCTATTGACCCGTTACCGACCGCGTACCACCCCAGCGCGCTGTCCCCGCTCTCAATCGTTGCGCCGCCATCCTGTATCCTATATCCCCTGAATGTCACGTTCGCGTCAAGGCGGAGCCCCATGCCAACATGCGCGTTCCAGTTGTCCAGACCGCTTGATTCCTGATAAATGCTTACCGGGCTGGAAAGCGTACCGGACAATGGCGTGTTCTGCCCTTGCACTGCGTACGAAAGACCGCTCGACGCGTTCAACCGCACATTCAGGCTGAGGTCATCGAAATAGACCGAGTTTTCACTGCCCAGGTCGTAGATGTTCGTGGGTTGTCCGTCTGAGGGCCTCGCAATCCCGTCCCTGTTGTTCTCCATGCGATAGAACACTTTTACAAAGGACTGGTCTTTGTAAAAATACAGCCTGCAGGTAAAATCAGAGTGTGCCCCATGGTGTCCGCTTGCCAGCACAACAACCTTCATGGATCCCTGCTCCTCAACTGATACCAACGCCCCTGTATTTCCGCGAAACACAGTTCCGCTGTCAGTCAAAACCGCGCCCTGTGACGCGCCGGAATCAACCACGACAACACCGCCCACTGTTACCTTGTCGAACAGATTGAAATTGATCTTGTCAATCTCAAAGACGGCAACGCCGGTATGTATGGTAATACGGGAGTCTGTTTCCGCGACAGTAATGCCTGACCCTGGTTGAGTGGAAGCGGTTGTCCTGATGGTATATGACGCCTCGGCGTTTGCCGCAACGTTTGCCTGGAAATCCACGAGCACCCAGCGTATGGGCTTGGCCACGGCATCAGGCTCGCCATCCCATCTGCCGGTGACCTTGAACTGCGCATCAACAGGATTTCCCGAACCGTCGAATACGCCGAAACCCGAAGTATTTACATACCCCGCGTTTAGGGGAAACGGAATGCCGATGGAAACAGGATCGCCGGTCCGGCTGACGCCGCTCCGTTCCTGCAGCTGGACAACAATGTCATCGCAAAAAGCCCAATGGAATAAAAATACACATAGAATGAATGATAGTTGTCGAGTAGGCGTCATAGTATCTCCTTACAATAAAGTGTATTTATCATGAGAGACACCTTACGCCCCTCACAGAACCGGACTTGCA
>MFYT01000069.1:1108-38363 GCA_001789205.1 Candidatus Raymondbacteria bacterium RIFOXYA2_FULL_49_16 | reverse complement strand
GAAAACAATAATTTATTGCTTCTAAGCCGAACGAACCAGCACGGAAAAAGAAAATTAAAAAAGTGTAAAAATTAAGTGGTCACAGCACTAGTACTCAACGCAAATGGCGCGCCTGTAGAGTCACTTGGCGTAACGATTACACTGGGCTCATCTGAAAAGGTCCGGTTCGAACCAACTATGATGAGTGGCGTTGCCGCAGGCTGGTATACGGTTGTTGACGACAATTACACAGGTTTTCTTGGCACAGCGGGCGACACACTTGTTTTCACGGGAGTTCTGGGTTTGGACACGGTTTCAGGGACATTTGTTGTGGCAACAGACACCTGCCGCTGCCATGTTGAGAAAGTGTCCGGACCTGATACACTGGTTCTTGGATTGTAGTCTAACGCTATATTAAACAACCTGTTGGTTCTGTTTTCCCCGGGCCTTTTATAACAGGTTCGGCTATTTTTTACCCTATATAAAAATTGATAGAATTAATATATATTATATATATCTCATTTTTATTCAAGGGAATGCAGTATGACTAAATTATTAATGTCTATAGGGCTATTCTGTACTGCAACGATGATATTCAGCAATGAACAAAACCAGCCAATTATAGGTTTGGAAGAGATGCTTGATATGCCTATCAGCACCGCATCCAAATACCAGCAGAAAATAGGGGATGCACCTGCATCAGTGAGAATTATCACTGCTGAAGACATTACACGATATGGCTATCATACGCTCAGCGATGCGCTGCGTTCCATTGCCGGTTTTTATATAACGTATGACCGGAATTATTGGTACCTTGGTACGCGGGGATTCAGCAGACCCACGGATTACAACGATCGAATACTGTTACTCTTAAATGGTCATTCGCTTAATGAGAATGTCTTTCTTTCCGCTTACTTTGGAGACGAGGCGTATCTGCCGCTCGAAGATGTCGAACGCATTGAGATTGTACGCGGACCAGGGTCCGCCTTGTACGGCACAAACGCCATGTTTGCGGTCATTAACGTTATTACTAAGAATGGAAAGCAGATGAACGGCCTGCGTATGTCGTCCCGCTATGGCAGTTCCAACATGCGCGGCGGTAGCGCGTCGTTTGGAAAGTCCCTTTTAAACGACGAGGTTGATTTAATGGTTTCAGGCGGCTGGTTCTATAATCCCGGAGAGAACCAGTATTACCGTGAATTTGATGATCCAGTAACAAACAATGGGATCGCGGAAGGGCTTGATTGGAGCAAATATTGGGGAATCCTCTCGTCCCTCTCATATCATGGCTTAACGCTGGAAGGATTCGTCACTTCTAAGTGGAAGGGCGTGCCAACAGCCTCGTATGAGACGGTTTTTAATGATCCGAACGAGAAAACCTTGGATGAGAATGGATTTGTCAAAATCCAGTATGAATCCACCCTTTCCCCGAAAATGCAGCTATTTTTAAAGATGTATCTAGACCACTATGACTACGGGGGAACGTATCCCTATGGGATATATCAAACACATGATTCCACGAATGGAAATTGGGCTGGCGGAGAGGTTCGTTTTTCTTATGATGTACTTTCGAACATCAGGGTGATAGCTGGCGGAGAGGTGCAAGAACATAGTGACGCGTTGTATATGAACGAATATGTGTTGTCTGATACGGTTCTTATTTCTTTTTCCAGGAACATGCCGTACAGCACCCGTAGTGTTTTTATCGAAGGCGAATTCCAAGCTTTTACGAATGTATTGTTAACCGCCGGAATACGATACGACAATCATTCGCGCGAGGGGAATTCTTTTAGTCCTCGCGCTGCCATCATCTACCATCCCCTGCAGCCCACAACATTCAAACTCCTGTACGGCCATGCTTTCAGGACGCCCAATATATGGGAGAAGTATTTTGAGGACAAAGATTTTAGTCTCATAGATGCAACTATTGTCCCCGAACGAAAGAGCAATTCCGGACTTACCTCTGAACAGATACATACGGTGGAGATGGTATGGGAACAACGCATTACCGAATGGTTGTACGCTTCGACTTCGGTCTTCGGTTACCGTATGTATGATCAGATAGACGTGTTTACCGATGAAAATGATCCGTATCAACGCGAATACTACGATAACATCGCGCGTGTCGAAGCCAAAGGCGTTGAAACATCATTTGACGTGCGTTTGCCCAATGGTTTAAGCGGATACCTCAATTACACGCTCCAGTACGCCCTGCAAGTGCCGGATAAGATCAAGCTGTCCAATTCCCCCACGAATATGGCCAAAATTGGCATTAGCGTACCAACCGGGAAATATGTCTACGCTTCCATGGAGCTCTATTATGAAACATCACGGAAGAGCGCTGCCATATATGATACTCTGAGTGCGCCGGTTTTTCTGTCTGACTTGAATCTGCGCACGGCAAGGCTCTTCAATCATGTACGCGCAAGCGCCTATGCGCGCAATATTTTTAATGTTCAATACGCCCATCCTGGCGGGTTCGAACATACGATGCCGTTGATACGGCAGGATGGCAGAACGTTCGGTTTGCAGATTGATATTTTTTACTAATAAACCCATGAAAAAAACGCTACTCCGTATTGCTCTTTATTTTGCCGCCGCAGGCATGATACCGTCGTGGTGCCATGCGCAGGAGATGGCAGTGCCGATTGACGTGCAATACCTTATTTTTATGAAAATTCTTGGATTTGACCGCAATTTGGACCTTGCCAGCCAGGCAGAGCTGCGCATCGGCGTTATTTTTCAGACCAAATTCAACGAATCTTTACGTACAAAAGAACTTTTCATTGAAACCGCGCAGAAAAACCAGTCCATAAAGGTCAACAACCGGCAGGTGATCCTTGTTCCCTTAGAGGTTGCCGAAAGGGATGGGGTTGAAAAGGCCATTCGTGATGCCGGGGTATCGGTCCTCTACGTGACCCCGCTGCGGGCTTTTAATATAAAAGACATTACGGCCATTGCGCGCGCCAACAAGATTGTGACCCTGACCGGCGTACCGGCTTATGTTTCGCTGGGAATTGCTATGGGCCTCGATGTTAAGGGAGATAAGCCGCAGATACTGGTCAATCTGGCCGCGGCAAAGGCCGAAGGCATGAATCTGAGCTCCCAGATGCTTAAACTGACGAAAATCATCGATTAACCAAGACATAACAATGCCTAATCGCAATGCACTGCGCGCCATGTTCGCTGATCTGCCCATCAGGTTCAAATTCCTGCTTCTCTATACCCTGCTGCTCGCGGCGCTCACCATTTTCATTTCGCTCTATTTTCCGCGCAATTTCGAGCGCCAGGCCAGGGCGGCCATTGTCAATAAGGCAAACAGCATCGCCCAGATCACCGCGCTCTCGATTGGCCCTGCGCTGCTTTTTGACGACCGCCAGTCGTGCGAAGAGGCGCTCAAGGCGCCCCGGGAACTCGAAGACCTGGTCTATATCATGGTGCAGGACAGCGCGGGTGTTGTGTTCGCCTCGTTCAACGATTCCGCTGCAAATGCGGCCGCCTATTTTGACGCGGCGCGCAACAAGGGTTTTACCGAGGAACATGCACTCTACAAAGTGGCGGCGCCCATAACAGCGAGGGCGGCGCGGTTGGGCACTCTGTATGCGGGCTTTTCACTGGAATCGATGAATGGTGATGTGTTTCAAATCAGGCGTACGATGTTCCTTATTTCACTCGCCATCTTCCTCTTGGGCATTGCCGCGGTGTTCGCGATAAGCACCCTCATTACCAGGCCGTTGAGCAGCATGGTCAGGACCGTGGAAAAGATAGGCCAGGGCGACCTCATGGAGCGCGCGGTGGTGGCGTCGCACGATGAAATCGGCCAGCTTGCGATCGCGTTTAACGCCATGGTCGTCAATTTGGAAAAAGCGAACCACGCGTTGCGTGAGTCAGAGAAAAAATGGCTCTTTGTTGAAAGCGCGCCCGATATTGTTTGCACTCTTGATGAGGCAGGCACAGTGCTATTCATCAACCATTCATTCGGCAATGCAACGCGGGAAAATATCATAGGAACAAAGATCATTGGATATTGGAAAGAGACGGACCAACGCATGCTGGTAGACGCGCTCCTCTTTGTTTTCCGTGAGAAAATACCGGTCAATATAGAGATCCAGAGCAGCGAGTCGTATGGCGAACATCAGTGGTATTCGTGCAGGCTGGGACCGATTAAAGAGGGCGAACGTGTGGTTTCCGCGGTCATGATAGCCGCGAACATCAACGATAGGAAAAAGACCGAGGAGGAACGGGGCCAGCTTGAAAACCAGCTTCGCCAGTCGCAGAAGATGGAGGCCATTGGCCAGCTGGCAGGAGGCATCGCGCACGACTTTAACAATATGCTCGCGGGTATTTCAGGTTTCGGCGACCTGCTGCGGACTAAGTTCGGCAAAGAAAACCCCATTGTGGAAAAATACGCGAATTCCATCGTTTCCACGGCCGGCCGGGCGTCGGATCTTACCTCTAAATTGCTTGCTTTTTCGCGCAAGGGCAAATTCGAGCTGGTGTTGCTCGACGTGCATGAGACCATTACCGAGGTGGTCAAGATACTCGAACGGACCATAGAGAAGAACATCACCATTACCCAGAAATTCAGGGCCCGGCCAAGTACCCTGCTTGGCGATCCATCGCAGGTGCAGAACGCGATCCTTAATCTTGCGGTGAACGCGCGTGACGCCATGCCCAAGGGCGGCGAATTGAACATTGCCACTGACGTCATCACAATAGACGAACGGTTTATTGCCCAGCGCGCCTATAAAATAAATCTGGGAAAATATATACGGATATCCATCTCAGACACTGGCATGGGAATGAACGAAGAGGTAAAAGCGCGCCTGTTCGAGCCTTTTTTTACCACAAAGGCAGTGGGCAAAGGGACGGGTCTTGGCCTGGCGTCCGTATACGGGACAGCAAAGAGCCATGACGGATTTGTGGATGTATTCAGCGAAATTGGCAAAGGTTCGACGTTCAGCGTATTTCTACCCCTTACCGAAAGCCAGGTGAGCAGGAATGAAACGCTGGACGCTTCCATTGAAACCGGTACTGGCCATATTCTCGTGGTTGATGATGAAGATGTTGTACGGGAGATGCTGTCCGAAATACTCAAGGAACTCGGATACGAGGTGTCGACCGCGGCAAACGGTGAAGAAGCCGTTGTTCTCTATCGTGAGCAAGGGGTGAACATTGATCTAGTGATACTCGATGTCATTATGCCCAAGATGGGGGGGCCTGAGTGCCTGAAGGAGCTCAGAAAAATCAATCCGAATGTGAAAGCGGTCATTTCATCAGGGTATGCTCTCGATGCCCAGACCCAGGAACTGTCCGCAGAGGGTATTTCCGGATATCTTCAGAAGCCCTTCACTATTGTCAGGATTTCACAGGTGATTCTTGAGGCGCTCAGGAAGCAAGAGCTCTGATATGTCCGTGAAATGATAGATTGTTTTTAATATTTTGTTTGAAAGGACCAACTTTCATGAGAAAACGGATAAAATATATTTTCGTGTTTGCCGCGATTTTTTGTTTTATGGCCATCGATATCGTCACCTCGCGTATAAAAGCGGGTAACGACCCTTCGGTCGATTCGTTTTTCTATGAATCGGGCAGCGCTTTGGTCGACGGTTACACAGCGGCTTCAATCAAGACCCATGTTGCCCTGGTGAATTCGCAACACACGGGACTTTCATCTCCAAAAGCATTGACCCAGACTTTGTCCACAGCCGAGATACGTGAAATGGTGTATACGGTCATTGATTTGGACAAACATTGGGGAACATCCATACCTGAACTGAAATACACAATCGACGCTCTGGGCGCTGGCTGTTGGGTAACGCTGTTACCCAATCTGGTTTCTTATCCGGGACGGAATTACATGGTAGGCGATCAGACAGATCCGCGGATTATCCAGGCTCTTCTCGACTATATTGCCGACAGCACTTCTGCGGAGCGTATCTCGCTGCTGGCTGGTGGTTCATACGGGTCGTTTTCCGCGGCAAACGATATTTTTACCCTAAGCGATTTCAGCGGCGTAGGCTGGAATAGTAATTTTCTTGATTTGCCAACAGGATATGCACTCCAGTCCATGGTGACTGCCGCGCAGGCGCGCCATACCGCAAAGACCATAGAGTGTCTGAATCTCAATTACAATGAGATTTTAGACGATGGACGGCCATACAATGAAATACCGCCTGCGGAGCTTGCCGGCTGTGTTCCCCAGATATATCCGGTACCGGATAACAACCCCAATGCCATTGGTGCACTTACCACCGCGAATATTGCCGCAGACGGCGGTTACAACATCACGGACGCAGTGAAAAATTGCGATGTTTTGGTCAACATTCCAGTCATGAAGACCACGGGGGGTATCATAATTAATTGCGTACATAAGAATTATATCGGTACAGTCTCGCGCGGGGTGTATGCTCTCAACGGAACGGAGACATATCCTCGCGACCGGGGGGCGTCACTCGAACTGCTTGACCATACTGAGCTGGTCAATACCGTATCAAACCTCTTCAGTTATCATCCCGGCAATTACACGCTTGTGGATGCGCTTGCCTCGCTTGAAGGAGAGGGGTCGCACCCGTCGGGCAGCAAGACCGGATGGCTGCGCAGGAATTTTCTTCTTGCCGGAGGAGACCCAGTGGCAGTGGAGGCTGTTGCCTGCCAGACCATGAAACTCAACCCGCTCGATATGGACATTATCAGGTGGTCCATTGCCCGCGGTCTGGGTACGGGTTTTCCCGACCAGATTGCCATTGTGGGCGATTCCCTGGGCGCCGTGCAGACCGATGTTCTTGCGCCCATTGGCCGAACCGGGACCACATACACAACTTTTAACGGCATGCATTATTTGGGGCGTGCGTGCAGACGGTGGCTGCTCAATGGCCCCTATACGGCAGCGGACAATACCACTCAGCACATCAACGAGGCGGCGGTCAACCCTTTTGCCAACGATTTGGAGGGCGGCAATGCGTGGACAGGGTTCTATGCGACCCAGGACTTTGTTGACCTGACCGCGGCGGTCGCGGGGACAGGCGCCAACAGCGTGGTCTACGCATTTACGAAGATCTATTCAGAGACCGCCCAGACAGGGTTTGTATACGCGGGCGGCGTGCGCGATCTGCGCATCTACGTGAACGGTCAGATGATTGTCGACACCACGGCCCTGCTTACCTACAACCGGGTGACCTGCGTAAAAGGCGTGACGCTGAACCAGGGCGACAATAGGATCCTTGTCAAGGTACGGCGGTCAGGTTCAGAATATGGCTTCAGTTGCGCCATAGTGAACGACGGATCCACGGCAACGCGCTCCACCTATGTTCCCTATACCTATCCTTATTCCGTGTCCAATCCGTTCCAGGCGGCGCGTACGCTCACCGATGAAATGAAACGTTCCTACTTTGGCGGACGCACGCTTGAAGGCTCGTTTTATCATCTTGGCGCCAACGGCGCGCCTGCGGTTGAGTTTGTGGTTGATGGTGCGGCTGATTTACATATCAGCTGCAATCCCAATCCGTTTAATCCGACAATAAAGATAGCTGTTAATATGCAGCGGGCAGCAGGCAGCGGAAACGTTTATATAGACATTTATAATGCTCATGGAAAGCTTGTCAAAAACCTGCCAGCTGCAAACGGCTCTGCCTCAGGCAGACCTGCTGGAATTACATGGGATGCAACAGGACAGCCATCGGGCGTATATATTGTCCGCGCGACAGCAGGGGGCAGGTCGGTTTCTCGGAGGATTTGTCTGGTGAAATGAAAAAAAGGGCAGATTGGACCACGCCGTCTCTGCCCTGGTCAATATACAAATTTATTCGACGATCAGGTGCGCGCGCCGGTTGGCTGCCCAAGCCTCAACTGAAGAACCCGCGACTTTCGGTTTTTCCTCGCCGTAGCTTATGACCTTAAGCGAACCTTCATGAAAGCCCACATTGAAGAGGTATTCCTTGACGGTTTTTGCCCGGCGTTCGCCCAGGGCCAGGTTGTATTCCTCTGATCCCCGTTCGTCAGTATGACCTTCAATGGTGATAACGATCATTTTTCCCCGCTTTTCAAGCATAGCATTCAACAGGTCCACGTTGCTCCGGAGAATGTCCATTCCTTCGGTTGGAATGGTATAGCTGTCGAAATCAAAGGGAATGTCCTTCAGCAGGTCCATGATTTTCTTGAGCTGGGTGAGTTCGTCCTCGGTCATTTCAGCCGTGGTTACCGGCTGCAGGTCCTTCTGCTGAACTGTTTCCTGTTTGTTTTCGTCAGCGGACGTATCGCGTTTCACTGCTTTTGACGATGAACACGATAAAAAAAGGGCCACTGAAGCGAATACAAGCGCAATCGTGATTGAATGGATCATTTTAAAACCTCCAGGTTTATATTTATGAAAACAAATAGACTATGCGTCTTTTTCAGGGTTTCTGCGGTCCCGTCCGGGAACGCGCATGAAGAGATAGGTTTTACGCGACTGGTCAGAGTTGCGCTTGGTCACCTTGCCCGCCACCACCTTGTTGCGGCCAGTGTCCTTTGCCACGTACACGGCCTCGTCCGCGGCTTTAACGACCCGTTCCAACGGAATTTCAGGGTCGTCGCATTCGGCCAGGCCAATTGAGACAGAGACCGCAAGTTCGCGGCCATCGTCGAACTGGTAGCGGACCTCACGCACTTTGCGCCGTATTTTCTCACAGATGGCAAGCGCATCAGCTTCGCCTGTGCCGCAGAGAAAGACAATGATCTCTTCGCCGCCGTATCTACAGGTGATGCCTGTGGGCATGGCCGTGGCCTTTATGCATTGGGCCGTGCCCACCAGGATCTCGTCGCCTACCTGGTGTCCGTAGGTATCGTTGATTTTCTTAAAACGGTCAATGTCGATCATGGCGACGGTGAAGGGCCGTCCCAGGGTCACGCGCGATGTGCCGCTGATGATCGCATGGGCGTATTCCCTGTTGTAGATTTTGAGCAGGGGATCGTAGGCGACGCGGTGGTGCAGACAGGAGAACCAGTAGTAGAGGGTGGCGGCCAGCACCAGTGACGGCATGAGCGTGAACATGCTCTTGATATAGACGAAATCCATGCTGTTGATTCCGTGGGCAATAAGGATGTTGGCCACGGAGAAGCTGGCGATAATGCCGCCGAAGCTATTTTCGTCCTTTGCCACGATGATAGAAAGGACAAGCGCGCCCAGGTTGATAAAATAGATGGCGGCCATGTATCCTGAACCGTAGATGAGCACATTACCTGGTCCAATCTTCGAAATGTTGAACAACACAATGGTGCAGAGCACCAGTTCGCTGAAGAACATAAAGAGGGCGATGAAACGTGTAAGCCTATAGCGCAGCGACAGCGGAGAGAGGGTGATTATGACAATATTGAACGACGTGAATCCCACAAGGATGCGGAGCGACGTAAGGAAGGGAAGGTTTTTTAGGAAGGGCAGCGCATACCAGGCCGTGGGATTGGGATAGGCCTGGAAGTTGAGATAGTAATAAAACAGCCCAATGGCAAGGAACAGATGACCTGTTAAAAAGACCTTGAACTTATAAATTTTTGAATATGACGTAAAACAGACAACATACATTAACAGATATGCCGCGGGAACAATGATCCGCATCTGGTTCATCGCCAGAAGGGATTTGAATGCCTGGGGATAGAGTGTTTGGAGAAACGTGAAAAAGAAAAGGGCTATGGTAAGTCCGAGAAAACGGGAGAGACCCCATTTGCCTTTTAAGTATAGATATATTTCAGCTGCTCTTGGCACGCTTCTAAAATATTCATATATAACTTTATAAGACAAGGAAATAAAAGAAATAGGTAATGATACTAGGGCTGATTATACGCCAAGTGATTGGATAAGGCCATTTAATGTAGGGAATTGTCTTTCCAGTTCCATGATATCCTGCTTTAGAAGTCGCAGGGCTTCGGGAATATATTGTTCAAAGCCCTTCTTTCCTTTGACTTTAGACAGGAAACCATATGCGCCAAGCGCCTGCATGTGGCGCTGGAGCCGGCAGTAGGCGAGTGATTCGATGCATGTTTCCGGCGCAATCCCTGCCGCGCGCCATAGTTCGCCAGCATAATGTTGGATCAGGCGCTCCCTGAGTTCCTGGCCAAGAGGGCAGTAGGGGTCAAAGAAAAGTGAGGCTGCGTCATAGGCGGGCGGTCCCATGCGCGCACCCTGGTAGTCGATGAACAAGGGCTCATTGTCGCGGATGAGGATGTTTTGCGACTGACAGTCGCGGTGCATCACGGTTTTTTTGTATGCGTCGGTTTTTGTTGCCAGGGCTTCGAATTCAGCAATGAGAGCCGTCTCGGGTCCGGGATCTTTTCCCAAATATCCCCGAACAAACCGATTGAGAAAATATCCGGTTTCCCACAGGAGGGTATGGCGGTCAAACATCCACGACCCCAACGCGGGCAGGCCCGAGATGTCCATTGTCTGGAAGCGGACCAGCGCTTTGATGACAGCGGAATACATGACGAAGATTTCATCCTCGTTGCTCTGGTTTCTCATCCACGAATAGAGGCTTGTTTTTCCCAGATCTTCGAAGAGCGCCTGCTTGCGTACCTGATCGGCGGATAACAGCCGCGGCACAGGAAGGTCAAGATCCGTAAAGTAGCCGGTATAGGCGATCTGGCGGGTGAAGTCAGGGTCGTGTTGTGTGCTTTTCAATTTTATTGCCGTAAGGTCGTCGGACAGGCGTATACGCGTATACAGGCGATTCGATCCTCCCCAGAAAATGCCGGATGCCGGTGCAAGGGACTGTGCGCCCGGCCCGGGCAGGGGAAGCTCATGGTCCAGGAAGAGAAGGCAATTTTTATGTCTGGCGCCTTCAGCAACATGGGTGCCGGGCAGCACGATGCAGTTGTTCAGTTCGGTGTTGGATCCAATAATGCAGCCGTTTTCAAGTACAATTCTTCCGTCAAGCACGCACGAAAGGGGAACATTGACACCATCACCGATGAAGCGCTCAGCATTGAGCAAGGAGAGCTGGTAGAATATCGCTTCGGCGAATGAATGGAGGGTCCCCAGGTCGTGCCACTCGCAATCGGAGAGGTCGTAGGTGCTTATCCGTTCGCCCTGGGCGAGCGCCGCGTCCCAAGCGCGGGTGACATGGGAATTTCCTTGCGGCAGATAGTCGAGGAACCGGGGCTCGTATATGGCAATACCCGTAAAGGAGACAAAGCGATTGAAAGCCGCGCCTTTGACCTGCTCCCCGATTCCCAGGTAGTTGCCGCGCGCATCAACGCCCACATGGCTGATAGCCGGGATGGCATGCACGCCGAGCGTGGCGCAGCTGTTGTTTTTTACATGGCGCTCGTACATGGAGACAATATCGCAGCCGGATAGTACGTCGCTGTTGTGGACCACGAAGGTTTTTTCTTTCAGAAGAGAGCGCGCGTTCCAGAGGGCCCCGCCCGTGCCCAGGAGGGGCTCTTCGGGAAAGAAATCGACTTTTTCCGCATAGCCCGTGGCGCTGATGTGCGCGCGGATTGTATCGCCCAAATGATAGAGGTTCACGCCGATCCGGTCAACGGGCAGATCGAGCACTTTGTCGAGAGCGTGCTCAATTGCCGCGCTTCCCATGACCGGCAGCAGCGGCTTGGGAATGGCGGCCGTAAGCGGCCGCAATCGTTCGCCCAGTCCTGCGGCGGGAATAAAGGCGTTCAGCCGTTTTTTTAACAGGGTGCGTTGTTTCATGACAGGGCCTTACGAATAAAGAAGGTGGGGTCCGCGGACCGATGCAAAGGATGCGCAGTCCTTGCGATACAGGGCTTCAATGCCAGCGGGGGTACATCTTTTTTCCAGCGCTTTTCTGATACGGTCAGTGCCGCACAGAATGTCGATGGGCATTTTTTTCCGTTCATATTCATAGGGTGGTTTGATCCAACGGAAAGAGCCAGGATAAAGGCGCATGACCGCGTATATACACATAAGGCCGGTAAGAAAGGGTTTGAAACAACGTCTGTTTGAAATGTGCAGCTGGACGCCACCGCAGAGTTTTGCCTTGAATTTGTCAAACGTGGGGGTGAACCAGGCCGGTCTGAAGCGTACGCCAGGGAGCGCGAATTTTTCCAGAACGCGCGCGAGACGGAAAGGATCGATGAAGGGGGCGCCATAGAATTCAAAGGGCCGCGTGGTACCTCTGCCCTCGGAAAGGATGGTGGCCTCAAGAAGGCACATACCCGGATAGACGAGCGTGGTGTCAATCGTTGGCATATTGGGCGATGGCATGACCCAGGGCAGGCCTGTTTGTTCGAAATACATGTTTCTGCGCCAGCCTTTCATGGGGACCACATGCAGGTCGAGTTTGGGGTAATACTGTTTCTGGAGATAGCGGGCGATTTCGCCGATGGTAAGTCCATGGCGCACCGGGAGTCTCTTTTGGCCAACGAACGAGGCGAAGCGCGTTTCGTCGAGTAGGGGACCTTCGATGTCAATGCCGTTGATCGGATTGGGGCGGTCGAGCACCACAACGCCTTTGCCCGCGCCGCAGCAGGCCTCCATGCAGACATCGAGCGTCCAGATGTAGGTATAGTACCGCGCGCCCACGTCGCAGAGGTCGACAATAAGGGCGTCGATGTTGGAGAGCATGGCCGGCGTGGGTGTACGGTGGCTGCCGTAGAGACTGTTGACCGGCAGGCCGGTGCGGCTGTCCGTAAAGCCTTGCCATTCGATCATGTTCGCCTGGGTTTCGCCGCGTATGCCGTGCTGCGGGCCAAAGAGGGCGGTGAGCAGGATCTTTTTGCAGGCCATGAGCGCGTCAACGGCATGCACCAGACGCGCATTCACTGATGCGGGATGACAGAGCAGGCCGCACCGTTTTCCCGCGTAGCGTTTTGGAAAAGCGGCAGCGGCCAGATCGAGGCCCGTGAGTACCATGGGCTGCGGCAGGCCCCTAGTTGGTGGAAGCTTTGGCCAGTTTGGCCGCTTTGGCTGTTCTGGACGAGGTGGCCGCTGACTCGGAAGCTTCCTTGAGTTTGGCGTCCTGTCCCACGGCGCCGCGGAGGTAGTATAGCTTTGCCCTGCGTACACTGGCGTTACGCATTATTTCGACTTTTTTGAGGCCCGGCAGATGTATGGGCACGATTTTCTCGACGCCGATGCCCTCGGACATTTTGCGGATGGTCACGGTCGCGTTTGTGCCCGCCCCTTCGCGTTTGATCACATCGCCCTCAAAGATCTGGATGCGCTTTTTACCGCCTTCGGCGATTTCGAGATGCACCCGTACGTGGTCGCCGACTGAAAAGTTCCTGTCGGGTTGCAGGTATTTCTGTTCGATTTCCTTGAGCAGCTGGTTCATAGCGTTTCTCCTTTTATTGTTTGTAGTATCTTCCAATCTTTTTCACTGACTGTTTCAGGCCGCAGCAGGTCGGGCCTGCGCAGCAGGGTGCGCCTGAGCGACTCTTTCCGGCTCCACTCGGTAATCTGTTTGTGGTGTCCTGATCTGAGCACTTCAGGCACTTTGACTCCTTCGAATTCCTCGGGCCGCGTGTAGAGCGGGTGCTCCAGCAGTCCGGTATGGAACGAGTCGTCTTCCGCCGACGCCTTGTTTCCCAGCACATGTTCCCTGAGCCGTACGAGCGCGTCCATAAAAACCATGGCAGGGAGTTCGCCGCCGGTGACCACGTAGTCGCCTATGGAGATCTCCTCGTCCACATATTTTTCACAGACCCTCTCGTCGAGCCCCTTGTAGTGCGCGCAGAAGAGCACGGCCGCGTCGAGCGAAGCGGCAAGATTGTGCGCCATGGCCTGCGTGAAGACCTTTCCCTGGGGTGTGAAAAAAATGACCTTGGCCTTCTTTTCTCCGCAGAGTTCCTTTGCCGCTTTGATTGCCGCCGCGGCAGGTTCGGGACGCAGCACCATGCCCGCTTCACCGCCATAGGGCGCGTCGTCCACCTGTCCATACTCGTTGATCGCGTAGTCGCGCAGGTGAAGGCGGTGTTCGGTGAGCAGCCTGTTTTTTTTCGCCCTGCCTATGATGCTGGTGGCCATAAAACCGTCGAACAACTCGGGAAAGAGGGTTATGATTTCGAAATGCATGGTTTACAGCGCCTCTTCCAGGGCCTTGGCCGCCACGACAATGCGCCGCGCGCCAGCGTCTATCTGTTTGACCGCGTCATGGATCATAGGGAGGGAGAGTTCCTTTCCATTGCTCAGGATCGTGAGCGCATCGCACGAGGGATAGGAGACCACTTCACGCACTGTGCCAATTTCCCTGCCTTCCTCGGTGACAACACTCATGCCCGCAAGATCGTAATAGAAGAATTCGCCTTCCTTGAGAGCGGGAAGGCAGTCCATGCCCGCCCGGAGTATGCCGTTGCGCAAGGTCTCGGCCTTCTCAATCGAGTCTATTCCTTCGAATTTTAGGAACAGAATGTCCCCAGCGCCCGAAACTTCATGTATTGTCAATTCAAAGAGCCTGCCGTCCACGTCGCATTGGACGCGGCCGGCCTTCAGGAAAGGTTCGTCTGACTGCGCGAACGAGGCAACTTTTACCTCGCCTTTGAGGCCTCTGGGCTTAAGCACCCGGCCCAAGGCCACCAGTTCCTGCGGTCTCATGCGCGCGCTGGCTTCCTTTCCGCGTCAATGCTAATTTTTCGCAGGGGCGGGCTTCTGCGCCAGCCACTTCTGCCATATGCCGGCCTGTTTCAGGACCGATTCCACGGTCTCGCTGGGTTCAGCGCCCTTGTTGAGCCAGCCAATGAGTGGTTCTTCCTTGACCGTAATCACGGGCGGGTTTTGGGTGGGGCCGTAGAACCCGAGTTCTTCGATGGCCCTGCCGTCGCGGCGGCTTGCCTTGTCGATGGCAATGAGCCGGAATGACGGTCTTTTTTTGCGTCCTACTCTCATGAAGCGAAGTGTTACCAAAGGATCCTCCTTCGTATGGTTAATGTTTGTGTATGCATTTTGTATCAGCTGAACTGCATGCGTCCCATAAGGCCTTTTCCGGCCTTCATGTTGCCCATCATTTTTCCCATGTTTTTCATCATTT
Source organism: Candidatus Raymondbacteria bacterium RIFOXYA2_FULL_49_16 (assembly GCA_001789205.1). Lineage (GTDB taxonomy): Bacteria > Fibrobacterota > OXYB2-FULL-49-7 > OXYB2-FULL-49-7 > XYB2-FULL-49-35 > XYB2-FULL-49-35. Next base: position 23,409 of record MFYT01000069.1, on the reverse strand, counting down.
TCTGCATGTCCGTGAACTGCTTGAGCAGCTTGTTTACTTCGTTGACCGCGCAGCCGCTTCCCATGGCTATCCGTTTGCGACGCGATCCGTCGATGATGACCGGCTTTGCGCGCTCTTTTTTTGTCATGCTGTTTATGATGGCCTCAATTGACGAGAAGGCTTTTTCGTCGACCTGCAGACCTTTGAGCTGCTTTCCCACCCCCGGAATAAGTCCCAGCAGCTGGTCGAGTGGCCCCATTTTTTTTATTTGGGCAAGCTGGTTTTTAAAATCCTCGAGTGTAAACTGCGCCCTGAGCATCTTTTTCTCGAGTTCGCGCGCCTCTTCGACCTTGATATTCTCCTGCGCCTTTTCGACCAGGGAAACGATGTCGCCCATGCCCAGGATCCGTGAGGCCAGCCGGTCTGGATGGAAGAGCTCTATCTGGTCGATTTTTTCTCCAATACCCGCGAACCGTACCGGTTTGCCAGTGACAGCGAGAATGGAGAGCGCGGCGCCGCCCCGGGAGTCGCCGTCGAGTTTGGTGAGTACCACGCCGGTAAAATTGAGCCGGTCGTTAAACGCGATCGCGGAATTGACCGCGTCCTGTCCGGTCATGGCGTCGGCGGTGAAGAAAATTTCATTTGGTTTTTCAGCCGCGGCGATTTTTTCCAGTTCCCGCATCATTTCCGCGTCAACGTGCAAGCGTCCGGCGGTATCAAAAATGATGAGGTCGCACGCTTCTTTCTCAGACTGTCCGGTTGCTTCGCGGCAGATGGCGACCGGGTTTTTCTGGTCGCCAATGAATACCGGGACTTGTATGGACTTTCCCAGGATCTCAAGCTGTTTTATCGCAGCGGGCCGGTAAACGTCGGCGGCGACCAGCATGGGGCGTTTGCCTTTTTTCCGGTAATAGAGCGCCAGCTTGGCGCTCATGGTGGTTTTGCCCGAACCTTGCAGGCCGACCATCATGATTTTGTGCGGTGCGGGGCCGATGAATGAGAACTCGGATGATGTGCCGCCCAGGAGCGCGGTGAGTTCGTTGTGGACGATTTTTACTATGAGCTGGCCCGGGGTAATGCTGTTTTGCACCTCAGTGCCAAGGGCGCGGTCCATCACCTTCTGAACAAAATCTTTTGCTACCTTGTAATTGACATCGGCCTCGAGCAGAGCGCGCCGGATGTCGCGCATTGAATCTTTGATGTTCTGCTCGGTGATCTTTCCCTGGCCCCTGAGGGTCTTGAAGATCGATTCGAGTCGATCGGATAAAGTAGCGAACATAATGAAATTCTACGCTTAAACCAATAAAAATATAGAATTGATAATATATGTATTTGGCGTAATAATTCTCAAGAAAAGACCGTTTCTATTGGGAATGGATTTTCTGAATTATAAGAATTTAACGAATTTGTTATGTTTGTCGACGAGGATACTCTTTGGTTTAATGGGTTTTGCGCTCAATTCAAAGCCCATAATAATGATCTCTTCACCTTTTTTAATAATATGGGCTGATGCGCCATTCATGCAAATGACCCCGGATTTGCTTTTTCCGGCAATAATATATGTTTCGAGTCTTTCACCAGTGGTATTACTCACTATAAGCACTTTTTCACCAGGCCAGAACCCGACTTTTTTTATAAGTTCTTGGTCAAGAGTTATACTGCCGATATAATTAAGATCGGCCATGGTCACGGTCGCCTTGTGTATTTTTGATCTGAGGACGAAGCGCATAGGGAACAAAAAATAAATATTATTCAGTCCAATAAAAAAGGAAATACAGGCAGAGGGTCCCTTTTATTTCCGCTGGTCAATCAAATAACCCGAAGAAACACATACCTTCCCTGGTTCTGCTTTCCCCCGCTTCTTTTAACCCAATTCTATATTGAGGTTCCGTTTAAAAATATTATATTGTTTCATAACAATGTATAAGATAAAGAACGTACTCACACCACTGCCCATCGGCTCGTTACAGCTGAAAGGCCGTCTGGGGGATATCCTTGACCGGACAGCCGAAAAGCGTATTATTTCAGAATTCGCGTTAAAAGTGATCTACCCGGAAACAGAAGAGGCCTTCAGGCGGAGAATAGACGACCGGGACATACCGGGCAGGGGAGTCTGGCGCGGTGAATTCTGGGGCAAGTGGATGCTTTCCGCCATTGCGGCATGCAGGTACTATAAAGATGAAAGCCTTGAACTGTTCATTGCCCGGGCCGTAGAGGGACTCCTGTCGACTCAGGAAAGCAACGGTTACATAGGTACTTATCATGATCCTGGGTTTACAGGGCCTTCCTGGAATATCTGGTGCCGCAAGTACACGCTTTGGGCCCTTGTGGAAGCATACGAACTGCTTAAGGACGAGAAAATACTGGATGCCGCGGTGAAATTCACCGACCATCTCATTTCTGAAGTTGGTCCGGGAAAAAAAGAAATAATAGAGACGGGATATTTTTGCGGAATGCCCAGCACCTCCATACTCGGTCCAATAATAAGATTATTCAATGCCTGTGAAAAAAAAAGGTTCCTGGACTATGGACTGTATATTGTCGATCAATGGTCCCGCCATCCGGGAGGGCTCCCTAATATTCTCGAGAACGGCTTGAAAAACCGGCCCGTACACCTATGGGGAAACAATCCCGAGGAATGGGCAAAGGGATATGAACTGATTTCCTGTGTAGAAGGACTGCTTGAACTGTACTGCGCCGTTGGTACACGGGAATATCTTACCGCGGCAGAAAATATACACTCCCGGCTTGTTTTATGGGAACGCTCCCCCGTGGGCAGCGTAGGCTTCAATGATAAATTCGTGGGCTCCCGATTTTTGAAAAATACAGTGTCCGAGATCTGTGATGCAGTGTACTGGAACCGCCTTTCACACAAGCTCCTGTGCCTTACCGGAGACATCTCTTATCTTGACGAGATTGAAAAAAGCCTTTACAACGCTTTACTCTCGGGCATAAACAGAGACTGCAGCTGGGCATTAAGAAGGCTCCGGCTTACCCACGAGCATATCCCCGCTCACAACCACTTTCTCCGGCGCCATCAGTGCTGTGTGGACAATCTGCCCCGCGGGTACTTTCAGGCGGCGGAGTCCGCAGTGCTGCAGAGCCCTTCCGGAATTTATATTGGCCTATATAATGAATTGGATGCTCATGTTTGCCTGCTATCCGGAAAAAATATATCATTATCACTTAAGGGCAACCTCTATGATTCCGACTCGGTTGACATAACTTTTACGCATATCTGTAAAGCGGAGTTTTCCCTGTTCCTGCGGATTCCTTACTGGAGCAAAACAATGTCATACGGGATAAACGAGGAAAGCCCCGTCATCTGCAACGGGGCGGGCTTTCAGAAAATAACGAGGGCGTGGCAGCACAATGACCGCGTAAGGATCACATTCGATCTCAGCATCCGCAGGGAATTATTCGAAGCGGACAGAAACAGGCCGGATCAAGATATCATTTCATGGCATGAAGACAAGTGGAGTAAAATGGGCCTGATTATGGAGGAAAGCGGCAGTATTGATCCTGTGGAGAATACCACCCTCCGAAAAGAAGACGCTCTTCCTCACCGTAGCGGGGCCGTGCTCTTTAGAGGGCCCTTTGCCCTTTCAAGGGACGAACGGCTTGAGAAAAAAGATGTCTTTGCTCCCATGTCCTGTTCCAACATAGTCACAGTCATGCCTTGCAAGCCGCCTGATGGGATCTATCGGTCGTGGACCATCAAATACAGCGATGGCTCCACCGTTCTTTTCTGTGATTTCGCGTCAGCGGGAAATAATTGGGGCGCCAATGAGCGATTCAACACCTACGTTTGATTCGGACGCAGGCAAGGCCCCGTATGGATTAATATGCTTTTATTTTCATTTATGAAAATGCGATAAATACAGCAATCAGCGCGACGATAAATGCTGCCGTCATAATTTTTACATTCCTACTGGCATAAGGCGTTTCATTATCAAACCCTCCCTTGTCGTTCCGTTTGGCCGCTTCCTGTTTTTCAATGGGTGGAGGAGGTGTTAAGTGGCTGAATGTTAACATTGCGGCAACGCAAAAAAGAAAATGGTAAAAACAGCCGTAGAGAAAATTCATACCCGTAAGCCATGCAGGAAAGAAATTGTGGATCCCCATAAGCAGATTGCGCATAAACGCGACTTCAGCGAACGTAATTACAGCCATGTTCTTAATGGACGTAAGGAAGAATACAAACGCCCCCATGGCGGTTCCCAGGATAAGAGTGGCCATGGCGCCCACATGGTTGGCCCGTTTGTAGAAAAGCCCGAAAAGATAAACAGTGAATATGGGAGGTGCGATATAAGAAATGAATTGCTGGAAATATACGTAGAGGTGGCTGAATGAAGATATTACGGGAATCCAGAGTATCCCTATAAGCATGACTACCACCATGGTGATTCTGCCAACACTGACATACTTTTTTTCATCAATGTTTTTATGTTTTTTCAGGTAAAAATCCACTGTGTACAGGCTCGAACACGCAGCCAGCACGGAATCCACCGAGGACATAATCGAGGCGATTAATGCGGCAAGCACCAGACCCGTTATTCCAGCGGGAAGGATTTTTATAATAAGCGCGGTAAAAGCCTGGTCCGGTACCACGTTTTGGCCCTGGAAAATATAAGCAGCAATTACGCCGGGAACCCCGATAAGAAAAACCGCAACCACTTTAAGAAGGCTGGCGAATAATGATCCCATGGAGGCGTGATATATATTCTTTGCGCCCAGACAGCGCTGAAGATAATCCTGACTTGTGCAATGGCCGTTTATGGCCACAATCAGTCCGCCGGTTATCAACCCGAACCATGGGATAATCGCGTGATCATAGGGCCGAAAAAGGCTCCATTTACTGAATATTCTGCCGTCAGCAGCAACCTCTTTGAGATACCACATGCCGGCCAATCCGTCGGGCATGTGGCTTGCATAAATCAGCGCAAAGATTAATATGGCCAGTCCGCCCAGCAAAAGCACGGCGTTCTGGATAAAATCCGTAATCACCACGGATTTGAGCCCGCCTGCCAGCGTATAAAGAGCGGCAGTAACTGCAAGGACAACAACACTTATGTAGAGCGAAAAGGTGGATTCCAGGTTAAACACCCGCTGCATAATAATAGCACCACTATAAAGTACACCGCTTAGACCGGCGATGGCCATAGTGACAATAGAAAATCCGGAAAGGAAAGCACGTATACCGGGACTAAATCGCTCTTCCATGAACTGGGGAAGGGTATAAAGCCGCATTCTCAGGAACCTGGGTGCGAAAACCAGACCAAGGAGCATGGTGGCAACGGCCCCCAGCAACTGAAAGAAACAGGCGCCGATACCAATAGAATAGGCCAACCCACCCTGCCCCACGAACTGCTGAGTGGAGATGTTCGTAGCGAAGAGTGAGGCGCCAATCAGCGGCCAAGTAAGGGTCCGGCCAGCAAGAAAGAATTCCTCCTTGTTTGTACCTGCCTTGCGTGAATACCAGAGCCCGACGACAATGGTAGCAATCAGGAAAACAATAATGACCACTGCATCAATGGCCTGTAACTGAAAATTCATTTTATCTGACTAGAATAACGCGTTTGGTATAGGTCCGTAAACCAACTTTAATTTTTATAAAATACATGCCGCTTGCCATACCCTCACCGTTCCAGTATGCTACCATATTCCGGGCGCCATTACTGCGTATGGGCAGCCTTTGCACATCCAATACCTGGACTCTTCTACCGCTCAGGGTATAAACTGCAACCAGGAAAGAATTGTTCGGAATGTGTTTATGGGTAGCAATAGAGATAGTAATAGTCGGATTAAAAGGATTGGGATAGACGGCAACTGCAGCTTCAGGCGTTTTTGGCCGATCATATTGTGTTTTAACTGGAGAGACGGTCGAATCGCCGCTTAAAATAAACCCGGCAAAGCGCACGCACACGCCGCGCCAGTCATTATCGCGGTAATCGATAAGTCTATCTCTAGCTATATTTCCTATATCACCGCACTTATATAATGCTGCAGCTCCAAGAAGCTCAACAATTGACTCAACTAACTCGTACTTTGACGATGCCTGCCAATCCATAGGCCCCATGACATTTCCGTTTATATTACTACGTTCCAGAAACCGTTTGAGCGCAGGTGTGCCGGAGGGATCGCCTATTTTGCCAAGCGCTAAAACAAGGCTGCGTACATGGGTAAAGTCCGTTGACCCCCTGTTGAGGAACGCTACATCATCGAGTTTTTGTGCAAGCGCAGGTACGGCTCTAACATCTCTGGACTGGCCCAGCGCCCAGATAGTGGCATTAATTGCAGGGATAGGCGGAAAGGGGATTAAGTCCAGATAAGAGACGCCGGTACCAAGAGACTCACCATCAAACCAGTTGGCCAGGTATTCCACACCAGCAGCGTCGCCGATAAGACAGAGTGCCTGCGCCTTGTCTTTGGTCGGGGTCTGGGCAAATGAGGCGTGCAGATAGGGAAGGGCCCGTGCCGGTGCGCGTAGGATCTTCTCCAGGTTTTCATTAATGGGATTTTCTGCAGCGCTCTGCAGTTCGGAGTCATTGACTTCCGCCATCTCTATGCACACAGTCGCCCTGTGCGTTGCAGTCATATTTCCGATAACCGCCAGGTGGTCCTGAACCGCGCCGATATCCACAGCGCGTAAATCAACCCCGTCCGCAACACACTTTGCTGCGATATAGCCTGCCGCATAACCTTCATTAGTTAAATCAGCCTGCATGCGGGTAATCGGCATGGCGTCATGGATCATTGACTTACACCGGCCTATGACCAGTATTCCCCTTAGCCCGCGCGGCAATAAAGCGCGATAGGGTACATAGTTGATGCCATTTGGAAAGAGGCCCGCCATACAAGTCGGGCCATCAGGGTATCCATGCATGTCGAAGTCCGCACTGGCGATATTTATCATATCATGATAGGTGCGCCCGATCTTCTGGTCCAGGGCGGTTACCACATAATCGCCTACCACAAGCCTGGTCTCCCGATTTCCGATCAGTCCGTAAAAATCAAACCTGTCTTTGTGCGCGCCGTATTTTCTGGAGAGATAATAGAAATCTGTCATACTCTCGATGTCCGCCGGATCAAAAAATATTGACCCCCATTCATTTCTCATGCCTGCCGGAGCAGCATCATCGCCCATGTAGCTGGCCTCTTGAATGGCAAGATCGCCATTGTTCAGGTGCATGACCTCTGCTCCGGCCCAGTATGAAATGTCGCCGTCACCGGTAGCGTCAATAATCACGGTTCCGGTCACGGCTCCTCGTCCCATGGGAGTTGCAACAACCACGCCGCATACCCGGTTTCCATTTTTAACCGTACCGCAGGCAAGGGTATTGAACCAGATCTCACCGCTATGTTTGGCGATTTCATCAAAGAGCCATTCAGCTTTATGCACCGATTTCCACCAGGCAACCGGATATTCCATGGCAAATCCGTGCGTGTATCCCTGATAGAAATGTCCGATCCCATTGGTGCCGACGCCGCCGAGTATGCCGAGTGCCTCGATCACCAGTACCTTGGCCCCTTTTCTCGCCGCTCCGATCGCCGCCGGAGCGCCCGCAGAGCCGCCCCCAACTACTATTACATCATACGCGCCCCATATCGGCAGATCATTTGATTCCTGGCGCACTGTCGGATAGATATGGTAGGGCCGGTGGCCATCCAGAGCCTCTGATACATCCAGGCCCGGCTGATATCCGACAGTAGAGGTGTTCGTTTTAACTATTACTGAAGAGGGGTGGGAAAGTCCGTCAGCATCTGTCTTTGCCTGTGCGCCGATACGCTTGCCAAGTGCGATAAGTTCAAGCGGCCTGATAAGTTTAGCCGCATTGGCGCGGGAAACCGCCGAAGCGCCGCTTGCCACATATATGCGTGAGAGCCCCCGGGGCCTGCAGCAGTCCAAACTCAGATTGGCTGCGCCGGGCCATGTCGGAGAGCTATCAGTCGCCTCCGCGATGATATGGTTTGGCTCGTTTAAATGGATCATGTGGCTCATCCAGGCCGCATCCTGGCGCGGGAAAGTTCGCCGAATCTGATACTCCGCCGCGCATCGTTCCGTCCAGGATCCATCAGTAAAAGGGAACTGCATCGAGTATTCGCGCAGATAGTCTGATGTGGAGGCGGAATAGTTGACGATTGGGGTCCCTTCAGCATCGCTTCCAGGGATCATTTTGGTGCATGATACGGTTTGATTGCCGCCAGGCCAGGCTGTCATTTCAGCTCCCGCCATCTGCGCGATGCCGGCCATGGATGTTGCATCGATCACCACTTTTGCTTTTACTACCTGCCTGCCCGCCTTGTTGACGATCACGACTCCAGAGATATTCCCGGAACCGTCTTCAAGCACGCCCACTGCTGTGGTCCAGAACAGAAACCGTACTCCCGTCTGTACCAAGGCTTCTTCAATCCTTTTTTTATACGGGCCGGGTGTAATAAAATAGTAACCGGCGCCACTGGCACGCGTACCCAGCAAATCCTGTTCAAGACCGGTTTGGGGGACCTCGTTCGGTTCCAGCCAATAACGTGACTTATCCGAGACCTCGTGGCTGAAACTTGGGCGCGAATGGATAATAAGGACCTCGGCGCCGAGGTTGGCGGCAGTGATCGCGGCAGCCACGCCTGCCAGGTTGCCGCCACCCACAACAATGTCTACGGTATAGGCAACCGGAATATCTCTAGCCGATTCTCTGATTGCTGGAATTGTGTCTCCATTGGAGAGTGAGAGTAATACCCATATCAGTAACACATATTTCATATTTTCCTCCTTCATCCAAAGGCTAACGTTATGATTTATAAGTATAATATATGCTGCAATTTAGGAAAAATCTAACACGGAAATTGATTATTTAACTACTATTATTGATTTTAATTGAACTATTATTGATTAATCCATAAACTTCTTTCTATATTTACCCGGCGCGATGTTTTCAGCTTTTCTGAATGTATTAATAAAATGATTGAAATTATTAAAACCCACCTTAAATGAAATTTCTGAAATACTCAGTTTTGTTTCTTCCAACAGTTTTTTTGCGTGTTTAATCCTCACTTCGTTTATGTAGCTAGTCACGGTTTTTCCGCTCCCCTTACTGAAAAAAATACTCAGCCAATTAGGCGTCACAAAAATACCCGCAGCAACATCTTTTAAGGATATGGGCTTCATGTAATTCTCCAATATATACTTCTGAGCCTTTTTAATGTTTTCGCCGTATGGAGAATTTAAATCAAGCGGGGCGATTATCTGTTTATTTTCTAATACGCTTTTGGCGTGCCTGCGTTTAAACAGATATGCCGTTAAGATAACTAATAAAAAAACCAACAATACCATTATAATTGATAATATTTTCCATAAATTTTGCTTCTCACTATATCTTTTTTCAACTACCTGAAAGGGACTTACATACATACCGGACAGCTTCTTTTGTTTATTTGCCGCAAAACCCTGAATAATCCAGGGGCCGATTTTTGCAGAATCTGATAATTTTATTCTGGCCTTTGCCCATCCCAATCCGCTGTTTTGTTCATATTCCCCATTATTGTCATCAATATAAACGCCCAATAGTGTATTGATGCGTGTAAAAGCATTGGAATTTTCAGTCTGCCTTACCCACAGCTCTTTTCCAGTAATAGAGAAACTCATTATGTAATTTTCCGCCTCCTTAAATGGTCCGCCCCTGTTTTCATAATTCCCGATACTGTTTGTGGGATCGCCGTTCAACCAGATATCGGCATTGGCCAGATTGGACCAACCCTTTGGATCACCGAGATATACGTAGAAATCGTACCATTTCCCCTTGTGAACTTCATCCAGAGGTTTTTGACTGTTAATCCTGGTGAAATAAGCCTTCCTTACCGTTGGCAAATCTTTTTCAGACATCCCCGAAGCACCGGCTAAAGTAACAGGCAATTTAAATCGGGCCGGTTCGCTCCACGGGCTCCACTGTCTGGTATTATGTTTTAAACGAATACGCGCATAAAAAGACATATCGGGCGCAATACCGTCTGGTACGGTTATGTCCCGATGTGCGACTTCTCCGCTGTTATAAACAGGGATAAGCCATGAATTAGTTGTATTGATCTGTAACTGGTGGGCGGCAAACGCATTATTTTCATTTTTTAATGTAAACATATTATCGGCAAAGATAATGACAGGCGTATTGGGTACTGGACCGATCTTGGTGTCTGCGAAAACGAACTCATCAATGAAAAGAACGCCATTTGTTTTAATACGGTCCCATCTGCCGAAATAAAAACGATTTCCCGGCGCTTCCGGCTGTGGAAAATACTCGCACTGTTCCCGTACCTGCTCCTTTCCGTTTACAGAAAGCACGACCATCCCATGGACGCTGTCTGCAAAAAACAATTCATATTCCACAGAGTAATTTTCACCTGGCCGGATTTCAACCCTGTTTTCAATTCTGGATTCTTTTGCAATGATATTATAATACCTGGGATCAAGCATGCCTAACGACAGATAGGGTATTTCGTTTTTATTGTTATTCTGCAGATTAATTACCTGCATCTGGGAAAAATTAAAACTCGGCGCAAACAGAGTAATGCCGATTTTTTCGCTGCTTAAAAGTTCATTTGAAAAACGGACATAAAATCGAAAATAAAGTTTATTGGGAAGGGAAAGCACTTCTTTACTCAGCATGGCATAAAAAGCGTCACTGCTGTTTAACATGGCGGAATAGCGCCCGAATATCGGCGTTTTATTGTCCAGCGCCTTTATGCCTAAAACAGCCGGAATGTCTTTGAGCATATACCACTCGTCAAGATTTCCTGTACGGATATCTACGCCGGGATCGTGTGTTTTTTGAATACCGCGGACACCTGCCAACATATTGCCTTTTCTATAATCATAAGAAAAGGTGTCCAGAAAGACCGGATAATTGCCCTCTATAATTCCCTGCCCGCCGTCCAGGGGCCATTCTTCCACCCGACAATTTGGCATGAGTTTTATCCTGTTTTGGTTAGCTGCAACCCTGTTTTGCGTATAGGTTTCACCTCTTTCAAAGTCTGAGTGGAAATAAATTTCACCAAAGGTGCTGGAATAACTAAAAACGATAAGCAAGACAACAGCGATCATGAGAATTCAACCATACTTTAACACTGATTTATAATAAAATAATAATTGAGCAGGCGCTTTTCAGAGTTTAAATTTATGGTGCAAATTTTGCAGAAGATATCCCCGTCATTTCACAAGAACCTATAACTGATAAGCATTTTGATTTTCCGGTTCGTGGCGCGGTGTGTTGATGCCTGTAGGGCGTATTTTGTTCCGGTATTTGATATTACCCATCGTGTCAAGAAAAAACCCTTCCAAGCTGTGAAAACAAGAAAATAGAGAAGCACTGGAAGAAAAAGAGACTCAAGGAGTGAGACATAGGATAAACGCTCGTTGAGCGGAGTCGAAACGAGCGTTTATCGGGCCATTCGGGCGCTTCGACTTCGCTCAGCGCCCGATTAATTTTGCGTCCGCTAAAAAGTGCGTCTCCTTACTTCAATAAAACCATCTTCTGCTGCTTGACAAAACTTCCTGCCTGCATGCGGCACACGTACATTCCCGATGAAACGTGCTGACCCAGCGCGTTCGTGCCGTTCCAGACTGCCTGGTAATAGCCGGGCTGGTGTGTTTTTCCGGTCAACTGCGTCACCAGTTTGCCGCTGATGTCGTATACCGAGACCGAGACAAAAGTCGCCTGCGGAACCTGGTATTTCAGACTGACCGTGGGATTGAAGGGGTTGGGCGCGGGTTCGGAAAGGGCGAACGACGAGGGCAAGGCCTTTGCCGCGACTTTTTCAACAGCGATATCGGGAGATTCAATCTCAATGTTTATTCCGGTTGCATGGGTAGAGGCGCCAAGAAGGACGCGTTCAAAGACCATGGAATCGGGTTTGCCCGAGGAATCTCGCGTTGCGATAACGCCATATATGCCCATGGCGAATTCACGCGATTCGTACTTTCCCGAGCTTGTGTCCCAGTACGCGGAATCGGCAAAGGATGCCAGGTAATAGACGCCCGCGGCAAGACCGGCGATGGTGAAGGTGTCCGGCCCTCCCGGCAGCCGTATCATGACCCCTTTCAGGGCTATGTTCGCATCAGAGAGGTTTACGCTATCGGACAGGAGCGTGTCCACGGGGACTGCCATGACGGAGATAACGCTGCCAGCGGGAACGGTTCCGGCATAGGTGATTGCGCCGGAAATGGAGGCTTGACCCGCGGGTCTGTCTTCGCAGACAATGTCGATGGCCGTGAAGGTGTCGCTGCCGGCAATGACAATCAGGCTATCGTTGATCCCGGCAGCTTCGGCGGAGTGGTCCTGGTTTGTGTCAATCATGGCCATGACCGTGTACTGGCCGTCCGCTACGTTGATAAAGGCGTACTGGCCATCCGTATCGGGGACAACGGAGCGCACAGGATCGGTAAAATAATCGTTTCCTTCGAACAGGAGCACTTCTATGTTGTGCATTGAAAAGGCGCCGGAATATTCTATTGTCCCTTCGATCAGCCCTGTTCCCACAGGAACAGAATCATTTTTCTGTTCACGATAGAGCACGAGATCAATGCCCGTTACCTGTGTGGCGCTTCCCAGCACAACCGGAAAGAGGTCATAGGCGTTGCCCGGGCCGATTGATCCGTACATACCGTGTCCGAATTGGTTCCACGAGGATCCGTTAAGATCGAGCGATTCCGCATTGGCAATGACATAATAGACACCGCTGTCAAGACCCGGTATGGCATAGGGGCCAGGGCCTTCAATTGTCACGCTTTTTGCCGTTAGCCAGACGAGTGGGTTGGAGAGGGCGAGGCTGTCCGGGAGCGTGGTATCGGCCGGAATAGCGACAACATAGATGCGCGTACTGTCGGGCCACGGACCCATCGCTGAAAGATCGCCTGAAATTGCGGCTTCTCCGGATCCCATGTCGTTGATAGTCAGCATAATGCCTTGTATGGAATCTCCCCCAAAGATTTTGATGGTGGAGTCGGAGAAGCTCTGTGCTTCGCTTGTATGGTCGTTGTTGGTATCGATAAGGCCCAGGACAAGGAATTCGCCCATAGGTACGTCTGTAAAGGAGAAATTACCCGCAGTATCGGGCTGCGTGCACATTATTGGGCCTGCAAACATGTTTTTCGGGTCAATCAGACAGACACCGATCAAATCAGGATCGAACTGGCCGCTGTATGAAACAGAGCCTGAAATATAGCCTCTGGGCAACTGCTGTTCGGGGATAATATTGAAAACCACGGTGTCGCCGGGTCTTGCCTGGCGATAGTTACCGTTGTCGATCATGTATCCCTGCGGCAGGGAGTCGTATCCCTTCCACCAGACAGCAAGATTGATGTTGCAGAGTGAGTCAAGGGTGGTTGCCGGAAGCCTGAAATATCCAAGGCTGTCGCATTCAGTCTCACTTGTTCCGTGTCCGTTGTTGCTCCATAACTGGAGCGCGTATTTCTGGCCGCTCAATTCGTTTCCTTCAAGAGTGATACGGCCGTATATGGCCGTGTCGGCTCGCGTGATCTGTATGTCCACGGTGGCGGTATCGTCCTGGTCAACCCGGAATCTGATTTGGTCGGGCATCAGATAGTCGGGCAGCAGATCGTCGTGGCTCAGTTGAATCTCGTAGCTGTCGGCAGCGCATGCCATGAAGTAATTTCCTGCTGAATCGGTGTTACCTCTGCCTGCGTCCTGATCAGTCGATGCGCTTCGCAGTCCGATCCAGATGTTGGACAAAGGATCGGTGCCGCTGAGTATTTGGCCCTTTACCGCGCATGCGGCCGCAATATACGAGAAGTCGATATTTGACTGACTGGCATTGAGGAGATTTACCTGCTGTCCCATGGGGTCGGGAATATAACCAGGGAATGCATCGGATGTAACCTGTACGCCGATCCTGCCGCTGTCCGCAACCACCATTGCGCTGTCAAAATAGAGTGTATAGTCGCCGTTTACGTCTGTAAAAGCTGAAGCATGGCCATTGTAATCCTTGGCGCCTGCGTCCACGCTTATGAAGGCGGCTGATTCGCCCGAGGGCGGCGTGATGGTGCCGCTGATGGTCCGATAGGGATTGGCTATGGCATCGATACGGAAACTGTCGGATATGGCGTTATCAGCATCGGTAAGGGTAAACCAGTACTTTGCCGCGGCAAAATCAGGTGAACCGGGCGAAAAGAGGAGGGCGTGGTCAGCAGGGTCGCTGTCAGGGAAGAGTCCGCCATTGTCCCACCACATTTGTTCAGTACCATTGTCGATGATCATAATATTGTACATGAGCTGGTCCACGAGGGTGTCGAGTGTCGCAGGGCCGTCTTTGTCCAGATAGAGCAAAAGATAGGTGGTGTCCTGCGTTGATTCGTATGCTATGATAAGGCTGTCGGACGGCTGCATGGGCTGGCTGTTGTCGAAAACGATGTTGCTGATGGTGGCGAACAGTGGCGCACTCAGGAAAAATGAGAGTACCACGGCTCCAAGAAGAGTCTTCATTATTCCTCCGGTTTTTAGATTATTGGGTTCAAATTATTGTGAGTTGGTAAATTCCTATGAAAAGAATATAGCATTAATAGTAGTATACCCTATTTTTTAATAAAAAGCAACATGAATATCCAGAAATAATACTGTTGAATGCGCCGCGGTGAAGGAGATCTTTTCATGATTATTAATAAATATAGCCTGGAACGGGAAAAAAAGCTGTGATGCAGGTCACAAATCAGAAAACGAAAAATGGATAGTAGTTTTCAGAGGTGTCTAGAGACGGAGGGGTATCGTTATTCTATGATATTCATGGTCTGTCACCGTCTGATTTTAGGATATGCGCGACATTGCCCTTATCATGTGTCTGTATCGCCTTCTGAGCAAGCCCCATGGTGCTGAACTACCCTGGACCTGCCTGACCCTATTTAAGGATGGCCATTGTCCGCGTTTTTTTATAAATATCGTCAACTTTAATCCGGTAGAAATAAACACCTGAAGATACGTACCTTCCGTTATTCGCCTTGCCGTTCCACTCTACTACGTATTGATTGGGAAGTTTATCGGCTGTAACCAGGTTCTTCACCAGCCGCCCGCGCGCATCAAAAATTTCCAGTCGCACCGGACACTTTTTTTTCTCATTGTACCGCCCAGGAACTGAGTAGGTTATCAGCGTGTTCGGATTGAAAGGATTTGGAATATTTTGCTCCAGGGCAAAGGCAAAGATCTTGTCAACAGTCAATACCACAGTTTTTTCGTATTCTTGCGCAGTATAATACAAATCAACACTTTCTAGACAGTACTCGTATGTCTTACCAAGCTCAACACCATGGTCAAAAAAAGTGTAGTCGTTCCGCAGAGCGCTGGTTAAATGGCCCTTGAGCGTTGAGTAGTCGGCGATCCGCTTGTACAGCGAATCGTTCGTACTAAGCCCCTCAGATTTCCCTTTTCCCATTCTCTCCACTTCCCTCCTGTATAAATTGAATCCTAGATTATCGCTCTCGCTCTCTGTCACCCAATGCAGTCTGCATACGCTCTCATCCGCATCGCCCCAGAAACGGCTCATTTCAACCGCAAGGTTGCTCGATGGATCACCGCAGAATATCAACACACTGTCCCTTATCACCCGGTTTATCTGGAACACAACGTAATTGTCCGCATCGTGCAAGGATATATTCACCTCTCCGGCGGAGGATGTCAGCGTATCAACAATGCTTTCATTGTTCGCATGCTGCAGGAAGACCCTTGTAGGTGCGCTGGAACCTGCGAAGTTGTTCATTCTGAACGCTGAATAGAAGCGCTTCCGCTTGTTTGTATGATGGTTGAACAAGAAATAGACCTGGTCGCCAAGGCAGTAGAGTTCGTAGACCCCTTCAGACTCATTAAAACCATCTGTGTTGAGGTCACCCTTCTTATTCTTGTCATACCATCCCTTCCTAAAATCATATTTATCAAAGACATGCGGATTCTGTCTGTCCAACATGTGATCGTCCAGGTCGTTCTGGTTTGCCCCGTCCTCAGAGAAATCCACCATAAAGGCTTGTTGGTATGGGCGCTTGCCTGCTCCTGTGTTCCAGGCGGTCCTTGTTCCAGTTATCCATATACCCCTGAAACCATTGGAAGCGCTGTCAAAGCTATAAGATGAAGAGAAAGGAGAGGCCGTATTTCCTGCAGAGTCGCGGTATCCCAAGTACCCGGCAACGAAATCATGCAAGGAATCAGCGCCTCTTCCAGTGCTGTGTATGCCTCCATAGGGTTTACCAGCGTTGTCCGTCGCATATAATGTGCCGTCGTCAGCGTTTTTCTTCATGAAGAATTGCACACCGAAGGTATCTATGTCTCCCGAAGAATAGGCCGAATCATACACGAACATATGGCCGGTGGGATATACTGTGATCTCGGAAACCGCATCCAAGTTAGCACCGCTTAAACTCACCGTGCGCTGGTTTATTCTGTATTTCATACGCGTTGTCGTTGATTCGGCAATGGTGAAGCCGTTTGGCATGGCCGAAACATCATTTGCGTACCAGGATTGATTCGAACCTTGCTTGCGCCAAATGTTGAACATGTTGTAATGGTTTTTGTCAGAGGGGAGGAGCTCGTATGCGGAAGATACCTGGGAGCCAGTATCTGAAGCTGCTGTCTTAAACGATGTCAACATGCCTTCCACAGTTGAGGCCTGGGGATCGAACATAAGAAAAAACTGGTTCAGAGAGTCGTTATTTACCGAGAAATAGCTGCTTGTGGTTGCACCGGGGCCAATATTCTGCACGTTCACGCTGCCTGTGCTTGTATACAGCTTCAGAAGAGGCCTTCCGGGATCGTACCATGGCACTTCCCAGTGGGTCACTGAATCGCACGTACCGCTTTTAGCGCTGGCGGTTGTGATGACGCTGTTATACAAAGCTATCGTAACCTTGTCACCCGGCGATAAGCTGGAAAAATCAGATCGCAGTATATAGTTTGTGGCGCTGGAAACAAAGAAGCCCGTGGAAAAGGTTATGGTCCCTCCCGCAGTGCTCACAACGCCTGAACCGCCCACAGTGCCGGACTCCCCGGCCTCGACGGTACCGTTGTTGTTGGCATCAATGCATATCTCAACGCTACCCCAATCACCATCAGCAAGACCCACAATGTTTGTCAGCGAGAACACAAGCTGGCTCACAAAATTGTAGCTGGACACGCCGGGCGTTAGTCTAAAGCCGAACAGCTCTGCGTCGGTTTCGTTTCCCTTGTACGTAAAAGCGTTTATTTCATGCCCTGCAGCATGGTTTGAGAGCGTGAGCGTGCCGTATGTTTTGTCCGCACCTATGTCCGTAGTGGTCCCGGAACGGGAGTTGGTGTCAATATCTGTTGTCGAAACATTGGCATCGCTCGTGGGGCCTATGCCGGCGCCGGCCAGCGAAGAAGACCCTTTGATGTGCAAGTCCTGGTTAGGGTCTGTTGTGGAGATAAATGCCGCGTTTGTAACTGTGATGGTTATGTTGCCATTGCTGCTGCCGCATGTGCCGTCGTCCGAGGCGTTGTAGGCGAAGACGTTCAGCGCATTGGTATAATCATTTGCGAAGTTGTAATCTGTGCCGGCGCCGGTACAGGCGGCATAGTTGTTTTTCACAAGCGGCATATATAAAGAACCGCTACTATTGTTAATATCTATGATTATCCCCGCCACATCGTACGCGCCATACACGGTATTGTTGTAGGCTTTGCATTGAAGGCCCGCGTCCGTTTGATATTCCCCCTTTATGTTTAAGCCAATATTCAACGTACTTGAGTTGCTGACCATGATATTGTCGTGGATATAGCAGGCATATCCATTTGTCGCTGAAATATTCGCCCAGTTGATCAGGCGACCGTCAGCCCCACCTGATTCTTGGTACAACAGGTTATAAGCCACTTCACAATTACGTCCGCCATCGGCAGTCAAATAATACTGGCATATTCCGCTGCCCCAAGTCCAATTCGACGATGTCCTGACGGCTTTTATGCCGAAAACCTTTGTATAATCCGCATGGATGTCCAGATTAAACACGTCCGCGCTTGCATCAGTGCTTTTGAGTGTGTAACCGCCGCCGTTCACCACGCCGTTATGCCGCTGGCTGGTGTTGCATTCGGTTGAAGTGTTTGTCGGGGCGTATATCGTAATGTATCGCGTAGCATCAGTTGTCCATGAATAATCTATTCTTGTCATGGATGCGTCATCGCCGTCAGCATAACAGGCAATGAAAAGCTTTTTATCGTTGGTTGTGAGCGCCTTGCTGTTCAAGTGCGCGGCATTGGCCGCGCCTGGGCTGGCCCCGGTTACGGCTAGGTTCAGGGAATTGAACGTCCGTTTGATGGAATTCACCGTTGCCGAGGAAATCCCTGTGGGACTTAGGCCATTGGCCGATGTCACCAGCCACTCGGTGGCCGAATTCTTCTTGCGGATATACGCCACGCTGCTGGTCGAAAAAGTTATCATGTCGCCCACGCCTATGTTTTCGCTCCCTGTCAGGCCTGAAATAGTCGCTGTTCCGTTCGTGATGGAAATAGTGGTGGCGCTGCCTTTCAAGTCCGCAGTGCTTGTACCCACCGAATAACAAACGCTGCATGGGCTTGTCGCGCATGTTCCCACCGAGTATTCCAAATTCTCGTCCATTCCCATTTCCGCGGCGCTTCCCGAACGGGTTTGTCCGTCAATGTCCGTCGATGGAACATTGCCGTCAGAACCTGGCCCAATGCCCGCATTGTTCGCGTCGTTCTCGGTAACATTCTGAAGGTGGAAATCCTCGGAGCCGCCGGTGATATTGGTGAAAACCACCCAGTTGCCAATGCCTGGGCTTGCATTGGCAGTAGCTGTGCGGCTTGCAAGGGAACCCGTACCCGCGCCTGTAGCATCGGAAGTGACGCTATAAGATTGGGCCGCAGAATTATTGACCACAATATCAAAACACCCGCTGGCAAGGTGGGTATTCATCACGATGTTGTTCTTGACCAGGGTGTTGGCGCCGCCGACAATGATGCCGGACCTGTTGCTGCCGTTGGCCGTGTTGCAGTTATAGACCGTGTTATTATACACTTTATGCGAATTATAAGTGGCGTCGCCTGGAACGCTGACGCCAATTTCAGGACAATCATACACAATATTATTATACAAGGTATTGTTGCCGCCGGTTGTGCTGAACCACATTCCATTGCCGCTGCTGCCGCTGCCTTTGATTATGCAATTCTTGGTCGTAAAATTGCCCGTACCGGCGCCTACAATGAAAACATCATTATTGTTGTTGCTCATCTGAAGGCCGTCAATGACCGTGTAGCTTTCGTCCAGCTTCAATGCATAAGAAGCGGTCACCACCAGCAGGTATTTGCCCGTGTTCCATTTGCCGCTGTGACGCTGGCCCTGGTTGCATTCGGTGGAGGTGTTCGAAGGGGCAAAAATGGTGATGTAACGGGTGGCGTCCGCTGTCCAGCCTGTATTCACATTGACGCTGGAACCGTCGCTAGCGTCGCCATAACAGGCAATGAAAAGCTTTTTATCGCTTGTGGTAAGGGCCATGGTGTTCAGATGGCTGGCGTTTGCCGCGCCCGGGGATGCGCCGTTCATGGCCGCATTGAGAGAATTAAACGCGCGCTTTATTGAAGTGACAACGGCGTTCGATATGCCTGTTGGAACAAGCCCCTTTGACCCATGAACGACCCATTCGGTTGCAGTGTTCTTCTTTTTCAGGTACACCGCGTAGTTGGTGTTGAACGTCACAATGTCCCCGGCGCCTATGTTTTCGCTCCCTGTAAGGCCTGAAATGGTCGCTGTTCCGTTTGTAACCGAAATAGTGGTGGCGCTGCCCTTAAAGTCCGCCGTGCTCGTGCCCACGGAGTAATATACGCTGCACGGGCTTGAACCGCACGCGCTCAACGTGTACGGAAACTTGTCCGCGCCAATGTCCGTTGTTGTGCCTGACCGGGCGTCGTTGTCAAGGTCGGACGCGGCTACGTTCGCGTCCGTGGCCGGCCCAACGCCGCTGTTTATAGCGCCTGATAATACCTTTATGCGCAGGTCTTCACTGCCGGACGTGGTGGACGTAAAATCCATGGCAGCCGCGGTTATGGTCGTGTTGCTGTTGCTGCTGCCGCAAGTGCCGTCGTCCGAGGCGTTGTAGGCGAATACGCTAAGCGCATTGGTATAATCGCCGGTTAAATTGTAGTCAGTACCTGTTCCGGTATTTGCCGCATAATTATTTCTCACGAGCGGCATATACAACGAACCGCTGCTGTTTAGTATTGACATACGGATGGCCCCTCCTAGGAATTGGCCATAAGAGGTGTTGTTGTATATTTTGCACTGCCGGGCCGCTGTCGTCTGATAACCACCCGTGTTATTACCCAGCTTCAGGCCATTTTGTAATGTGCTGGAGTTGCTGATAACAATATTGTCGTATATGTGACAGGCATATCCATCTACGTCAGAAAGATTGTCCCACTTAAGCAGGGTCCCAGCTCCGCCTGATTCCTGGTACAACAGGTTATATGCCACTTCACAACTGCATGCTCCATTTCCGGTCAAATAATCATGCCCTATGCCATATCCGTCACTCCAATTTGAGGACGTCCTGACTGTTTTTATGCCGAAAACTTTTGTATAACTTGCATTGATGGCCAGATTATGCACATCCGTTGTGGCGTCAGTGCTTTTGAGGGTATAACCGCCTCCGTTAACCACGCCGTTGTGACGTTGGCTGGTGTTGCATTCGGTCGAAGTGTTCGTGGGCGTGAAGATGGTGATGTGCCTTGTTGCGTCAGTGGTCCATGAATAATCAACCCTTGTCATGGATGCGTCGTCCCCGTCGGCATAGCAGGCGATGTACAGCCTTGTATCGTTTGTGGTGAGCGCCTTGCTGTTCAGATGGCTAGCATTGGCCGCGCCGGGGGATGCGCCGTTCATGGCTGCATAAAGTGAGTTGAACGCGCGTTTTATGTTGTTTACGGTCAATCCGGATATGCCGGTCGGACGCAGACCCGTGGGCCCGCATACGGTCCATTGCGTTGCAGACGTCTTTCCTTTTATATATGCGGCCCAGTGGTTGTTGAAGGTTATTTTGTCCCCAACCCCGATGTTTTCGCCTCCGGTCAGGCCTGAAATGGTCGCGGCGCCGTCCGTGATGGAAATAGTAGTGGCGTTGCCCTTTAAGTCGGCCGTGCTTGTACCCACGGAATAATATATAGCACACGGATTGTCCGTGGCCGCCGATGTCGCATATACCTCGTCCGCGCCAATGTCCCAAGTGCCGCCGACGCGTGTGCCGCTCTCCATGTCCTGGGTTATCGGATAAACGCCGTCGCCCGACAGGCTGGTGCCCTGGTCGATGATGGCTGCGCCTATCTTCAAATGCAGGTCTTCGCTTCCGGCTGTAACATTTACAAATTGGTTCGTCGCTGTTTTCGACGTTTGTCCGCTTGTGCCTGGAGCGTTTGCATCGGCTGTTCCGTTGTTGTTTCCGCTAAACTTCGTGTAACTGTACCAGTGTTCGCCGTAGGTGTTCTTAGCTATGGCGGTCGCCACGTTGGTGGCATGCGCATATACATAGGTCCCCAAGAACGAACAGTTAAACAGCACTATCGAATCACCTGAAGACGCATATACCGGCCATGTATTGCCGACATAATCAAGATAGCATATTGTGTTGGAAATAAATACGTTAGCATCGTCGTCATTCACATAAATGCCACGATCGCAACTCCCACGGAGTATGCATTTCGAAATCTCGTATTTGTTGCAATTGTTTGCCGGATCATAGTCAAGCAACAGAAGGGCTGCTGGGGTACTGCCGGTATTTGTATTACGTATCTGCAGACCTGATATTTTTATGTAATCCGTCCGTACTATCATCGCACCGCTGCTGCCATTGGCCTCCAGCCTGTACGTGCCAGTGTTCCATTTCCCTCCATGCTGCCCATATGCGGCCGTGGAATCTGTTCTTATCACGATATAATGCTGGTAATCGGTTGTCCAGCCGTTGAGGTCGACCACGCCGGAGTCGTCAACATCCGAGCCTTCGCAAACAGCCACCTTAATCTGGTTATTGACAACAAGGTTTCCGTCCTCCGCATCATCCCACTCAAGAAGCGAATGATACGCCCGGTCCGTGCCGGATGTGGCGTTTGTTATGCCGGTGCCACCCGGAGCAGAGGCGGTGTTAATATACCGCACTACGGTATCGGGTGCGGTAAACGCGAGGTTCTCGTCAGCTCCTATGTCTGCGGCGCAACTTGTCAGACGGGAGTCGCCGTCAATGTCCGTCGCCGCCACCTGGTTGTCGGAACAGGGGCCAATACCCTTGGTGTTGGCGGTTGAGCTTGACTGGATATGCAGGT
>MFYT01000069.1:0-1072 GCA_001789205.1 Candidatus Raymondbacteria bacterium RIFOXYA2_FULL_49_16 | reverse complement strand
GGCGAATTCCGCGTTCGCATTGCTGTAGTCAGCGCCGCCAAATATGTAATCCGAACCTGTGCCCGTATTTGCCGCATAGTTGTTTTTCACCAGCGGCAGATATGATGAAGAGGCGCTGTTGTTTACAACAATACGTATGGCCCCACCCGAGGATGTGTAGCTTCCATAAACGGTATTGTTATAAATCTTACTCTGCCGCGCTTCGGTTGTCTGATAGTTCCCGTCATAGTATATGCCCCATAGCAAAGTGCTGGAACCGCTGACTAATATATTGTCGTGAATGGAGCAGGCGTAGTGGTCAGATGTTGATATGTTACCATTATAAATTATTTCTCCATAGTCACCGCCGCTTTGCTGGTAGAGTAAATTATATGCGAACTCACAGTTGTTACCGCAACCGGTGCCTGCGGTAACGGAAGTCCCTAAACAAAATCCATACGACCAGTTAGAAGATGTTCGTATTATTTTCAATCCAATTACTTTTGTATAATTGGCGCCAATATCAACATTCCGCGCATAATCCCCGGCAAAACTGCTTTGCAGCGTATAACCGCCCCCGTTTATTACGCCATTGTGCCTTTGATTGGTATTGCATTCGGTCGATGTGTTTGTGGGCGTAAAAATGGTGATGTAACGCGTTGCATCCGTTGTCCACGTACTTCTGACCGTGTCCATGGACGCGTCTACTCCATCAGCATAGCAGGCAATGTACAACCGCGTATCAGTTGTTGTCAATGCCATGCTGTTTAGATGACTCACATTGGCAGCCCCGGGCGCAGAGCCGCTGACCGCGGCATTCAGCGAATTGAAGGCGCGTTTGATCGAGAGCACAGGTTCACCGGACACGCCATCGGGCCATTTGCCCGCAGGGCTGGTCACCCGCCACTGGGTTGTGGAGCTTTTGCGCATTAAATAGACCTTGGCGCCTGTGCCAAATGTTACTTCGTCGCCAACACCCATGCTGTCATTGGTTTGCGCAATGGAAAAGGTCGCGGTACCGGACGAGATCGAAATAGTGGGAGAGCTGGTCTTGAAATCGTTTGTGCTGGTGCCAACAGAGAAAACGAGACTG
>MFYT01000068.1 GCA_001789205.1 Candidatus Raymondbacteria bacterium RIFOXYA2_FULL_49_16 | reverse complement strand
CGGTAAACTGATGGGATACATACGGATAGAAACAAACGGGACCTCTGCGGATGAGCTATGGTATCTAATCGGCGCTAGATACTATGACCCGGAAATCGGAAGATGGATGGGCATTGATCCTAATGTTGAAGACATGGCCATGGGTATTAGTCCCTATGTATTCTGTTGGGATAATCCTATCACAAATATTGATCCAGATGGTAGATTGGTGATTGCTGCAAATTCTATATCTTCTACTGCTTTGGAATATTTGTACAGGTCACCAACTGCTCAAAATATTCTTACAGGCATTGATGAATCACCAGTCCCCGTAACTTTTGGACACCTCCCATATGTCCAGAATGAATCGGGTAATTTTGCCTGGGGCGTCACAACAGCAAATTGGTCAAACAGAATGACCAATAGAGGTGTTAATATTAACTATGGGGGGACTCTAAATAGCATTGATGTTAATGCAAACAAAATGGCTACTGGCAGCTCAGGATTATGGACTGCTGTAAACTATGCGTTTGAGCTTGGTAATGTTCAAAATCAAATGGGTGATCTATTACCTCTCGGGATGTCATACAAATCAGAGACTACGCAGTATAATCGAAATTTAGCGGGAACCATCATAACAGAATTGGTGAGTGGTGGATACCTTTCTGGGAAAGAACTTATTACATTAGGCAACATGGTCTTTGATTTATACAGGAATCAGACCACAAATTATTCTGTTGATGATTATATATATGATCCAGGTAGAGCAGGGAATTCTGGTGGAGATGGGTACATGTATGACCCATATGGCCAAGAATGGCTATACGAGAACAAGAATGGCATGATGAGCTCAGGGAGAAATAGGCTTGACTAAAGATTTGCTCCGAAAATTATTATTACACAATTTCAATTCCGCTCTAGTTTTAATTGTGTTTTGTATGTTTATTTCCTATCATTTTCTGAGTACTCAATTAGGGCCGCAACAAATCAACATCTTCGATGATGGCAAAATAGATAATCCACATTCGCTGCCAGTTACGCCATTACTTTGTAATATTATGTATTTGGACAAGTCTTGGCTTGACTTGAGTAGTAATAATAACTGGATAATGGGCATACTCAAAACCCACAAATTAACGATTGTGACTGATTGGTGGTGGCCGTTGATCATATTACCTTTCAAGTTTTATCTTTGGTTGATTTTTTTTCGTATCATTTCGCTGATAGGATTGAAAATAAAACAATCTTTTATTAAAACAAAAAACATGCCAAAGTCTTGATCTGTACTAACCCTGCCGTCTACCCCACACCTCTTTCCAGTATTTTTCCTAAGTCCGTCCCCTCCGCATCGTACTCCGGTGTCTTTACATAATCTGCGCTATGATGCCCAAGCCCATCCCTGGGCGTGGGTCTTCCGCCATAGGCGGACCACATAGCGAAAATTATGCAAACTTGGGGGGAGCGAAAACCGTGACGACCGAAGCCGCTTAAAAATGGCGTAGGTTGGCACGGTTTTCGGCAGGAGAAGAAATTGTCTGAACCGTGATTCGTAGGATTAGAGGATTACCTTGATTGGGAGTGAAAAGAACGTTTGGTGATGGGAGCCCTGGGGCGGTGGGAAAGCCCGCTTGCAAGTTTGCATAATCTCGGCTATGCGCCCGAAGGGTTTGACCCATGCATCAGGGACTTGGCTCGACCCGTTCGCGGGGCGGCTGTGCATGGGCGCATAGCGCTGATTATGTAAAGCGAGTGGAGCAGGAAGCGGAATGAGCGTACTTGAAAGCGGGCTTGGGTGGGCGGGGGAATATTAGGACGCGTGATGTCCTGAGAATTTCCAGAAATCCGACGGAGCGACGATGGGAATTCCCATGGTGGATTTGAGTTCCTGAAATTCCTTGTCTCCGGTCACGATACAGGCGACTTCTGCCTTCACCGCCGCAGCCACAATATGGTCATCGTCCTTGTCCTTGCAGATGGGATGCGGGAGTGTGGCTTCCGAGACCATGATGGAGTACATCTGAATGTTATGGAGAGCCTTTACCACACGCTCCGGCGAGAACTTGAGTTTGCGGACCGCCTTTTCCCGGAACTCCTCAAGGACAAATTCGCTGGTAAAAAGAACATGAGCATCCAAGCAATGGTCATAGAGTTCGGTGCAAGTACCATGCGAGTAGAAAGCGGAAAGCAGGACGTTCGTATCGAGGAAGACTCTCATGAGACCATCTTGAAGATGTCTTCGTCCGTATAAATGCCTTTTTGCTGCGCTTCAGCGGCCAATTCCTCACGAATAGCCTGGAACTGCTGCCTTGCCACAAGCCTGCCGATAGCGCCGCGGACAAGGTCGCCTTTGCGGAGATGGGTTTTCCTGGCCATTTTATCGAGATCAGCTTTCATTCTTGGCGGCAAAGTGATGGTGAGTGTTGCAGACATTATTTTTATCTCCTTTTCTTGATATAATATACGTTTTCCTGCTATGTAATTCAACATCTTGACAACAACCCATGTATATACGCATATTACTAAAGAGGATTTGAGAAGGAAGATGGCGGTTGCCCACCCACGGGCGGGAATAGTATCTAACCAGGAAAACTGATAAGTTTCTGGTCAAAAAAAGAGCGGTAAACAGGGCAAAGAGGTGCGGCCCGCCTGTCTACACAGACGAGGCGGGTGAATTTGTCCCTGGCATATTTGCCTTTTTTTTCTTGGCCCCCTTGGATCAAACCTATTGCCTGTACAATATTGGACGCCTAAAGGAGGGACGACGACGGCGGCCGGAAAGGCCCGCCTCTTTCAGAGGCGAGGCGAAGGATACGAAAAGCCGAAGGTGCTGCGCCTGTCGAAGCAATGGGGGGATAGGCCGCAGCGGGTAGGCGTGGTGGGCGCAAGGCCGTAAGGGGGCAAGAAAACGATAAGGGAAAACAAGAGCAGCGGAAATGCTGGGTGGGCGGGAGACGTCTACAGGTTTGCCATGAAATCTTCCGGAGAAACCGCAGCCTGTTTCAGCAGGCCATGCAAAGTTCCGGTTGCAACCTCCCTGTGCATGGGAACAACACAGCCTACTGCACCTTGCGATAATACCTTTTTCATAACCACATGACTGCCTCGCTGTCGTGCCTGATGAAATCCCATGCGTTCGAGCGCTTTGACGACCTCGCTACCCGAAAGCTTTGGAAGCTTAGGCATGCTCAACCTCAAAGGTGGTCATGAACGTGCGGTCTGTCTTTTGAAGCGGGAACTCTTCCAAATACAACTCGGTCGCTTCCTTGAGGTTGCTTAAAGCCTCTTCAATGTTGTAGCCCTGGCTGAAAGTGCCGACTTCCGGGCATTCGGCAACGTACAGATTCTCTTCCTTGTGAATGACTGCGGTGAATGTGTCGCGTCTCATAGTATACTCCTCCTTACATGCTTGATGCTTTTGCCAGGATTTCCATAAATTCGACAACCTTCTTTCACTGATGTAAATATACTCTTTCATCCAAGGTAATTCAATAACTTGACAACTACCCATGCCCTTCAATAGTTTTCAAAAGGTACTCGGCTATGCGGTCGGAGGCGTAACCCATGCATCAGAGACCTAACCTAACTCGATCCGCTTACGGGGCGACCGTGCAAAAGCGCGTGGACGCTAATTATGTAAAGCAAATAGAGCGGAATGCGGCATGAGTATACTTGCACGCGGGCTTAGGTGGGCGGGGGTTATGTTTTCACCGGTTTGTATGTGGCACCATCTCGAAGCCCCTAGTGCGGAAATGATCATCGAACGTGAACGCACGATGGATATCGAAGTGTTTCATGATTGTGAAAGACACGCAATCCGCAACTGAGAAATCCTGATCCAGGTATTTTTCATAAAGCTGATATGCCTCATGTTCCATCTCAGGCGTAGCGTGGATAATCTCCACGTTTGGGTCCTCGATAATTGACGTCAGGAATTGCACCCCTTCCCGCCTGTTCACCTTACGTTCCAGAAGAATGGTTGACTCATGCACCACAAGATTGGATGTGAAAAAGCGGGCTTTGTCTTTTATCAGTTTATGGTGTTCCGCAATAGCCTGACGATGTGACTGGTCATTTTTGGCAATGCTGGCGAACCATGCTGACGTGTCAACGAATACCGGCTTATTCATAGATATACTTGTCGTGGTTGATGGAGGCGTCCGTCACTTTGGCTGTGGCCTTACCGAACATGGAGAAGACGGATCTTTGTTTGCGGTTGGAGCGCCGTAATGGTCTGTGCTCGTCTGATTTAGTGCGTACGAATTGGGCAAAGGTGTACACCTCGGCCTGTTCCGGGACTGGAAGCACTTGCACTGTTTCGGCAATGAGTTTCGGATAGTTCGGAGCCATGGTTAATCCTTTTTATTATCGTTCTGCGAGAACTTCCACTCGTTTGAGAATAACCCGCTGTTCGTTTGAGGAGAGTTCTTCGTAGAGATTCTCCAAACGTACGATTTGCAAAGTACCGAGCCTTTGGGCGAGATCGGACTGTGTCCAGCCTTGGCTTTTGTGTAGGCGACTTATGTTCTCATGTACTTTTAACATGCATAAAAAATAACTTGCGAAAGACTACTAATGGTAGAATTTTATATACGCGGGGCAAGAAAGTGCAAAAAATATGATTATCGGCGATCCAAAGAGTTACGATACTTTGCACTTAGGAACGCAGTGACAAAACACTAAGGGAAAACAAGAGGGGGCTGATTGCAATAAAGATTCAGGAGCCTTCAGCTTCCTTTTCAATCCAAATAGTCACCGGCCCGTCATTGACCAATTCCACGTCCATATGCGCGCCAAAGACGCCGGTCTGCACGACAAGGCCATGGACTTTGCATACTTGCTCACAGAAATGTTCGTATAACTCTTTACCCATTTCAGGGCCAGCTGCATTGGTAAAATTCGGTCGTTTTCCCTTGTGCACATCACCATAAAGCGTAAACTGAGGGACCACTAAAACAGAGCCTTTGACGTCCAGAACAGACAGGTCCATTTTACCTTCAGAATTAGTGAAAACCCGAAGTCCAGCGCATTTCTCAGCAACCCAATCAGCTTCATGCGTAGTATCACTTTTTCCAACACCTATGAGGATAAGCAGCCCCTGCCCTATTTGGCCTGCAATAGACCCGTTAACAGTGACTGTGGCGCGTGCTACGCGCTGAACACAAACTCGCACACGTCCCTCCCAAAAAGAATCGCTAGTATGCCAATCAACATGACCAGCTTGAGAACCATTGAAATACGGTGCAAAACCTCTTGCGAGCAGTCTCGAGAAAACAGCAGGAACGAGACAAAAAGAAGCGGCAGACTTACGCCAATAGCGACAATGATACAATAGAGGGTCCCGTATAATGACATTCGAAAGGGAACAAATACCAGAACCGATAGCAAGACCAGTGGAAGTGCCGCCAGTTTCTGGCCTGCGCGAGCGCCAAAACGGACCGGAAAGGTGACAATATTGTTCTGGGCATCTCCTGCAACATCCTCGGCATCTTTGATGATCTCTCGTGAGAAATTGATGAGAAAAGCGAAAAACGCGGGAACCAGGGAAAGCTGCCAATGGCTGGCAAGCAGGCCTCCATACACCAGCGTGGCGCCGGTAAGCAGAGATACTATGATATTCCCCAATAAAACCGAAGCTTTGAACCAGTTCGCATAAGCGATAAGAAGCGCTGCAACACAACAGGCAAAGGCAAAATGCGCCAGGGAAGCGAGGTATGAGACGCCAAGGCCTGCACTAAGTAGCAGTAGGCCGTAATAGCCTGCACACCGACCAGAAATAGCGCCCGAAGGAATTGGTCGGTCAGGCCTGTTAACTGCGTCAATGGCAGTGTCCTGTATATCGTTGACCACATTGCCGAATGCCGCGACCAGAAACGCCGCAAGCGCTGCTGCTAAAAGTCTGAGCAATGAAATAGAGGCAACTGGTTGGACCGCGGAGAACATGCCCACACCAACAGAGAAAAAGGCAATGAGACAATTCAGAGGGCGTATAATGCGAAGCAAAGCCATAAATAGATGACCAGGCTTATCGTTTCCAGGTTTCAGGGACAAAGAGCAGCAGGACCGTATAAATTTCGAGCCTGCCAACGAGCATGCAGAGAACCAGTACCCATTTTGCCGCTGCTGGCAGAAAACCATAGTTGTCCATGGGCCCCACTGCGCCAAGTCCGGGACCAATATTGCCAAGGCATGCTGCGGATGCAGAAAGCGCGGTCTGGAAATCAATGCCGAGAAATGAAAGAATAAACGCGGCAATGGCGAAGGTAAGTATATAAAGCACAAAGAACCCGCAGACCGCGTCCAACACATGTTCCTTCACCGGTACATCGCGTATCCATACGCGCAGCACTCCCTGGGGATGAATGAGATTGCGCATGCGCACCAACGCGTATTTAAACAACAGAATTATACGCATCACCTTCATGCCGCCGCCGGTTGAACCGCCGCACGCGCCTATAAACATGAGCAGAAAAAGCAGGTACCGCGAAAAGGAACTCCATTGTTCAAAATCATCATTGGCAAATCCTGTGGTCGTACCTATGGATACAACCTGAAAAACGCTGTTGAGCAATGCCCTGCCCGCAGGGTATCCTGACCGCAGGACCAGGTCAATAGCAATGCATATGCTGAAGCTTAAAAAGATGATACAATAGAAAAAAAACTCCCGGTTCTTCAAATAGCCGCCGGGTTTTCCCTTAAGGGCCTGGAGATGAAGGGCAAAGTTGGCGCCTGATATGAACATGAAAACAATGATGACGATCTGTATGAAAACATTAAATCCCGCGATGCTGGTATTATGCGTGGAAAAACCGCCGGTCCCCACAGTACCGAATGTATGGCAGAAAGAATCGAAAAGGGACATACCGCCAATTTTGAGAAGAATGACCTCAAGCCCGGTAATAAGCACATAGACTACCCATAACACTTTGGCAGTGTCCTTTATCCTGGGTGTCACCTTGTCCGAGATTGTGCTGCCAGGTGACTCTGCTTTGAACAACCAGGTACCGCCTGCGCCGATAAGAGGAAGAATTGCCAAGGTCAGGACTATGATACCCATGCCACCGATCCAATGGGTTAGACTTCGCCAGAAAAGAAGCCCGCGGGGCAAGCTCTCAACATTCGATAATATTGAGGCCCCGGTAGTGCTAAAGCCGGACATGACTTCAAAATAACAGTCGGTGAGGCCCATGGACAGCGCACCCATTTTTCCTGAAATATAGAAAGGCAGCGCCCCAAAAAAGGTCAGAATGAGCCAACCAAAAGTCACGATGGCAAAACTCTCCTTGATGCCAATACCATTCTCTCCCCGGGTACAGAAATGGGCGGCAAGTCCGGTACACAGGCAGATCCCGATTGAAATGAGAAAGGGGAGCCGGGAAACCTCGTGCAGATACGCGCTGATTGAGAAAGGAATAAGGAGCACGCCGCCTAAAATGACGAGTAAAAAGCCTAAAACATTAACAATGCTTTTTATCTTCATACCATAGAAATAATTTTTTTCATGTCTTCAGGCAATGGCGACGTAAGACATATCCTTTTTCCCGTTACAGGATGGGTAAATGCAATATGTTCCGCATGAAGCATGACTCGGGTGGCAAGAAGTGACACTTTTTTTGCCTCTGGCTTATAGATGGGCGACACTTTGTCGAGGTATTTTCTTCCACCGCCATAAAGGTCGTCGCCCAGCACCGGATGTCCTATTGAGGAGAGATGCACACGAATTTGATGGGTTCGGCCTGTTTCGGGAAAAACATTGAGTTCCGCCATCCAATTGTTGCTTTTTCTCACTTCGTACCGGGTCAAAGAGCTTCTCCCCTCGCTCATGACAACGATCTTTTTCCTGTGCACTGAACTGCGCGAAAGACTGGCATTGATGACGCCTGCGGGAGGCGGCACTCCCCAAACAAGGGTCCGGTAGCTCTTTTTCACGCTACGTTCCTTGAACATGCGGGAAAGCCTTGCATGCGCAACGCTGTTTTTCGCTACAATAATGATTCCTGAGGTTTCTTTGTCAAGCCTATGGACCATACCTGGCCGTGATACATCACCCACGCCGGCAATTTCCTCTCTCCAGCGATAAAGGAGCGCATTGGCCAGTGTGCCGCTTTTCACTCCCGCGCCAGGATGGACAACCATACCGGCAGGCTTGTTTATAACGACCAGGTGGGTGTCTTCATAGAGGACTTGTACTGGAATATTCTCCGGTTCCAGAGTATCCGGGTTGCAGGCCTCTGATAAGGAGCCGGTAATAGCGTCGCCTGGCCTGATTTTGTAATTTTTCGCAATTGGCGTCCCATTCACGAGAATGGCGTGGTCTTCAATGGCGCGCTGCACCGCGGTGCGCGACGCATCGGAAAGGATGCCGCACACATGCCGGTCGATCCGCGCGCCAGCCTCTTCAGGTTGGACAATTGTCTTTATTATGAGACTCACGTCGTTTGGCAAATAAGGTGATAATGAATAAAATCGCTATGCCAATGGTAACGCAACTGTCCGCCACATTCCATACAGGCCACCGTTCCATGATAAAATCCGGGAAATCGCAGTCAATAAAATCAACGACTTTCCCAAGGCGCACACGGTCAATAAAATTACCAGCAGCGCCTCCGAGAATCAGAACAAGCGACAAGCGGGTCCAGCGATCAGCGGAAGGCGTTTGAAAATACAGGACAAATACGACCGTTGCGGCAATAATGGTAAATGTAACAAAAAAAATCCTCGTACTCAGAAAAGGAAGCAATCGCTGAGGCGCAAGACCAAAGGCGCCGTTCTGGTTGTACACAAAGGTTAATTTTATCCATTCGCCGATCACGGGAATGGATTGGTATAACTCCATACGTGTTACGACCAGCCACTTGGTCGCCTGATCCAGGGCCACCAGGAACAGCACTGCGGTTGCCAGAAACGCCGTTTTTCGTTTCATGGCTGCATTTTCCGTTCAGCCGATTTCTTTTTCAATTTGCGGACAATATCTTTGAATGGCGTTATGCGCTCATCGCCGCTCTGGCGGCCAAGCACTGTGTCGCACAGGGCTAAACATTGGCCATAGTCCCCAAGTTCAAATGCGACTTTGGCACGGTACGTATCGAGGGAGATATAGTTATATTGGTATGTGGCGGGAATTTGGTTGACCAGAGGCGCAAGGGCGTCGAATTCGGTCTTTGCGGCGGCATACTGCTTGTTTCTCAAATAAATATTCGCCATGAGCCAGTAAACAGCGCGATTGCCGGGAAAACGCTCTTTGACGCGGGCCGCGGCTGCCGAGGCCTTTTCACGTTCTCCCCTGTGTCCATAGAGACCGATAAGTATCTCCTCGGCGACCTCGCGGGAATACCGTGATTTCTTGCTTGCCTCTTCGATCAAGGAGATAGCAACATCCTTGTCATCTTCCCAGAAGGTGACCCAGCCGAACAGTTCAGCCTTGGCATACTGGAACAGCCCCAGGTATATGCAGGCGTCGTATAACGTTGTATCTTTTTCAAAAGCCTTCTTCAGTTGTTTTACCCCTTTGAGGATGTTTTTTGAGAAATTGAGATAATTCGCGAACCGGAGTTCGTATGCGCCCTGGGTGACATAGATATTGCCCAGATAATAATTGATCCAGGGATTATTGGCCTCGGACGCGGCCCGTTTGAGAAAACCTTTTTCAGCCGCCAGAGCGCAGCTGTCAAATTCCCTTTTAAAATCCGTTGTCTCGTAATCGATCATCATGACCTGGTACACATGCATGAGATAGAACATGAAAAGGGGGTTTGACGGCTCTTTGGCTGCATGCGCTTTCAACAATGAAACAACAGCGGTATATTCCTGATTCATAGTGAGCGCAATACCCGAATCTATGACCAGGGCATAGGCATGAGGCGTAAGCGCGGCCTGGACGCCGCAGGGTGCCAGCAGGGCCAGCACGGGAAGGATTCGCGAAAAATTACGCCAGAGCAAAACGCACCTCCTCGACGAACCGTTTGAACCGCGCTGGTTTACGCATAGCCACGGCCATGGAGAGGTTCTTCGGAGTAATATAGCGCTGACCAATGCGTTTCAGATCGCTGCGTGAAACCGCCTGGATTTTGGAAAGTGCAATATCCATGTCCTCGACAGCACCGGTAAAAAGCTCGGACCGTGCCAACTGGCTCATCCGGTTCGTGGTATTTTCCATGCCCAGGAGAATATTGCCCTTGATATACGTCTTTGCGAAGTTCAATTCCCCGTCAGTCACTCCCCCACCCACCAGTTCCCTGATTTCCTGGAGCGCCTTTTCAGCAGCTTGTCTCATCTGATGGGGCTCAGTGCCAAAAAATACGCCAAAAACGCCTGAATCAATGAAAAAATCCATAAAGCTATAGATAGAATATACCAAGCCAAGCCGCTCTCTGATATTCTGGAAGAGGCGTGAACTCATACCATCGCCCAAAAGGGCGTTGAGAACAAGGAAGGCGTACTTGTCTTCGGAATGGTAGGAACAGATCCTGAATCCCATACTCACGTTTGCCTGAAGAATTTCCTTATCAAAAAGCATGCGCCGCACCGGATGGAGTTGAGCGCGAGGGGTAGAAAGGCGGAAGCGTGGCAGGCGTCCCAGTTCGCGGAACAGGGACCTGAGAGAAGCGTGGTTCACGTTGCCAGCCGCGGCAATCACAATTTTTGAGGAAAAGGCGCGCTGCTGCATGGAAAGCAGATCGTCACGATCGAGGGTCTGCACAGTCTCGCTCCTGCCTGCAATAGGAAATCCCAGGGGGTGGCGCGGCCACAGGCACTGCATGAATGAATCCTGGACATATTCCTCGGGATTGTCCTGAGAGCCCCGGATCTCCTCTAGAACGACGTTTTTCTCCTTTGTCAACTCCTCAGTATCGAAGACCGGGTTCAGAAACATGTCTTTGATGACATCAGCGGCGCAAGGCAGCTCCTCGTCCACAAATTTTGCGTGAATGCAAATCTGCTCTTTGCCGGTAAAGGCGTTCAGATTTCCCCCACTCTGTTCGAGAACACGGGCAATGTCTCGCGCGGAACGCGAACGCGTGCCTTTAAAAATCATGTGCTCGTAGAGATGCGACAAACCCATCTCTTCGCGCGCCTCAAACCGGGAGCCCCGGTTGATCCAGAACCCCAGGGAAATGGACTTAACCCCGGGGACCTTTTCTGAAATAAGGACAACCGTTTTGCAGAGTTTTGAGCGGGATATCTGCCGCTTCACGGGTGTCCTTATTTCTCACCTTGGGGGGCTTCGCCGTCAGCGGCTTTTTTGCTCAGCCGTACCTTGCCAGTGGCTTCGTCAATGCCGATGAGTTTGACCGTAATGGTATCGCCCACATTACACACATCCTCGACAACCCGAACACGCGATGCCGCAAGTTCAGAAATATGGACCAACCCTTCTTTCTGCGGCAAATACTCAACAAACGCACCGAAATTAGTGACTGTTTTTACTATGCCGGAATAGATTTTGCCAACGACCGGTTTTTCAGTCATTTGTTCTATGATGGCCTTTGCCTCAGGTCCGCCCACGCCTCCCGGAGAACTGATGAACACAGTGCCGTCGTCTTCGATAACAATGGTAGCGCCGGTTTTTTCCTGGATCTCCTTTATCACTTTGCCCTGGGGACCAATGATCATGCCAATATCGGAGACCGCGATCTTCAGAGAAAGGATACGCGGCGCATACGGAGACAGGTCCTTCCGTGGTTTGGTGATGGCTTCCGCCATTTTTGACAGGATATGAAGCCTGCCGCGGCGGGCCTGATCAAGCGCTTTTCGCATGATCTCTGGTGTAATGCCGCTGATTTTGATGTCCATCTGGAAGGCGGTTATACCCTCCTTGGTGCCGGTCACTTTAAAATCCATGTCGCCCAGATGGTCTTCGACCCCGAGAATATCGGAAAGAATGGCGACCTTTTCGCCTTCCTTGATAAGTCCCATGGCAATTCCGGCGACCGCATCTTTAATCGGCACGCCCGCGTCCATAAGCGAAAGGGAACCGCCGCACACCGATGCCATTGACGATGAACCGTTGGACTCAAGGATTTCTGAAACAATCCTGATAGTATAAGGGAAATTTTCCTTACGCGGCAGCACTGCCGCAAGCGACCGTTCGGCTAGATTGCCATGGCCAACCTCCCTGCGACTGGTGCCACGGATGGGTTTCACCTCGCCGGTGCTGAAAGGCGGAAAATTGTAGTGGAACATATAGTCCTTGTAGGTTTCACCGTGCAGGGCGTCTATCTTCTGTTCGTCTAGTTTGGTTCCAAGAGTGGCCGCAACCAGGGCCTGTGTCTCGCCGCGGGTAAAAATCGCGGAACCGTGCGCACGCGGCAGCAGGCCAACGGAGCTGGTGATTGGTCTGATATCCTCGGAGGAACGTCCGTCCACGCGCATGCCTTCGTTGAGAATACGCTCGCGCATGGTATCCTTCTCAATATCGTGGATTGTTTCCTTTACTGCTTTCTCGCATTCCGGGAAATCGGGTGTCAGCTGTTCAATTATCTGGGCAGTAAATGCGTCAATCTGTTCCTGCCGTTCGTGTTTGCCCTGTACTTTGTTCAATTCCCTGATCTTCTCAGCGGCTAGGGCAATGACCTTGCTCACCAGGTCGGCGTTGACCTCAGGCGGTTTGATCGCAAATTTCGGTTTGCCGAGTTCAGCCACCAGCTCTTCCTGTATGGCGACGATCTTCTTGATGGTTTCATGAGCAGTGGTAATGCCCTTGATCATCTCCTCTTCAGAAATCTCGTACCCCCCCCCTTCGACCATGAGGATGGATTCGCGTGATCCGGCGACCACCATATCCATAGTGCCCTGCTCGACTTGCTCGAAGGTGGGGTTAATCACAATTTCCCCATCAATCATGCCCACCCGAACACCGGCAACGGGGCCTCCGAAGGGGATATCCGAAAGACAGAGTGCAAGGCTTGCCGCTGACATCGCGAGCACATCAGCGTCGTTTTCCTGGTCCTGCGAAATGACCATCGCGATCACCTGCACTTCGTTGAACATGTCCTTGGGAAAGAGCGGTCTTATTGGGCGGTCGATGCAGCGCGCACTGAGGATCTCTTTTTCACTCGGACGCGTCTCACGTTTAAAGAATCCGCCGGGAAATTTCCCCGCAGCATAGGTTTTCTCACGGTATTCAACGGAAAGCGGAAAAAAGCCCGCGTTCGGTTTGGGCTCCTTGGTTGCCGTTGCGGCGACAAGCACCATAGTGTCCCCAAAACGCACCAGGGCCGAACCGTTGGCTTGTTTCGCAAGCACACCTGTTGAAAAAGAAAATAGTTTTCCGTTAATTTCAATTTCTCGTTTGTGTTCTGTCATAACAACTCCACAAGTAAAAGATACGCATTACGCATGCGTGTGCGCCCTGTTCCCCGGACTTTGGAAAACAGCGGCAAAAAGACCGCTTTTCTTAATAAAAATAGCGACCGGATCCAAGTGCTGCCGCAAAGGCTTAGCGCCTGAGTTCAAGTTCCTTGATAATGGAACGGTACCGCTCAATATCTTGTTTTTTCAAATACTGGAGCAAGTCGCGCCGCCTGTTCACTTCCTTGAGCAGGCCAGTGCGCGAATGATGGTCCTTCGGGTGTTTCTTTAGGTGTTCGCTGATCATATTGACGTTTTCCGTCAGAATGGCGACCTGGACCTCGGTCCTTCCGGTGTCCTTACTCGACTTGCCATGCTTTGTGACAAGTTCCTTCTTTTTCTCAATTGTGACTGCCAAAGAAATCCTCCTTTTTTATTGTTTTGATATATGCAATGTCTTTTTCGATCCTATGTACAAGTGCGGCTTCACTTGGGAAAATGACCTGATTTCTAATGCGGCCCTCGACAAAAACGCGCAATTTTTTCCCATACAGGTTCCCTGAAAATCCGGATAGATGCGCTTCGAACACCGGACTTCCCTGTGCAAACGCCGTTTCCCTCCGGCCGTACGATATGGCCGCCGCGTATCTCCGCTTTCCCGTCCAGGCGGAACCGTAATAAACCCCCTCGGGAAAAAGACATTTTTCTTGGGAGATTGAAAGATTTGCCGTTGGATAGCCGAGTTTCCGTCCGTAACCATTGCCCTGTTCTACGATGCTAGTCAGAGGATAGGGACCGCCCAACAGACGCACCGCCTGCCTGATATCGCCATGTTTTATGCGTTTTCTGATCATAGTGCTGCTTACTATGGTATGGTCCAATCTATAGGGAGAAACTTTCCATACACGAACCTTGCGGCCAAGACACATTTTTTTCAATAATGCGTAATCGCCGGCCCGTTTGTTTCCAAACTTATGGTCGTACCCAAAGACAATACCGCGCGGATTGAGGTATTTGAAAATGATGCTGGACATAAATATTGCAGGGCTCATATTCCTGAGCCTGCTGTTAAAACGGAGGAAGACCAGATGGTCTATGCCAAGGGATGAAAACAGCTCCTCCTTTTCGGTCCGCGTTGTGAGCACGCAGGAGCAATCTCCTTTGCTCACAACCGACTGGGTATGGGGATCAAAGGTTACGACCACGCTCTCACCGCGCATATCGCGGGCGCGGCGCATAAGCACGCTCAGAATGGCACGATGGCCGCGGTGGAGACCATCAAAATTACCTATGGTAACCACGCTGTTTCTGATCCGAAGCGGCGCATTCATGGCATCGTATATCTTCATGCTTTTAAAATCCGAAGAGGCCTTATAAAATATCCTTTTTCGCTCCGTGAACGCATACCAATACAGACCGGTGATTCGGTGTCATCTACTACAAGGACTTCGGTCTCGTCAGAGCCTGAAGGCGCGGCCACCGGCATACCGCCCCTAAGGACAATGGCCTCAGTGGAGTTGACCTGCATGCGTGGGACCCCATTGAGCGCGTCGATGATCGGAATGATGCGCGGCGCGATGCTTGCGGCTGTATCGTTCTGCTCGAGCAGCAGCGCGGCATGTACGTTGAAGTGGCCAATACGGGTACGCCGCAATGACTTAAGGTGCGCCCCGCACCCAAGCGCTTCACCTATATCGCGGGCCAGCGACCGGATATAGGTTCCCTTGGAACACCTGACCCTGATGGTGAACTCATTCAGTTCCGCGGTAAAGGAGACAAGCGCAATCTCGTGTATGGTAACCGCCCGGGCGGCAAGAGAAAATTGTTCTCCGCGGCGTGCGCGGGCAAAAGCCCGTTCGCCCCGTATTTTCACAGCGGAAAAGAGGGGGGGCTGCTGCATAATAGAGCCCGTGAACGAGGCGAAAATTGCGATAAGGCCGGTCGCTGAAAGATCGGGTACGGTCCGTTGGTCAATAACATCGCCTTCCGCATCGTCTGTGGTGCGCGTCTCGCCGAGTTTCACCACGCCGGTATATTCCTTTTCGTACGATTCAATGTATTTGAGCACGCGCGTGGCATAGCCGATACCCATCACAAGCACGCCGGTTGAAAGGGGATCAAGCGTGCCCGCATGACCGACTTTGGAAACACGGAGAAGACGTTTGATCTGGGAAACCATCCAGAACGAAGTTTTCCCAAAAGGCTTATCAACAACGAGTATGCCGTCGGGTATGCGTTCGTTCATGAAGATTTTCCTCTTTTTGTGAGTAGCGTCACGGCGCCTCGCAATACTTTTCTGCGTACGTCTGTCCAGTGTCCTTCGAGCGTGCACCCTGCGGCAGCAGCGTGACCGCCACCGCCGAAAGATCCGGCCAACTCGCCAATGTCGTATGAACCGTCTGATCTGAAGCAAATTTTGACAGAATCATTGTTTCTAAAAAACAGTATGCCGATTCTGACGCTCATAAGGGCCATGGTGAGGTTTGATATGCCCTCGAGATCTGAATCGCGGGCGCCGGTGCGCTGAAGTTCACGCGCACCGATGGTCATAACACATATGCGGCCGTTGCGCAGAAAAACGGCTTCGCTAAGCAGGAGACCTTCGAGCCGTATCCGGCCATTGCTTTTATCGAGGAAGACCGTGCGGTAGAGCTGGTGGCAATCGATACCGCACGCCGCCAACCGAGCGCACACGGAAAATACGCGGGTCTGTGTGTTAGAAAACTTAAAACCGCCAGTGTCTACAAGAATACCGGCATAAAGCACCTCAGCGATTTTCTTTTCCGGTTTGAATCCGTAATGGGAAATGAGCGAATACACCATCTCCGCGGTGGCTGGAGCGCAGGGATCGACCCAGTTGTAGTCTCCAAAACGGCTGTTATCACGATGATGGTCGATATTGATGATTGAAAGACCTTTGGGCGCCTGCGTCACACCAGTGCGTTCTATGCGGGACGAATCGATGACGACAAAGGTATCTGCGTTCTGGAAAGCATTCGTAAATGAGCGCGCCACGGGAAATATTTTTTCTATAAAAGAAAGGTTGCGGGGAAGTTTCTCGATAATGACCAATTGGGCGCTCTTGCCCATTTTCCGGAGCATCCAGCACAAGGCAACGCATGCTCCAACCCCATCGGCATCAGGGTTGACATGGGTCGATACCACGAACCTCTTGCCGCGCGCGATACCCCGGGACACACCAGCGGTTTTCATGCGGAAAGGCCCTTGATAAGCATGTCGAGCCGTTCGGCATGTTCCGCAGACCCGTCGAAGACAAACTGTAACCGGGGCATGCTTTTGATGGTTAATACCTGCGCCAGCTCCCTGCGAATAAAGGATGCTGCATGGGCAAGACCCGCGGCAGCCTGTTCCTTTTCCCGTTCTCCGCCCATGACGCTGTAGTAAATAATGGCGTTCTGTATGTCGGGAGAAACATCAGCAGCGACAATGGTTACCATGCCAATGCGCGGGTCCTTGAGCCGGTTCATAATGACGCTGCTCGTTTCCTGGACCAGGAGGTCTTCGATTCTGCCGATTCGCTTTGACTTCATCTATTCCTGCTGCGGTATCCGCTGCGACTCAAAAGTCTGAATAAAATCGCCGACTTTGAGATCGTTGAATCCATCGAGGCCAATGCCACACTCGAAACCAGCCTTGACTTCAGACGCATCGTCCTTAAGCCGCTTGAGCGAAACAATCTTAGTCTCAAACACCACCTTGCTGTCGCGCAAAATTCGGGCCATACTGTTCCGTTTGACAACACCGGTTGTCACGGACGTTCCAGCAATGACACCCACGTTCGATATTTTGAACAGGTCGCGGACTTCGGCTTCACCGGTGACCACTTCCCTGATCGTGGGTTCAAGCATACCCTTCAAGGCCTTCTCCATCTCCTCAACCGCCTCGTAGATGATCCGGTAGACGCGCAGATCAACACCTTCGGACTGGGCGAGTTCACGCACCTTGCTATTAGGATAGACATGAAAGCCGATAATGACCGCGTTGGTGGCCGCGGCAAGCTGAATATCGCTCTCTTTAATGGCGCCTACGCTCTTGTGGACAATGCTGATCTTGATTTTGTCCGTAGAAAGGTTCTGCAGCGCTCCAGACAGGGCCTCGACCGATCCGTCAACGTCACCTTTGATGATGAGATTAACGTCACGTACCCCGCCGATCTTGATTTCGTCGTATAGTTCATCGAGGGACATGTGTTTGATGCGCCGGCGCTCGCGCTCCTTTTCTGCCTGGCTTCGCTTGAGCGCTATCTCGCGCGCGTCCTGTTCGCTCTCGACAACAGTGAAGTTGTCTCCCGCGCGCGGCACACCGTTGAGGCCCAGCACCTGTACCGGGGTGCACGGCCCGGATTCGTCGATACGCACGCCATGTTCGTCGGTCATAACCTTGACACGGCCGTACTGCGATCCAGTGACAAAATTGTCGCCTCTGTGCAGGGTGCCATTATTGACAAGGAGGCTGACCACCACGCCCAACTGACTGTCGAGACGCGATTCGATGATGGTACCCAGCGCCTTCCTCTTCGGATTGGCCTTGAGTTCGAGCAGATCTGACTCGAGGGCGAGCATGTCGAGTAGTTTCTCAATGTTCTGCCCGGTCTTGCACGATATTTCAACCGCGACTGTCGCGCCGCCAAAATCCTCAACAATGACCCCGTGCTGCGCAAGCTGGTTCTTGATCTGCTGGGGATTTGCCGTGGGCAGGTCCATCTTGTTTATAGCAACGATGATTTTGACCCCCGCCGCCTTGGCATGGTCGATTGATTCGATTGTCTGGGGCATCACATTGCTATCGGCCGCAACCACAAGCACTACCAAGTCGGTGACGCGTGCACCCCGTGCGCGCATTGTGGCAAAGGCCTCATGGCCAGGAGTGTCGAGAAAAGTGACATATCCGTGGCGGGTGAGAACCCGATACGCGCCGATGTGCTGGGTAATGCCGCCCGATTCTCCCCCAACAACATTGGTTTTCCGGATAAAGTCGAGTAAGGAAGTTTTTCCATGGTCAACATGGCCCATCACCGTGACCACGGGAGGACGTTTGACAAGGTCGGCCGGATCGTCCTTCTCCTGAACAATGGTGTCTTCGGCGTATTCTTCCATGAGTTCTGCCTTGAAGCCGAATTCATCGACAACCGCCGCGACAGTGTCGAAATCGAGCCGGTGATTTATGGCGACCATGAGACCCAACTTCATGCACGCGGCTATAATGTCCGCCGGTTTTACGTTGAGGACCCCCGCGATCTCAGCCACGGACATGAATTCGCTGACCTTCACGACATTGGTCTCTTCGACTTCCCCCTCACCCGATTCGCCAGCCTTCTTGTATCTTTTCCGCGACGCCGTGCTCTCTACATTGATCTGGGCAAGGGTGCGCTTCACCGCGTCTTTGGTGGCAAGAATATCAACCTGTTGTTTTTTCTTTTTCTTCCTGCGCCGCCGTTTCTGGCCGCCGAATTCGGACCGGTATTCATCCTCGGATTTCTTTTTTGGCGCGGTGATGGGGGTACGTACGGCTTCCTCCTCGTATTCCACCTCCTCGATCACCTCTTCGACCACCTGTTCAACCTCCTCGTACTTGTCGGCATCGTCCACGACCGCGGACGCGTCGAATTCCTTATACGAGACCGCCTTGGGACCAGTTCCTGGTTCATCCTCGCGGATAACGACAATGGCCTTCTCGAATGGCGCTTGCTGTTTTACCTCAAACCGTTCTTCTTTCTTTTCCTCGTGTTTTTTCTGTTTTTCCTCGCGTTCCTTCTTCTTTTTTTCTTGCTCTTTCAACTCGAATATATGACGCCTGACCGCCTCGGCCTTGTCATCGGGTTTTTCACGCCCGCCCACTTTGTAAGCCGCGGACATTTTCTCTTCTTTTACCTCTTGCGGTTGCGGTGCGGCGGCCAGTTCCGCCTCGTGTTTTTCTTCCTCTTCCTTGGCCTTTGCCAGTGTTTCCTTCCGGATAATGGTGATTTTTTTTTCATCCAGTACCCGTTTCCCCAACACGGGAACGCCAGCGGTCTCATCCTTCCTGGCCACGGAACTTCTCTTTATGATACCTCTTTTGGGCGCTGCCACGACCGGCGACGAGGGCGACCCAAAAGAACCGAATATATCTTTCTCAGCGAGCAATAATTCTTCCTCGTTCAGCTCAATTTCCGCTGGAGGAGGGCTTTGGGCGGTGGAAATATCCGCCGGTTTGGCCGCACCTTTCTTCACGGTCTTTTGCACCGTTTTTTTCTTGGCCGGTTCCTTTTTTTCAGCGGGTTCCGCCTTCGCCGTCTTTTTCTTCACTGCCATAACTGGTATTCCTTTATGCTTCAGTCGAATCGTCCTCGACAACCACCTCAATCTCTTCTTCCTTGTCCGACGCACCCATCCCGCTTGTGAGTACAGCGTCTTTTTCATCGTCGGTCATTTTTTCGAAATCGTCACCGCCAAAGACATCTAGTTGTTTCTTGATGAGCTTGCTTGCCAGCCGGACGTTCTGGCCGCCCTTGCCGATGGCTTGGGCAAGATCGTCCTGTCTGACAATGACCACGACCTTCTCGTCTCCAACATAGAACAACTTCTTGATTTCGCTCGGGTGGAAGCAACGGCGCAGGTACACATCGACGTTCTCGTGCCAGTGAATAATGTCGATGCGCTCATTATTAAGCTCACGCACTATCGCCTGTACCCGGTTTCCCTTCATGCCTACGCATGATCCTACTGGATCGATGCGCTCGTCCTTGGAATAGACGGCGATTTTGGCCCGTTTGCCCGGATCGCGGGCAACGCCTTTGATCTCCACAATTTTGTCGTATATTTCTGGGACCTCGAGTTCGAAGAGTTTGATCAGGAAACTAGGATGAGTGCGTGAGAGAATGACCTGTGCACCGGAGCTTCCCTCGTCAACTTCGAGAATGTAGGCGCGGATAGTGTCACCCTGACGGTATTTTTCTCCCCGTATCTGTTCCTTGAGCGGAATGATGGCTTCGGTACGGCCCAGATTTACCAGAATGATGCCACGGTCAACCTGC
Source organism: Candidatus Raymondbacteria bacterium RIFOXYA2_FULL_49_16 (assembly GCA_001789205.1). Lineage (GTDB taxonomy): Bacteria > Fibrobacterota > OXYB2-FULL-49-7 > OXYB2-FULL-49-7 > XYB2-FULL-49-35 > XYB2-FULL-49-35. The sequence goes on along the minus strand of MFYT01000068.1, from coordinate 17,410 downwards.
TGGACGCTGCCGGTAATCAGTTCGCCGACCCGGTCCTTGTAGTCCTCAAAGACCTTCTGGCGTTCGAGATCGCGTATACGCTGCACCACCATCTGTTTGATCGAAAGGATGATATTACGGCCGAATTCATCGAGTGTAATCTCGCGCATGAGACGGTCGCCTATTTGCACGTCAGGTTCAATCTGCTGCGCCTCGGCCAAAAGCACCTCATGCTCCGCCTTTTCCTCGTTGATCTGTTCGACAACGTCGACCACCAGCGCAACGTCGATTTCACCGGTCTGACGGTTGATCTTGACGTCGATAAACTTATCGAGCCCAAGGTATTTCTTGGCCGCCGTGGCAAAGGCGCTTTTAATGGTCTCTTCCACAATATGCTGGGAAATGTTTTTTTCCTTTGATATCTGCTGGATGAGTTCATTGATCTCGAACGTCATAATCCTGCTCCTCCTGTGTATGTACGGTTAAAACGATATATGCTGTTTTGCCTTCACGATATCCAGACGGTTAATACGGTGTTCACTACTGCCTGTCCGCAATACAATCTCGGCGGCGCCGGACTGGACCAGTGTTCCAGTAAGAGAGGCGGTCGCACCCTCTTTCCGGTAAAGCACTTCGAGCATGCGGCCGGTATTCCGTGAAAAATCCCGGTCGGTTGTCAGGGGCCGTTCTATTCCCGGCGACGAAACTTCGATGGTGAAATCCTCGGGAACCGACTCATCGACATAAAAGTTGACAGAAAGCTCGTGGGAAACGTCGGCGCAATCTTTGACTGTGACGCCGCCCTCCTTGTCGATATATACGCGAATGAGGGGCTTTTTAGACGATGCATGGACATCAATATCGACAAGGTCCAGGTTCCTGCCCTTGACCACCTGTTCCGCGATCTCTTTGACTGTTTCCCTGATATCCGCCATTTTTCTTTTGCTCCAAAAATCCAGCTTATATAAAAAATGGGCCAACCGGCCCATTTGAGCTCGTAAAAATAATTTAATAAATATAACTTATGTATTAGCAGGAATACAATGGCTAAATCGTCGCAGAGGCATGCAAACGCATGATTTCAGAGGCCTTATGATACAATTCCTTTGCCCAGGATTGAGGTTCGAGCAACTTAACGGCGCCAGCCTGTGAAAGAATCCATTTGAACAGATCCTGTTTTCCAGCAATAGTCAGGGTAATCTCCATGGAACCGTCACGCGGATAAACACTCCTCTGGGAAGGATGGAGAATCTTGTTTTTAATTCTATTTTTATATTCAGGTCCAACCCACAATTTTACGGTTTCTTTTTCACCGGTATGAATGCCGAAAAAAGGATCGAAATAGGAGTCCTCGTTATAGTCCCTGCATATGGTGAACGGTTCGGCGCAGGACTGCGCTTGTCCGATCCGTTCAAGCGCAAAGGTACGGACCTCGCGATGCTTTTCGCTATATCCGATGACATAAAGACTGTTGGCATAAAAAAGCAGCGTATAAGGATGAATGATAAAGACATCGTGTTTCCGTGACGAGGCGGAAGAATACCCAATACGCATTTTCTTGCGGTTGATGGCCGCCTCGGTCACGGTACGGATGACCACGCTGTGATTCCGGTAGTTTCTTATCGGACCAGTCTTCACCTTGACCGTATCCCTGAGTCTGGCGGCAGTCTCCTCGCCGAATAGTCCCTCGATCTTCCGGATCGCGCTTTCCGCGGCCTTCTCGAAATGCGATCCCTTGAGGACCGTGTAAATTTCTCTGGTAAGATACAACGAGACAAGTTCGTCTTCCGTAAACCCTAATGGAGCGGCCAGAGGACTTGCGACCTGATCGAACCTCAAAATACGCTTTTTATCAATGATACCTGTTTTTTTCTTGAGTCTGAACCCAAGAGCCGCCAGCTGGGAAAGGTCCCGCATGATTGTCCGGCGGTCCACGTAAAACGCATCGGCAAGACCATCGATGGTGAACGTACCATGCGGGGCGCTTAACTGGACTATGATATTCAGGATCCGTTCTATTTTTTTTAGTTCGGCCTGTTCATTTACTCTGGGCATGGCGTATAAATATATTATTCTTACAACATGATGTGGAGACTTTTCCCCCTATACCGCCGTTCCTACGTTGAGACCCATTTCCGGTTCAGGTTCGGTTTCTCACTGCTTTTCCGCAAAGCGCCTGAAATACTCTTCGATGTACCCTTTAGGATTAATCCTGCGCAGGAAATTCCCGTTGCTATGCTCATCAAGGACGCGGACCGGTATCCGGTCGAACTCCGGCATATAACCGCGACCATCTCCCTGGCTGAAAAAAACCGGACTTTCTTGCACAATCTGTTTCCTTCACACACGGACATCCGCACCCCCTTATGGCACCAAGTGTTTACTCTGCCCCTGCCCAAGAACTATTCAGGCAAAATACACCTCAATTTCAAAGTAGAGTATACCATACATGGCAAACCGTCTTTTTTCATGAATGATAACCTGCCATTTGGCTCCCATATCGGGTATACGGTTCTTGTCTCGCGGACCAAACTGCCGACCCTGCCCGGTTTTGCGTCAGGCGATATGCATATGCACAGCCGTTATACCAATGACGAGGTGGAATACGGCGCGCCCCTGGCGGTTGTACCACCCCTGGCGCGCGCCCAAGGCCTATCGTTCGCCTGTGTTTTGGATCACAGCTACGACCTTGATGGCCGCAATCCCTTCAACAACAGCACAGAAACTTTTGCCGCAATGCGGGACGAGGCCATTTCCCGGTCGGATAGCTCGTTTGTCCTGCTACCCGGCGAGGAGGTGAGTGCCCGAAACAGAAAGAACAAAACCGTGCACGCGGGCGTGGTAAACCATGGGACCTTTTTCCCAGGATATCGTGACAGCGGCAGAAACTTTTGCGGGAAAAATCAGGACAGCACCGTAGAATTACTTTCACAGCAGGCAGGTACGAACCCCAATGCGCTTGTTTTCGCCGCCCATCCCCGTCCCGGCTGGCTGTTTCTCGAGAAAACGCTGCTCAATCGCGGCAACTGGGAACAGGAAGACATTACAGACAATATTGCCGCTATACAGTTCTGGAACGGAACAATTGACGCCGCTTTTTTTAAAGGGAAAAAAATGTGGCTATCCTTGCTCTCTGCTGGAAAAAAAGTAGTGATTATCGGCGGTAACGATGCGCACGGAGACTTTAACCGGACCCGCCGTATCGGATTTCCCTTTCTTTTCATCAGGGAAGACAACAAGAACAGATTCGGTTTTGTACGCACCGTTGTTGCGTGCAATCAGCTTTCCCGGGAGAGCATTGTGGATGCGGTAAAAGCAGGCAGGGCAATGGTCACCAACGGCCCCTTTGTATCGATCCAAATTGACGCGGGCGTTCAACACGCTGCTATGGGCGGGATTGTGACGGGAAAAGATATACGTATGACTGTACATGCGCTTTCAACGGAGGAATTTGGCGCCTTGTGTTCACTAACCCTGTTCCATGGTGAAATCGGTCATGGGGAAAAAATGATCTTTTCCGGTAAACCCCAGGGATTATCTGAAAACCTGGCGCAGGAAATGGCGATTGAAAGACCCGGATGGATACGCGCCGAAGTGTCATCGCGGTTGGGAAAAGATGTATTTTTCGGCATGACAAACCCAATCTGGATCAACCCATGATTTACGGAATCGGCATAGATATCATAGACGTTGCCCGGCTCAAAGAGAGTATTGAAAAAAATCCCTCTTTTGCCGCAAAGATATTCTCCCCTTCTGAAATGGCATACTGCGACAAGGCGGCGGGCAATACCCGGTACGAACGCTATGCTGCCCGTTTTGCGGCAAAAGAGGCCTTTTTAAAGGCCTGCGGCATCGGCATTGGCGGCGGATACACGCTGACAGAGATCATGGTCACCCACGGAGAGAACAACAGGCCGGGAATTACGCTCGTTGGCGCGTCAAATAAAATATTCGAGAGGGATATAAACGGCACCATTCACCTGAGCATTTCGCACATCAGGGATCTTTCGCAGGCCATGGTTACGATCGAAAAGTCTTCCACGCGTTGATAAGACCGTTTGTAGACGAGTCGTGCGAGGCGATCTTTCCCGCGGCAGTGAGTTCCGGCAATATGTTCCCAGCCAGTTGCTTTCCCAATTCAACACCCCACTGATCAAAGCTGAAAATATTCCATACAACCCCCTGGACAAATATCTTGTGCTCATACATGGCAATAAGACTTCCCAAGGTCCGCGGCGTGACTTTTTTTACAAGAATGGAATTCGTAGGCCGATTACCCTCAAAAATCTTGAAGGGTAATAGTTTTTCAATCTGATCTTCGCTCTTTCCGGCCTTCCGGAGCTCTTCAGCCGCTTCTTCACTGGTCTTTCCATTCATGAGCGCTTCGGTCTGGGCAAAGAAATTCGACATCAGCAATGTATGATGATCGCCTATTGGATTGTGGCTGATCGCGGGGGCAATGAAATCGCAAGGGATCAGTTTTGTACCCTGGTGAATGAGTTGGTAGAAGGCGTGCTGGCCATTGGTGCCTGGTTCGCCCCAGATAATTGGCCCTGTCTGATACGACACTCTCCTGCCCGACCGATCAACGGACTTGCCGTTGCTTTCCATATCCCCCTGCTGAAAATAAGCGGCAAAACGGTGCATATACTGGTCATAGGGCAGAATAGCATGGCTCTGAGCTTTAAAAAAATTGTTATACCAGACGCCAAGAAGGCCCAATACAACAGGAATGTTCTTTTCAAGGGGCGCAGTACGGAAATGGGTGTCCATTGCATAGGCGCCTTCGAGCAACTCCCTGAAATGATCGAACCCGATGGAACAGGCAATGGAAAGCCCTATCGCTGACCACAGCGAATACCTGCCGCCAACCCAATCCCAAAACCGGAACATATTGCGCGGGTCAATACCGAATGCGGCAACTTCCTTTTCATTTGTTGAAAGCGCCACAAAATGGCTGGCAACATGGGCCTTATTTTGCGCTTTTTCCATGAACCAACGCCGGGCTGAGTGCGCATTTGCCATGGTTTCCTGGGTGGTAAAAGTCTTGGACGCGACCATAAAAAGGACTGTTTCGGAATCGAGCTTCTTGAGGGTCTCGGCAATATGCGTGCCATCAACATTGGAAACATAATGGACCTTCAGATGGGGATACTGATATGGTTTGAGCGCCTCGGTCACCATGACTGGCCCAAGATCTGATCCGCCAATGCCGATGTTTACAATATCCGTAACCGGCTTGCCCGTATATCCTTTCCACGCTCCGGAAGCGATGCTGTTCGAGAATTCCTCCATCTGCGAGAGCACTGCGTTCACGTCGGACATCACATCCACGCCATCGACAAGGATGGGGTTGCTTGACCGGTTTCTGAGGGCCGTATGAAGCACCGCCCGCTTCTCAGTTTCATTGATCCTGTCACCGGAAAACATCCGGCTGATACCGTCTTTCAAACACACATCCCTCGCAAGCCCGAAAAGAAGTTTCATCGTCGTATCAGTCGTAAGATTCTTTGAATAATCGACAAGAATATCCTCGAAACGAAGGGACATTTTCTCAAAACGTTTTAAATCCTTCTTGAAAAGGTCCCTCAGACGCAGCTGTTTCATGGTCTTCTGATGGGCCGCAAGCGTGTTCCAGGTTTTTGTCTTGCGGGGATTAATCTTTTTCAGCATAAATCTCCTTAGTCTGATGCTATGGTGAACGCAATGACCCCGAATGCCACTGCGATATTGAGCGATTTGATGTTCCTGCGCATTGGAATATGGATGTATTCATCAGCCAGTTTCTGTACTGGTCCCGACACCCCTCCTCCTTCGTTTCCCATTATGATGACCGTCTTTTCCCGGGCCTTGAAATGAACCGGCAGCTTTCCCTTAGTGCAACTTGTGGTTGCGACAACATATCCCATTTTCTTCATCTCAGGAAGCCATTTCTGGTCCCTGTCGTCGATAAGGTTTACCTCGCAAATGCCGCCGGCTGAACCACGCACAGTCTTTGGATTGAAGAAATCAGCCGTTCCTTTTCCCGCAATAACATTGGCAAAACCGGTTGCGGCCGCGGTCCGGATAACAGCACCCACGTTGCCGGGATTTTGCACCGCATCGAGATAGACCGAGAGCCCGGGGGTCGGATGAGCAGCCAGATTTTTCTGGGCGACCGCCAGAATACCCTGGGTGGTGATGGTCTCGGCAAGTTCGCTGATGGTCCGCTCCGGAACATAGCACAGAGATATTGCCTGGGAAGCGGCGCGGGCGGCAATAGAAGCGTATTTACTACGCAGACACTCATCTATAATAATTTCATGCACCATATGGCCGGAAGCAACCAACTGTTCAACCACATCAGGGCCTTCGGCCAGAAATTTCCCGTGTTCATCACGGTATTTCTTCTGCGACAGGCTTTTAAGCAGTTTCAACGGTTCCATAGGCGTCTGGATAAAATACTATTTTTCGTAACGGTATATACAGAGCCCATGTTCAGAATATTATATTTATGGCATGAAAAGCCGGAAAAAAATGGCTGAGGAAATAAGCAAAATTCTCCACGAATATAACAACATTTTTAATACGCTCAATGGGTATGCCGAGCTCGCCGACGAAGCCCTCAAAAACAAAAACCGCGAAGAATACGCATTTTTCCAGGAAAAACTGCTCTCCACTGTCCAGCGCAAGGTAAAAACCGCAAAGCAACTGAGTGACCGCCTGCGCTCAATACAGACAAAAATCGCTGAAGAATAAAATCACCACAAGGACAATTTATGAACAAAGACTTGCTATCCCTTTTTGATTTATCTGAGAAGGACATACTCAAAACGCTTTCTCTTGCCGCACAGATAAAAAAAGAGCTCAAACAAGGTAAAAAGACACGACAGGCGCTTGCCGGCAAGGTAATTGCCCTTATTTTCGAAAAACCCTCCCTGCGCACACGCGTCACCTTTGAAACAGGAGTTGTGCAATTGGGCGGCCATCCCATCTACCTCGACAACCAGAGCATTGGCTTGGGAAAACGAGAATCGACCGCCGATATTGCCCGGAACTTGGAACGATGGGTCAATGGTATTGTTATAAGGACCTTTGCCCAAAAAACCGTGGAGGATATGGCCTCGGCCGTCTCAATCCCCGTAATCAACGCGCTTTCCGATACCTTTCACCCTTGTCAGGCCCTGGCCACAGGTCTTACCATCCAGGAACACCTTAAAAAATTTAAAGGTATCACCGTTGCGTTCGTAGGCGATGGAAATAACGTTGCCGCCTCACTTTTCATCCTGTGCGCAAAACTAGGCATGCATGCGGTCCTGGCTTGTCCCAAAGGATACGAACTCGATAAGAAAGTGGAACAGGAGGTTCTGCGATCTGCGAAGCAGAGCGGCGCCAGCCTGAAAACCACCAATGATCCGGTCAGAGCTGTTAAAGACGCTGATCTGATCTATACGGATGTGTGGGCAAGCATGGGTCAGGAAGAAGAGATCAAGCAACGGAAACAGGATTTTGCCGGTTTCCAGGTGAACAGCGCACTTGTTTCAAAAGCCAAGAAGGGCTGCCTGGTTTCGCACTGCCTGCCGGCCCATCGCGAAGAGGAAATTACGTCAGAAGTGCTCGATAGCGTATCGTCTGTTACCCTAGATGAAGCGGAAAACCGCTTGCACGTGCAGAAGGCTGTCCTGAGTCTCCTGTTCCAATAATAGTATCAGTTTACCACAATATTGACCAGCTTGTTTGGAACGACAATCACTTTACGTATCTGTCCTGTCCCGATAAACGCCTTAACCTTCTCGTCAGCGCGCGCATATTCCTCCAACTTCTCTTTTGAAAGGTCGCGCTCCACAGTGATATGGCCGCGGACCTTGCCATTGACTTGAAAGACAATCTCGAGAGTATCTTCGATTGTAAGCGACAGATCAGCAACAGGCCATGGTACGCCAGCCAGACCGCCCTTTTTTCCTAGCATTTCCCAAAGCTCTTCCGCCAAATGCGGGGCAAATGGATGGAGCAATTGGACAAAGACCTCACATACCGCAAGATACCTTTCAGGACTTTTCAGCATTTCGTTGCAAAAAATCATCAGTTGACTAATCGCAGTATTCAAGCACAAATCTTCAATATCTCTTGATACTTTAACAATACTCTGGTGCGTTAATCTAATCAATGACTTAGGAGGCGCTAGGATACTAAATGTTGGTGTTTTTTCATCATCTCCGGCAATTGCTCTGAAAGTGCGCTGGAGAAAACGATACATACCATCAATACCCTGGGTCTGCCAGGGCTTGGTCGCTTCGAGCGGCCCCATGAACATTTCATACAATCGGAGGGAATCGGCGCCATGTTTCCGCACTATCTCGTCAGGATTAACGACATTCTTCAGAGACTTGCTCATCTTTGCGACGATTTGGCGGAGTCCCTCATCAGTCCCTTTTTTAAAGAATTTCCCATTACGTTCTTCGGCTTCATCTGAAGGCACAAGACTTCCGGAAGCGTCTTCGTATGCATAGGAGAGGATCATACCCTGATTGAAAAGCTTTTTAAAAGGCTCATCCGTGCTTACCAGACCAAGATCGTACAGCACCTTGTGCCAAAATCTGCTATACAACAGATGGAGCACCGCATGTTCCGCGCCTCCGACATACAGGTCCACCGGCATCCAGTACCGTTCTTCGCCGGGATCCACAAAAGCCGCATCGCATTGCGGGCTAATATATCTCAAATAGTACCAGCACGATCCCGCCCATTGGGGCATGGTATTGGTTTCCCTGCGTCCTTTGCGCCCTGTTGCAGGATCAGTTATATTGAGCCACGTTTCCGCGTTAGAGAGCGGGCTTTCTCCGCCTTCACGGGGCCTGAAATCCACGATATCCGGCAGCACGACAGGAAGTTCGTTTTCAGGGATCAGTGAAACACCCCCATCGTTCCAGTGGATTACCGGGAAGGGCTCGCCCCAGTATCGCTGCCTGCTGAAAAGCCAGTCCCTTATTTTGTAATTGACAGATGCCTTGCCCAAACCCTGTTTCTCCAACCATGTAATTGTTGCGGCGACCCCCTCCTCTTTCGATAGTCCATTAATGGAGAGTCCCGAGATTGGGCTGGAACTGCTGATATATCTGCCATCCTCGGTCCAGCACGCCTTTCCCGAGATGACCATTTCGCGCAGGTCTTGAGGGCAGGTGGCATCGGGCTCCATGATGCAGACAATCGGCAAATTGAATTTGGAAGCGAATTCAAAGTCGCGCGTATCGTGGGCTGGGACCGCCATAATCGCGCCGGTCCCATATCCCATAAGAACATAATCAGCGACCCAGACAGGAATCCGGTTTCCATTCACCGGATTAACCGCATAGGCACCGGTAAAGACCCCTGTCTTTTCCTTAGCTAGTTCGGTGCGGTCCAAGTCTGATTTAAGGGCCGCGTTCTTCCTGTACATTTCAACCGCAGCCTTCTGCTCAGGAGAAACCAGGGCATTGAGCGACGGATGTTCCGGAGCAACCACCATGTACGTGGCCCCAAAAAGAGTGTCCGGCCTCGTGGTGAAGACCCTGAGCGTCAAAGAGGAAGAGACCGTCGATGTGATAGCGACTGTAAAATCAACTTCCGCTCCAGAGGAACGGCCGATCCAATTGCGCTGCATCTCCTTGATTCCCTCGGGCCAATCGAGAGTTTCCAAGCCTTGGAGAAGCCGTTCGGCATACAAAGGGATGCGCATGAGCCACTGTTTGAGATTACGGCGGCGGATCTCCTTGGTACCGCATTTTTCATGAGAACCATCAGCGAGTACTTCCTCGTTCGCACAGACAATGCTGCATTTGTCGCACCACCATACCTGGGCGTCCGCATAATATGCAAGCCTCTTACCGTCTCTGTATGTCCGCTCCGCAGCTGGCCCGCCTGCGGCCACCTCCGGAGGTATGGGCAGTTCGTTGATAGGCCGTCCCTTTCCCAAAACAGGATCGAACCATGTTTCGTACAGTCTGATGAATATCCACTGCGTCCATCTGTAATATTTCGGGTCGGTCGTATTGACCTCCCGTTCCCAATCGTACGAAAGGCCAAGCCGCCTGATCTGCCTGCGAAAGGTCTCGCAATTCTTCGCCGTTGTTATGGATGGGTGCGTGCCTGTCTGGATGGCGTAGTGTTCAGCAGGCAGGCCGAAAGCGTCCCAACCCATGGGGTGAAGCACATTGAAACCTTTTGCACGTTTGTAACGGCAAATGATATCAGTCGCTGTATACCCTTCGGGATGGCCTACATGCAGTCCCGCTCCAGAGGGATACGGAAACATGTCGAGGCAATAAAACTTGGGCCGTGTATGGTCGGCGGTCGTCCTGAAAACGCCGCCTTCATCCCAAAAACGCTGCCATTTGGGCTCTATCTCGGATGCATCGTAGCGTGCCACAAAAAAGCTCTACTTCCCCTGCTTCTCAGCCTCGAGCTTGGCTTTTTCCTGACGCATCTCGTGCAGCTTTTTCTGGGCGTCTTCGGCCGCCGTCTTGGCCTCTTCAAGCTGCGTTTTCTCTTCCTGGGTCAGTTTTTGTGAACAACCACCGGCAAAACCTGCGAAAAGCAAAGCCACCACGCTTAAAACAAGAAATTTTTTCATAAGAATATTCCTTTATTTTTCTTATTGCATTTTATCGCGCAAGAGCCGGGGAATATCGTCAGAATTTCCGCCCAGCGACACATAGCGTTTGTAATTCGCAACAGCCGCAGCATTGTCCTTCATAAACCCGAAATAAATATCGCCGCATTTTTTATACGCATCGCGATAATTTGGATTCAATTTTAGCGCCAACTGAAACGCTTTAAGCGCTTTGTCCGCCTGTTTCGCGAGCATAAAGGCGCTGCCCGTGGCAAAATAGATCTTGTCCGAGCTCTTGAACTTTGCCACAAACTCCTTGGAGAGATTGAGCGCAGCGTTGACATCCTCTAGCTTTACCAGGGCCATGAGGTAGAAATAAGCTGGTTCATCGTTGCCCGGCATGGCCTTTGTGGCCAGACTCAAAAACTTCAGCGATTCTTTGTAGTTCTCCTCAGCAAAAAGGACTTTGCCATAGTTGAGGAGCAGCATTCCATTTTTCGAATCTTTTTTGAGGCCAGCCTTAATAAAAGTCTTCGCCTTTTCGTAGTTGCCCTGGATGACATAGCATTCAGCCAAATGGTCTGTGATACCTTCACGATTTGGATCAGAGGCAAGCACCATTTCATAATACACGACCGCAAGGTCGTAATCTTTGTCGGCGTAGGCAAGTTCGCCAAGGTAAAAATTCGCCTCGGGGTTTGCCTTGTCCAGATCGAGCATTTTTCTGAAGACTATTTTGGCCTTGCGTAGATCATTTTCCGAATAATAGATAGTCGCGAGTATCTGGTAGGCTTCGACCGAACCTTCGATCTTGGTAAGCAGTTCTTCGAGTATCTTTTTCGCCTTGGCTACTTCACCCTTGCCGAAATAAGCGATACCCAGCTGCATTTTCACGTCATTGGTCGCCTGACCAGACTGCACCAGTTTCTCAAGACGCGGGATTACCTGGGCAAACTGGCCCAGGCCATTATAGATTTTTATGACATCCATCATTAGTTGCAGGTCCGCGGGCTTTGCCTTTTCAGCCGCTGCAAGCAGGGGTTCGGCCTCTTTGAACCGCTTGGTGTTCAAATACAGACGTCCAAGCGATATTTTGGACTGAATATCCTTAGGATTCGCGGCCACTGCTTTTACAAGAATGGGTTCGGCCTCTTTGATATCACCGTCTTTTACCATCAGGTCCGCGAGCTTACTCATACTCTCAATATCATTGGGATTTACCGAGAGCGCCTGTTGAAAATAGCGGACAGCCGACGCGCGGTCATTGCCCTGCAGATAAATAGCTGCCAGCATTTTATACGCGTCTCCGTTCTTCGGGTCAATGAGAATGACCCGTTCGAACTGCTCCTTTGCCGCCTCTTCATTGCCCCTGTTGTTGAGAAAGATAACACCCAATTTGTAGGCAATATCAGGTTGGTTTGGCGAATACTGCAGAGAGCTTCGGAAAAGACCCACGGCTTCGTCAATCTTCCCAATATCGAGAAGCATGCCAGCCTGACGATTCAGAACCTTGACGTCGTCATTCTTGAGCTGAACAACAATGCGGTATTCGCTCATTGCGTCCTTGAATTGCTTTTTACCGTAATAGATGTCGCCCAATCCCTTGTGGGCCACAACATTGGTCGGGTCTTTCTTGGTGATGGTAATATACAGATTGAAAAGGGCGTCGTTGAGATTGAGTTTTTCGTAGGCCTCAGCTAACTTAATAATAGTGCCCATGTCCTGAGGATTGGCCGCGCGCGTAGCCTCAAGATAGGAACGCGCCTTGTCGTACCGTTTGGTCTGAAGATAGAGCTCGCCCAGACTGCGGGTAATGACCGGGTCCTTTTCCATGGTTTTCGCCGCAATGAGCAGATACTGCTCAGCCCTGCCGAAGTCTTTGTTCTCAAGAAAGATTCGTCCAAGGAGAGCGTTGGCTTGAGGATGGCTTGGAAGCATGGTAACAACCTGAGATAGCTTTGCCCGCGCCTCTCCCATTTGTCCATCGTTGAACATTATTGCGGCAAGTTCAAAAAGATAATCCGCGTTCTTCGGGTTCAGGCCAATGGCTTCGTTCAAGGAGATCCGCAGATCCTCAACTTTTTCAGAACCAAGCTTTTTATACAGCTTGACGAGGCGTTCCTTGAGAAGCAATTCTCGTGGATAGGGTGTCTCCATCTTCTTATACAATTCCACCGCCAGCTCATCGTCTCCCCTGTTCTCGTAGATATCGCCTAGTTGCAGGCTCATTTTCAGATCACTCGGATCTTGCGCCAGCAACTCCTTCATGGCGTCGGCAGCATCGTTCCATTTCTTTTTGGAAATGTAGATATTGGCCAGCATATTGTAATATTCCTTGTTTTTCTGGGGACCCATGGCCTCAAGTATTGACTGCGCCTTGTCAAATTTATTGAGCTTGTAAAATGCCACGGCAACCTTGAAATTCTTCGCGAGCAGCTTGGGATCGGCCTTTTCAAGGATATCAACATACTTCATGGCGTTTGCATGGTCGCCCAGAGACAGATAGCAATCCATGAGCACCGCTGTAATACGCGGATCACTTTTACTTTGGGCTTTGAGACGGAGCAAAACCGGCAGCGCGGTTTTGAAGTTTTTATCCTCGTAGAGAGCATCAGCGTATTTACCTGCATTATCAATATCATCGGGATTTAGCTGATAGGCCTTGCCGTAATAAGCAATAGCGCGGCCGTGATCTTTCTGGGCGTTGTAAAGGTCACCCATAAGATAAAGCGCCTGCGCATCCTTCGGGGAAAGCCGCAACGCGTTGTTCAAATTTGCCTCTGCTTCGCGGTACTTCGATTGGCCAAGGTAAGATCTGGCCAATGCTTTGTATCCTGACGGATCCTTGGGATTTGCCTTTACAATTTTCTGGAACGTAGATATTGCTTTGTCCTGGTAGTTAAACGAAACATAGAGATTGCCGAGAATTGAGATGGCTTCTCCGCTGTTCTGATCGTACTGAAGGACTTTTTCAAAAGCGTCCATGGCCGCGGTTGAATCGCCTTTAGAGAGATAGATCCGCCCCAGTTTCATGTAGTTGACCGGATTTTTTGACTGGACATAGATGGCCTTCTTATAGTACTCAATCGCCTCCTCAACCCGTTTTTTCTCGACAAACATTTCCGCAAGGTTCACAAAGGCATCGTAGTTTTCGCCTTTGATATCGAGCCCTTTCTTGAAGGCAACTTCAGCTTCCTCGTTTCTCCTTGCCTTGCGATAGAAAACGCCTAACTCGACCCACGCATCCCCCGCTTTCGCGTTGAGTTCCGTCTTTTTCTTGAGGAAGAAGATGAGGTCGCCATCTTGCTTTTTTATCCTATACAGATCTACTAGGCGGTCTAGGACATATTCATTGCGCGGCTCAACAACCGAAACTTTTTTATAAAACTCAATAGCCTCATCCGCTTTCTTTGTCTCGTAATACAAGTCGGCAAGGCAGAGAGCGGCCTTGATCGACGAGGGGTCAACGCGCACCGCAACGGTCAATTTGGGCAAAGCCTTGGTATAATCTTTTATTTCAAAATAGATTTTACCGGCCATATACAGCGCTTCTTTATGGTTCGGATTAAGCGCCAGCACCCGGTTAAAAGAACCCAAAGCGTCAACCTGTTTTTTGAACTCGTAGTCGAGAAGACCAAGGTTCATCAGATTGTCCGCGTCCTTGGTGTCGACCCTGGCAATAATGGAATACATGCGCCGCACATCCTCAATCCGGTTATTTTTCTTGTAAATAGCGAGCAGTTTTTTTGCCACCTCGACATCGTTGTTACTCTTGAGATACTCCTCCCATGAAGTAATGGTCTTGTCTTCTTTGGCAAGCCCTGAATACAGGGCACCCACCCGCTTGAGAAGAGAAGAACGCTTTTTATCCGCCTTCACCGCTTCATCGTAATGGTCGATGGCCTTCTGTTTGTCCCCATTCGCCTCAAATATCTCAGCAACCATCTGCTGCGCATCAGCGTTCTCCGGGTGGGTCCGGAGCACATTGACCAAAATACGCTGCGCTTCGGTCGACCGTTTTTCCATGAAATAAAGCTCGCCAATGGCGTATTCATCTTCAATGAGCTGCACCCTTCCGGTAAAAACCTTATCGAATTCTCCGAGCGCTTCCTTATTCTGTTTCAGGTACATGAAGCAGCGGCCGAGGTTTGCCCGCGATTCGAAATCATCGGCTTTTTTTGCCAAAAGCGTCTTGTAGAGCGGTATAGCCTGCGGGTAATTCTTCGCCTTGAATGCCGCCTCAGCGTAGAATTTCAGATAATCAAGATCATCGGGTTTATATTTATTTGCGCTGCCAAAATATGGTATGGCAGCGGCAAAAGCGTCCTGGGTCATCAGAATCTGTCCCACCATAAAATTCGCCTCAGCGATCTTCGGATCCCGCTTGAGCGCTACGAGAAGCAGCCGTTTTGCGTTGGGATAGTCGCTCTGTTTAAAATAACAGAGTCCCGCCCTAAAATTATACTTGGCGATCTCGGGTTTGGCTTCAGCCGCCAATTCGAAATAGGAGGCTGCGCCTGTATAGTTCTTCTTTTCCTGGGTAATAACACCCAGTTTGAAGCTGACCTCGTGCTGATAAGGGTCGGTTTCAATCACCTTGCTGAAATAGGTCTCGGCATTTGCCGTGTCGTTCGCCGCAAGGTATAGTTCGCCCACGCGCCGTTCGAATTCAATCTGGTTTTTCGGCTTCTGTTCTATCACTTTGAGATAATGGCCGATCGCCTCCTTTGATTTTTTGCGCGCTTCGTAGAATTCACCGAGGGTTATAAGCGCTTGGAGGTTCTTGAGGTCGAGTTCCACGACTTTCAAGAACGCCCGTTCGGTGCGTGCATCGTCCTTGAGATCGGCGGCGAGGGTTCCCAGTTTCAGCCATGCAACCTTGTTCGCGGGCTCAAGTTCAAGGATCCGTTCATAGACCGGCACAAGCTCCTTCTGCCGTTTCTGCTTCTCGTACAACGCCATGAGCGATTTGGCGGATTCAATGTCCTTTCGGTCACTCTGCAAAACAGTCTCGTATTGGTTCGCGGCAAGATTGAATGTGGCAGGGTTCTCGCTATAAATTCCGGCAAGCATCCGGTGAACATCGTTGTTCTTCGCATCGGCCTTTTCCGCAACCTGGAGATAAGGCAGGGCCTGTTTACCCTGTTTCTTCATATATAATATAGTGCCAATCATGAGTGGCGCGTTCCTCAGGTTCGGGGAAACCGCGTTTGCCACAAGAAGCGACTTTAGCGCGGCATCGTACGCCTTGTCCCGATAAAACCGTTCGCCTAACTCATAGTTATAATCGGCATTTTTTGGATCAAAAACCGTAAGTTTTACCAGGGTTTTCTTGATATTATCGTTGTCACCTTTTGCGCTGTATATGCCGTAGAGCGTCTTAAGTGCAACGCCGAAAAGTTCTTTATTGGTCTTTTCCGCCTGGTCCTGGGCCTTGAGCAACGCGTTCTCAGCTTTGTCCGCCGCTTTCTGGGTAAGATAGCACTTTCCAAGCACATACAGTTCCACAGGCGCAATCTTTTTAGCTGCGGTATATTTCTCGAGAGGATCGATTGCCTTGGTACTGTCCTTCATGTCGATATACATGTGCGCCAACCGGAGATAGAGGTCCGCGTCGGGTTTTAAAGCAATAAGTTGTTCGAGACGGGACGAGGCTTCCTTGAGGTTTTTGTTCTGCTCGTAGAGATCGGCAAGCGCTTGAAGCGCGGCCATATTCTCCTTGTCGAGCAGCAAGACAGCTTCAAATGTCGTGATGGCGTCGTTCGTCTTTTTCTGGGCCAAATAGATGGCGCCAAGCTTTAAAAGCTGATCCTTGTCCTTTTTTCCCGACACGTCCTGGCGCGTCCGATAGAGCTCGATAAGGCGCGCTTTATTGCCAAGCGCCTCGTTGAGACTTATGAGCTTATCAATGAGCGCAATATCCTTCTGCCGCTTGGCAAACACTTTTTCGTACGTATCGGCCGCATTATTGGTCTTTTTGTTCTTTTCAAAAACCTGGGCTAAATGCAGGGTTAGATCAACATCATTCGAATTGCGTTCGACTGCCTTTACTAAAAACGGTTCTGCAAGCGCGTATTGATTCAGATTATAATACGATTCGCCCAGCACTAGGTCCGCACCGCTGTTCTTCGGATTCCTTTTCACAACCTGCGCATAAACGGTTACTGCTTCCTTGTACCGCTTGTTTGCAAAATCAATGTCTCCTATTCGAGAAAGGAGGGCCTCATTGCTCGGATCGAGTACCAGAAGACGCTGCAGCACCGGATTGAGCGACTCGTCGTGTTTGAGCGCTTCATAGAGATCGCGCAAGGCCAGCAGGACTTGTTTGTCTTTGGGGTTGGTCTTTATGTAGATTTCGTACGCCTCAGCCGCATTGGGCAGATCTATTTTGACAAGAAGATCTCCCACTTCTTTCTTGAGCTCGGGTCTGGCCTTTGCCGCGTACATTTTCTCAAGCACTTCAACAGCGCCCTTGGCATTATTCTGACGCTTGTACAAGTCTGCAAGCATGCGCAGCGCCTTGTCGTCGCTCCCATTGGCAGCACAATACTTCTCAAGTATCGGCTGCGCAGACTTATCGTCCTTCTGCAGCACAAACGCATAGGCGGCAAGATAGCTCGAACCAAACTTCCCCGGGTCCTTCTGGTTCAGGACCTTCAAATACTTCACCGCGTTCGCAGCGTCCTGTACCGACAAATACGCGTTCACCAAACGCTCCAACGTCTCCGCATTCCCCGCGTTCTTCGCATTGTCACGCTCAAGATACGGTAGCGCGGCCTTCAGGTTCTTCGCATTGTAATACGCGTCGCCAAGACGCTTGATTACCTCGTCCTCACGGACCTTCAGCGACAACGCTGCCTGAAG